>NZ_JAALEG010000100.1 GCF_011058165.1 Rhodococcus aetherivorans
CTGTGAGTCACTGTGAGAGGTAACTCGTTGATCACTACGCGATGGCCCACCCGCAGAGCGGGAACGACACGCCGCGGACCTGGACCGATGCCCTCAGCCGATTCCCACCACTCCCCGGGACTTACCCTCGCGATGCGTACGAGATCTACGTATGTGCCGGCATCTCGCCATGCGAGCAGTACCCCACCGTGCTTGTCGATTTCAGGGTCTGTCACGGCAAGCAGAACACCTGATGGCGAGGGCAGCGTTCCGTCCCACTCGTCACGTGGCATGTCGTCGTGCAGGATCTTCTGTGCAGCGATGCCATCTGCGAAGAACAGGTCGTGGCTGCCTTCGTCTTCGACGAATACGTGACCGGCCGCGGCGACCGCCTGTACCCAATACAGCATCGACCAGTTCCGCGCCAACAGCGTCATGTACGGACCCGGGCCGGTTACCCCGTAGCTGCGGCACGAGTCCGCCAGCAGCCTGCCGATCCGGGTTCCATTCGACTCGAGGTAGGTGCGACTCTGTTTCTCCAACAGCAGCGCCGGCGCGAGCACCTTCAACTCGTTCTGCGCCCTTCGTGTCAATGCCTCCACCACCTGCGGCATCGCCGCCGCAGTCAGCATCGACGGCGTGAAGGTTTCGGTAGGTACTGTCAACAGCTTGGCGTTGACGACTGCGTTCACCGGCCACGGCGTCAGATCATCGACACCGTGCCGTTTGGCTAGGGCGTGCGCCACGCGGGCAACGGGCTTGCCATCGGCGAACCCATCGCGCACCGTGTGCCTCTTCACCAGCGGCGGTTTTCCACGACCTCGGACGCCGCGCCCCCTGCTCGACAGCGATTGTTCCCACACGACCGTGTCCAACGACAACGTCGGCAACCCTGGCATTGTCTTCTTCAGTTCTGCCAGCATGTCCAACCAGTGCGGAGGATCCCGCAGCTCTTCCGAATCATGTCGGGTGACAACCTCAGCGAACACGTCTGCCCGAGCCGATTCCACTTCGGCGACACTCACCATTGCTACTACACCTCAGATCGACGATCACAAAAGACCTTCGGATCCTAAGAGGGTGCTATCGGCAGTGGGCCGGTGCCCGGCTCGGGATGCTTCTCCGCGAGTTTCTGTTGGGGCTCGTCAGTCTCAGCCCGGGGCCTATTTGGGTGCTCACTGCCTTCTAGCCGTAGTAGTTGAGGATGTTCTCGATAACGTTGGAGGGAACCGGGTCGGCGGGCATGGCCGGCCAGCCCATGAAGCTTCGGTCGGCTTTGGCGTTGGCCATCGGTCCGGTGTCGCCGTCGAGGATGACCCGCAGGTGCGGTTCGAGGTGCTGGATCCACCACGAGGACATCGCAGACATCGAGTCCGACACCCGCGCTTCCTCCCAGGCCTGGTGCAGGGCGGTCAGTCGGGCGACGACCTCCGGATACGCCCACCATCTCGGGTCCCAGGACAGCCCACCGTCGTTGTCGCTGATCCGGCGGCGGATCACTGGCAGGAAGAAGCCGTTGACCCACTCGATGACGTTGGCGAACTTCGGCTCCTTCTTCTGGGGTGAGTCTGTCTCGTCTTCGTACTCGTCGGCGGGCTCGTCTGTCTCGTCCTCGTCCGTGTCCTCGTCCGGCTCGTACTCGTCTTCGTACTCATCACCGTCGGGTGCTTCGTTGCTGGTGGCCCACTCGTCGGACGCTGCGGTGTTGACCTCGACCATGTTCAGTCCTTTGTCAGAAACTCGGAGCGGAAGAGCCGGTCGGCGCGAGAAGTCTCGGGCGTGGGCTCGAGGGGAATAGGTGCAGTGTCGGCCTGTTCCTCGGACGGCACCACCATGTCGGCAACCACAGCAGGCCGTTCGGATTCACCGACGGGCAGGGCTTTCTGCTGGGCGGGGCCGAGCTGCTTGCTTTCCTGCTTGGACTGGCGGATCTCCTCGGCGAACGGCGAGTCCCCCCAGAACGCTTTGCGGACCAGGATCGGGGTGGAGCCACCGATCGTGACGAGGGCGCGGGTTTTCGGCAGTGCTCGCAGGTCCCGCTTTTCGAAGATGGTTTCCTTCTGCCAGCTGCTCGACACGCTGGCCTGACTGCTGGCGAAGAAGCCGGCGGGGCGACTGCGGGATTCGGTGTCGACGTAGTGGGTGCCGACGGCATCGACCAGGCCGGACAGGAATGCGTCGTCTTCGACGTTGCCGCCGTACCAGATCACGCTGCACGCATCGACCATGGCTTTGAACGCTTCGCGGCCCCAGACCTTCTCGCCCTGGGAGGGGGACTGGAAGAAGGTGATGAGGATGATGCCGCGGCCACCGAAGTGTGAGTACCAGCGGGGCAGGTCCTCGATCTTGCAGATGTTGGCGGCCTCGTCGAGCACCGCCGTCAGCGGGAGCGGCATCCGTTCCGGTTGCTGCTGCTCGGAGTATTCCTCGGCGCAGGTGAGGATCTGGCCGACCAGGGCACTCGAGATCGCCGAGGACGAGCCGGGCCCGTCCTTCGACATCGCGTACATCGTGTCGGTGCGCTTGACGAACTCGTCGGCGAGGAATTCCGGCAGGTCGTGAACGCGGCGGCCGGGGGTGACGGTGACCTGGCCGTTCGTGTCGGTGCCGATGACCACCCGGCGGTTCGGCAGGACCGCGTCGGCGTAGCGGGGTTCGTCCAGCGGGGACAGGAAGCGGCGGGCCATGTCGTAGAAGCCGTCACGTTGTTTGGCGTTGACGGCCTGCTTGCCGCGCATCGTGCGGGCGAGTTCCGGGTAGCCGTGCTGCTCGAGCACCGCCGGGGGGATCTGCGATTGGGTGTGGGTCAGCCACTCGACCACATGCCGGATGTCCCCGCCGGCCAGGGCGGCGGCGAGCAGGTAGGAGGCGAACAGGTCCCGGGCGTTGCCGTCGAAGTAGGCATCGACGCGGGCGCCGGCGTCGGTGGCGGCGGAGATGAAGTAGCCGCACACCGCCGCAGCAGAGGGCAGGTCGGTGACGGTGCGCAGCGGATCGAACCAGAAGCTCGCTCGCTGCTGCCGGTTACCGGTGGTCACCCCTTGCAGGTCGAACACCCACACCCGCCCGCTCTGGCGGCGGAGACCGACGGTGTGCGAGTACACATCGCCGCGGTTCGAGGCCACCAGCGCCGCCCCCGGGGCGTGGCAGATCGCCGGGATAGCGAACGATGCGGACTTACCCATGCGGGCGCCGGCGAACGCGATCGCCACGAATTCCCAGGTCATGCGCAAGGATCGATTACCGACCACGGTATGGCCGAGGGGGATACCGAGATAGCCGGGATGGTTCTTCGAGATGGTCGGGGCGAGCCGTTCGGTGGAGGCGGCGAGGTACTTCGGGTCGGCCTCATCGACTTCCCGCGGGTCGACCATCGTGCGAGCGAGGCGGTCGATGCGCTTTTCGAACTGCTTGCCCTGCACGGTCTCGATGACACCGAACCGGCGCAGCACCCACCACGCGAGTACGGCGAGCACCGCCAGCAGGACCAGCTCGACGCCGAGGACGATGGTTGCCCCGGCCGGCCAGCTCGTCGACCCGAATGCCAGGGCGAACAGCAGGCCGATCGGGTTCCAGGTGGGATCTTGGCCCCCGCCGGTGTTGTAGGCGATCGTCGGCAGATACGCCGCCACAGCGACGAAGGGGAACGCGGTGAGGAACACCTCGTCCGCACTGGAGGAGGTGCGGGGCCGGTCGCGTCGGGTGTGTGTCATCGTCGTGTGCCCCTTCTACTGCTGGAAGCGGTAGTCGGTCAGTCGCCACCCGTCATCGGTGCGGACGGTGGTGGTGCGCCACAGCTGCGGGGTCAGGCGGGTGCTGCGCCCGCCGGCGTGCAGCACCGTCTGAGTGCAGATCACGTCGATGACCACGGTGCGCATCCCGGCCGGGGCCGCCGGGGTGGTATCCGAATGAGCGCAGACCGCCGTCACCGCGTCTTTCGCCGCGGCCCACTGCTGCCAGTCGGCATCGGACCGGACTTCGGCACGGCTGCCGGATTCGGCGACGGCGAGCAGGTCCCCCCCGAGATACGGCGTGGCCCGGATCAGGGCGTCGGCCTTGCTCTCGTCGATCGCCGGCTGCCAGGACAGGATCATCTGCATGGCGGTGATCGCAGTGTCGTCGGCGTCGATCTGCTGGGGTGAGAGCGGCTCGATCACCTGATGGTCGTCGCTGCCCTCATGCACGTGCTGGTCGTCGGGGGTGTCGCTGCCGCAGCCCGCCAGGGCGACGGCGGCCGCGGTGCACACGGCCGCGACGGTGACTCGTGTGATCCTCACGGGCTTGCCTTCTTTCACTGGTTGCTCATCGCCCGGTACTGCGGTTCTGCGGCGATGATCTTGTCGGCGTAGGGGCGGGTCTGCACCACGTAGTCGGTGTGTCCGGTGGGGAACCCGCCGGAGTTCAGGACGGCGCCTTCGCCTGCGTTGTAGCCGGCCAGATACAGCTCGGTGCGCCCGTTCGGTGCGCTGACCGTGCCGTCGTCGATCCAGCCGTCGATGGTGTCGGCGATGGTGCACATGTAGTGGCCCTGGGCCATGACGGCATCGCCGATGCTGTTCACATCGACCCGGCCGTCGCCGTCGTAGTCCTGGCCGTAACTCGCCCAGGTGCCCGGCATGAACTGCGCCGGTCCCATCGCTCCGGTCACCGACACCGGCGCAGAGTCTCCGTGGCGAAAGCCGTTCTCGGCGGCGAGCTGGGCGGCGATCAGCGACGGTGTGATCTGCGGGCAGATCGACCCGGCCCGCTCGAGCCACGCCGCGTACTCGTCCGGCACGGTGCCGTCGGCGAGGTAGTCGCCCACCCCTTCCCCGGAGATGAGGCAGTCGGCGGCCGCGGCGGTGGCGTTGCCGCGGCCGCCGGGCAGCGATCCCCACGACACCAGGGTCTCGTCGGTGCCCTGTCCCCGGACGGACACGTGCACGTGGTCGTAGTGGTTCTCGGTCTCGCTGCCGCGATCTTCCATCAGACTCGGGGCACCGCCGGCGGGGTAGTAGGTCTGTCGCCAGATCACGTACTCGACGTCGAAGAACTCCGCATTGGCCAGGATGTAGTCGGTGATCTCGTCCCCGAGGGCCACCCCGTCGCCGGAGCGGTGGTTCGGGATCATCACATCCACAGCCCGGCCTTCGGTGTGGTCGGTGGCGTAGCCGCCGTCGGCGCGCCACCCGCCGAGGCCCGCGATCCGGTCGCCGAACGTCAGTTGCATCGCCCGAGCGAGTTTCTTCGCATCGACCTGCAGGCCCTGCTCGGAGCCCGCCGACAACGGCAACGGCTGCGCCCGATTCCCCTGGGACGGGGCCGGCGGCACCGAGGTGGTCGGCCCGGCCGAGGACTGTCCCGGTGCGGGGGCGGAGTCGTAGTACGGCAGCGGATCCACCGCTTCGGTGCCCCAGCCGCCGGGCCAGAGTTCCCAGTGCAGGTGCGGGCCGGTCGATTCCCCCCGGTTGCCGAGGGTGGCGATCTGCTGACCGGCGCGGACCTGCTCACCGGCGGCGACGGTGTAGGTGTCGATGTGTCCGTACACGGTGGACACCAACTGCCCACCCTGCACATGGTCGAGGACCACCCACTGCCCGAACCCGGAGGCGGGGCCGGCATGGCGCACCACCGCGTCCGCCGAGGCGTAGATGGGGGTGCCGATGGCCCCGGCCAGGTCGATGCCCTGATGCTGGGTCCCCCACCGCTCACCGAACCTGGAGGTGAGGGTGACGGCGGAGGGATCGACCGGCTTGAGGAACGAGCCCCTCGGGGCGAGCCGGTCCCCGGACCCGAGGCCGGAGCCGGGGCCGAGGCAGGTCGTGCCGGTCTGACGGTCTTCCTCGTCCTGGATCCCCATCACGAGCACGAGGAGCAGGAAGAACGGAATGAGCGTAAGCGCCAGGATCAGCGCGATCAGCCCGGTGCCCCCCTTGTCGGTCACCGCAGGCTCAGATCCTCGGCGGCGACTCCGTGCTTGCGTGCCAGCGCCCGGTTCAGCTCCTGTGCCAGCGCCAGCTCCGCTTCCAGGGCGGCGACATCGCGTGCGGTGCGGCGGGGGCGGCGGCCGGAGCGGTTGACCCAGCCCCGCACCGTCGTCTCGGCCACCTCCAGCTGGAGGGCGGCGGCTCGCGTGGCGGCGGTGAAGCTGTCCCCGGCCTGCATGCGCTGAAGGACCGCCTCGATCGCGGCCTCGCGGGTGCGCTCGTCGACCAGGGTGTATCGGCGGCGGCCGGGACGTTGACGCCGGCTCATGCTGCGAACTCCGTGTCCCGGTCTTCGTCGGCGGCCCGCAGACGGGCATCGGTGTCGTGAATCCCGGAATCCCGTTCTGCCTGGGGCACCCACACCTTGAACGGGGTGCCCGGTGTCGCACCTTCACCGAGCTTGAGCAGGAAATGCCCGACACCGGCCGCGGTGCGCTTGCTCTCGACTGCGCCGGTGCCGTCGTCGCCGGAGCTCGTGCGGCGCGCCTGGCGCAGCGCCTTCTTCTCCTCCACCGAGGAGGTGCTGTCGTTGGCCCAGCCGGTGACCATCGCGCGTTCGGCCTGCGAGAACGTCATGAAGTGAGCGAGGCGGTCGAGTTCGGCCTCGGGGACCGGGCCGACGATCCGGGCGCGGGAGCGTTCGATCATGCCCAACGCCCCGACCTTCTCGAAGTCCGCCAACGAGTGGGTGACCAGCGTCAGCGCCACACCCATCGACCGCTGCAACCGCTGCACCGCATCCAGGCGCGCCACCGCCGAGCTGCCGGTCGCGATCACCTGCCACACCTCGTCCAAGATGATGTGCGCCGCGATCGACTTCGCGCCGGGCACCTGGTTGTCGGCCAGGATGTGCGCCGCCTCCACCGCCGCGAACGCCTCGTTCCAGCCGGCGAGCAACACCGCGGCCCGCATCAACTCGTCCCCCGGCGGCACCGAGGACATGTCCAGGTCCACCATCGGCTTGGCGATATCGATCCGCACGGTGCTGTGCCGGTTGAAGGTCTCCCCGAACCGGCCCTTGACCAACGCGCGCAGCGAGCGCAACAGCGGTTTGATCTGACCGCGGTATTCCTCGTCGGTGTCGGCCACCGCGTCGTCCCTCAGCTCGTCCGGGCCGGCGGCGATCAGCGTCAGCAGGTCCTCGATCCGGGCCGCATGAGCGTTGTCGAACTGCGAGCCCGGTGCGTAGAGCAGCCGGATCGCCGAGGCCAGCAGGGTTTCCTCGAAGTCCTTCAGCGGGCCGCGGCGGACGATCTCGAGCAGCGCGCAGAGCATGTTGAGCTGGCGGGCATGCAGCGCGAACTCGGCCTTCTCCCGTTCGAGGGAACCGGCGGGCAGCTGCTCGATCGCGTCGCCGATCGGGCCGCGGCCCAGCGGGTTGATCGCGCCGGTGCCGTAGCCGACCTCGCTGACCTGCCCGCCGACCTGCTCGGCGAGTACCCGCAGGTCCGGCTTGACGTCACCGGGCACGAGCACGAGCGTGCCGCGGGCGATGTCGCCGAGGGCGATGCGGCGCAGCAGGGTGGATTTGCCGAAGCCGTTGAGGGCGCAGATGAAACAGGACGGGGCGGTGATCGCCTTCATCGTCCAGGCGTAGAGCGGATCGAACCCGACTGCGGCGCCGGTGGTCAGGTGCCGGCCGAGCGGGGTGCCCAGCAGCGGGGCCTTCGCGCCGACGATCCACGGGTAGATCCCGGCGACCTGCACACTCGTGCCGCGGTATTCGACCGGGGGCATCACCGTGGACATCCGTCCCCCGCCGGGGCCGTCGAATCCGCGGGCGTCGAGATCGGCGACCTGTCGGTCGAAGCCGTCGGTGTTGATTCGGGTCAACCGCTCCACCGTCGCCCGGCGACTGTACTGGCGGGTGACCAGGCTTTTCTTCCATGCCTTCTTGAGTCCGGTTGCGGTGGCGGCCTGCTCTTCGAGGCGGGAGAGCTCGTCGTCCGGCAGCAGAGTCTTGGCGATCTTCTCCGCTGTGAGCAGCCGCGACGATCTCGTGGCGTTGCGTGCACTCATGCCTATAGCCCTTTGCGTGTCAGTTGCTGAGGAAGCTGGGAATGGTGGTGTGGTCGGGGGCGAGGACCCCGACACCGAGGCAGGCCGCGAACGCTGCGGCCTGCCAGCACCAGGAGCGGCGGATCGTCAGTCGGCTCTGGCGCGAGAGGTCTTCGATGAGGGCGTCGATCTTCGGCACATCGGCGCTGCCGGCCGGTTCGGTGACGGTGATGAGCACCCCGAAGCGCACCATGCCCGCACCGCGGGCCTGCTCCATGCGGGCTTGCGAGGTGGCGGCGACCTCGATCTGCGACTTGGCCGAGGCGATCGAGCCGTTCTTGAGCGAGCCGCCGTGGGCCTCGGCCATCGCGTTGCGGTAGTCGCGGTCGGCGATGTCGGTGGCATCGCCGGCCGAATGCGGCCGGTAGAGCACCGACACCCGCTTGAGCGGCACCGCCTCGTTCGGCGCCAGCAGGCGCGCCAGCACCCGTTCGGTCACCGCGCCCTTGGGGGCCTCGCGCATCTCCCAGGTCACCGAGACTGCGCCGTCGTGGACGTATTTGCCGCCGTCCGGGCTTTCGTGGGCGGTGCGGGGACCGCAGTCCTCCCAGGTCAATCCGGTGCCGTCGCCGGAGTGCAGGCCGGTCTCCACGTCGACGAGCGAGGCCGGGTCGTAGGAGCGGCGCACGAACGCCATGATCTCGTCGGCGTCCATCGGTGAGCACGGCACACCGGACCGTGCCGCGGCCGCGGTCAAGCCGGGAAGCCGGCGGCCGAGCTCGACGGCCTGCTCGGAGGGGTCCTGCCTGCGCTCGGTGGTCTGGGCCTCGAAGGTGATCGCGATCCGCGCAGCCAGACGGATACCGCCCGTGGTCAGCCCGGTGGCGAGCTGGTAGGCCGCGTCGCGGGCCAGCTGCGGGGCATCGGCGCGGGTGTTCTGGTGGACCGTCTCGTACAGCTCGATGCCGGTCTCGGGCAGGGTTTCGACGGTGGTGACCACCGCGAGGATGTCCGAGGTCTCCCCCGCCGCGGACAGGAACTGCGCCCAGTTGCCGACGTAGTGGTCGATCACGTCCTGATCGACGGCCTCCGCACCCTGCGGGTAGGCGTCGAAGACGACCGTGTAGGCACCCCGGCTGGGCATGTGGATCATCCCGAAGGTGCGCCCGTCCGAATCGATGCCCTCGTACAGCTCGGTGTCGGCGAGCACCCCGGGCAGCCGGTACGCCCGCCCCGGGACGCGGGAGAACGTGCCCGAGGCGTAGGTGTGCTCACCGCGACGGCGGCCGCGCCAGAACTGGAATCGCATCAGTGCCCTTTCGTAACCGGAACGCCCGTCACGGGAGATGACCAGGGGGATGAAGCAGGCGATCATCGGGACCGCCAGCAGCACGGTGACCTTCAGGCCGAAGAACAGGCCCGTGATGATGACCAGGGCCGCAGCGGCGATCGCGGCGATCGAGGTGCCGAAAGTGGCCCCGAGAATGCCGGTCTCCCGAGGCCGGCGCCAGTTGCCGTAGGTGTTGTAGGTCTTCTCCTCGCTCACTGCTCGAAGCCCCCTCGGTGGAACTGCCGACCGGCACCGGACGCCACCGCGGCCGCGGCCGCCGCATCACCGGAGGACCCGCCGCCGGGAGTGCCGGAGGTGTTGCCGCCGGGCTGACCATTCCCTCCGCCGCTGGGGGTGCCCTGCTGGTTGCCCTGCGGAGCCGCGCCGGCACCGCCACCGGAGGGGGTGCCCTGCTGGTTGCCGGCCGGTCCCCCGCCTGCCGTACCGAAACCGGACGGTGCGCCGCCGGTCTGGGCGCCGCTGGGCGGGTTGCCCATGCTCGTCGACGTCGACGACGTGGTCGCCGCTCCGGACGCTGCGCCACTGGCACCGCCGGTGGCGATCATGCCGCCGACCTTCGCGCCGACCGCCGCCGCACCGGCCGCGGCCGCCATGCCGCTGCCGCCGCCACCGAGGGCGCCGACGTTCGGCACGATCAGCCGCATCAGCGCCGGGAGCACCAGGGCCGCGGCGCACAAGGTGATGACCCCGGACAGGGCCATGAACCCGTCCCCGTTCTCGGGGTCGGTGATGGTCGGGGTGGCCTCGAGGAACAGGATCGCCGAGACCCCGATCACGAACGCCCCGACCGGCTTGACCAGCAAGAACGCGATCGTCCAGGCCAGCATCTTCTCGAATGCCTGGCTGCCGACCTTCGTGCCCCCGGCCGCACCCGCGATGGGCAGTGCCGCCGCCATGAGCACCAGGATGCCGGTGCGCAGCAGCATCAAAAACGCCATCATCAAACCGCCGAGCATCCCGATGAGGCCGATCAAGAACAGCAAACCGACACCGGCCGGACCCGCATAGAGCTGGATCGTCACCATCGCTTCGGCCAGGCGGGACGGATCGGAGCCGACCGCACTGCCGATGAACCACGCCGACACCTGATCGGCCAGACGGGTGCCGAGCACGATCATCGTCGTTGCTCCCCCGGCGAGCACCACAGCGCGGGCCAGTTGTTTCAGGCCCTCTTCCGAGGTGTCGCGGATCGCCCCCGAGCGGGCCAGCGCCAGACGCCCGCCGAGCAGGATCAGCGACAACGACAAGGCGGCGACCTGGATGTAGAAGGTGTAGTCGTTGACCGTGGCCACGGTCCTCTGGAAGGTGTCCCCGTCCATCTCGGTGCCGGTGATCCACCACCCGAGAGCGAACTTCAACACCGCCACACCGGCATTGCCGATCCACAGCGCAGTCTTTTCGACCGCGCCGGCAGCGGCGTCATTGATGCCGTCCTCGATCGCGCCCGTTCCGGCATCGACGACGTTGCCAGCTGCGTCCAAGCAGTCGGGAACGTCTGAATCGGTGAACATATCCACGGCTCCGCTGATGGCAGCCCCAAGAGGGTTGGCACAGGTCGCACCCCCGAGACCGGTTTCGAGCCAGTCGAATCCCGAGTCCTCGTCGGTCTGTTCCTCGACCTCGGTGCTGTCGATGCTGCCGCCGGACGAGTCCCCGGACGGAGCGGTGTCCTGCGCGTATGCCGCACCCGCTGCGCCGATACCGACGACCGCAACGGCGCAGATCACAGCGAGCAGCCGAAGAATGCCGGTGAGCAGGCTGCGGTTCACCACCACTGCTGCCACCCTTCGGACGACATGGGCTCGAACTCGCCACCCAAGGCGGGCGAATCCAGTTGGACAACCCATCCGGTGCCCTCGCGCCACACCACCGGGATCTTCGACACCCTGATCTCGGTGGCCCCGCTCGGCCGCTCGACGGTGGCGCCGAACTTCACCAGAGTCAGATCCGGATGGAAAGTCACGTTGACCATCGGCATCGCCCCAGTCGGCGTGTTGTCGGGAAGCTTCACTGTCGACAACTGACCGGTCGGGTCCGACACCCGGCCTGCTTCGGTGAGCATCTTGACCCGGTTGTCGCCGGCAGCGAGGTACCCGAAGTAGTGGGCCGCGGCGAGCGCCGCTCCCTGCGGGGTGCGCGCGAACCCGGTGGCCACACCGCTGTCGGTGAATCCGGTGGGGCCGTCGGAGGTCGAGAACGGAAGATCCATGTTGCCGTGGATGCGCTGGAGCATCACCCCACTCGGTGCCTGCTCTGCGGGCCGGTTCCCGGTGGCGAGGGCGTCGGACAGGATCACCCCGTGGGGGTCGAGCGGCACGTAGATGACGCGGTGGAGCTTGTCGAAGACGGGTTCCGGCATGAACTGGAGGTCTTCGAGTCGGGCGGTAGCCCCGTTGTCAGTGGTCGGGTCGAGCGAGACCAGCGGTTCGGCATCGTCACCGCGGAAGAGCATCACGATGCTCAGCACGAGACCGACGACGACAATGACGGCCACCGCCGCCAACCCGATGGTGAGTTTCGTTGCTGCCGAGGCGCGCTCGTTCTCGGCGCCCTCGAGTGAGGAAGTGTTCGTGTCCCCGGTCTGGCCGGTGGTGTTCTGCTCGGTCACTTGCGGGTCTCCTCGAGGTCGACCAGCTCCGACGGCAGCGCGTCGAGGGCGGTGATGGTGGCGGTGTCGTTGCTGGGCAGGTTCAGTCGCCAGTCGTCGTCGATCCACACCACCTGGGTGGTCGCGGAGGCGAGCGAGTTGTCGGAGAACCGCTGGATGACGTCGACGGTGGCGGCGGTGTCGCTGTAGTCGGCGAGGGTGTAGCCGACGATGGTCGGCACCGTCTCGGGGTCGGTGCCCGACATCTCCACCAGGGCGCGGTGGGCGGCGTACAGGTCGCGGCCTTCGCCGGGGGCGGCCACCCCGGCCAGGATCGTCGGCCAGGTGCGGTCGGAGGCGGTGGCCAGCTGCACCGACTGGGTGATCGCCGCCAGGGCCGCGCCCTGCGGGGTGTGGCTGAACCCGGCGAAGGGCTCCCACTCGCCGCCTCGCGGTCCGTCGGTGGTGCCGATCGGAACCTCGATGCCACCGACGGTGACCCACCGAGCGATCTGCGGCGGGTCGGTCAGCGACACCGCGGTCTCGGTCGTCTCCGATCCCCCGCAGCTCACAGCCACCAGCGCCACCGCGACCACCACGGCCCGCGCCCACCGACGCCTCCTCATTCGTTCTCCTCGTTGTCGGGTTGCTGCTGTTGCTGGAGCTGTTCGAGCTGGTCGATGACGGTCGGGGAATGGCCGCCTCCGAGCTGTTGGGCTTGGGGCCCCTGTGCGGTGGCCAGCAGGATCGTGGCGAGGGTGGCGGCCACGCCGCCGGCGAGGAGCGCGCCGATGTTCGCCGCGACGAACTCGGCCGCGGTGGGGGATTCGAGGCCGGCGCCGTGCTTGTGGTCCCACGCCAGGCGTGCGCCGACGAAGATCACCTTGGCCACACACAGGAGGAAGACGATCCCGGCCGCGTAGCCCAGAAGCGTCTGGAACCCTTCGAGGACGTCGGGGGGTGGGCTGACCACGCCCTGTGCGGACACCTGCATCGCTCGCCCTGCCTTATGCCGCGCTGGTGACGGCGCTGAGGATCTGGTTGGCGGAGATGGCGACGATCGCCCCGACCAGCGATCCGACGAGCATCTTCGGTGAGTCCCCCGAGCCGTGCTGCCACTTCTCCCACGCGAACTTCCCGCCCGAGAAGATCAGGGCCGCCACGCACGCGAGCGTCACGCCCCACAGCAGCCAGTTCAGCAGCTTGAGCAGGCCGTTCGCGCCCGGCGGCACCTCCGGGTTGATGTCGAAATTCACGGCGCCTTGCGCGAGAATCGCGGTGTCCACGACTGTCTGGAACATGCACATGTCCTTTGCTCGAAGGTGCTGGCTACTGCCCCGACCACACGGTCGGCAGGGCGGATTGGATTGCCGTGACGATGCCGACGCCGGCAGCGATCACGTCCTCGGGAACTGCGATCACGGCTCCCTTGGTGTGAATGGGCACGCCGTCGAAGGCGCGCCAGGTGGGCAGGCTCGACCGGGCCGCCGAGGCCAGGAAGCGATGCCAACCGATCACCCAGTGCGCCGGCACCGCACCAGTGACGATCGAGCGCAGCTGACGCACCTCCTTCGGGGGCTGACCGGGCGCGTTCGCGACGGTGACCAGGCCGAGCAGCTCACACGCCAGATTCCGGTTGCGGTGCTCGAGGATCAGATCGTGGGCGCTGGACAGGCCCTGGATGGTTTCGCGGCAGACCACCACCACATACGGCGATTCGGTCTCCCGGGCGTCCCCGCACGGCCACTGGTGATTCGCGTCGCCTGCGAAGTCCCAGTACTGGGCGAGGGTGGAGACCCCGGCCCCGCCGTGCGCGCCGAGCAGCCACACCGCCGGTCCGGGCGCAGCCACCGGATACGGATCGACCCTCACCTCGACGCTGATGCGTTCGCGGGTGCTCATGCCAGCTCCCCCGCCCCGGCCTGGTGATCGGTGTCGTGGCGGCCGGCCTCGATGCGGCCCAACGTGTCGAGCACGTCGGTCCAGGCGTCGATCGAGGCGACCGACAGGCGGCGGTGATCGACGGTGCCCGGCCGCGCCAAGGTCACATCGAAGGTCACTTCGACGAAGCCGGCGACCCGTGGGGCCAGGTGCTCCCGGATCGGTGCCAGATCCACCAGGCGGTGCGGCATCTGGTGCGAGACCGACACCACCGTGCGCGCCAGCACGCCGCGCCCGTAGGTGCCGATGAGCCATTCGAGACCGACACGCATCCGGGCCAGCGGTTCCGAGCGGGCCGGGGCGACGATCACGATCGCGGCCCCGGCCTCGAGCAACGGGGCCAGACGCCGTGAGCGCAACGCTGTTCCGACGTCGTGGATGCGGGCGAGATGCCGGTCGGCGAGCAGGCTGTCCACCAGCACTGTGTCCGTGGCGTCGCCGTGACCGACGACGACGGCCCCGGCGCTGCTGACGGCCATGCGCGAGCCGAGCTGGCGGATCGCCCGGGCCGGGTCGATCGGTTCGACGCCGACCCGGTCGAGCAGGTTGCCGCCGCCGAAGGTGCCGTCGATCGCGGCGACGTCGGCGCCCAGGCCCAGGCGCAGGGCGGTGGCCAGGCCGAAACAGGTCGTGGTCGCGCCCGCTGCGCCGGAGCCGGCCACCACGATGACCGAGAGATGTTCGGGCTGCTCGATTGTCGGGCTACGACGAAAAGCAACAACGTTGTTCATCGGTTCTCCACGTTCGCGATCGTCAACCCGCCGTCGGCGGGCAGGGTGGTGATCCACTGCTTGTGGATGCCTTCGTCTCCCACGGGCGGGAACTTCAGCAGCACATCGACCGACCAGCGGTTCGGGTCCTCGGTCGGCAGCACGCTCACGCAGTGCTCGGTCCCGACCGGAACGGCGTCGATGAACGACTGAATATCGGTGCCCGGCAGGACCATCAGGTCCGCGACGGCCTTGCCGTCCCGCTCGACGTAGTAGGCGTACTCGAACGCCTGGATCACCGCAGGGCCGGAATCGCGGCCACCGGGACCGTTGCCGACGACCCGACCCGGCTCGGTGACCGGGGCGCACCACGCCGGGGCCGCCACCGCCTCGGTCGTGGTGGGGGCGGCCGACGACGAGGCCACTGCGGTGACCGGCGGCAGCGGCGGTGTCTCCGGCTCGTCGGTTCCCCCGCTCATCACGGTCACCACCACCGCGGAAACCGCTGCCAGGGCAGCCACACCGCCACCGACGAACATCCAGGTCCGGGACCGGTCCGAGCCCGTCGTGGCGGCCGCGGGGGTGCTGTCGGTGACCGGCAGGGCGGCGGCCTGCTCGACGACCTCGGGCGCGGCCGGGGCGCGGCGAGGAGCACGGCTGCGACCGATCGCGGACTTGAGTCCCCCACGGGTACGGTCTGAAATCACCAGTGGACCCCGCGGAATGTGGGCGCGGAACCACTCCGGGGCCGCAGCATACGGATCCTCTGCTGAGGCCGGATCGTCGTGGTGAGCAGCGGGATCGGCGTAGCCGGTTGCCGCGGGAGCATCGTGGTCGGCGGAAATGTAAGGGTCCTGGGCCGCAGCAGGTGCGGCCAGGATCGCGGTATCGGCCTCGACGATCGGTTCGAGGTCGGTCTGGATGACCGCATCATCGTCGGCACCGGACGAATCGGGGACGGAGGCAGCATCGACCAGCTCGAGCTCCGCCGCCTCGACCGTGGCGCTGTCGATGGTCTCCTCGGGGATCGGGAAGTACACCGATCCGGTGTCGGTGTCGTCGGTCGGAGTCGGCTCCGGCCCGTACCGCTCGGTCACGTCCGGGAAGAGTTGTCCTCGATTGCCGGTCGACAATGTGTCCTCCGTCGTCGGGTGGTGGGGGCGGAGCTACCCGCCCCCACCGGCGAGATGGTCGGGCAGGTCAGGCCGGGTTGATGCCGTCCGCGGCCGCGGACGAGATCATCTCGGCGGCAGTGCCGAGCGAACCGTCGAAGAACATGGTCAGCACGGTGTCCGCTCCCGCGACGACACCGTCGCCACCGGGCTGGACCTTCACCCACTCACGGACCTGCGAATCGACCTGCGGAGCTGCGGTCACGACGCTGCGCACGGCGTCGGCCGCGGCCTGCCCGACCGGACCGGAGGACTGCCACTGCTCGACCGTGGCGTCGGCCCGCTCGGTGAGCGCCTCCTGGTGCACATCCGGCAACTCGACCTCGATGGGCTGGCCCTCGTCGTCACCGGCACCGAACGCGGTCCCGGCCGCCAGACCGGCCGCGCCACCGACCACCGCGCCGGGGACCGCGCCGACCGCAGCGCCGATCGCTGCGCCCGCCGCGGTCCCGGCCACCCCGGTGGTCACCGCGGGCAGCACCGGAATCGGCAGCGGCACCACACCCCCGGCCGCAGCCCCGGCGATACCGCCGAGGGTGCCGCCGATCAGCGCGCCGGGAACCGCCCCGGCCGCAGCACCCGCTGCGGCACCGGCCACCGTCGCACCGATCTGCGCAGCAGCGACCCGATCGGCGCGGCCGGCATCGACACCGACCGACTTGTAGAACGTGGCCACCTCGGAGCGGATCAGACCGGCGGTGTTGTTGGTGCGTTCGCGGTCGTCGTCGGTGACCCAGTTCGGCTGGTTGACGTGGATATCGCCGATCATGATCTTCTCGGGCGGAGCGAGGTAGATCGGCTCCGGGGTGACCGGCTGCGGCGCCCGCAGCGTCATCGGGTCGATCGGCGGCGGGGCGGACTGCCGCTCGTAACGGTTGGTGTCGTAGTTGTAGTCCGGCAGCGGCGCGTACTGACGCTGCTGCGCGGGAGGCGGGGTCCAGTAGATCTGCTTGGCCGGAGGAGCCGGGGCCGGCTTCGGGGCGCTGGTGGTGCCGCCCTGGGTGGACGGGGCCGGGGTGGTCACCCCGCCCTGCGCGGGCAGCTCGACCGGAGCGGCCGAGGCCAGCCCCGACCCTGCTGCCACGATCGCTGCGGCCGTGGCGGGCACGACGCTCGCCTTGGCAAGCCGCGAAGCCCTGCGATGTGTGCTCATGATCGCTTCTCTCTCGTGTGTGTCGGGGCGGGAATCAGTTGAGTGCGGCGGCCGAGACGCCGCCCTGCTCGAGCACCGTCGGTCCCGCATCGACCACCTGCGTCGTGGTCGCGGTCGGTGCCGAGGTGGTGGAGGCGACCGTCTGCGACGGCGTGGTCGAGACGTTCTCGGAGGTGGTCGTCGGCCGCGCCGTAGTGGTGGCCGAGGTGGTGGGAGCCGCCGACGTGGAGGCCGAGGAGGTGGGAGCCGCCGACGTGGAGGCCGAGGAGGTGGGAGCCGCCGACGTGGAGGCCGAGGAGGTGGCGGCGTCGAGGTCGGCTGCGACCGCGGCGAGCCAGGACGCGACGAATCGTGTCGGGGCCTGCCCGCTGGCGGTGGCCGGGACCGACCCGTAGGAGCCGTGCTCGGCGGCGACGTTGCGCAGCGTCGTCATCGCCACCAGATCGAAGGCGTCCCGGTTGGCCTCGATCTCGTTCGCCACGACCTGGAACGCCTGGCGCACGAGCCGCTGCGAGGTCGCCGGCGGAACCAGCTCGGGCAGCACACCGACCGTCTTGGCGGCGAGCACCCCGAACGCTGCGGCGGGGTTGGCCAGCCCGACCGCCGCGACCGCCGCGATCGTCTCCGGGGTGAGCACCTTCTTGGCGACCGTGACTGCGGCGTTGAGGCCGATCAGACCGACCTTCAGCAACGCCGCGGTCACGTCCTGCCCGGTCGGGGGTGTGGCCCGCGGATCGGAGGCTTCGGCCAGCCGCTGCGAGATGGTCTTCTTCGGCTGGATCGACACCGCCTCGAGGGCGTTCTTCGGAGCCGCAATGTCCTCGTTGACCACGTCGACGGCGGTGGTGAACGCCGTCGAGGCCAAGGCCCGGCCGACCGTGGCGACGGCGACGAACGGATCACCGCCGACCTCGACCTGCCCGGCGACGTTGACCACCGCCCGCACGATCGGCGCGTTCGCCGGGGCGTCGCACGCCAGATCACCGGTCTGGCACCAGGACGACACCCGACCCGACAAGCTGCCGTAGTCCTTGGTCAGATCGGCGACGGGGCCGATGCCGCCGCCTTCCGGGGCGGTGAACGCCACCGACGACAGCGCCTTCACCGTCTCGCCCGTGGTGTCGGGAACCGGCGACGGGGAGCTCTGCGAGGTGCCGGGGAACAACCCCGATCCGGCGCTGCGGGTCGGCGCGCCGAACAGCGCACCGGCCGCGACCACGCCGGCCGGAACGACCCCGGTGCCCTTGCCGACCGACCGCAGGAAGTTCGAGGCGGCATGAGCGCCCTGGGAGTAGCCGACCACGGCGAGCTTGGCCGACGGACACTGCTCGAGCACCTTCTCCGCAGCCAGGGACAGGTTCTCCTCCCCCGCGGTGACGGACTTGATGTACGACCGGCTACCCCCGGGGGTCAGGCCCCCGAACGATCCCGGATACGGCACGTAGGCGCGATCGACGCTCGCGCCCAGCTCACGGGCCTGATCGAGCATCGGTCCCATGATGTTCGACAGCATCCCGGTGTCGACCTTCACCGGCGCATCCGGTGAGGACTCCGTGGTGCCCTGCATCCCCAGGACGTACAGATCCGGGCACCCATCGATCAGCCCGTCGAGCCAATTCGTCTGCGCGTGCACCGGGACCAGACCACCCACACCAGCCAGAACCGCAGCCGTGGTGACGACGGTGGCCACAGTCCGCGTACCCCAACCCTTCATCTCTCTCCCTCCCGAACAGCCGTTTCCCAACGCCAGCAGTCATTCCTGTTTGTTCCGAGAAGGGAATGGGGACAGCCAGATACGGCGCAAAGCGACCTTCGGAGAGAGCGGTTGCTTCGACTCCGGAGTATGGGTCCGTTGTCGTTGGGGTGCCAGGCAAGGTTCCGGGTTGACGGATCCCGGATCGGTCGCCTTCGCTTGGATCTCTTCAGCCGTTGCGGCGGGCACTCGACGCACCGGCTGTGCGGACTCGTGTGCGTGGAGGGGCTCACGTGAGAGACCCATTCGCCGACAAGATTGACGCTGCACAGGAACCTATGCAGCCTTTGCTGGTACTGAGCACGACGTCGCTGTTCACGATCCGGGAGTGCGATCAAGACTTGGCTGCCCTCGGGATTCGGGTTGAGCGGGGCCGCTGACCCCAGGTCGACGGAGCAGCGACGACCTGAGGTCAGCGGGTGCAGTGGACGCGGCGCGAGGGGTCGCCGGCCACAGTTCGGAAGCGGGTACGACCGATCGCACCCTTCATTGAGTGTTGGGCGCAGGTGTTCGGCACTCGGTGGTACGCGCAAGTTGATTCCCCGGGGTTCCGTAGCTGGCTCTGGGTAGAGCTCCGCCAATCGCGTCAGTGCTACGTCCGAAGCCGACCACGACAGACCTCGGGAAACCCCCGGAAGGGGCGCGAGCGGATCGTAAGCAAGAGCGGCGCGTTCGCGCAACACGGCGGGCCCTCCCCCTCCTCGGCGCAGCACCTTCAGTGCGGGTCCTGGAATTGACCCGTAGATTAGCACCTCAGAATTTTAAACACTAGCGCTACGAGGGAACGAGAAGGGGCGAGACAATGGGCGGCGACAGGAGGATCCAGGGCAGGGAGTGGAGTTGGCTCGAAGCGGCATGCACGGCTTCAGTGGCGCTCGCCTGCGCAGATACCGCCAAGCGCTCGACATGACGATGGCTGACCTCGCTGATGCCGCGGAGGTCTCGGAAGCGACCGTCTCGGCTTGGGAGACCGGCCGGGCCGCCCCTACCCCGCCCTTGTTGAAGCGCGTGGCCGACGTCTTGCGCGTCACCGTCCCGGACCTTGCTCCGATCCAGGAAGGCCGGATGACGCTCAGCGATTTGCGCGCTCTGGCTGGCCTCACGCAGGCAGAAGCAGCCCGAGAGCTCGGCATTTCGGCCACCGTGCTCGGGCGTATCGAGAAGGGCCGCAAGGACTACGACAAGGATCGGGTGGCGAGCATGGCCAAGCTTTATGGGGTGAAGTTCTCGGTCGTTAAGGCAGTCTGGGAGCGCGACCGTGCGACACGCCAGGAGTACATCCGACGTCTGTAGATTTCATCACTAAAATAACTCCACACGCATGCCTCGATCAGTAAAGGGTCGATGTTGCACTGGATGACTTCTGTTGCGAACTGGGGGCGTGTCGCTCCCCTTCTTCCGAACCAACCTGGGACAAGATCAAGGGCGTTCGGAAGCAGTGACGAGGAAGGGCCGACACCATGCCTACGCCAAGCAAGGGGCCGCGCAAGGAAGTGAAAACCCGCGTTCCGGAAGATGTCCGCGAAGTGCTGGAAGTGATGGCAGCCAATTCCGGTGCCAGCTCACTCAGCCAGTACGTAGCGGACCTTCTCTCCAGCCTCGCCGGCCGTCCGGACCTTGTACGAGAAATCCACCAGGAAGTGATGCCGATGCCGCTCTCCGCATAGAAAAGTGCGGCGGGGTCCTCCGCCGCACCAGCACATAGCCGAAGCGGTTACTACAACTGAAATGCGAAAACCCCCGGCGGGCAGGCCGAGGGCTTTCGTCTGAAGTTGGCGAGAACGAGTTGGCGCTCGTTCTCGGTACCGCATATCCCCGAAGGGACTGTCTTGCCGGACAGGTCTCAGGGTACATCGCGCCCTGAATCAGAGCCAACGATCGCTGCGCGTGTCGCCACTTTCACCGGTGACACCGCACCGAATCGTCACCTTTTCGACGTGTGCACGCGCCGTTGGTCGCCGCGTGCCCGAGTGCGGATCGACCCGGATCGCACCCACACGTACGCCACCACGATGGCCATGCCTAGCCAGGCGCCCGGATTTCCGTGGGCGATCTACCTGGCCGGCGCGGACCATCGCTACCGCCTGCTGGCGTTCGACCTCGACAGCGGGCGCCACGGCCCCGAGATCGCCCGCGCCGATGCCGACCGGC
Source organism: Rhodococcus aetherivorans (assembly GCF_011058165.1). Classification (GTDB taxonomy): domain Bacteria; phylum Actinomycetota; class Actinomycetes; order Mycobacteriales; family Mycobacteriaceae; genus Rhodococcus; species Rhodococcus aetherivorans. The sequence goes on from NZ_JAALEG010000100.1 coordinate 20,762, forward strand.
TGGCCGCGCAGCTGGCGGAACTCGGTGTTCCGCACCTGCGCACCCGGTCCGGGCCCACCGGCGGGCAGCACCTCTGGCTGCGCCTCGCCGCCCCCGGCGCCGGCGCCGACGACGTGCGTCGCCTCGCCCACGCCCTGCGCCAGCACTACCCCAGCCTCGAC
>NZ_JAALEG010000101.1 GCF_011058165.1 Rhodococcus aetherivorans
ATCCTCCGGTTGGCCGGTCACACCAGCATCGCCACCGCCCTGCGGCACCACAGCCGCAACCCGCACCGGCCGATCGACCTACTTCACACCATCTGACATGCAATTACATGACTTTGCCGGGGCCCTGAGCAACTGGTGGTCTGGGAAAACGCCGGCGACGAGAACCTGCTGCGCCGAGCCCGCGAGGAGATCCTCGCCTCCACGGACGGCAACCCGCCGCCGATTCTCGACCCGTTCGCCGGTGGCGGCACCATCCCCCTTGAGGCCCAGCGGCTCGGCCTCGAAGCCCACGCATCGGATCTGAACCCAGTCGCAGTGCTCATCAACAAAGCGCTGATCGAGATCCCGCCGAAGTTCGCCGGGCGCCCCCCCGTCTTCCCCGGGGCAGCGGACGCACAGATAAATACCTGGCCGCGGGCTACCGGACTGGCCGAAGACGTCCGCCGCTACGGGCAGTGGATGCGCGACGAAGCCGAAAAACGTATCGGTCACCTGTACCCGAAGGCGGAACTTCCGGACGGCACCGAAGCCACTGTCATCGCATGGATTTGGGCCCGCACCGTCACCTGCCCCAACCCCGCCTGCGGCATTGCCATGCCCCTCGTCCGGTCGTGGTGGCTCGGCAAGAAGAAAGGCAAGGAAGCCTACGTCGTCCCATCGGTTGTCGACGGCAAGGTGGAGTTCAGCATCGGCCACGACCCAAAGAAGGGGCCGACAAAGGACACTGACGGCACCGTGGGACGTACGGGGGCAGTGTGCATCGGTTGCGGAGCAGCCGTAGAGCGGGAACACATCAAAGCTGAAGGTCGTGCCGGGCGTATGGGTGCTCAACTCATGGCTACCGTTGCCGAGGGCAGGCGAACTCGCATCTACCTGGACCCCACGCCTGAACACGAGCTTGCAGCACAAGTTGAGCGACCCATAGATGTGCCAGATCAGGAACTCGGTTATCACCCGAAAGATATTTGGACGCCGCCGTATGGCTTGACTACCTTCGCTGACCTGTTCACCTCTCGCCAGCTAACCGCACTGATCACCTTCAGTGACCTAGTCGGCGACGCTCGCGAACGTGTCCTCGCCAACGCCCTCGCGGCTGGTGTACCTGAAGGCGGCCGACTCGAAGCGGGCGGTACCGGCGCGGCAGCCTATGCAGATGCGGTGGCAACCTACCTGGGACTAGGGGTCAGTAGATTCACAAACTACCAAGCTTCGTTATGCAGATGGCGGCCTGATGCGGGTAAGGAGCAGGTCGGAGACTTCTTTGCTCGCCAAGCGATCCCGATGACATGGGACTTTGCCGATGCGAACTGCTTTAGCAACTCAGCCGGTGGCTGGGGACCTGCGTTCAAGTTTATTCCCAAGTGTCTCGATTATCTTCAGCCTGCAGCGGCGACGGCAACGGCCGTTCATGCCTCTGCTACCAATCGCGCATTCACCGGTCACGTCATCTCTACTGATCCTCCTTACTACGACAACATCGGCTACTCGGATCTGTCCGACTTCTTCTATGTTTGGCTCCGCCGCTCGCTGCGCTCGATCCATCCCGAGCTGATGGGATCGATGCTTGTCCCGAAGGCCGAGGAGCTCGTCGCTAACCCCTACCGCCACGAGGGCAAGGACGGCGCACACCATTTCTTCGAGAAAGGGTTCCGCGAGGTATTCCGCCGTGCTCGCCAGTCTGCACTGCTAGATTTTCCGATCACGGTGTATTACGCCTTCAAGCAACAAGACGCCAATGACAATGGAGAGGCATCAACAGGCTGGGAAACCCTGCTAGAGGGAATGATTCACTCAGGGTGGGCGATTACAGCTACCTGGCCTATGCGTAGCGAACTCGGAAACCGGATGCTGTCGCAGGGAACCAATGCTCTCGCCTCGTCCATTGTTCTGGCGTTGCGTCCCCGAACAGAATCCGCTTCGACCGTCGACCGACGCGGATTCATCAATGCACTAAAGGATGAACTTCCGCAAGCACTCCGCGAGTTGCAGCAAGGTGCGATCGCCCCGGTGGACCTGCCCCAGGCTGCAATCGGCCCTGGTATGGCAGTGTTCTCCCGCTACGTCGGAGTGCTAAATGACGACGGTTCGAAGATGACGGTGCGTGCTGCCTTGGCCAGGATCAACGAGATTCTCGACGAGGTACTCGTAGAGCAGGAAGGCGACTTCGACTCGGACACGCGATTTGCGATCGCGTGGTTCCGCCAGCACGGATTTGACGCGGGCAAGTTCGGTGATGCCGACAACATGGCCCGAGCTCGCAACGCCTCTCTTGAGCACCTCGAACGATCCGGCATTCTCACCAGCCGCGCCGGGAAGGTCGCGCTGCTGTCCCCTGCTGCATTGGGGGAGATGTATGCGGTCAGGGATTATGACCCGGGCAGTGACCCGCATATCAGTACATGGGAAGTGGTGATGCACCTGTCTCACGCTCTGTCGGAGAAAGGCGTACCGGCCGCCGCTGCGTTGCTGTCGCGGGTGCCGGAGTCGATCGATCGGGATCTGTGCAAGGAGCTGTCGTTTCTGCTGTTCACCATCGCAGAGGACCTCAAGCGCACCCAGGTTGCGATCGAGTTCAACTCTCTCGGTACGGCATGGAACGACATCGTCGCCGAGTCCCGCACCGCGTCGACCCAGCTGACGCTGGACACCTAGAAGGAACCGTGCCATGGCTGTGAGCAACCGCGACCGCATCGGTCGGATCTTCGAGCTTCTCGGGCCCGCGCTGGACGAGTTCCACACCTACGTACTGGCCAAGAAACTGCCGGAAGGTGGGGACTGGACGGCGCTCCTGGCAGCGCGGGACAAGACCAAGGGCGTCGGGGCGGCGAAGACGTATGTGCGCACCGACCCGCAGAACGGGCTGCGAATGATCACCGAACAGATCCCCAACCAGATCCAAAAAGGCTGGTATCCGTTCACCGACCACCTCTCCCGCACCGAGCAATCCTGGGCGACAGAGCTGCGGGATGTGCGCAACACTTGGGCGCACAACGGATCGTTCTCCGCCGACGACGCGTATCGGGCCCTCGATACCGCCGAGCGGTTCCTCCGCGCGATCGGGGCGCCGGACCAGGCCGATGAGGCCCGACGCTCCCGGATCGAGCTCATGCGTCTGAGCTCCGAAAAGCAGGACCGCAAGGTCGTCAAGACCTCCGCGGCGGCGGAGATCGGCGCCGACGGTCTCGAACCGTGGCGGCTGGTGCTCAGCCCGCATCAGGATGTGCAGAGCGGCAACTTCCATGCCGCCGAGTTCGCCGCAGACCTGGCGATGGTCTCCCGCGGCGAAGGCGACCCCGAATACACCGATCCGGTGGAGTTCTTCGCCCGCACCTACCTGACCGAAGGCTTGAAGGATCTGCTCGTCCCGGCGATGCAGAGACTGTCCGGTGACCCGAACGCCGCGCCGATCATCAACCTGCAGACCAACTTCGGTGGCGGTAAAACCCACTCCATGCTGGCGGTGTGGCATCTGGCGTCGGGCCGGCCGCTGGTGGACTATCCGCAGGAAGTACAGGACCTGCTCGCCGGCACCGAGTTGCCGGCTGCCCGTCGGGTGGCGCTGGTAGGCACCCAGATCAAGGCCGGTGCGGTGAAGGTGATGCCCGACGGCACCCGCATCAACACCATCGGCGGTCTGCTGGCCTGGCACCTCGGCGGTGCCGAAGGCTATGCGATGGTCTCCGAATCCGACACCAACCGGCTCAACCCCAGCGGCGAAGCACTGCGCGAGCTGTTCCTGCGGTTCGGCCCGTCGGTGATCCTCATCGACGAATGGGTCGCCTACGCGCGCCTGTTGTTCGGCCACGAGGAGCTGCCCGACGGCACCTTCGATGCCCAGTTCACCTTCGCCCAAGCACTGACCGAGGCCGCCAAAGCCGTCCCGGGCACGTTGGTGCTGATCTCCATCCCCGCCTCGGCGGAGATGAAGGACGGCGAGTACGTCGGCGACGAGGAAGAGGTCGGGGGACAGAACGGCCGCGAAGCATTGAAGATGCTGCGCAAGGCCGTCGGCCGTGTCGCCGAGCAGTGGCGCGCCGCCAACGCCGAGGAAAGCTTCCACATCGTCCGGCGCCGGTTGTTCGAAACCCCGGACAGCACCGCCCTGGCAAAGATCAACGCCACCGCCAAGGCCATGGTGGCGTTCTACGTCAAGAACAGCGGCGACTTTCCCCGCGAGGTCCGCGAACTCGACTACGAGGAACGCATCCGCCGCTCCTATCCGATCCACCCGGAGCTGTTCGACCGGCTCTACCAGGACTGGTCCACCCTCGAACGCTTCCAGCGCACCCGCGGTGTCCTGCGGTTGATGAACGTCATCGTCGGTCAGCTCTGGCGCGAGAACGACACCGCCCCGCTGATCATGCCCGGATCGATCCCGCTACGCGCCGACAAGGTCGTCACCGAACTGACCCAGTACCTCGACGACCAATGGAAGGCCCTGATCGACACCGACGTCGACGGACCGAACTCCGCCCCAGCCCAGGTCGACAACACCAACCAGCTGCTCGGCCAACGCCTGACCACCCAACGCCTGGCCCGCACCGTCTTTATGGGCGCCACCCCCACACTCACTTCCGCGCACAAGGGCCTGGACAAGCAACGGATCTTCCTCGGAACCGCCCTTCCCGGGGATGTGCCGGGTAACTTCCATTCGGCGCTGAACCACCTGGCCAATACCGCCACCTACTTCTACAACTCCGGGTCGCTGTACTGGTACGACACCCAGGCAAACACCACCCGCACCGCCCGCGACCACGCCGAACGCCTCCACAAGGAAGACGTCTGGGCCGAAGTCGTGCGCCGACTGCAGGATCACCGCAAGACGGCGTCGGACGGGTTCGCCGGCGTGCACGTCGCACCCGACTCGTCGGCGGACGTGCCGGACGTGCCGGAGGTGCGATTGGTGATCGTGCCGCCCGCGTATCTGCACAACCGCAAGGCCAAGGCCGACTCCCCGGCGGCGATCTGGGCGAAAGACGTCACCGAGCACCGTGGCAGTGCCGCTCGCACCCACCGCAACATGGTCGCCTTCCTGGCCGCCGACGACGCCCGCTGGGGTGAACTCGACAGCGCGGTCCGGGACTTTCTGGCCTGGTCCTACATCCGCGACAACGCCGACAAGGACCTGAACCTGACGGCCGCGCAACGGCAGCAGGCCGTCGACCGGGTCGCCACTCACAATCAGGCCGTCGCCGACCGGCTGTTGCAGACCTATCACTGGGTGCTCGCCCCTACCCAGCGCGATGCGACCAAGCCCCTCGAGATCGAAGCGTTCAAGGCCGACGGCACCACCACCGATCTGGCTGCCCGGGCAGCGGCGAAGTTGCGCAACGAATCGCTGTTGACCCTGCAGCGCAGCGCCGGCCTGATCCGCCACGACCTGTCCGGCACCCTCAAGGCCGCCTGGGACCGGGAGGGCCACCTCAGCTTCGGCCAGTTGTGGGACTACTACACCACCTACCCGTACCTGGCGAGGTTGCGCGATCGCACCGTCCTCGAACACGGGGTGCAGTCGGTGTCCGACGAGATGTTCTGGCAACAGACCGGCTTCGCACTGGCAGTCGACTGGGACGGACAGAACTATCTCGGGCTGGTTCTGCCGTCCGATCAGGTGAGCGTGCCGCAGATCACCGATGCGCTGCTGCTGGTCCAGCCTTCCCGGGCCGAGGCGCAACGCGAACTCGAACTCGCCGAGTATCAGGCAGCACAGGGCGAGACCGCATCTCAGCACGAGGGTGGCCCCACCGCGGGCGACGAAGAGACCGCACCTACCGCCGGTGCGACGGTCCAAGCCACCACGGGCGCATACACCGGTAGCCGCAGCGAAACCGAGGGGACCGCTCCGATGGCGAAAACCCGATTCTTCGGGTCCACCGCCCTGCACCCGGACTTCTACGCCCGCGACTTCAACAAGATCACCAACGAGATCATCCAACACCTCGCCGCAGCCGACGGCGTTCACCTCGAAGTCCGGGTCGAGATCACCGCCACCACCCCGAACGGATTCGACGAGAACAAGATCCGCACGGTCCGTGAGAACGCCGCCGTCCTCAAATTCGACCAGGCGGGGTTCGAAACCGACTGATCAAACGTATACACGGATGCCGTCGAGGTAGCGCCGAACCAGTATCGAAGTAGTACTGAAACGGTACAAAAGTGGTACAGTATGTGGTGCCCGAGACAGTAGTCGAGGGAAGTGGTCCGTGTAGGAGGTCTCCGGAGCGTAAGTACCCCTCGGGGCAGCTCCACCAGGTGGTTTCCAGCCTTGCGTGCCCATCACACGTACCGAAGGCCCTCTCCCTCCGGAGAGGGCCTTCGCGCATCTCAGAGGGTGATGACCTCGATGCGATGCTCGATTTTGCGGCGTATGGACCCGCCCCGACCCCACGCCCAGGCGTGAACGTCGGGAAGCCACAGCAACGGATTGCTCGGACGATCGTGAAGGTACTCGAACGGGGCCTGCGGACCTACCGCCTGCCGAATCACCCGATTGTCCTCTCGATCTTGATCGCACGACTCGATGACCACTCGACTCGCAGACAGCTCCACCAGATCGTGAGCAGCTGCAGTGAGCGTGAGGTCCCGCGCCTCACGTTCGGAAAGCTTGCGTGACTTGACCACATACAAACGGCTGTCGGCATTCAACTTCGCGACCTCGGTCACGATCTTGGGCGCTGTCTTTCTGTCCACCGACTTCATGTGGAGTCGGCTGCTTCCCTTGGGGCACAGTTCTCTCATCCGTTTGCGCATCTCGTCGACGCCGGACGGTACGACGGTCACAGCGCAGAGGATGTAGTCGTCGCGCTTCGACTCGTCAACGAAGACATGCACGGCCCGCCCCCAAATCCTCGGCAGGTGCGGTCACGTCAGGCTCCTTCAGTGGAGGAACTGCACACGATGTCGCGGATCACCGCGAGTTTTTCCTGAGCGTCGGACGAGCCCACGGAACGCAACATCGCATCCCCACGTTCGCTGGGATTCAGGACGGCGCTCACCACATCGGCAATGGGAGTGCCCAGCAGGTAGAGGCGGACCTCGTCGTCCTGATTGGGTGGCAACTCGGCGGGGAGGTGTCCGATCCCGTGAGAGGCCAAGGCCCGGCTGATGGCGGATCGAACGTGGATCCCCAGTCGTCCCGCGTCCTGGATCCGCTTCAGCGTTTCCATCGTCGTGGTGTAGACGCCGGCGTCCACTACCGCCGCTCGCAACTCGCTATAACTGTCCATGATTTACTCCTAATTATTAAACAATAATTGCAACTAATCTCATGGTAGCGGAAGTTTGCGGGGACAGCGCGGGTGTGCTGTTTGACGATCCTCAAACAGCACACCCCGAAACGGTCCGGCACTCGATCGTGTCCTGCGGAAGGCGGCCGTGCGACCGTCCTGTTTAACCGTCCTGCATGTTGGTCTCGTACAGCTGACCTAAACAGCACTATCGTCGCCTCATGGACGGAATCCTGATCGGCTATGCCCGATGCAGCACCGCGGGCCAAGATCTGCGAGCGCAACGCACAGCCCTCAAACGCCTCGGAGTCCCCGACGACCGGATCTACACCGACAAGGGCTACACCGGCCGCAACCGACACCGACCCGGTCTGCGTGAAGCACTCGCCGCCTGCCGCGAAGGCGACACCCTCGTCGTCTCCAAACTCGACCGCCTCGGCCGCTCCGCCGTCGACCTCCGGGCGATCGCCGACGAACTCGAGGCCAAAGGCACCCGCCTGAGCATAGGCGGCTCCGTCCACGACCCGACCGATCCCACCGGCAAACTCTTCTTCGGCATGTTGTCGCTGATGGCCGAGTTCGAATCCGACCTCATCCGCGCCCGCACCCGCGAAGGCATGGCCGAAGCGAAGAAGGCCGGCCGACTCAAAGGCAAGCAACCGAAGCTGTCCGCCTTGCAGCGCAAACGCCTGCTCGCCGACTACGAATCCGGCGAATACACCGCCGGCCAGCTCTGCGAGATCAGCGGACTCTCGCGTTCTGCGATGTACGCAACGCTGCGCCGTGCACGAGACGAGTCGACTTTATAAATGCGACTTCATCCACTCGATCACGTCCTCGCGTCCTGACTGCATAACGGGGAGAGAACCATCACCTTCTGCCTCCCCTTCCACATTCATAGCTGTGGCACGCCAGGAATATCTAATTTCCTCGATCCCAGTTTGATCGAAAGGGACCATCAAAACCACCGCGGGCTCCGACTCGTAGGGCTTTACCTGTCTACGAAGGTCGGGAACACTAACGGTAAGGACAACGTCGTCTCCAACGGTGTCCCAGGATGAATGAAGAATTAGATTGTAAGCTGGAAAATCTGGTACGTGGACGCCAAACGGAGGGTGTGAACTCTTGGATCTCCGCAAAGGGGTCCATATATCGGTGAATCTGTCCTCGGTGGGATCGAGCCCGCGCACGCCGTAGAACACGAACTCTACTTCCAGGTCTTTGAGGACCTTGGAAGTAGAAAGTGCGACCTTTATAGGGAGTGCCGCTGCCGCTGCAATCTTTTCGTCGAAAGAAGCCAAGTTTGCGCGAGTGCGAGCGGTCCATCCTTCCATTTCTTCGGCTGGGTTAACCGATGAGCCTGAATTAATGGAGACGAAGGAACGGGCAATTACGTCATTGGCTGAGGGAATTCCTTCCCGCTTCTTCTCGCGTTCCAATTCGTTATCAATGAGCACTTCGATGAACTCGGGAAGATCCGGATGATGCCAAACTTCATTTTCGTCCAGAGAGACTTCGAGATCCAGTTTTGAAACAGACGCAGCGGGGACTGGCTGAAGCGTATTTCCTCTAGTCTTCAGAATTCGAGCGTCATGCCAAAGTGTTGCCTCAACCTTATCGATCAAGGATTCAAGCGAGTTATACGTGTGATACAACCCGCTCGTATTTTCGTGGAAAGTCTCTCGATACGTCTTGAGCTTGCCCCAGTCCGCCATCTTCTCGGTGCTGCCGGCGATCGTCATCGGGAGGCTGTCGCCCTGCCAGAAGAACATGTGTGCCATCCCGGTCTCACTCCGAGCCTCGGCCTCTTCGACGGTGCCCGAATATTCGTTCCGCGGAGTCGGGGTGCCGAGACGGTATTTGAACAACGCGAGGATCACGTCTGCATGATTGGTGATCTGCTCGTTGATGATCGCCTGACCATCGACACCTGCACGTAGGACCGGGACCGTATCGGTCGAATAGTGCTGGGGGACGAACACGACGCCCTCATCCCTGGCGTGGCTGCTGTTCCATTTCGCGATGGTGGCCCTGACTGCTTCAACTTCTTGTTCGGTGTCGGCCGGACCCGAAATCATCACAAGTGCAGCTACCGCATGGAACGTCATGAGCGTAGTGAACCACCCGACGCCGACTGGCTCCGAGACGGTCTCGGTTCGGGATGTCGAGGCCGAGAAAGTGTCCTGTCTCCGGGGGAAATCCGCCCCCGGACCCCCTTCGGGTCGTCTCGGGTGTCGACGAGCAGTGTGTTCGAGGGTCGGTGTGGCAGTCGGATCTTTGCCTCGTTGGTCTCGGGGCCGGCAAACGTATGCTCCCGCGGCCGGCGGACGGCGCCCCCTCGCCCTGGCTAGGAGTGTGCCCCGGCTCGTCTGCCGTGTGTCGGCTCTACCGATCCCCGGGGGCTCCGCCCCCGGGACCCCTGTCCCTCCCTCCCAAGGTTCCCGCTGCTCCGCGTGTACCGCGCCCGGTCGCCACCCACGGCCCTACCGGACCCGCCGACCACCGAGCAAGGGAAAACCCGCCCTTGCCCGGCAGTCACCGCGCCCGGTTCACCAGGGCACACCGACCGACCGAGGTACCCGCTCCACCACCGCCATCGAACCACCCGTTACACCCGAAAAACCGCAGGTCAGACCCATAAAACGTGTGACCGACATCACCGGAAAAGCACCCGAAAGACACCAACGAAACATCGAAAAATCATCAAAACAGATGTAAACTTGAGTCATGAACAACAACGAGAACGGCCCCGTTACCCGCCTCAACACCGCTCAGTTCATCGAAGGCATCCCCGCCTTCCTCGGCATGGTCCCGAACGAATCCCTCGTCATTGCCCTGATCGATCCCCAGGGAACGACCGGCCCCTTCGCCCGCCTCGACCACGACAACGCCACCGCCGTTGTCGCTCTCGACAAGCTCATGGCCGCCGTCGAATCCGCCGACTTCAACGCCACCATCGCCGCGCTCGTCAGCATCCACCCCAACGGCGACACCGCAGAGGAAACCCTTCTCGCCGCCACCCGCCACGCCTACACACTCGGTCTGGCCGTGCCCATCGCCGCCGTCCTGCCCGAGTACACCGCCGGTGAGACCTTCTTCAACTTCCCCAGCGCCGAATCCGGAGAACTCGGCGACATCCTCGCGAGTACCGTTGCTGTCCTCGGAGTCATCGACGGCCGCGCACCCATTGCCCCCAGCCGCGACGCTCTCGCCGCCGAACTCGCGCCCGCCGAAGACCTCGGAGTGTTGTTCGAGCGCCAGTGGGGCGCGCGCCAGGCCCGCGCCCAGGCTCCCGAGATCACCGACGCCGCGAACCTCGAGACGCTGCGCGACGCGATCGAAGCGCCCCGCGAGCTGACCTACCCCGAAGCCGTCGCCGTCGCGATCACCCTCACCGACAACCCCCGCGCCCGCGACGTGGCCCTGTACTTCTCCCGCAACGTCGCCGCCGTCGCCATCCTGACCGACGCCGCCCGTAAGACTTCCGGCTACGCCCGCTTTACGATCCTGTCCGTCCTCGCCGCCGTCGCCTACGCACACGGCTACGGAGTCCGCGCCGCCGTCGCCCTCGACGCCATCGAGAACGGAGTAGCGCACGAGACCCAGATCCCCAAGCTCGCTCTTCTCATCCGCCAAGTCGTCGACCACGGCCTGCACGCCAAGGGAGTGCAAGAAGTCCTCGACGCCGGTCGAAACGTCCTCCCCGAATTCGGATTCACCCCCGAGGACTGACAACCCAGCACGAGGCCCCCGCACCGATCCGGTGCGGGGGCCTCGCCCTATCTCCAACCCACCAACGAACCCGCCCGCACCTCCGCAGCGCGCAGGGCCGAGCTCAGGGCATCGAGCCCCTTCGCCCGGCTTCTCCCGCAGCTCGCGCACGGAGCCGCGCCACCGTGCCGGGACGACGTCCAACCGCCGTGCGACGACCGCGCATCGTCACGGTGCGATTCAGGCGAGCCGTCAGAGAATGTCCGGCTTATCCGAGAAGCAGATGTCGATGCCGCGAGTGCAGGGTACGTCCAGCACCGGTATGCCGGCGACCGCCGCATCGAGGGCCAGATCCGAAATCGGCATCACCTCGAGGACGGCATCGAGCAATGCCGCTTCCGCTTCACTGCGCTGCATGAGAACCCCTAACGTCTCCGAAACCGCCTCGACTCGCGTGCAGCGGTCATCTCTCATCATCGAATATCCACCGTGGTCGCACCAATCGCCTCGACACATCAGATGACGATCGCCTGCCAACTACCACAGCGTTCCTTGCGCCCCGTCGTACAGGGCTGTCTCGATCGCGTGCTGATCCCAGCCATATCGCAACACCGCATCGCGCACCGCTCGTGAGCGTCGAGCACGTTCGGTGCGGTCGGCACCGAACCACAACCGGGGGCCCCCGCCGCGGCCCTTACGCCCCATGTCCGCCATGTTCTCAGCGGCCGACGCGAGCACCACATGGGCAGCGAAGGCATCACCGTCGCCCGTGTTGACGCACAGCGGATTGTCACAACGCCGGTGCATCGCCACTTCGTCGTCGTCGAGGCCACGTTCCAGCTCCACAGCGAGGGCGTAACGGTGCGGCCGCACCACGATCTGATGACCGTCTCGAGCTATCCAGAACCGTCCGTAGCCGTCGTCAACGAGCGCACCGATCCAGAGGTGACAGGAATCCAAGTCCGGTCCGTACACCACGCGTTGGAAGAAGCGAGTCCGTTCGATCTCGTCTCCTGGCTCCCACCGCACAGTGGCTCCGTCTCTGACCTCGCGCCGTTGCTTGCTGCCCGATCAGGAGCCGGAAGCAGCTACCGGCACGTCGGGCGTCGGTGCCTTCGCCTCACTGCCGCCCCTGCTCGATCCTTGTGCGGGAGGCGTCGAGTCGTTGTTCTCTTCGGCCAGCTTCACCAACCGGCGCACCATCGCCACGTCCAGATCGACGAGTTCGGAGATCGAGGTAGCGGTCTCGCCACGTCCAGCAACCTGCGCCAGCGACCTGCCCGCCGCGAGTTCGGCCGCAGCCTTCTTCTTCTCGAACTCCTCGTTCGCCTTGGCGATCGCCGCATCACGACGAGCGGCGGCCTTGTCCACCTTCTCCAGCGACGCCAACGCGCGCTCGAGGTCGCGCTGGTTGTCGCTGATCCGCTTGAGCAATTCAGCGCGCCGTTCCGACAACTTCGACCGTGCCTGACTGCGCGCCGAGATCACCTTCGTCCCGTTGTGCACCGCATCCCCCGAACCACTCACTGCGACACCCTTCCCGTCTACAACAACTCACGCCGAGTCTAAGCCAGCGTCCCGACCAAACCCGTGTCTCCGCCGGAGCGGTCTGCGACCGCCGGCTACACCGATCTACATCGCACCGTATCCGGGTATCAGCACCAGAAGAGATGGGACACACCTCTTGCAGTTTTACTGACATTCGGGAAACCTGCTCCCAACCTGCGCGTTCGTACCGCTAAGATCGAGCCCGTGATGACCCTCCACGTCCTGCACGCAGCGGACGGCTACGAGTACCTGACACGTCAGGTCGCCACAGCCGACCGCGAGCGTAAACGTGGAGCAGAACTCACCGATTACTACACCGCGCACGGCACACCGCCCGGCGAATGGTTCGGCTCAGGAGTGGACGGTTTGAACGACCTTCTCGACGACATCCACGTCGAGAACGCCGACCGGATCTCCGCCGGAGATGTCGTCACCGAGACGCAAATGAAGGCCCTGTTCGGCGAAGGACTCCACCCAAATGCCGACGCCCTGATCGCCGAACTCATCGACCGGGGCGTCCCGTCCGAGGACGCAATCCGGCTCGCTCGACTCGGACGGAAGTTCCCGACCTTCAAGAACGACGTCGAGCTGTTCGACCGCCACGCGGCCGAGATCGCCGAGTACACCGACACCCACGGACATGCCCCGAGCCGGGATGAATCCGCTGCGATCCTCGACCGCATCGCCGGAGGGATGTTCCAGGACAAGCACGGCCGACCGGTGGCAAACGAAGCCGAACTGCGGAACTGGATCGCCCACGAGAAGGGCAAAGTCCGCCACCCGGTAGCGGGACACGACCTGGTTTTCACACCGCCCAAGAGTGTGTCGAGCCTGTGGGCACTGGCACCGAACGAGACGCGCATCGAGATCGAGCGCATCGTCGATGCCACGGTGAAAGACACCCTCCGGTGGCTCGAAGAGAACGCCTGCTTCACCCGCGTCGGCCGTAACGGCGAGGAGCAGATCGACACCAACGGCTTCGTTGCCACCCTCTACAAGCACTTCGATTCCCGCTGCGGGGACCCCAACCTGCACACCCACGCTGTCGTGTCGATCAAGACCCAGGCCGCCGAAGACGGCAAGTGGCGTGCCGTCGACGGATCGACAATGTTCCGCTTCGCTGTCGCCGCCTCGCAGCGATTCAACGCCGAAGTGATGCAGCGCCTGAGCACCGAACTCGGTCTTGAGCTGACCTACCGCGAGATCGAGCAGGGAAAGCAACCCGTCGTCGAACTGGCCGCCATTCCCCGCAATATGCTTGAGGTGTTCAGCTCCCGCCGCAGCGCAATCGAGGTCCGCCGCGACGAACTCATGGCCGAGTACCGCGCCAAGTACCAGCGGATGCCCGACGCCAAGACGATGTATCAGCTCTATCAGCAGGCCACCCTCGATACCCGCGAAGGCAAGGCCGACGCGAAATCACTCGCGGAGATGCGCGCAGAATGGCGCGAGAAAGCCGCCGAAATCCTCGGTGGCAACGAGGCCGTCGACCAGCTCGTCCGCGACGCCTTCGCCGCCGATCACGCACCGATGCCGCAGCGTCGAAGCCTCGACGACGATGCCCGAGACGTAATCACCAAGCTCGAATCCAAACGCTCGCGCTGGCAACTGCCGCACATCATCTCCGCCGTCCAGGCCCACCTCGGCGGCGAGACATTCCCCGACCTCGACACCTACCGCAACGCGGTCGATCGACTCACCAGCCAGGTCATGGAGTTATCAGTGACCACCCCACGGGCCGAGCTGCCCGCGATCCCGAGGCGTCTGCGCCGACGTAACGGCGACTTCGTACTGTCCCACCACGGCAGCCACAAACACAGCTCCCAGCGCATCCTCGACGCCGAAACGATGCTGGTATCGGCCACCAGCGAACCCACCGTCTTCACCGCCCGCACCGCCTCAATCCATCAGGTATACGAGCAGATGCGCGCCGAAACCGGGCGCAACCTCAACGCCGGCCAGCGCACCTTGACCGAACACTTCCTGCAATCCGGGGCGCTGCTCGCCGTCGGTGTCGGACCCGCAGGAACCGGAAAAACCACCAGCATGAAGGCCGTCGTGCAGGCATGGCAGAACGAAGGCCACAATGTCATCGCGCTCGCACCGTCCGCAGTTGCCGCCGAAACACTCGGCGAAGAAGTCGGTGTCACCGGCCTGACCCTGGCCTCCCTGACCTACCCCTGGCGTGGTCTCGTCGGCAGTCGCCCCGGCACACTTCCGGCCAGCATCGACATCGCACCGGGCACGATGCTGCTCGTCGACGAAGCCTCCCTTGCCTCCACCCTCGACCTCGCCGCCGTCGTCGAGATCGCCAAGGAACGTGGCGCAGTCGTCCGCCTGCTCGGTGACCCGGCCCAGCTCGACGCTGTGGAGACCGGCGGAATGCTGCGCTATCTGGCGCGCAGCACCGACGCCCCTGAGCTCGACACCGTGGTCCGATTCGGCAACGACACCGCCCAAGCCGAAAACTCGATGCTGTTGCGATCCGGTGATTCCACCGGTCTGGATCTGATCTACGAACGCGATCTCGTGCGCGAAGGAACGCGCGAAGAAATGATCGGCCAGGCCGTCGAGAACTACCTCCACGACCTCGCCGACGGCAAAGAATCCATCGTCATGCTGCCCACCCGCGAGGACGTCACGGCAGCCAACATCCAAGTCCAGGCCGTGCGCCGCCACGACGGAACCAGCGACGAATCCACCACCGTCGCCCTCGCCGACGAACACACCGCCGGCCGCGGAGACATCGTGCTCACCCGCAGCAACCGCCGCGATCTGAACCCCTCCGGCGGAAAGAAGGCCGGAGCGTTCGTGCGAAACGGCGACCTGTGGGAAGTGCTCGACGTCGTGTCCGAACGCGGTGTGATGACCGTCCGGCACTTCGAACACGGCGGCGTCATCACCTTGCCGGCCGACTACATCAGCACCCACGTGCAACTCGGCTACGCCTCCACCGTGCACCGCGCCCAGGGCGTCACCGTCGACACCGCCCACGCCATCATCAACCCCGACATGGACCGCTCCGGGCTGTATGTGGCCGTCACCCGCGCCCGCACCGACAACCGGATCTACGTCCCAGTCGACGTGCCCGTCAACCTCGACACCGAGCGTCCGCACCTCGAAGACAAGAACGTCTCCACCGGCCGGATGATCCTCGAAACCGTCGTCGCCACCGACAACGGCCACCGCACCGCCACCGAAGAACTCGCCGAACAAGCCGCCCACGCCACCGACCCGGAACGGCTGCGCGAGGCATATCTGGCCGCCCAACGCCGCCTCCGCGACGGCGCACTCGAGACCGAGATGCGCCGCACCCTGCCCGAACACATCGCTGCCACCATCGAAGGCACCGAGGGATGGGCACAGCTTCGCCAGGTCCTCGCCGACGCCCACGACCACGGCCACAGCACCCGCACACTCCTCGGACACGCACTCGCCGAAGGCCCCGTCGCCGGAGCGAAAGACATCGGATCGGTCCTCGCCCACCGCACCCGCGCCATCGTCGGCCAGTTCACCGAACACCCGACATTGCCGCCGCTACCGATCCGCG
Organism: Rhodococcus aetherivorans; assembly: GCF_011058165.1. Classification (GTDB taxonomy): domain Bacteria; phylum Actinomycetota; class Actinomycetes; order Mycobacteriales; family Mycobacteriaceae; genus Rhodococcus; species Rhodococcus aetherivorans. The sequence goes on from NZ_JAALEG010000101.1 coordinate 16,036, forward strand.
ACCCGCTGGGCACCGACGCGGAAATGCACGACTTCGCGGTCGAATGCGCCCGCCGCTACACCGAGGTCACCGAACACGCCAAGGCTGCCGACACCGGCATCGGTGAGGTGATCCGCCGTTACCGCGACGCTTCCGCACTGCTCGAGACGCAGCGGGTCCGCACTCTCGCTACCGCCGCATTCGGTGACGAACTCGGCACTCGCATCGCCGAAGAGGCCTCCGCACGCCTGCTCGCCCGCCAGCTCCACCGCGCCGCCCAAGCCGGTGTCGACCCGGTCAACCTCCTGACCTGGCACCACGAGCGCCTGGCTGAGAACGGTGTCGACACCACCGCCGCCGCGTTGCGTTCCGACATGGCCAAGCCGCTGACCGAGCTGATCGCCCGCCGCAACACCGCATGGCTCACCGAGCACCAGGACACCATCGCCGAGCACCTGCCGACCCTCGCGCTGCAAACCGACGACGAACGAGCACAGGCCATCGCCGGACGCATCGAACACATCCACCGCATCACCGGAGCGAGCGTCGAGGAGTTCGTGGCCGACCTCGCGGAGCGGGCCGGAGCCACAGCCCCGGCCACCGTGCTGCTCGCCGAACTCGACCGCATCGCCGCCGACGGCCGCGACCTCACCCACCCCGACGCCCCCGGGTGGATCATCGCGCCCGTGACCGATGCCGACCATCTCGACCCCGATCTCGCCGCACAGATCCGCGAGGACTACCAGACCATCGCCGATCTGCGCCGCGACTACCGCAACCAGCTCACTGACGACACCGCCCCGACCTGGGCACAGTCCACCCTCGGCCGCTGCCCCGACGATCCCGAACACGCTGCCCTGTGGCGGACCACCATCGCGGACGCAGCCGCCTACCGCAGCACCCACCACATCACCGACGAGGACACCCTTACCGGGGGTCGACCGAACGACCGCCGCGCCGCACTCGACTGGATGCACGTCGAGCGCCAACGCGCTCGGCTGCACGAACAGCAGTTGCGTCAGCAGCAGACGCGGGATCAAGAACTTGAGCATCGGGCTCACCAGCCCGGTCTTGGTCATGTTGAGCAGAGAGACCGCCGGGTGTAATCGAGCGCAGGGACAAGCAGCGACGTGCCAGTAAGCGTCGTTAACTCTCTTTGGGCGTAGTTCTCCTGCGCCTCGCCTCGCGCAGAAGTTGTCCCATTTGTGGGTCATGCTCAGCTATTGCGGGTGCCGCAACTCATGTCGGAGACCAAGGTCGACGCAGACTTGGACGTGCCTGCAGCGGGCGTGATGCCCAGTTCACGAGCCACGGTGCGGCCGTAAAAGCAGTCCGTGTGTGGCGATCCTGGATCCCGCTGCCCTTGGCTTTGAACGATGTACGGACCCAGTAGTAGTCGTCTCCAAGATCGACGTCGAGCGACCCGTCGACGACAGAGACTACCAACATGTCCATGTCCTTGAGCAGATAAGCGGATCCGCGGTCGCACCCGTCGCAAGCACAGTCGGGAATCGATGCCAACGCCACCGCGGGGTCGCCCGCAGCGATTGTGATGTTGAAGGGATGGTCAGGGTTCATCGGTGCGTGCGTCCTCAGCACCAGTGGAACCGCACCCTCGGCGGCTGGCTTGAGGACAGTGTCGGCACCGCCGGTCTCCAGGGGCGCAAGCGCCCAGTCGATACGCGATGCTTCTCGCGCCAGGCCGCGGTTGAGGAGTACCTTCGTCCACGCTTGCGCCCTGGCCACCACGATCCGGAACCGCTCTGGATGGGTGGAACGCTCGTACGCCTCTTCGTCCGGTCCGGGACCACCTTCGTACGGGTTCGGCCATCCCGGAGTGTCCGCGCCGGTGACCGCGAACGCCGCGTCGACGTCATCGAGCAGTTCGCACATCTCTCGCGAGAGCAACGGCTCGTTCCCGTCCCAGCCAGCTTCGCGCGCGCGGAGAATATTGGCGTTGTAATCCACCCACCACGACTGCCCCGAATCTGTCATCACATGGACGCTACCGTCGCGCGGTAGCGTCCGCAATCAGAAAATGAACAACGATACCGAAACTCCGGGAAGATTTCATTCCAATATTTGACGTGGCGAGACCGTGCCCGGAAGTTGCCTTTGTCTGAAAACCCCGAAGACCTCCAAGTCGCAATTCATAAACAGGGTTTCGCTGCTTCTTGCGTCGAGGAGGTCTCCGGCTCTTCCCCGCAGAAATGCGCCGGGTTGATCGTTTCGGAGTTCGTCGTCGGGGGCGATCCGGTCTTGCCTGATCACACCTTGCAGTTTAAGCGCTTCTTTGGTGGATAGACGACCGCCCAGTAATTCTTACCCATATAGCTGATCCGGCCGGTAACGACCCCCCAGAACCAGGTTTCTACCTCACCTGTACAGGCGTGGGCCACGTTCTTGGACTCCAGGTAGGACGTGGATGCTCCGGTGGAGCTTTCGACATCGACTATCCCAGATGTCGTGTACCACCAGCCGTAATACTGGTACTTCAGTTCCGTCTCGTGGGTGATGCTCGATACAGGCGTCTCGCATTCGGTTGTCGGCTTGAATCCGACCACACCGTAGCCCTTCCCGGGTCCGCTCTTGGTCCGCCAATGAATCCAGTTTGGCTTAAGTGGCTCTTCGCAGTTGGTAGGGGCGTGATGTCGTCCGACCCCGTGCCGTGTCGGTGATTGAAAAAGGGCCCGCGCCCTTGTGAGCTGGGTGTTCTTCAGGCAACCAGACCAGCAAGGAACGCGGGCATGCTCCACAGTAGTGGCTCACTGCTGCTCGATCTCGACGGCGTCGTCGTCGAATCGGTGCGGCGCGTCGACGACGGCAGCCGGATCGTCCGGCTCGGCACCGACCCCCGGTGGGTCGGGATGTGCCCGCAGTGCGGGCAGACGTCGACACGGTCGAAGGGCTGGGTCACCACCCGTCCCCGCGATGTGCAGGTCGGCCCCGACCGTCCCCGGCTCGAATGGAACAAGCGGAAATGGTTGTGCACCAACATCTCCTGCGGGCGGAAGGTGTTCACCGAGTCGGTGCCGGGCATCCCGCCCCGCAGCAGGGTCACCCCGCGGGCGAAGACGATGATGGCCGCGGCCGTCCTCGACGACGACCGTTCGGTGGCCGCGGTCGCCGCCGAGTACCGGTGCGCCTGGCACACGGTCCACGATCGGGTCGTCGCCGTCGCCGACACCGCACTCGACGACGAACCAGCCCCCGTGACGGTGCTCGGTATCGACGAGACCCGCCGCGGCAAGGCGAAGTGGGAGACCGACCCGGTCACCGGCGCCCGGCGGTGGGTGGACCGGTGGGACACCGGACTGGTCGACGTCACCGGTGACCAGGGCCTGCTTGCCCAGGTCAACGGGCGCAGCTCGGCGACGGTGCTCGACTGGCTGCACGCACGCGACGAGCAGTGGCGACAGCAGATCACCCACGTCACCATCGACCTGTCCTCGGTCTACGCCAAGGCGGTGCGCGAGGCATTGCCGCACGCCGAGCTGGTGGTCGACCGGTTCCACCTGGTCAAGAAGGCCAACGAGGTCGTCGATGCGGTGCGCCGGCGGGTCACCCAGACCCACCGCGGTCGGCGCGGACGCAAGTCCGATGTCGAGTGGATCAACCGCCGCCGGCTGCTGCGCGGCGCCGAGACCCTCACCGATCAGCAGCGCACCGAACTGTTCACCAAGCTGCTCGCCGCCGACCCGAGCGAGGAGATCGCCGCCGCCTGGATCGCCAAGGAACTGCTACGCGACCTGCTCGCGTGCACCGGTCGCGGTGGGCTGCGGCACGAGATCCGAGCCGCCCTGTATCGGTTCTACAAGTTCTGCGCCGCCTGCTCGGTGCCGGAGGTCACCGCGCTGGCCCGCACCGTCGAGACCTGGCAGGACCCCATCGTCCGGGCCATCCAGACGGGTCTGTCGAACGCGCGCAGCGAAGGCTACAACCGGATCGTCAAGCACGTCGGACGGATTGCGTTCGGATTCCGCAATCCCGAGAATCAACGGCGCCGGGTACGGTGGGCCTGCACCCGCCGCTCCCGGCGGAGCACACCCAGCCGGCATCAATGCCACTGCTAACTACGAAGAGCCGCTTAAGTTCGCAGGGCCCGAGGTTCAGTCCCATCGGGCTGAGCCTCTCCGGCTGCGGTAAGTCGGGCGCGGATTGTCCGTTTTGGAGGCTTTCGAAATATGCCAATGCCTCTTCGCGAGTATCGAACTGAATGTAATCCACTGGAGGTGGACTGACGGGCACACTGATCTCGCCGGCGGCTGATCCATTGCTGAATTGTTGTGTGAACCATCCAGTTCCGTCGTCAACTCCCTCGTTCGTAGGATACCCGTAGAGCCTTTTTTCATATCCGGCCAGAGACCATTGTTCGAGTATGTCGCCCCGGACCGAATGCGCGCCGGTTGTGGGCGACCAGTAGATGACGCCGCGTTCGAAGCGGTTCATACGGCCTTCGTTGTTGTGGCCGACCCAGATCTCATCTGAGGTGGGATATCCAAGGGGCCCGCCTTCCCAGCCGGTTTGGGCCCATCGATCACGGATGGCGCCGCCAACAGGGTGGGCCCCCGTAAGCACGGGCCAGTAGATTGTCGCGCCCTGGAAGTCCTGGAGGCGTCCTCCGTTGAGAACGACCTCGTCGGTTTTCGGGTAACCGAGCCAGCCAGCCTCGTAGCCGTACTGGCCCCCAGGGCCCCGGCAAAGTCATGTAATTGCATGTCAGATGGTGTGAAGTAGGTCGATCGGCCGGTGCGGGTTGCGGCTGTGGTGCCGCAGGGCGGTGGCGATGCTGGTGTGACCGGCCAACCGGAGGAT
>NZ_JAALEG010000102.1 GCF_011058165.1 Rhodococcus aetherivorans
TCCGCGAGATCGCCGCGGAGCGAAGCTGATTGAGCAGGACGGTCTTGCCGACGCCGCGCAACCCGGTGAGCACGACGCTGCGTTCGGGGCGGCCGCGGGGGCGTCCTCGGCGGTGGAGGTGGAGCAGCCGGCCACGAGCACGGCGGCCAGCCCGGCGGTGAGCGCGAGACTTCGGGAGGACTTCATGCCGGAACATCTACGCGTTATTGCAAACGAATGTCAAAGTCTATTATGCGAATGTCCGCATCCGGGATGTCCCGCGACACGCGGTGCAAGGAGGCGGTGTCCACGCGCGGCGCCGTTACCATCGACCGATGGACCCGGTCCGCAACCCGTACGCTCCCGGCGCGGGGCAGCGCCCGCCCGAGCTCGCCGGCCGGGCGAAGCAGCTCGACGCCTTCGACGTGGTGCTCGAACGGATCGCCCGCGGCCGCCCCGAACGCAGCGTCGTGCTCACCGGGTTGCGCGGCGTCGGCAAGACCGTCCTGCTCAATCAGCTTCGCTCCGCGGCGATCTCGCGGAGCTGGGGCACCGGCAAGATCGAGGCCCGGCCCGACCAGGACCTGCGCCGGCCGCTGTCGTCGGCGCTGCACATGGCGGTGCGCGAGATCGCCCCGGCCCATCCGCACCCCGAATCGGTCGAGTACTTCCTCGGCGTGCTCAAGTCGTTCGCGCTGCGGGCCACCGCGGACAGGGGCATGCGCGAGCGGTGGCAGCCCGGCATCGACGCCCCCGCGGTCAAGGGCCGCGCCGACACCGGCGACCTCGAGATCGACCTCGTCGAACTCCTGATCGACGCCTCCGGGCTCGCCCGCGACGTGGGCGTGGGCATCGCGCTGTTCGTCGACGAGATGCAGGACCTCGGCGCACCGGACATCTCCGCGATCTGCGGGGCGTGCCACGAGCTCAGCCAGGACGCCGCACCGCTCATCGTGGTCGGCGCCGGGCTGCCGCACCTGCCCGCGGTGCTCTCCGCGTCGAAGAGCTACTCGGAGCGGCTGTTCAGCTACCACCGGATCGACCGGCTCGACCGCGGCTCCGCCGACATCGCGCTCATCGCGCCGGCCGAGCGGGAGGGAGTGACCTTCACCGAGGAGGCGCTCGACGCGCTGTACGAGACGGCCGACGGATACCCCTACTTCGTCCAGGCCTACGGCAAGGCGACCTGGGACGTCGCGGCGACGAGCCCCATCACCGCCGACGACGTGCGCGTCGGCGCGCCCGCCGCCGAGGAGGAACTCGCCGTCGGGTTCTTCGGCTCCCGGTACGAGCGCGCCACCCCCGCGGAGCGGGAGTACATGCGCGCCATGGCCGACCTCTCCGGCGACGACGGTCCCGTCGCGACGTCGAAGATCGCGGCCGAACTCGGCCGCAAGCCTGCGTCGCTGTCGCCCGCGCGGGACGGGCTCATCAAGAAGGGGCTCATCTACTCCGCCGAACGGGGCTTCATCGGATTCACCGTGCCGCACTTCGGACGGTATCTGCGCGCTCAGCACGACTGAGCTGCAACCGGATTCGCTGCAGGGCGCGGTGCTGGGCGATGCGGACGGCGCCGACCGAGGTGCCGAGCATCGCGGCGGTGCGTTCGGCGCTGTAGCCCTGCAGGATCCGCAGCTGCACCACGCGGCGCTGCTGCTCCGGCAGCAGCGCGAGTTGCCGGCGGACCGCGGAACGCAGCTCCTCGTCGAGCACGCCCTCCTCGGGCCCGGGGCCGGCGACGTCGTGCAGCGGCGTCACGGTACGCGCAGCCTTGCGCCGGACGTCCGCGACCTTGTGCGTGGCGATCCCGAACGCGAAGCGCAGCAGCGACGCACCGCGATCCTGGTAGCGCGGCAGTGCCCGCGTCAGTGCGAGGCACACCTCTTGGGTGACGTCCTCGGCCGGAGTGTGCGCGCGGGTGCCCTCGTCCATACGCGCGGCGCAGAAGCTCAGCACATGGGGGCGAACGGAACTCACCACCACGCCCACGGCGTGCGGTTCACCGGCGACGGCGCGCGGTACCCAACGGCGGAGCAGCTCCTCGGTTTCGATGCGGTGCACGGGGTGTCCTCTCGGGCGGGGAAGGTGGTGAGTTCCACCTTCCGTCGCCCGGGCGCCCCGGGCCAGGACCCCTGGGGGTGGTTACTCCTCCACCCACCGCACGGCGTCGTCCAGGCTCGCCCGGTCGGTGCGGCAGGTGTTGGCGGGGTGGCTCTCGTCGGCGTAGCCGAAGGAGATCGCGCACACGATGTCGCGCTCGTCGGAGATACCGAGTTCGCGGCGGACGGCACCGGCGGCCATCGCGACGGCGGCCTGCGGGACGGCGGCGATGCCGAGCGCCTGCGCGGCGAGGAGCAGGGTGGCGACGTACCCGCCGCAGTCGACCGCTCCGTACGTGCCGAGTGCCTTGTCGGTCGTGACGATCGCGACGTGCGGCGCCCCGAAGAAGCGGTAGTTCTCGAGCATCTGCTCGGTGCGGCGCGCGTAGTCGTCGCGGGCGATGCCGAGGCTGTTGTAGAGGGCGTAACCGGCGCCTCGGCGCCGGTCGGCGTACACCCCGCGGTACTCGGCGGGGCCGGGGATGTCCGGGTCGAGATGGCCGGACGCCGCCTGCTCGTACACCGCGGTCCGCAGCCGCTCGATGGCGTCCCCGCCGGCCACGACGACCTCCCACGGCTGGGAGTTGCACCACGACGGGGTGCGCTGCGCCATCCGCAGCATGGTTTCGATGTCCTCGCGCGGCACCGGCTTGGACAGGAACGCCCGGCAGGAGTAGCGGGTGTCGAGCAGGGTCGAGAGCGAGGCGCGGTGGTCGATCGTCATGTGACCAGGGTCGCACAGGCACCTGTGTAGCGCTCGTTCAGGGCCGTCGTGCGGGACCGGCGGCCGTGTAGTTCTCCCGGTCGAACCGCCGGGTGCGCAGCCGGTATCGCCAGGACGAGCCCGGCCACAGCGACCGGTTCACCGCGTCGCGGTCCAGGTACCAGCTCCGGCACCCCGTGGTCCACACGGTCCCTGTCGAGCGCCGGCGCATCTCGTCGGCGAACTCCCGCTGGGCGGCCGCCCGCACCTCGAGTGCGGTGACGCCCTCCCGGTCGGTGGCGTCCATCGCGGCGGCGACGTAGCGGAGCTGGCTCTCGATCATGAACAGCAGCGAGGTGTGGCCGATGCCGGTGTTGGGCCCGCCGAGCAGGAAGGCGTTGGGGAACCCGGCGACGGTCGTGCCCAGGTGCGCCGACGCGCCGTCGCGCCCCCACCGCTCGAGCAGGGTGCGGCCGTCGCGGCCGACAACCGGCAGGCCGGCGAGCGCGGCGGACACCCGGAATCCGGTCGCGTACACCAGGACGTCGGCCGCGTGTTCCCGACCGTCGACGGTGCGCACACCGTGCGGGCCCAGTCCCGCGACCGGGGTGGTGACCACCGTGCTGGCGTCTCGGGCGAGCGCGGGATAGTAACTGTCGGAGAACAGGATCCGTTTGCATCCGATCCGGTGTCGCGGGGTCAGGGCGCGGCGCAGGTCCGGGTCGGGCACCTGCCGGTGCAGGTGCCGCAGCGCCCGGGCCTCGAGGCGGGCGAGCCGGCGGTCGGACCCGGTGAGGGCGGGGACGAGCGCCTCGCCGCGCCAGTACTCGACCGTCCGTCGCGCGCGGTGCGGCAGCGGTAGGTGCTGCCTGCGGCGCGGCAGCACCCAGGCGGGGCTGCGCTGGAACAGCGTGACACGGCCGGCGGTGTCGGCGAGGTACGGGATCACCTGGGCGGCGCTCGCACCGGTGCCGATCACGGCGACGTGCCGCCCGGTGACGTCGACGGCGTGGTCCCAGCGCGCGGTGTGGAAGGCGGGGCCCGCGAAGGAGCCTTCGAGGCGGGGAATCTGCGGGACGTTCAGGGCGCCGGTGGCCAGGACGAGGAAGCGGGCCGCGTAGTCCGGACCGTGGTCGGTGCGCACGTGCCAGCGGCCCGTCGTCTCGTCCCACCGGCACCCGGTTGCGGTCGTGCCGTAGGCGATCCGGTCGTCGAGCCCGTTCCCTGCGGCGAACGCGTGCAGGTGCGCGAGGATCTCCGGCTGGGTGGCGCGGCCGCGGGCCCAGACGGCCTGGGGAGCGGACGAGTACGAGTACAGGGCCGGATGGATGTCGCACTCGCACCCCGGGTAGGTGTTGTCGCGCCACGTGCCGCCGAGAGCGGCGCTCCGTTCGAGAACGCGCACGTCGCGGCCGCGTTGCCGCAGGTGTGCGGCGGCACCGAGCCCGGCGAAGCCGGCGCCGACGACGAGTACTTCGGTTCCGATCACTTGAACAGTGTGCAAGTACGGGCTTCACCAGGCAAATTAGGGTCTATATCGCCATCTAGTACGCGGTCGGGAATCCCGGATACTTCCCGATCAGACCACGTCCTCCTCGTTGCCCGGGGTGACCCGGCGCAGCCCCCGGTACGCGTCGGCGGGGGAGCGGCGGCCGGCCACGACGGCCTCGACCTCGGCGGCGATGGGCATCTCCACCTCGTACTCGCGCGCCAGTTCCATCACCGTCGGGGCCGTTTTCACCCCCTCGGCCACCTGGCCCAGCCGGGCCACCGCCTCCTCGAGGGTGAGCCCGCTCGCCAGCGCCTCGCCGATCCGGCGGTTGCGGGACGCCGGGCTCGTGCACGTCGCGATCAGGTCGCCCATGCCGGTCAGGCCGGCGAACGTCCGCGGGTTGGCCCCCATCACCTCACCGAGCCGGGTCATCTCGGCGAGGCCCCGGGTGAGCACCATCGCCCGGGTGTTGTCGCCGACCCGCAGCCCCTCGGCCATGCCCGCCGCGATCGCGACGATGTTCTTCAGGACCCCGCCGAGTTCACAGCCGAGGACGTCGGTGTTGCGGTATACGCGGAAGACCTTCGAGGCGAACAGTGGCTGCAGGGCCGCCGCGACGCGTTCGTCCGCCGTGGCCACCACCGCGGCGGCCGCCATGCCGTCGGCGACCTCGCCGGCGATGTTCGGCCCGGCCAGCAGCCCCACGGGGTGCCCCGGCAGGCATTCGCCGATCACCTCGGTGGGCCGCAGGCGCGTGCCCGGTTCGAGTCCCTTCGCGAGCGAGAGGATCGGCACCCAGGCCCGCACCTCGTTCGAGATCTCGGCGAGGGTGGCGCGGACCGCGTGGGACGGCACTCCGACCACCAGCACGTCGGCCTCGTGCGCGGCCTCGAGGAGGTCCGAGGTGGCGCGCAGGTTGGCCGGCAGGGTCCGCTCGCCGAGGTACCGGGTGTTGCGGTGCTCCTCGTCGATCTCGCGGGCGGTGTCCGGATTGCGGGACCAGAGCAGGGTCGGGGTGTTCCGGGCCGACAGCCCTGCGACGGTGGTGCCCCACGAGCCGGAACCGAGGACGACGACGCGAACCGGACGTGCCATGGGTTGTTGATCCTGTCTGCGCGGCGGGACGGTACGGCCCTCAGGGTGTCAGTTCGCCCGTCCCGGCGCCGGATTTTCGCGGTATGCCCGGTCCCCGATCTGCGTCGTACCGTATGTGCGGATGCGCACACTGGCATATCTGATACCCCAGGGGGTATATTGACGATAGACCCCGACCGCTTCCCCGAGGAGGACGCCCATGTGTTACCCCGTCACCTGCCCCAAGTGCGGAAAGACCGGCTGGGGCGGCTGCGGCCAGCACGTCGACAGCGTGATGAAGTCCGTGCCCGCCGCCGAGCGATGCGCCTGCGACCAGGACTCCGCTCCCGAGACGAGCTCCGGCATCTTCGGCTCGCTGTTCGGCCGCTGACACCCACCGGCTCGGGACACGGCGGGTGCGCACCCACGCGCGCGCCCGCCGTCACCGGCCGGTGGTCCAGTCCCCCCGCTCGAGCAACCGCGACACGATCACCCCGGCCACCAGGCCCCAGAACGCCGCCCCGATGTTCCAGAACGTCACGTTCGCGGCGGTGACGACGAATGCCACCAGCGCCCCCATCGTGTACTTCGAGGCGAACGCCGTCACGAACGCGCCCTGCAGCGCCCGCAGCATCGCCAGGCCCCCGAGGGTCGCGACGAACGCCGCCGGCGCGGCGGTCATCCACCGCACGAACAGCGGCGCGAACAGTCCGAACACGATCGAATACAGCCCGAAACACACGGCCGCCGTGTACTGGCGGCTCCGCTCACCGGACGCGGTGAGCAGGGCGTTCGTCGGGCCGGTCAGGCACGTCGACACCGCGCCGACGCAGGCGGCACCGAGCGACCACACCCCGCACGCGATCGTGGTGACGTTGATCGGGGGCCGGTGCCCGGCCGCCGTGAGCACCGCGACGCCCTGCCCGTTCTGCACCACCAGCACGGTGATCGCCAGCGGGATCACCAACTCCAGCAACGCCGTCCACGTGAACACCGGGGCGGTGAAGACCGGCGACGCGAGGATGCCCGCTCCGCCCGGGGCCGGGGAGAAACGCCCCGACGCCGCCACCGCGACCGCACCGGCGATCAGCGCCCCGAGGATCGGCGGCAGCCACCGGCCGATCCGGCCGAACGCGCTCAACGCCAGGAACATCAGCACCATGGGCGCGGCGATCGCGACGTCCGCACCGAGCGCGAGCACCAGGTCCACACCGAACTTCAGGAAGACGCCGGCCACCATCGCCATGACGATCGGCATCGGCAGCGCCTCCATCACCCGCCGCACCAGCCCGGACGCCCCCAGCACCAGCACCAGCAGGCCGGTGACCAGGAACGCCCCGATCACCTCCGGCCAGGACAGGTGCCCCAGCGACCCGCCGACGAGGATCGTGCCCGGAATCGTCCAGGCGAAGCCGAGGGGCTGCCGGTAGGCGATGCTCATCGCGATCGTCAGCACGCCGTTGAGGACGAAGATCCCGAAGATCCACGACGCCAGTTCGGCGGCGCCGAGCCCGCCGGCCGCGCCGGCCGCGAGGACGACCGCGACCGGCCCCGTCGACGAGAACACCAGCCCGATCACGCCGTTCGCCGCGTACTCGACGCCGAGGTCCCGCAGCACCCGGCGCGGCCGGGTCACGGGCCGAGCGGGCCGCTCGAGCAGGTCGGTGTCGTTCGGGGGAGAGGTCTTCTCGTCGACTGCTGTCATCTCTTCCTCACTCCTCTTGCCGGAACTGGGCGGCCAGCTCGCTGCGCGAACGGATGCCGAGCTTCGCGTAGACCCGTGTCAGGTGGTACTGCACCGTCTTCACCGACAGGAACAGCTCGCCCGCCACGTCCTTGTTGGTATTGCCCGCGGCCACCAGCGCGGCGACCGCCTTCTCCTGCGGGGTCAACGCCGCCAGATCCATGTGTGTCCGGCGGGTATCGTCGCCGTTCGCCTTCATCCCCCCGGCCTTGAGTTCGCGGTCGCAGCGCTGCACGTACGACGTCGCGCCGAGCGTCACGTACAGCTCGCGGGCCGTGCGCATCACCGCGTCCGCCTCCCGCCGGCGTCCGGCGCGGCGCAGCGTCTGCCCGTACGCGAAGTTCACGCGGGCACGGTCGTACGGCAGCGACAGCGTCGCCAGGTTCGCCAGCGCGTCCTCGAATGTTCTGCGGGCGGCGTCGATGTCACCCCGTGCCCCGTGGATCCGTCCGCGCACGTATCCGAGCCGCGCCCGGGCGGACAGGTGCCCACGGGAGACGGCCAGTTCCTCGAACGGACGGAGGAACTCGTCGGCCTCGTCGACGCGTCCGGTCATCACGAGAGCATTCGCGTACAGGTCCGGCCACGGCCAGAAACCCGGTTCCACCAAGGCCTGCCGCCGACGGGTGGTGAGCGGTGCGAGGTGCCGCAGCACCCCGTCGTAGTCGGCGGCGACCTCTGCGCACTGGGCGGCCGCGATGCAGGACGGCACCACCATGACGGCATAGTCGGTGGCGCCCGCGCGTCCGCGACGCAGGTGCTCGCGGGCCAGCGACCAGTCCCCGCGCAGGGCGTGCACCTGCGCCCCCGTCCAATGCACCAGCGGCCGAAGCAGATCCAGGCCGGCCGTGTCGAGCTGTGCGGCCGCGCGGTCGACGGTGCGCACGGCGTCGTCCCATGCGCCGAGCGCGAACTCCGTGCGCGCCAGCCACGCCTGCGCCCACAACGAGATCCGGATCGAGCCGCCGCGGAAGACGGTCGGCTCGGCACTCTCGAGCTCCGCGCGGGCGCGATCCGGCTCGTCCAGCGCCAGGGCGAGCCAGCCCTCCGCCATGCGGATCCGCTGGCTCTGGGCGCCGAGCCGGAAGGTCTCCGACAGCTCTGCGTACGAGGCGCGTGCCTCGTCGACGCGGCCGGTCATGGCCAGGCCGAGGCCGCGGATCGCGGCCGACTCGACGGCAGCGGGCATGTCGGGAGCTACGAGGGACGACGCGCGGTCGGCCCACTCGACGAGGCCCGCGCCGTCGAGCTGGGCCAGCGAATGCAGCACCATGCGCTGGCAGATCATCGCACCCAGATCGGGGTCCCGGGCCGGGTCCGGGAGCAGTTGCCATGCGCGCGTGAGCAGCTGGGAGGCCTCGGCCGACCGGCCGCGCTGGATCGCCAGGTAGCCGAGCACCACGTCGCGCATGGAGCCCTCGGGCGCGGCCTCCATCGCCGGCACGAACGTCAGCGCCTGGGGCAGGTCCGCCGCGCCCGTGAGGGCGTCGACGCCGCGGATCAGCCGCTGCGCGCGCTGGTCGCGGTCGGGACTGATGCCACTCGCGATGATCAGTGCCTCGGCAGCATCCGACCACGCACCGACGGCGGCGCGGCGCCGGCCGTACCGATCGAGGCGGTCCGCGAGGTCCGCATCGGCGGTGGGGGTGGCGGAGACCAGGTGGGTGAGGGCGGCACCCTCGTCGTCGACCAGTTCGGCGGCGCGGGCGTGCAGGTCGCGCCAGCGGGCGGGACCGATGTCGTCCGCGACGGCGGCCCGCGTCATCGGGTCCGGGAAGATCAGGGTGACCGCGCCGCGCTGTTCGCGCCGCCGGAGCAATCCGGCGGTGTGCGCGGCGTCGAGCGCCGCGGTCGGGTCCGCCAGCCCGGCCAGCGCCGCGGCCTGGGTCAGGGTGCTTTCGCCACCGAGCACGGCCGCCGCTTCCACGAGTGCCCGGGTCTCGGCGGGGCAGTGGTCCAGCGTGCGGCGCACGGCGCCCGACCGTTCCTGGGGCGCCGGGAACCGGGCCTGCCAGTGCTGCCACTGGTTGCGGGGGATCTCGTCGAGCAACTGCAGGATCGGGCGGGGTGTGCCGAGAGTGTGCTCGAACAGCCGTCGCGCGGTCCACGGCGACAGGTCCACGCCGATGCGGGCGAGGGCCAGCTGGGCGATGTCCTGCGGACCGAGGGGCCGCACGTGCACGGAGAGGGCGCGGTGATGGTCGAGCACCTGCCGGGTGCTGTCCGGGACCGCCTCCGGCAGCGGGTCCACGGTCACCAGCAGGACGAGCAACTGCTTGCCGTGGGCGCGGCGGACGGCGGACGACAGGGCCTGCAACGACTCGGAATCGGACCAGTGCGCGTCGTCGACGACGAGAACGGTGGGATCGTCCACGAGGGACAACAGTTCGTGCGCCACTTCCACCGGATCACGTCCGGTGACGGGGGCCTGCAGCAGTTGCTCGGCCGTGCTCCACGCGCGCGCCGCCTCCCACGGGACGCCCGCGGACACGCGGACCTGCCAGCCGTTCAAGACCTCGGTGAATCGTTGCACCAGGGCGGATTTGCCGATACCCGGCGGACCCTCGACGAGGGCGAGCACGGGTGAACCGGCTCGCGCCTCGCCGAGGTGACGGTCGAGCTCGGAGAGCTCTCGGGTACGTCCGACCAGCATGGCGGGGTGAGTCACACTTCCACGGTAGTGGGGCTCGCGGCCGCAGCTTCGGGGGTTCGGGCAACGTACTGCGCACCCCGTCGGATGGGAACGAACACCGTGACCAGGGCGCCGGCCACGGCGATGCCCGCGAAGATGTAGAAGCTCACGTCGTTGCTCAGCCCGGCACCGATGAGCAGGCCGCCGATGATGGGGCCGAAGATGCCGCCGAGCCGGCCGAATCCGGCGCACCAGGCGACACCGGCACCGCGCGCTGCCGTCTCGTAGTAGTTGGAGACGAACCCGTAGATGAGCACCTGGGTGCCGATCGTGCCGACCCCGGCGATCGCCACCGCGGTCAGCAGGACGGGCAGCGGGAACCCGAAGGTGAGGAGGATCAGTGCCAGGCCGGCGAGGCCGAACGTGGTGGCGATGACCGGCTGGGGGCCGCGGCCGTCGGCGATCCGGGAGGCCAGGAGGCCGCCGATGATCGCACCGCCGTTGAGCACCAACAGGAATGCGAGCGAGCCCTTCGCGTTGTAGCCGGCGTCGGCCATGATCTTCGGCAGCCACGTGTTCAGGCCGTAGGTCAGCAGGAGCCCGGCGAAGCTCATCAGGCCGAGCAGGGTGGTGCCCCACGCGTAGCGGCGGGTGGCCAGTGCGGCGAATCCGACCTTCTCGGCCGGGGCCGGGGCGATCGTGGGCAGGGGGAGACCGAACTTGTCACAGACCGCGGCCGCCTCGTCCGTCCGCCCGCGCGCCTGCAGCCACATCGGGGATTCGGGGAGCTTCACCAGGGCCAGGGGCAGCAGGATCACCAGCGGCAGCGCGCCGATCCAGAACAGTCCGCGCCAGCCGATGGTGTCGCGCAGCACGATGGCCAGCAGAGAGGCGAGGACGCCGCCGGCGGGGACGCCGCTGTAGACGATCGCGTTGAACAGGTTCCGTTTCCCGGGCGGAGCGAACTCGGCCACCACGGCACCCGCGGTGGCGACGAGACCACCGACGCCGATGCCGGTGAAGAAGCGCAGGATGCCGAAGGAGGTGATGCTGGTGGCCATCGCCGCGGCGCCCATGCCGACGGAGAACCAGACGATGTTGATCAGCATCATCTTCCGGCGCCCGAGCCGGTCGCCGAACGCGCCGGTGAACAGGGCGCCGACCATGACGCCGATGAGGGCGTACGAGCCCAGCGCGCCGCCCTGCTGCGCGGAGATCGCTCCGATCTGGCTGGGGTCGGCCATCAGTGTGGGCAGGATCGTCCCGTAGACGACGAGGTCGTAGCCGTCGAAGATGATCGCGAGCGTGGCGAGGGCGACGACCCAGATGACGGTGCGGCGGTGCCGGGGACTTGCCCAGGCGGTTGTGTTGTCGGCCATGTCGGCTCCGGTCTGTGAGTGCGGTCACAAATGAAACGGGGCAGAAAGAGGGCCTCACCGGCAGGGGATCCCTGGCCTGTCGGTGAGGCCTGTGGCGGTGCTGGGGTGTTACCCCAGGTCGCCGCCGGCGACGGGAAGAACCGTGCCGGTGATGTAGGAGGCCTCCTCCGAGGCCAGGAAGGTGATCGCGGCGGCCTGCTCGTCGAGCGTGCCGTACCGCTTGAGCAGCGAGGAGTCGACGGTCTGGTCCACGATCTGCTGGTACCAGCCCTTCTCCTGCTCGCTCTGCGCGGCGGGGCCGCGCGCTACCCGGCGGGCGGGGGCGTCGGTGCCGCCGGGGGCGGTGGCGACGACCCGGATCCCGTACGGGGCGGCCTCGAGGGCGAGCGCGGCGGTGATCGCGTTGACCCCGCCCTTGGCGGCGGCGTAGGGGACGCGGTTGACACCGCGCGTCGCCACGGAGGACACGTTGACGATCGTGCCCGAGCGTTGCTCGATCAGGTACGGCAGCACCGCGCGGCATGTCCACAGCGTCGGGAACAGCGACCGCTGCACCTCCGCCTGGATCTGCTCGGGGGTGTAGTGCTCGTACGGCTTCGCCCAGATCGTCCCGCCGACGTTGTTGACGAGCACGTCGATGCGGCCGTGCTGCTGCCGGGCCTCGTCGATCGCGGACTGCGCTCCCGCGAAAGTCTCGAGGTCGGCGGTGACGGAGTGCGCCTGGAAACCCTTCTCGCGCAACTCCTTCGCCACCTCGTGCACGAGCTCGGAGCGGTCGACGAGGATCACGGATCCGCCCTCGGCTGCGATGCGGGACGCGACCACGAGGCCGATACCCTGCGCGGCGCCGGTGACGGTGACGACCCTGCCGTCGAAGCGGCCCGGGTACACGGTGCCGACCGGAAGAAGGGCACTCACGCGAGTTCCACCTTCGCGGACTCCTCGATGGCGCGGCGCATCGTCGCCTTGGCGTGCTCGGCATGGCTGACGATGAGGTCGCGGGCCGCCGCGCGGTCCTTGCGTTCGAACGCCCGCACGATCTGCAGGTGGTCGTGCGGAATCTGCTCGTCCACCCACTGCGCGGTGCGCAGCACCTTGCGCATCAGCTGGGTCACCTCGAGCCGGTTGTACGCCTCGAGCAGCACGGGATTGCCGCAGCAGCGGAACAGGAACTCGTGGAAGGCGGCGTTGGTGTCGGTGAACGCGCCCGCGTCGGTGAAGCGGTCGTGGTCGATCGACGCGGTCGACGCCTCGGCGAGAATCCGGAATTCCACGAGCTGCGCGTCGGTGAGCCGGCCGATGGTCAGCTCCAGCGCACCGAGTTCGAGCGCCATGCGCGCGTCGAACTGGGCGTCGGATTCGGTGACGGGCGGGTGCTCCTCGCCGATCTCGTAGTTGCCCACCGGCACCTGCTCGGCGGCGCCGAGGGACACCGGCAGGCCGGTCTCCTCGGCTGCCCTGGTGGCGGCTTCGAGTTCCCGCTCGGTGGGCCGGGGCGCCGGTTCGGCGGCTCCGAGGGTCGCGGAGTTGTTGAACTTCTCGAAGTAGAAGTTCGTCACCGAGATGCCCTCGTCCGACAGGTGCGTGCGCACCGCCTCGACCATCGGCGGCGGCCCGCACAGGTAGACGTCGACGTCGCCGTCGTTGAGGTGCTTCGGCTCGAACAGCCCGGTGACGTACCCCTTGTTGGGGGCGGTCGACTCCGGATCGGAAACGCAGTAGTCGAACGTGAAGTTCGGCAGCGACCGCGTGTAGGCCTCGAGCTTGTCCAGCTCGACCAGGTCCTGGTCGAAGCTGACGCCGTAGACCAGGTGCACCGGCAGGTCGCTGCCCTCCTCCTGCATCTTCGACAGGATGGCGAGCAGTGGCGCGAGGCCGGTACCGCCGGCGAGCAGGAGGGCGGGGCGCTTACGCTCACGCAGGAAGAAGCTGCCGAACGGGCCGGTGAACTGCAGGGTGTCTCCCACCTGGGCGCGATCACTCAGGTACTCGGACATCAGGCCGCCCTCGGTGATCTTCACCAGGAAGGACAACTGCGGGTCGTTCGGTCCCGTGCTGAACGAGTACGACCGGGTCTGTTCCGTTCCGGGCACGGTGATGTTCACGTACTGGCCCGGCAGGAACACCAGGTCGTCCCGATTGGGGATCTCGACGGTGAAGCCCACGGTGCTGGGAGAGAACCGCTGCAGGTCCGTGATCGTCGCCGTGTACGTCGCGGCCGCGGTCTTCGCGACGTCCGAGGTCGTCGCGATCTGCAGCACGAGATCGGATTCCGGGACCATCTGGCACGGCAGGCAGAATCCCTGCTCGGCCTCGTCGTCGGTCAGCGCCTCCTCGATGTAGTCGCCGCCGTCGTAGTTGCCGGACTCGCACAGCGCCTTGCAGGTACCGCACGCGCCGTCGCGGCAGTCGAGAGGAATGTTGATCCGCGCCTTGTACGACGCGTCGGCGACCGTCTCGTTCGGTCCGCACTTGATGAAGCGGGTCACCCCGTCCTCGAAGCTCAATGCCACCTGAAAGCTCACGGCATGTGCCTCCTTTCGTGAATCGGGGGTGGATCAGACGACGTAGACGTCCACGATGTGGTGGATGTAGTCGTTCTTGAGCACGATCTTCTTCTTCTTGATCACCGGGTGCGGGCCCGAGACGTCGAGGGTCACGAAGTTCGTGCCGAAGTAGGTGTCGGTGGTGTTGTACCGGTAGTACAGCGAGAACCAGTTGTGGCGCAGGTCGATCTCGGTGCCGCGGCGCTCGAGGATCTCGACGTTGGTGATGTTGTGGCCGGTGCGCGGTTCGGGCAGCGACGTCGCGGAGGAGCGGTCGGTGCGGATGCGGAACACCCGGTCCTCGAGGCCACCGCGGTTGGGGTAGTAGATGAGCGAGATCTCGCGCTGCGGGTCCTCGGTGAGCGCACCGTTGTCGTCCCATGCCGGCATCCAGTACTCGGCCTGCGGGTGGTAGCACTCGAGCCACTTCTCGAACTCGCGGTCGTCGAGGAGACGGGCCTCACGGTAGAGGAACTGCTCGATGTCGGTCTGCGTCAATTCCGTTGCGGCGGTCATGTCCTGGTCTTCCTCAGCGCTCGTTCGTGGTGGTGGGCTCGGCGGCGGCGTTCTCGGCGGTTTCCGCCGCGACGGCCTTGCGCATGCTCTCGAGCCAGAAACCGTGCTGGATCGGGTACAGGCCCTCGTCCTCGGTCTTCACGCCGCTCGACAGCACGTTCTTCATGCCGAGGTCCAGCGCGACCTGGTCCGGTCCGTTGAGCTGGTGGGTGGCGCCGCGGCTGAGGTCGTTCCACGGGGCGGCCGACGCGAGATAGGTCTTCTGGCAGGACCGGAACTCCTCGAGGTCGTCCGGGGTGGCCATTCCGGTGGCGTTGAAGAAGTCCTCGTACTGGCGGATGCGGTTGGCGCGGGATTCGGCGCTCTCACCCTTGGGGGCGATGCAGTAGATGGTGACTTCGGTCTTGTCCACGGAGATCGGCCGGAAATGCCGGATCTGCGAGGAGAACTGGTCCATCAGGTACACGTTCGGGTAGAGGCAGAGGTTGCGGGACGCGCCGACCATGAACTCGGCCTTCTTCTCGCCGAATTCTGCGGCGAGCTCGTCCTTGCGGGGGAAGAGCGGGCGGTCCTGCGGGTTGCCCCACCACATCCACAGCAGCAGGTGGCCGTTCTCGAACGAGTGGTAGCCGCCGCCCTGCTTGCCCCAGGTGCCGGCGTCCATCGCCTTGGTCTCGTTGGTCGACTCGCCGGCGGTGCGGCGCGCGGTGGTGGCCGCGTAGTTCCAGTGCGTCGCCGACACGTGGTAGCCGTCGGCGCCGTTCTCCGCCTGCAGCTTCCAGTTGCCGTCGTAGGTGTAGGTGGACGAACCGCGCAGCACCTCGAGACCCTCGGGGGACTGGTCCACGATCATGTCGATGATCTTGGTGGCGTCGCCGAGGTGCTCTTCGAGGGGCTTGACATCCTCGTTCAGGCTGCCGAACAGGAAGCCGCGGTAGCTCTCGAACCGGGCGACCTTGGTCAGGTCGTGGCTGCCGTCCTTGTTGAACCCCTCCGGGTAGCCGGCGTCGCGCGGGTCCTTGACCTTGAGCAGCTTGCCGTTGTTGCGGAACGTCCAGCCGTGGAACGGGCAGGTGAACGTGGTGCGGTTGTCGGTCTTGCGCCGGCACAGCATCGCGCCCCGGTGGCTGCACGCGTTGATCAGGCAGTGCAGCTCGCCCTCCTTGTCGCGGCTGATCACGACGGGCTGGCGACCGATGTAGGTGGTGAAGTAGTCCCCGTTGTTCGGAACCTGGCTCTCGTGCGCGAGGTAGACCCAGTTGCCTTCGAAGATGTGCTTCATCTCCAGCTCGAAGACTTCCTCGTCGGTGAAGATATTGCGGCGCACTTGGTATCGGCCGCTGGCCGCGTCTTCGACGAGAGCGCCGTCGAGGGCGGCGCGCACATGGTCCAGGGTCTCGGTCATGGGGATCCTCCAGAAAGGGTGTCGGGTCGGCCCCGGCGGAGAATGGGGCTGTTTCCGCGTTATCTCCACCATGCCACCATGTGGCCACAGTCACACCAGGCAAATGCCTAGGCCTACCTAGGACCCTCGGCAGGAGGGTAGGAAGTCCCCAAACGCCCGGTGCGTCCTTTGGGCTGCTGGAACAGCCCAAAGGACGCACCGGGGGTGGGTCACGTCGCCGGGGTGAACTTCTCCCGCCGGATCCGGCGCGGCGACATCCGGCGCCGCTTGCACGCCTTGACGGCGCTGTCGACGAAGGCCTCGGAGCCGCAGATGTAGCCCGTGTACTCCTTCGCCGACGCCACGTCCTCGACGAAGGCGTCGGGGGCGTAGCCCTCGCGGTCGCCGCCGGACTCACGGCTCAGGCACGCGACGAACCGGAAGCCGGGATGCTGCGCCTCCAGCTCGCGGAAGAAGCCGGAGTCGTAGAGGTCCTCGGCGGTGCGCACCCCGTGGTAGAGGACGATCTCGCGCCGCGGATCCAGCGACAGCGCCTGCCGGACGATGCTCTTCATCGGGGCCAGTCCGGTCCCGCCCGCGAGCAGCACCATGGGGCCGGTGGACTCCGCGTCGAACGTGAAGTCCCCGAACGGTCCGGTGACGTCGACACGGTCGCCGACCGCGACGGTGCCGAACGCCCACCGGTCGCTCGCGACCCCACCCGGCCGGCGACGGACATGCAGCTCGAGCAGCTTCGCCTCACCCGGAGTGTTCGCCAGCGAGTACTGCCGCCGGACGCCGGTGCCCGGGACGGTCAGTTCGACGTACTGCCCGGCGGAGAATTCGAGCGGCGTGTCCAGGGTGAGCAGCATCCGCCGCGTGTCGTGGGCGATGTCGCGGACCTCGGTGACGGTGCCGACGAGGTCGCGCAGCGCGTGGGTGGCGTCCCGGTCCCGGCCGTCGTCGGTGCGTGGCCGCTCGACGACGGTGTCGCCGCACGGCGTGGCCTGGCACGCGAGGGCGAAGCCCGCGTCGCGTTCCGTCGCGGGCAGCGTCGCCTCGGGGGACGTGCGGTGGTCGACGGCGCCCGAGCGGACCCGGATCTTGCAGGTGCCGCACGTGCCCTGGTTGCTCGAATTGGGCATCCACACCCCGCTGCGCAGCAGTGCGTCGAGCACGGTCTGCTCGGGTGCGCACGCGACGGTGGTGTCGCCGACGGTGACGGTGGCGCTCATGTCCTAGACCTCCCAGGTGACGTGCAGGGCGGTGGGTCCGCGGAAGCCCCAGCCCCAGAACTCGACGTCGGCGTTCGTGTCCCGCTCGAGGTTGGGGATGGTGTCGAGCAGTTCCTCGAGGCCGATGCGGCACACGTGGTTCGCGAAGTAGATGCCGGCGCACGCGTGGTTGCCGGCGCCGAACGCCAGGTGCGGCAGCGGCGGGCGGGTCATGTCGTATTCGGTGGGGGCGTCGTACTTGCCGGTGTCGTGATTGGCCGAGCCGTACGACAGGATCACCACGGTGCCTGCCGCGATGTCGACCCCGGACACCGTGGTGTCCCGCCTCGCGATGCGGGCCGTCGCCGACCAGATCGGCGACGTCCACCGCATGCCCTCGGCGATCGCGCGCGGAATCAGACCCGGCTCGTCGACGACGGCTTCGAACTGTTCGGGCCGGCTCAACAGCCCCGCCAGCGTCGAGGACATCGCGTGCCCCGGCTCCTGCATGGCCCCGAGCAGGAACACGTACAGCGTCGGATAGATGTACTCGCGGTCGCGGGTCTGCCCCTCGGGCATGCCGTCGTGCAGCCAGTGCGACATCGCACTGTCGTCCGGGTGTTCGATCCAGTGGTCGATCAGGGGATCGACGATCGAGCGGATCTCCGCCTTCGCGGCGTCGCCGGCCGCGAACCGCTCCTGGTTGGTGAATTCACCGTTGTCGTCGACCTCGGCGTTGGTGAAGGAGTCGGACAGCTTGTGGAACCACTCACGCAGCGTGTCGGAGTCGACGTCCTTCAGCCCGAGCAGGTCGCCGAGCGCGCGGACGCTGACCGGTTCGCAGTACCGGGCGACGAGATCGGCGCGGCCGTCGTTCTCGAAACCCTCGAGGTAGCGGCGGGCGATGGGCCGGACCAGGTCCTCGATCCAGCGGTCGACCTCGCTCGGCTGCAGCGCGGGTTCGACCATCGAGCGCAGATCCTGGTGGATGTCGCCGTTGACACCGATGATCGCGGGATGTCCGAACGTGCGGCCGCCGGCCGGGGTGATGATGGCCTCGAAGTCGTCGCTCGTCGCGATGGCGTGGCACGCCTCGGCGGTCGAGGCGACGAACGCGCCGAGGACGGGGACGAAGGCGACCGGTGCCTCGGCCCGCAGCCGCTCGTAGACCGGGTACGGGTTGCGCTCGAGTTCGGTCATGGTGATCTCGTCGATCCATGAAAGGGTGCTCGTCATCGGTAGTGCTCCTCGATGTGTCTTCGGCGGTTAGGCCCCTCGAGCGGGGCCGTTCGTCGGGTGAGGCAGAACATATGACGGCAGTCACACGATCGCCGAGACGATCCGCGCGGCCCCTGGACACATCGCGCGACTTTCTGTGACCGGCGTCTCCGCTACGTACGCTCGTGGTGTGAGTGCGACCGAGATCGGAGACTGGGATGCCGCATCCCGGGCGGTGGCGGACGCGTACTTTCCCCATGAGCTGACCGATTTGTCGGGCACCGACCGGCCGAAGCTGTCGCTGACGACGGTCGATCTCGGCGGGGTGACCCTCGGCCGCCTGCACTGGGGTGCCGACATCGCCATCGCGTGCGACTATCCGGGCGCCTACGAGGTGAACATCCCGGTCACCGGCCGGCTCGAGTCCCGTGGCAGCCACGGCGAGACCGTTTCGGTGCCCGGTCAGGCCACCGTCTTCCGGGCCGACACGCCGAGTGTGATCACCCATTGGGGCGCAACGTGTTCCGTGCTCGGGGTGAAGTTCGACCGGGAGCATCTCGAGCGGGAGGCCGACCGGATCCTCGGTTCGCCGGTGCGATCGAAGCTCGAGCTGCCCGACCAGCTCGACCTGACCGGTCCGGCGAGCGAGTGGCACGGGCTCGTCCGGGCCCTGTCCGAACAGCTCGACGGCGCCCTCGAGGTGGTGCGCAATCCGGTGGTCGGGGCGCAGCTCGCCGGTGCCGTGACCGCGGCGTTCGTCCTGGCCGTCGCCCCGCAGGACGGACCGGCCGGACCCCCGCGGCCGGGCATGATCCGTCGCGTCCTCGACTCCCTGCACGACGATCCCGGCCGGGCGTGGACCTCGGCCGACATGGCCGAACTGGCCGGCACCAGCGTCCGCCGCCTGCAGGAGGCGTTCGCCCACTTCGTCGGCCGCAGCCCGTCGGCGTGCCTGCTCGACATCCGGCTCGACCGCGCCCACGCCGACCTCGTCGCCGGAGCGGGCGCGGTCACCGTCGCCGACGTGGCCTACCGGTGGGGTTTCAGCCACCCCGGCCGGTTCGCCGCGGCGTTCAAGCGGCGCTACGGGACGACGCCCGCGGAGGTCCTGCGCGGCCGCTGACGCACACAGAAGTCCCGGACGTCGACAACCGTCGAGACGCTTGTCGATGTCCGGGACCTGTGTCCTTGCGTGGGCCTACCCGACCCAGAACTGCGGGGTGGGCCGGTCGAACGACAGCTCCGGGAAGTCGTCGTCGCAGATCGGGACCCGGGCTCGGCGCTCGACGTAGTCGTGGCCGTAGGCGCGCATGTGCTCGATGCACGCGACGGTGTATCCGACGGGATCGGGGTGGACGGCGGTGGCCGGCCGGAAGAGGTTGGGAAAACCCTTCGCCGTCAACGTGTTCGCCGTGCACCGCGCACCGTCGCGGCCGCACAGCGGGAGGGTGCCGTCCCCGTCGACGAGGAACTTGGCCCGCGCGACGACGGTCGAGCCGTCGAGGATGTCCCAGCGGTGGTCGACGTCGTCGTAGCGGGCGGAGGTCGCGCCGGCCGTGTCGTGGACGGCCAATCGCAGTTCGTCGCGCAGGCGGCCGGCCGCCCGCAGGGCGGCGAAGGAGCGCCCGAGGACCACGGCGTCGAACTCCGGGACGGGGGCACGGGCGACGGACTTCGAGGCGGTGGTCATCTCGGGCGCTCCTTCGCGGGTGGAACGCCGCGCGCGGGCGGCAGGGGATCGCCCGCGCGCGGCAGCTGGGGGTTACTTGCGGTAGTAGGCGCTGACGTCGTCGTTGCCGATGAGGTCGGGCACGGTCCAGCCGTCGAGGTCGTACTCGCTCATGAACTGCTCGGCCAGGCCCTTCATGCCGGAGACGATGCCGCGGTTCTCGGCGGCGAACAGCAGTTCGGCCTTGACGTTCTCGTGGTTGCCGGAGTAGTTGCGCTCGTACAGTTCGTGGCGGCCGCCGAACTCGGAGCCGATCGAGTCCCACAGGGCCTTCATGACCTTGACCCGGTCCACGGCGGTGATGCCGTCGGAGCCGCGGACGTACTTGTCCAGGTAGGGGCGCACCTCGGGGCTCTTGAAGTCCGCCGCCGACGAGGGCAGGTAGATCAGGCCGGACGCGACGTCCTGCTCGATGATCTCCTTGATGCGCGGGTAGCCGGAGATCATGAACATCCGGTAGGTCAGGCCGTACTCGAGCTTCGGGATGACGGTGTCGCCGATCCACGGCTCGGGGTCGCGGGCCATCGACTCGGTGAGCGACCAGAACAGGTTGCGCCAGCCGATGACCTCCCCGACGCGGGTCTGCACGCCGCGGAAACCGCCGGCGC
>NZ_JAALEG010000103.1 GCF_011058165.1 Rhodococcus aetherivorans
GCCGGCGCACCGCCTCGAGCAGGGTGAACGTGCCGATCAGGTTGGTCTGCACGAACGGCGACGGATCGGCCAGGGAGTTGTCGTTGTGCGACTCGGCGGCGAAGTGCACCACCAGATCCGACTCGGCGACCAGCGCGTCGACCAGGTCCGCGTCGGCGACGTCGCCGCGGACGAAGCGGATCTTCTCGGCGACCGGGTCGAGGGAGGCCGGGTTGCCGGCGTAGGTGAGCTTGTCGAGCACGGTCACCCGCGCCTCGGGGCGGTCGGCGACGGTCCGATGCACGAAGTTCGCACCGATGAAACCGGCACCGCCGGTGACGAGCATTTGCATGCCGGACCACCACATTCCTTGATCTCATCTCACCGATTGGCGAGGCCATCACCTCGGAGGCAAATACGTTCACCTACTGACTCCCACCGCACGACCAGTTCCGCGCCTACCTTCGGCCGAGCCTCAACGTGGTGCTGGCAAGACCTTCGCCGTATCCCATGCTACTTCTCTGTGGCGTGAAACTCGGACGTCCCAATCCTCTGTACTCCCACCCGGCAGAAATCCAATCTACCGGCGACAAACAGTTGCGCCCGTCGATCATTCGGCGTCCCCTGACGACGCGGTCCAGTTCAGATGGATGCAAGTTCCTGAACTCGTCCCACTCAGTTAGAACGAGCACAGCATCGGCTCCACTACACGCCTCCCGCACGCTCGTGGCATACTCAAGTGTTGGGAAGATCTTCCGCGAATTCTCAATGGCCCGGGGATCATACACGTTGACGGACGCACCTTGAAGCTGAATCTGGCCAGCAATGTTCAATGCGGGCGAATCGCGCACATCGTCGGAATCAGGTTTAAATGCCGCCCCCAGAACTGCAATACGTGTTCCGAGCAACGATCCACCAATAGCGTCGCGCACAAGTTCGACCATGCGGGTCCGTCGACGCATGTTGATGTTGTCCACCTCTCGGAGGAAGGTCAGCGCCTGATCCGCTCCCAGCTCCCCAGCTCGCGCCATGAACGCGCGAATGTCCTTCGGCAGGCAACCGCCGCCAAAACCGACACCCGCGTTGAGGAATCGGCGACCGATTCGAGCATCGTGGCCAATGGCGTCTGCCAAGACGCTGACATCGGCGCCCGCAGCCTCACACACCTCGGCCATCGCATTGATGAACGATATCTTGGTGGCGAGGAACGCGTTCGCGGAAGTCTTGACGAGCTCGGACGTAGCCAGATCTGTTACGAGGAAAGGGGTTCCTTCGTCGAGCAGCTGCGCATACACCTCCCGGGTAACGTCTTCCACGCGGGAGGTACGACTCCACTCACGACCGAGCACCAGTCTGTCCGGATGGAGAGTGTCCTGAACGGCATACCCTTCGCGAAGGAACTCAGGATTCCAGCCTAGTTCAATGTCGTCGCCCGCCGGTGCTTTGCTTCTAGCCTTCTCCGCTAGGCGTGCCGCAGTGCCTACTGGCACAGTTGATTTGCCGAGGATCACGGCCGGCCGCGTCAAGAGGGGGGCGAGGGAGTCAACTACTGCGTCCACATGCGTGAGGTCAGCCGCAAACTCACCCTTCTTCTGAGGTGTGCCGACCCCGATGAAATGCACCTCGGCGAAATCAGCAGCTTCTTGGTAAGACGATGAAAAACGAAGGCGTCCGGCCGCGAGGTTTCGTTTTAAGACCTCTTCGAGTCCAGGTTCGTAGAAGGGCACCTCACCCGCTTCGAGCTTGGCCAGCTTGCTTGCATCGACGTCTACACCAATGACCTCGTGCCCCAATTCAGCCATACACGCAGCGTGCGTAGCACCCAGGTAGCCCGTGCCAAACACGGCGATTCGAGTCACGACTCCACTCCCGACCTTGATGGATGTGTGCGGTTTAGTAGGCGCCGTCGCTGGCAGCGACGGCTTTGACTGTCTTGGCAATGATCAGCAGATCGCTCACCATGGACCAGTTCTCCACATACGACAGGTCCAGTCGAACGGACTCATCCCACGAAAGGTCCGACCGCCCACTCACCTGCCAGAGACCAGTGACCCCAGGCCGGACCAACAGCCGGCGACGGATCATGCCGTCGTAGTTCTCGACCTCGCGTCCCAGCGGCGGGCGTGGCCCGACGACGCTCATCTCGCGACGAACAACGTTGATGAACTGCGGAAGTTCGTCGATGCTATAACGACGAATAATTCTGCCGACACGGGTAATTCGCGGGTCTTCGCGCATCTTGAATAGGAGCCCAGCACCCTCATTTCGATCCAGGAGTGTGGCCACCTGCTTGTCTGCGTCGGTCACCATTGACCGGAACTTGATCATGCCGAACGGCTCGCCGTCGAGGCCTATGCGTTCGGAGCGATAGAACACCGGGCCCTTGCTGTCGATCTTGATGGCGATGGCCACCAGAACGAACACGGGGGCCAGGAGCAGGAGAGCCGCGAGGGAGAACAGCAGATCGAATGCGCGCTTTCCGCTGCGCTTGGCGCCGTGGTAGCTGGGCTTCTCCACGTGGATGAGCGGCAGGCCGGCAACGGGCCGCATCTCCATGCGCGGTCCCGATACGTCGACAACGCCGGTGGCGACGACGAGATCCGCCTCGTACGGTTCGAGTTCCCAGACCAAGTCACGGATGCCTTCGTGCCCAAGGGTTTCGGTTGCCGTCACGACTACCGTGTCCGCGCCCGACTCGGCCAGGGCGTCCACAACAGATCGCTCGTCACCGTAGATGGCGATCTGGCTTCCGTCCACCTCGATGGACTCACCCCGAACGCCGGCATACCGCGGAACGCAGACGCCGACGACCCGGTAGCCGTCGGAAGCCTCGCGCTGGAAGGTCCTCGTCATGAGGCGTACCGCGTGCTCACCGCCGACCACGAGAACGGATGTCTGGAACTCACCACGGCTTCGCTTCTGTGCCACGACGCGGCGCCACATCCATCGGCTGAAGATCAGCAGGATGAGCCCGGTCGGCAGAGCGATTGCGAGGTAGCCGCGCGCCAAGTCGAGCTTGAAGACGAGTGAGATGATTGCAATAGCGCCGAAAAGCCTTAACGTTCCGGCAATCACGCGTTGATACTCTTCGTAGCCACTGCCGATGACGCGGCGTGACCGTGTGCGGAAGAGTACGAGCGTCCCGATCCATGCAACTGCGAGGCAGACCGACACGACGGCGTAGTTCACTTCGCTGAACGATGTGGCCGCGAGTAAATCCGCCTCTCCAAAGCGCACGACGTGCGCAAGGACGACGGCCAGCACGACCATGATGTTGTCGGTCCAGAACAGGCGCGTGACGTATGCGCTCTGCCACGACCGTCGGGTGTTGCCGGAGCGGTGTCCGACTAGATAGGGCTCATGCCGTGCCGGCGCATCCCGTGCGGAGTCGACCGTGGCTTGCGCCCGGTCCGACTGACCCACTGCTGCTTTCATTCTGTTCCCTCCCCGAGCCCGATACGGGCGTGGTGCCCATATCGATGCGATCACCTCAGGCGGAACATGCGTATGCCTTCGACGGTATGCGAATACCTCCCCGTACCGCACACATCTCAAACCTGCGCTTGCCCTCGGTAAGGAACATCTTGGGGCATTCGGCAACGACTTGCATCTCGACGGGTACACGACTGGGACTTGCAATCACGCCCCTTGACCAGCGAAGTTTCGCTACTTCTCAGTAACTTCTCAGCAAGTAGCAGGTCAAGCGGTATGTTCCAGCCAGAAGCGTTCCAACTGTTCGAATGTGGGCGCTTCAGCGTTACGGTGTGAAACATCACATACCAACCGATGCCTCGCCCGGAAATGTGGACAGTTGGACGCACGACCAGTTGTTCGAACGTGCAGACAGTAGGCGGCATACGTTGATACAGAACCGGTAATTGCCGCGCAAGTTTTCGGATCCCGGGACAGCGGTTCCTATGCATATTCACCGGCATGCCGGTGCAGACCGGAACCGTGCAGGACGTCCGATGCCAACGACATGACTTGACGTGGAGGAACCTTCGATGAACGTTCGGGGGCGTTCTCGTCCACAGCTCCGCCGTCGCATACAAGCGACGACGAATGTCGCGAATCTCGATCGATGAGTCTAAACTCTGCACAATCGCGCATTCCTACGGAAACTCTCCCGCACCGCGACAGTTCGGCGCGTACCTATTCCGACCGACATTCCTGATGGCGCGGGTACGTCCTACCGATGAGTATCCGATTTGTCCCAATCGAGAGACGAGGTGTCGCCATGGGCGAATTGATCGCCGAGAACCCGAGCGTGTTCAAGACGGCGGTGGTGCCGGCTGCGGGTATGGGCACGCGGTTTCTCCCCGCAACCAAGACGGTGCCCAAGGAACTCCTGCCCGTCGTGGACACCCCCGGCATCGAACTGGTCGCCTCGGAGGCCGCCGAGTCGGGCGCGGGCCGCCTCGTCATCGTCACCGCGCCGGGTAAGGCCGGCGTGGTCGCGCACTTCGTCGAGGACCTGGTCCTCGAGAATCACCTGGCGGCGAAGGGCAAGCATCACCTGCTCGAAAAGGTGCGCAAGGCACCGAGGTTGCTCGACGTCGAATCCGTCGTGCAGGCCGAGCCGCTCGGTCTTGGGCACGCTGTCGGGTGCACCGAGCAGGCCCTCGACGACGACGAGGACGCGATTGCGGTCCTCCTTCCCGACGATCTCGTCCGGCCCTGCGGCGTCCTCGAGGTCATGGCCCGTGTGCGTGCCGAGCGCGGCGGCAGCGTCCTGTGCGCCATCGACGTGCCGAAAGCCCAGGTCAGTTCGTACGGCGTCTTCGAAGTCCAGGAGGTTCCCGGCGTCGCGAACCCGGATGTGATGAAGGTTCTCGGCATGGTCGAGAAGCCGAAGCTCGAGGACGCGCCGTCCACCCTCGCCGCTGCTGGCCGCTACCTGCTCGACCGCGCGATCTTCGATGCGCTGCGCCGTGTAAAGCCCGGCGTGGGCGGGGAACTGCAGCTCACCGATGCCATCTCGCTGCTGATCGACGAGGGCCACCCCGTACACGTCGTCGTCCACCGCGGCTCGCGGCACGACCTCGGCAATCCCGGCGGTTACCTGCGAGCGTGCGTCGACTCGGCTCTGGCGAGCCCGGAGTACGGCCCGATGCTGCGATCCTGGCTGACGGACCGGCTCAAGCAGATCGATCCCGACGCTGCGACCGGCGCCCTGCAGTAGGACCCGGCCGCCGGCGGACCTGGTTACTCCGTCATCGGCCCATGCCGCGGTAGCGCCAGCCGTGGGAACGCCAGCGCTGCGCGTCGAGGCAGTTGCGCCCGTCCAGAACGGTGCGCGCCCGAACTGCTGCGCTGATCTCCTCCGGATCCAGTTCTTTGAAGTCTTGCCACTCGGTGAGTACCAGTACAGCGTCGGCACCTCGGCATGCCTCGGGGATGTCCGCCGCGTAGGTGAGGGTGGGGAACAGCCGTCGAGAGTTCTCCATTGCTTTCGGATCGAAGACCGTCACCGCTGCTCCCTGCAATTGGAGCTGTCCCGCCACGTTGAGAGCTGGGGAGTCCCGAACGTCATCGGAGTCGGGCTTGAAGGCCGCGCCCAAGACTGCGATCCGGGCGCCCAGGAGCGATCCGCCGCAGGCTTCTTTCGTCATCTCGACCATCGTGGTGCGGCGCCCCATGTTGATGCCGTCCACCTCCCGGAGCAGGTGCAGAACGTTGTTGGCACCAAGCTCGCCGGCCCGCGCCATGAACGCCCGGATATCCTTCGGCAAGCACCCACCTCCGAATCCGAGGCCGGCATTGAGGAATCGCCGCCCGATCCGGGCGTCGTAGCCGAGCGCATCGGCCAGCTCGACCACATCTGCGCCACTCGCTTCGCAGACCTGTGCGACGGCGTTGATGAACGAGATCTTTGTTGCCAAGAATGCGTTCGCAGCAGCCTTCACGAGTTCGGCCGTGGCAATGTTCGTGACCAGGAAGGGCACGCCCTCCGCGATCTGGCACGCGTAGAAGTCACGCAGTGTCGCTTCGGCTCGCCCGCCGCGACTAGGGTCGACCCCGACGACCAGCCGATCCGGGGCGAGAGTGTCCTGTACCGCGTACCCCTCGCGAAGGAACTCGGGGTTCCACGCCACCTCGACGTCGTCGCCGGCCGGTGCGGCGCTCCTGGCACGCTCTGCCAGTTGCTCGGCTGTTCCGACCGGCACCGTCGACTTCCCGACGATCAGCGTCGGACGGGTCAGGAGCGGGGCGAGCGCGTCGACGACCGCATGCAACTGGGACAGATCCGCGGCGAATTCGCCGCTCTTCTGTGGGGTGCCGACACCGATGAAGTGGATGTCCGCAAAGTCTGCCGCCTCGGCGTAGGACGTGGTGAAACGAAGCCGTCCGCATTCGAGGTTTCGTCGCAATACCTCGGAAAGGCCGGGCTCGAAGAAGGGCACCTCCCCTGCCTCCAGCTTCGCGATCTTCCCGGGGTCGATGTCGACGCCCAGGACGTCATGCCCCAGTTCTGCCATACATGCGGCGTGAGTGGCGCCCAGGTATCCCGTGCCGAAGACTGTGCAACGCATTCTCCCAGAGGTACTCAGCGGGCGTGTTCAGCACACCGATGCACGCTGAGTACTGAACCAACAATGTGTGAAGAGTTGGCGCTGTCGGCCCACTCAGGTCGACTCCGA
The DNA here is from genome assembly GCF_011058165.1 of Rhodococcus aetherivorans. Taxonomy (GTDB): domain Bacteria; phylum Actinomycetota; class Actinomycetes; order Mycobacteriales; family Mycobacteriaceae; genus Rhodococcus; species Rhodococcus aetherivorans. The sequence continues at coordinate 6,621 of NZ_JAALEG010000103.1, forward strand.
CGGAACTGGCAGCGTTGCCGCGAACACCGTCGCGTGAGGACTCCTGGCCTGTACAACGAGTTCGGGGTCCGAGCCCGGAACCCACGCCGCTTCCCCCCGCTCGAGGTTCAGTATCTGATCGCTACACCGCAGCTGAGCTGATCCCTCCACGCAGAGCAGGATCCGTGACGCCGGGCCACCGAATGCAGCAGAGGTCGGTCTCGAAGTACCCGATAGATCCAATTCGGCGCGCACCAACTCGAACTCGCACACCGGCGGTGCGTACAGGCATTCGCCCCTGTCGATGCGTGCACGTACCCATGGCACGTCCACCGATCCGAAGTCGAGCACGCGCAGCAGTTCCGGCACGTCCACGTGCTTGGACGTGAGCCCGCCGCGGAGCACGTTGTCCGAGTTCGCCATGATCTCCACGACCGTGCCCCGCAGGTATGCGTGGAGGTTGCCCGCCGGCAGGAACAATGCGTCGCCCGGTTCCATGCTCACCCGGTTGAGCAGGAGCGACGCGATGACGCCCGGGTCCTCGGCGTAGGCCCGGCCTAGGTCGAGGGCGGTGCGTGCGGCAACGGTGAACTCGTCGTCCGAGCCGGCCCGCGCCGCCAGGTAGCGCTCGCACCCGGCCAGAACGGCGTCCGTCAACGCGACGAGAGACTTGGTCGGCAGCGTCATCCACGCGGTGAACAGGGCGCGCAGCCCCGTCGCGTCGAGGTGGTCGCCCAACTCCGACGCGTAGGGAGTCAGTTCGGGGACGCTCAGGTCACGAAGGAACTCGACCGTCTCGGTCGGGGCCCGAAAGCCGGCCAGCGCCTCGAAACGGCTCAGCGCCACGACCATCTCGGGCTTGTGGTTGTCGTCCCGATAGTTGCGGTGCGGTGCGCCCAATGGAATTCCGGCGTCGTTCTCCCGCGCGAACCCCTCCCGAGCCTGCGCCCGGCTCGGATGCGCCTGCAACGAGAGCGGCTGCTCGGCCGCGAGGACTTTCAACAGGAACGGCAGCCGGCCGTCGAATTCTCGGGCACATTCCGATCCGAGCTGGCCTTCGGGATCGCGAGCAATGAGATCGAGCAGCGACACGGTGGTGCCGTCTTCGTCCACCACGGCCGGGGCCGCCGGATGGGCACCGAGCCACAATTCGGCTTCGGGTTCCTCGGTGGGCGCAGGCCGGCCGGTCAGCTCGGCCAGCGCGGTGTGCGAACCCCACGAATAGTTGCGAACGGCCCCGCGAAGCGGATACATCGAACTCCTCCCCGGAACCGGATCAGCTTGTCCTGCATGCCTCTACACGTCGGTGGAGAACCGGACCCCGCCGTCCGGCAGGACGACTCCCGGCCACACCCGCGCGCCGCGTAGCAGTTCACAGCGGGCTCCGACCTCGGCGCCGTCGCCGATCACGGCGTCACGAACCAGAGCACGCGGCCCGATGCGGGCACCGAATCCCACGATCGAGCGCTCCACCACCGCTCCCGCGTCGATGCGTGCGCCGTCGAACACCGCGACTCCGTCGAGCCGGGCTCCGCCACCGACCACGACGTCGCGGCCGACCACGGTTCCGCCGATCAGCATCGCCCCAGGGGCGACGCGGGCTGTCGGGTGTATGCGGGCCTCGCCGCGCTCCCCGTCGAGCGCCGGGGACGGCGCAATTCCCCGGGCCAGGTCGGCCGAGCCCTTGACGAAGTCGTCCGGCGTCCCCATGTCACGCCAATACGCGGCGTCGACGTGGCCGAACACGCGGGCGCCGTCGACGAGCAGCGCCGGGAATACCTCCCGCTCCACCGAGACGGGACGTCCGGCCGGGATCTTCTCGATCCACTCGCGACGGAAGACGTAGCAGCCGGCGTTGATCTGATCGGTCGGCGGATCCTGTGTCTTCTCCAGGAACGCCGTGACCCGTCCGTCCGCGTCGGTGGGCACGCATCCGAAGGCGCGTGGATCGGCGACGCGCACCAGGTGCAGCGTCACGTCGGCGTTGTTGACCTCGTGCGTGTGCAGGATCTCGCGCAGGTCGCTGCCGCCGAGAACGTCGCCGTTGAACACCATGACGTTGTCGGAGCGCAGGTGGGGCAGCACGTTGCGGATGCCGCCGCCGGTGCCGAGCGGCTCGGTCTCGGTGACGTACTCGATCTCCAGCCCCATGCTCTCGCCGCTACCGAAGTACTCCTCGAACACCTCGGCCTTGAACGACGTACCGAGCACCACGTGGGTGATGCCCGCGCTCCTGATCCGCGCGAGCAGATGCGTCAGAAAGGGCAGTCCCGCCGTGGGCAGCATCGGCTTGGGCGCCGACAGCGTCAGGGGCCGCAGACGCGTTCCCTTGCCTCCCACCAAGACCACCGCATCGGTCACGGCTCCTCCGCCCATGTCCCTCCCCTATCGAGCGCGCGCCCGGCGCGACCGTGCGCGAATGCAACTGTCACTGCCGCGAAGCACGCGGCGGCGGCATCCCGGGTGGGATGCCACCTGCGCGCGCCGAAGGTCAGCTCTGCGAGAGGTCCGGCAGCTGATCGCCGAAGAGATCGATCACGAGACCGATCAGCTCTTCGGGGGTGTCGATGACGTCGTCGGTCTCGGGCGCGGCGTCCGCCTGCGGAACGGTCCCCTCCGACTTGGTCGGGGCGGACTGCGCGGCCGGGGCCGCGGGTGCGGGAGCGGCGCCGTCGCCGGCGACGTTCACGACGATCGGGTTCTGGAACGGCGCGCCGGACTTCAGGCCGACGTTGTCCCACTGGGTGCCGGCGGCGTCCTGGCAACCCCAGTACACGTAGTAGGTGCCGGCCGCGATGGGCTGCGGGCCCTGGGAGACGGGCTGGCCGTCCTGGACGAAGGTGATGGCGGAGGTGCTGGTGTTCTCGACGGAGAACTTCGAGCCGGGCGCCTGTGCATCGGCGCGGCCCGACGGATCGGCGGCGTCGAGCCCGCTCTGCTTGGTCGACACGTAGGTCACGCAGGTGACACCGCCGGCGACATCCACCCCGGCGAAGTCGAAATCGACGGTGATCGAGCCGGGCGTGCCCGACGCCCCCACGGACGGGTTACCTGCCGCGGACGCGGTCCCCGGCGCGCACAGCGCCAGCGCTCCCACCCCGACAACGGCCACAGCGGTCTTCTTCAGAACGGATTGCATCAAAGCTCCCTCGAGTACGGCGATTCCGCGAGAAGTCGCGGCGTCCACTTCGACCCCCCGGTCGGAATGTTCCGAAACACCGTAACCCGAGGCGGCCTCACATGCGAGTTGGTCGGTCTGTTTCGAGCGGCGCCGCCCGCGCCTACACGCCGCGCCTCCAATCTGCACTCTCGGTGTCGTTTCAGCGGACTATTCCAGTCCACGTCCGTCGCCGCGGACGAAACGATGGACTCGGTCGGCATCGTTCAGGGTTCGACGGATGGACATCGTCGTGCGCCTGGTGGTCCTGTGGGCAGCGCTGTCGGTGCTGATCGCAGTTGTGGCCGGTGATGCTGTCCGGCTCCGGGAGGAACGGTCCCGCCCGACGCGCGCCGCCGAAGCGCCGGCCGAGCCGACCAAGCCCGAAACGATCGTCCGGACCTCGGTCGGAGTCTGAGCTCGGCAGCAGCGGCTGCGCGCGCCGGGATTGTGCACGAAGCTGCCGCAGCTCCCGGTCCCTACTCGGCCACGGTGAGGCGCGTCGACTCGGCCGCGCCAATCACCGCGCCCGACGTGGGAAGCGGAACGAGCGCGCACTGGCTGGACCCGGACGTGAGGGCACACAGCGCGGCGGGAAGAACGTAAGGAAGCAGATCGGTACTTCCGGTGTCCGCACTTGCGGTGGCCGGCACGGCGACCGTGATCGCGGCACAGCCCAGGATGCCGGCGAGAAGACGCTTCACGAAGACCTCGATTCGAAGAGGAAGGACCTGACGGTCCATTGAATCGGGCAAATCGCCAAAACATTACGTCTGCGAAATAGCGCTGCTCGAGAGATCGGTACCCGCCGTGCGCTCGCCGGGCTCCTATCCGTGCCCGGTTTGGTCCACCGGCGCCGCTGCGGAACGCAGGAAGCCAGCCGGCACGGTGTACTGATCCACGGGACCGATACCCGGATAGTCCACGGTGCGGCCCCACCCGCAGTGCTCGGCCCTCGACGTCACGGCGTAGGAGCTCGCTCCCGCGAGAAGAAGACCGGAACCACGAGAACGACGATCAGGCCCACCCCGGCCAGGACAGCAGACCACGCATTCAAACGACCTTCCCGCTCCTCGAATTCGACACTCTGTTGCGCGGATTCCGCTATCGCCTTGTTTCTCTCGAGAACCGACCGCCGAAATTCGTCCACTTGGATGAGGAACAGTTCGACCGCTCGGGGTTGCAGATCCGGGTCTGTCGCGGCCGGCACGGCCGGTGGGGTAGGCATGGCAGGAACTTCGGGAGGGCGCGGACTGCTGACGAAGGGTGCGACGATGAAGACGAGTCCCACCGCCAGACTGAGCACACTCGCTTGAATGAAGTACCGCCGCTGCCCCGTCGCTCGATTGACCCACTCCATGAAGAAGATCAACCTCTGCATCTGGTGATTGTGCAGGGTGCCCGTCGGAGGGTGCAGCGTCGAGCGACTCGCAGGCATGAGGAAGGCCAGATAGAACCCGGAAAAGGCGACGGCCATACCCAGAAAGAGCGGGGCAAAGACCCCGCGCAGGGGTAGCGAATTATCGGTCACCGAAAACGACACACCCAACACGCCGATATAGATGGTTCCGATGGCAGCGGCGGCGGTCTGCACGAACTTCGCACTATCTCGACTTCGCTCGAAACCGCCCTTCGATGCGTCGTACAGGTTCTCCTGGAACAGCTTCCGCAGTTCGTACTCGGCAGCCCAGCCGGCCATCTGAAAGTCGGTCGTCGCCTTGTCGAGCGCGGCGCTGCGCTCCGCCTCCTCCGCACGCTCCGCCTCCAGCCGGAGTCTCTCGAGTTCCTGCGAGCGCCTCGCGGCAGGGCTCCACATTCTCACCAGTGCGACCGCGGATCTCAATCCGCGTCCTCGGGCGACTTCGACGGCATCACGTAGCTGTCCGGAATTCCCCACGCCCGCCCCTGGCAGTGCATATGCACGTCGCCTTGGAACTCCTCGGCCGGAAAGAACTCGTTCTCGACCTCGCACCACTTCCGACCGACAGGCATGGCCCGAGTGTGCTCCGAAATCGGTGGACCGATGTTGCACAGCCGCAACGAGTGGGTATCGATACAGAGCACCGCATGCGGACGAAGCCCGATAACACGAGCACGACTGGAAACCGGCCGGGCAGTTCTGCCGGTACCGGCGCCGGATACGGCCGTAGAAATCCTATTCCTGCGCCCGGCGCGCGGCGTCCCCGTGCCCCAGATCCCGCTCGGGATCCACGACGTCCCGCACCCGCTGCTTGAGCGTGACGATGTCGGGAAACCCACCGTCGGTCTTGCGGTCCCACACCACCCGATCACCGGCCGTGACGACGAAGATGCCGCCGGTGCCGGGGATGAGCGCGACCTCGCCCAGATCCGTGCCGAAGGTGTTGAGCAGCTCCTGCGCCATCCAGCCGGCGCGCAGCAGCCAGTTGCACTGCGTGCAGTAGGTGATGGTGATGCGGGGTGCGGTGCGCGGCTCGGTCACCGCCCGAGCGTATCGGTCGGCACGCCGCCCGAAAGGGGTGAGGCCCCGCCGATCGTGGTGGCGAAACGGCGGGGCCTCAGCGCGGGCCGGCGATGGGGGGTTACCGGCCTGCGAGCGTCGCCTTCGCAGGGGGGACAGGAAGGCGACACAGGAACACTAGTCCTCAAGATCGTTACTCGCGAGTACAAACACTAAAGCGCTGGTCAAAAGCATGTAAAGCGATGTCAGGGCTTGTTGGTGTGACGTTCGCTCTCGCGCTCGGCGCGCTGGATCTCGACGAGGGATTCCTCCATGTCGGCCACGCGCAGCACCTTGCCCAGGACCAGACCGACCGCCACCGAGACGAGCAGCCAGGCGCCCAGAACCGCCGCAACCCACCACCACATACCCACAGTGTGTACGAACTTGGTCGCCGATGGGTAACGCGCGGAGGACTGTGAGCGATATTGCGTCCACGCTATCGCGGCCGTGTCGCACTTGTCCCGCATTTCGTACCGAACAACCGTAAAGTCCCCGATGTGCCGACCCAGACAATTCGCCGTGCCGGACACGCCATCCTCGTTCCCGCCCTGGCCGCGCTGACCGTGCTCGCCGCTGGCCCTGCCGCCGCGCAGGACCCCGTCGCGCCGCCCGGCGACGTCGTCTTCGGCACGCAGACGCTGGGATTCGGCGACACGGTTGCCTTCCGCGGCCACAGCGACACCGCGACCCTCACCGTCCCGGTGCCGGACGGGCTGCGGCCCGCCGCGCTCGACACGACGGTGCAGATGCCCGCCAACGTCGCCCGCGGCTGGATCGACGTCCAGTCGCAGGGGCTACTGCTCGCCCGCATCGACCTGCCCGCCGCCGGAACCCTCGTGCCGGTCTCGCTGCCCCTGGATGCGGCGCCGATCGCGGACCGCGCCGTCACCGTCACCCTGACCCTTCACCTGCTCCCGTTCGACGGGATCTGCCCCGAGGACTGGACGGATCGCTCGGTGGTGCTGCGCGACGGACGCGTCCGCTACACCGGGGCGGCGACCCCGCCGGCCGTGGTCGCCGACTTCCTGCCGCCGATCCTCCAGTCGCTGGAGCTGGCGCTGCCCGCCGACCCCACCCCCGCCGAGTCGGCCACCGCTCTCGATCTCACCGCGGCCGTCACCGCCCAGTACACGGGCCGGCCGCTGCGGGTGACAGTGCAGACCCTGCCCGGCGACGACGCGGTGCCGCCCGCCCCGGCCGGGCCGTTCACCCGGCAGATCGCGATCGTCGAGACCGACGGCGACGGTGCCGCCACCCTGGTCCAGGTGCCCGGCGGCGGTCCGGCGCTCGCGGTCACCGGCGACGCCGACGCCCTGCGCAACCAGGCCCGCCTCATCACGAGCGACATCTCGTCGGTCGCGGTGGCCTCGGCGGCGACGGTCGGCACGCTGGGCCGGCCGCCGCGGCTGTCCCCCGACGCGACGACGCTCGCCGAACTGGGCCTCGGCGCCCTCACCGACACCGGCGTCGGCGTGGTGGAGGTGCCGCTCGGCATCGACCAGACCCGTCTGGGACGGCCGTCCCACAATCTGCGGATCAACCTGCAGGGCTCCTACACCCCGCTGCCCACGACCGAGGGCGGCCTGGTGTCGGTGACGGTCGGCGACACCGTCGTCGACTCGTGGCCCGCCGACGCGTCCGGCCGTCTCGATCGGTGGATCACGGTGCCGAACAACGTGCTCGGACGGACCACCGACGTGGTGGTGTCCCTGCGCGCCACCGGCGGCACCCACCAGTGCGGCCTGCAGCAGCCGATGACGCTGACCGTCGACGCCGGCAGCCGCGTCACCACCGAGCCCGCCGACCCGCCGCTGCCCGGGGGCTTCCGGTCGCTGCCGCAGGCGCTGCTGCCGAAGGTGAACGTCGCCGCCACCGAGGCCGGGATCGCCGACACCGCCCGGGCCGTCGCGCTCGTGGCCGGGCTGCAGAGCTTGACCTCCGTGCCGCTCGATCCCGAATGGGTGAGCGTCGACGAGGCCGCCACCGGCGGCACCCCCGCCATCGTCGTCGCCGCCGACGGCCGCGTCCCCGACACCCTGGAACTGCCGCTCGCCGGGACACAGGGCCGCACCCTCGACCTCCTCGACCCGGCCACCGGGAACGCCACCACCGTCACCTTCCCCACCGACATCGAGTTCGCGTCGCTGCAGGTGGCGCGCGACGGCGACCGCACGGTCCTCGTCGCCGCCGCCACCGAGGTGCCCGCCGAACTCGACCGCACCCTCGGCTGGCTCGCCGCGACCCCGCAACGCTGGGCCGAACTCGACGGCGACGTGCTGTTCACCACCGCCGACCGCGACCCGGTCGAACTCGCGCTCACCGACCCGGCCGCCGAGCCCGGCACCCAGGAGTCGCTGGGCCGGACGACGGGCTGGGTGCTCGCCGGTGGCCTCGCCCTGCTGGCCGTGGGGCTCGTCGCCGCGGGCGTCACGGCCTTGCGATGGCGTCGCGGCCGGCCGCGCCCGCTCTGATCGGATGTCGCCATGAGCACCGTCACGACCGCCGAGCGCGCCGCACTGTTCGCGCACACCAGCGCACGGTGGACGGTGATCGTCGCCGCCACCGTGCTCGGGTACTGGTCGACGTGGGAGCAACTGCTCACGGAGATCTCCCGCGGCACGGGCGGCGGCTACGTCCTGCTCGTGCCGCCGTTCGCGGTGCTCGCCGCCGAGGGCGTCACCCGGCGCCGCCGCGGCGAGTTGCCGATCCACGACCGGCAGACCGACCGGATCGTCGGCGGCGCCGTCCTGCTGATCGCGCTCGCGGTCAAGTGGCTGCTGCTGCCGCGGTACGGGCCGAACTACCAGATGATGCACCTCGACGTGCTGTCGGCGTGGACGTTCGTGATCGGCGCGTGCGTGCTGCTGTTCGGCCTGCGCGTCGCCTCCCGGTACTGGCCGGTGTGGCTGTTGCTGCTGGGCACGTCGCCGTTGTTCTACCGGGCGGTGCTCGTGCAGCTCGGCGGCACCAAGTTCGCCGCCGGGTTCCTGATGGTGCTGCTGGGCGCGATTGCGATCGCCGTCGCGGTCGGCCGCACCCGGCGCCGCGCGCTGATCGGCTTCTCCGCGACGATGCTGCTCGGCCTGGCGCTGCTGTTCGCGGTGACCATCCGCTACCCGGACGCGCGGGTCGCCGTCGCGCAGATCGTGCCGTCGGGCACGGCGGCGCTCGTCGTCGGCGGCGCGTTCTACCTGTACCGGTATCGCGGCCTCGCGCCGCGCACGCTGCCCCCGAACCCGGTGTCGCCGCGGGAGGCGACGCGCTCGGCGCTGTTCCTCGTCGTCCCGGCCGCGCTGGTGCTCGCCGTGCTGCCGCTGCCGGATCAGCAGCTCACGCCGGTGTCGGTGGGCCCACCGCCGAGCGGCACCGTCACGCAGGTGGTCCCCACCGGTTGGTACCAGATCGACTCCATCGACTACGACTGGCCGCGAAGGTATTTCGGCTCCACCGCGCAGCTGCGCCGGCAGATGATCCGGGCCGTCGAGCCGCGCACCGACTGGGATCGGCTGTCGCGGCCGCGCACCGTCGCCGTGCAGACCCTGCAGGTGCGGCGGGTGGGTGTGTTCGAGGTGTATCCGGTGCAGACCTCCTACGATCTCGGGCGGGCGCGGGTGAGCCCGAAGATCCGGGTGGACCTCGGCCACGGCGTGCAGGCCGACTTCTTCACCGTCGTCGACGACGAGTTGCTGCTCACCTGGAGCCTGATGAACTTCATCTGGACGCGCGGCGACGCCCTCGCGCAGCGGGTGAGCCTGCTGACCGTCGACAACCACGAACTCGATGCGCCGTTCCCGCAGCCGACGCCGAACATGGCGTCGAACGGCCGGAATCTGCTGTCGGTGTTCCTGCGCGGGCGGGCGTCGGTGGAGGATTCCGATCCCGAGTACAAGGACTTGGACATGCTCACCGAGCTGGGCCGTGATCTGGTGGAGGCGCAGTGGCGCGGAATCTAGTCGACGAGGAGTTCAAGGCCGCCGCGCTGCACGACGCGGTGTACGGGCTGCGGGAGAAGCGGCCGCTGTCGTCGGCGTCGGTGGCGTTCGTGCCGTGGCAGAAGTGGCTGACCCTCGGCCTGGTCGCCGCGGCGATTGTGGCGCTGGTGTTCGCGACGACGCCGACGCTGACCGTGCTGATGGCGGTGTGCACGGCCGGGTACATCGCGACGCTCGCGGACCGGCTGCTGCTGTTCTCCCGCGGCCTGGCGCGCGACGCGATCCTCACCGTCGACGACGACGTGGCGCGGGCCGTGCCCGGGCACGCGCTGCCGACATACACGGTGCTGGTCCCGGCCTACAACGAGCCGGAGGTGGTGGGTGATCTGATCGCGGCGATGGCCGCGCTGGACTATCCGGCCGAGAAGCTGCAGGTGCTGTTGCTGCTCGAGGAGGACGACGCCGTCACCATCGCCGCGGCCGAGGAGGCCGGGCTCGGCGAGAGCGTGGAGATCCTGCTGGTGCCGGCGGCGGACCCGCGGACCAAGCCGAAGGCCTGCAACTACGGGCTGCACTTCGCCACCGGCGACATCGTCACCATCTTCGACGCCGAGGACCTGCCGGAGCCGCTGCAGTTGCGGCGCGTGGCGGTCGCGTTCGACCGGCTCGGCGACGACGTCGCGTGCGTGCAGGCGAAGCTGGCCTTCCACAACGGCACCCAGAACATGCTCACCGGCTGGTTCACCGCCGACTACGCGCTGTGGTTCAACTTCGTGCTGCCCGGCCTGATGCACTCGAATTCGCCTATCCCGCTGGGCGGTACGTCGAACCACATCCGGCGCGCCGTGTTCGACGAGATCGGCGCGTGGGATCCGTACAACGTCACCGAGGACGCCGACCTCGGGGTGCGCATTGCCGAGTCGGGCTACCGTACGGCCGTATTGGACTCGACGACGCTGGAGGAGGCGAACAGCGATCCGATCAACTGGATCCGGCAGCGTTCCCGCTGGTACAAGGGATATCTGCAGACATGGCTCGTGCACGTGCGACGACCCGTACAACTGTGGCGGGGCATCGGCACGGTCGGGATGCTCCGGTTCACGACCCTGCTCGCCGGGACGCCGATCATCGCGTGCCTGAACATGGTGTTCTGGTTGATCACCATCGCGTGGCTGCTCGGGCAGCCGTTCCTGATCGAGGAGATCTTCCCCTGGTACGTGTACTTCCCCGCGTTGATCTCGCTGGTGTTCGGTAACTCCGCCGTGCTGTACATGAACCTGGTCGCGTGCCGGGAGACCGGCAACTCGGCGCTGTGGCTCGCGTGCCTGACGGTGCCGGTGTACTGGCTGATGATGTCGGTCGCAGCGATCAAGGGCACCTATCAGCTGATCCGCAATCCCTCCTACTGGGAGAAGACCTTCCACGGGCTGTCGTCATGAGGGGCGGCGTGGCCCGGGTGTTCTGGCTGTCCTGCCTGCTCTATGCGGCGGTGGGGTTGTACCTGTCGCTGGATGTGGCCTATTTCCAAGGTGATTCGCTCAGCCGGATTGCGGCCGCGCGCAGCGCCCTGCACAGCCGCGACCCGCACCTGGCGGCCATCGGGTTCGTGTTCACGCCCCTGACCGCGCTGATGCAGTTGCCGCTCGTGGCGCTGTCGGACTGGTGGCCGGCGCTGACCCGGTGGGGCCTCACGGCCGTGGTGATGTCGGCGCCGTTCATGGCCGGGGCCGTCACCCAGGTCCACCTGTTCGCCCGCGATCGCGGCGCGTCGCCGTGGCTGGTGTGGACGGTGACGGCGCTGTTCGCGCTCAATCCGATGATCGTGTACTACGGCGCCAACGGCATGAGCGAGGCGCCGTTCCTGATGCTGCTGTGCTGGGCGACGCGCCGGCTGGTGCGGTGGATCAGCACCGGCGACGTGCACGACCTCGCCGTCGCCGGGATCGCCGTCGGCCTGGCGTATCTGGCGCGCTACGACGCGCTCGCCGTCGGCGCGGCCGTCACCGTGCTCGTCGTCGCGGTGACGTGGTGGCGCACCCGCGTGTGGCGGGCGGCGCTGCTCGACGCGATCCTCGTCGCCGCCCCGGTGGCGTTGGCGTTCCTCGTGTGGGCGGCGACGAGCTGGCTCATCACCGGCGAAGCGCTGCAGCAGTTCTCGTCGTCGTACGGCAACGCGGCGATCCTCGAGCAGAGCGGCGGCGGCTCCACCGGGGGCCTGGGGGCGCTGGCGTTCTCCGTCGCCGAGATCCTGGTGCTCGGGCCGGCGCTGCCGCTGCTCGCGCCCGTCGTCGCGGTGCTGGCGTGGCGCCGCCGGGACCTCGAGCCCGCCGTGCCGTTCGTCGTGCTGGGGGCGGTGCTCGCGTTCGCGGCCCTGTCGTACTTCCGCGGCATGACGTTCCCGTTCCTGCGGTTCTACCTCGTCGCGGTGCCGCTGGCGGCGATGTGGGTGGTGCAGCTCGCGCCCCGTGGCGGGCAGCTGCGGGCGCGCCGGCTCGGCGCGCATGCGACGGTGCGGCCGCAGGACCGCGGCACCCTCGCGCCGGTCGGGGCGCTCGCGCTCGCGGTGTCGGTGCCGGTCACGTTCGTCGCGATGGGCAACGCGACGCTGTCGCAGGAGCAGCACGCGCTGCGCACCGTGCTGTTCCCCGATCCGGACGACACGTCGCAGCTGCGGGACCAGGAGAACCGCATCATCGCGTCGTTCGGCACGGAACGTCGCATCGCGGACCATCTCGACGCGCTCGACCTGCCCCCGGGTTCGGTGGTGATGGACACCGTGTACGGGTTCGCGGTGCTCACCGCGACCGACCGGCCCGAGCAGTTCGTGATCCCGTCCGACGCCGACTTCACCCGCATCCTCAACGATCCGGCCGCGAACGGCGTGCGGTATCTGCTCACCGTGCCGAACGAGGGTCGCGGCGTCTCGGATGCGGTGAACCGCCGCTACCCCACCGTCTTCGAGACCGGCGCCGACATCGCGACCCTCGATCTGGAGATCCCCAACGACGGCGACAACCAGCCGACCTGGCGTCTGTACCGGATCGGTTGACGCACCCGCAGGCCGCGTGCCACCATCGCTGCACCAGCCCCGAAAACGGGGCGACCCCGGCCGGTGCGCCAACACCGAACCGGGGTCTGGGCACACGACAGAATGGACCTGTCATGCACCGTGAGGTGAATTGTATCCACACGCCGATTCCAGGCGTACATCCCCGGGAGTGGCCGGCGCCGCGCGCCGCGCACCCCGTCTACCGGCCCGGCGCAGCGTCCCGCGCCGCCGACGTGACCCGGACGAGTCCGCCGACGTCCTGACCCGTTCACCAGCCCTCGCACACGACTGTCACCAGCCGTGTCCGGGGGCCACAGGTGTTTTCCCTGCGTGCGTGCGAGGGCCGTTCCGGTGACCGAGGCGCACGCGGTCACGTCGTTTTCCGTGCGGGTCCGACGCTAACCAACCGCATCCGGCATTCCACCGTCCCGGTGAACGGCACCGGGCACCCGATCGAGCACGGGTCGACACGTCCGACCGGGTCCAGCTCAGCCGCTTGCCTTTTCGGCACGCGGCCATACGTGCTGGCCGAGACGCGGTATCGGGGCATGGTCCGTGGGTTTGCTTGGGGAAGGGGCCGACAAGTCAGCGACCCGCAGGGTCTCCGTTCAGAGCAGGCGCCGGGCCTTCATGCCGGGGAAGACCGCGCCGACGCGCACCACGTCCCCGAACGTCGGGGCGTGCACCATCTGACCGCCGCCGATGTAGATGCCCACGTGCCCCGGCCCGTCGG
>NZ_JAALEG010000104.1 GCF_011058165.1 Rhodococcus aetherivorans
CGGCCCCGCCCCTCCCGGCCCCGGCGCACCGCGCGCGCACCGGCGCGGCGCTGCACGACCTCGGCGTGCTCGACCTGCTCGCCGCCTACGCCGCCGACACCACCACGCCCACCGCGGTGCTCGCCGCGCTGCGCGCCCGCTGGGCCGACCCGGCGCTCGTCGGCGGGGCGATCCTCGCCGTCGTCGACGGCGCCGACGAGGCCGCCGCCGACTCCGACCGCCGCTGGCTGGGCGGCACCGCCCGCCCGCTCGAGGGCGTCTTCTTCGGCGTCAAGGACATCGTCGACGTCGCCGGCGCCCCGGTCACCGCGGGCTCGCACACCACCGGCGACCGCATCGCCGGCACCGACGCGACGGCCGTCGCCCGGCTGCGCGCCGCCGGCGCCATCCCCGTCCTGATCACCGCGACCACCGAATTCGCCTGCGGCGCTCCGCACAACGCCCGCTACGGGGCCGTCACCAACCCGTGGGACCGCAGCCGCTGGACCGGCGGCTCGTCCACCGGCTCGGCCGGCGCCCTCGCCGCGCGCCTCGTCCCGCTCGCCCTCGGCACCGACACCGGCGGCTCGATCCGCGTGCCCAGCGCCCTGTGCAACCTCACCGGCATCAAGCCCACCTACGGCCTCGTCCCGCGCACGGGTGTCGCGTCGCTGTCGTGGACCCTCGACCACATCGGGCCGATGGCCCGCTCCGCCGCCGACCTGCGCGTCGTCCTCGACGTCCTCGCCGGACCCGACGGCCTCGACCCCGCCGCGGCCCCGGACGCGGTGGCGCGGCAGGTGCAGGTCGGCCTCGCGGACCCCGGCACTCCCGGCGCGCCGTCGCTGGCGGGCGTGCGGCTCGGCGTCCCCACCACGTGGTTCACCGAGCTGTGCGACGCGGGCGTGCTGGCCGCGTGGGAGGCGGCCGTCGCCGCGCTGCGGGGCCTGGACGTCGAGGTGGTGCCCGTCGACATCCCCGACGCCCACCGCCTGCACGACGACGTCACCATCGTGCTCACCTGCGAGCTCGCCGCCAACCAGGAGGGCGCGCTGGAGCGGTTCGCGCGGTACGACATCGGCACCCAGGTGCGTATCGCGCGCGGGCTGGTGCCGTCGGCGGTGGACTACCTGCGCTCGCTGCGGCGCCGCGCCGGCGCCCAGCGCGCGACGGTGCAGGCGTTCGACGCCGCCGGGATCGACGCGTTCGTCACCCCGGGCATCGGGGCGACGGCCGCGCGGCTGTCGGACGTCACCGTCGAGATCGACGGCGTGCGCCACCCGATGCAGTCGATCGTCGGCCGCAACACCGGCCTGTTCGACTACCTTGGCCTGCCCGCGGTGATAGCGCCCGCCGGTTTCGTCGACGGCCTGCCCGTCGGCGTGCAGATCGTGGGCCGGCCGTGGGCCGACGACACGTGCCTGCGCCTGGCGCAGGCGCTGCAGGCCGTCACCGACGTCCACGAGCGTCGCGCCGATGGATAGCGTTGCCGCACGGCATCATCCGCATCCGTGGCGGGTGTTCGCGGCCACCAGCGTCGGCGTGGTCGCGGTGTTCCTCAGCATCAGCGGCCTCACCGTCGCGCTGCCCACCGTCACCCGCGAGCTGGGTGCCTCGGCGGCGCAGTCGACGTGGATCCTGTTGGGCTACATGCTCGTCACCACCGCGCTGATCCTCGTGTTCGGCCGGCTCGCCGACATCGTCGGCCGTCGCCCGCTGTATCTGGCGGGGCTGGCGGTGTTCACGGTCGCGACCGGGCTGTGCATGCTCGCGCCGACCGCCGGGTGGCTGATCGCGGCGCGGGTGCTGCAGGGCGTCGGGGCGGCGGCCGTCGTCACCAACAACACGGCGCTGCTCACCGACACCTTCCCGCCGCACAGCCTGGGCCGTGCCCTCGGCTGGAACGCGACCGTCGCGGCCGTCGCGCAGGTCGTCGGGCCGGTGATTGGCGGTGCCGCGACGGCCGCATTCGGCTGGCGCGGGCTGTTCGTCGTCGTGCTGCCGGTGGGAGTGCTCGCGATCGCGTCGTCGCTGCTGGTGATCCCGCGCGGCACCCGCCGGCGCGTCGAGCGCGAGCCGTTCGACCTGGCGGGGGCCGTGCTGTCGACCGCGTTGCTGACCGCCGTCGTGCTGGCGCTGACACCGGGGGTGACGTCGTCGCCGTGGTTGCCGTGGGCGTGCGGCACGGCGAGCCTGGTGCTCGGCGGGGTGTTCGCGGCGGTGCAGATCCGTCGCACCCACCCGCTGGTGGACCTGACGCTCTTCCGCAACCGCGGCATCGCGCTCGTCCTCGTGGCGGTGCTCGTCAACGCCGTCGCCACCTACGCGGTGACGCTGCTCGTGTCGCTGTACGGGCAGGCGGTGGGCGGGATCTCGGCCGTCGCGGCCGGGCTGCTGGTGATGCCCGTCGCGGTGGGAACCGTCGTCGCGGCCGCCGCCGCGGGCTCGCTCATGCTGCGCTTCACCCCGCGCACGCTGACCGCCACGGGCATGGCGCTCAACGCCGTCGGGTTGCTCGGCGTCACCCTGATGCTCTCGCCGGACGGCGGCTCGCTCGGGGCGACGGCGCCGTTCCTGTTCGTCCTCGGCTGCGGCACCGGCCTGTTCATGACCCCGAGCACCAGCGCGCTGATGCTCACCGCGCCCGCGGAACGTCGCGGGATCGCCAACGGGCTGCGCTCGACGCTGCAGAACGTCGGCTACCTGCTCAGCACCGCGCTGGCGCTGGCCGTCGCGACCGTCGGGCTCAGCGCCACCGCGCGGCAGGCCGCGTACGGCGGCACCCTCGGCACGCTCGGCAGCGCCGAACTGGCGCGGTTCGTCGACAACGTCCGCGCGGTGGGACTCGCGCTCACCGTCGTCGCCGCCGCGGGTGTCGCCGTGTGCCTGGCCTTCCCGCGCCGGCAGGTCACCGCGCCCGCCGCCGTGCGTCCCCTCGAACCCGTCACGACCCTGAAGGACATCGCATGACGCTCGCCGACCGCACCGCCCAGGCGGCCGACTACGCCCGCGCCGGCTTCGGGCAGGAGCTTCAGCCCGGCACCCGCCCGGCCCTGATCGTCGTCGACCCGGCCCGCGCCTACATCGACCCGGACTGCCCGCTTTACGCCGGGGTGGAGGAGAACGTCGCGGCGATGCGCACGCTGCTCGCCGACGCCCGCGCCGCCGGCATCCCCGTCGTGATCACCGAGGTGCGGCTGCGCGCCGACGGCGCCGACGCCGGGGTGTTCTTCAAGAAGTCGGGCACGCTCGTCGCGTTCTGCGAGGGCAGCCCGTACGGGGAGCTCATCGACGGCCTCGAGCCGACGTGCGCCGAGCTGCTCGTGACGAAGAAGTACGCGAGCGCGTTCTTCGGGACGTCGCTGAATTCGTACCTGACGTCGCTCGGGGTGGACACTGTCCTCATCGCCGGCCTGTCCACGAGCGGCTGCGTGCGCGCGACGACCCTCGACGCGATGCAGCACGGCTACATTCCCATCGTCGTGGAAGACGCCGTGGGCGACCGGGATCCGGCCATCCACCACTCGAACCTGTTCGACATGCAGCAGAAGATGGCCGAGGTCTGGGCGCTGACCCGCGCCCAGTCCTACCTCGCCCGTGCGTGATTCCGGTAGCTCTGGCTACCAGAAACGCGCACGGGCGGCGGAGCCGCACGGCAGTTAACACGAACGAACCAACGGTGTTGCCGGTCGCAACACGGCACCCGATACATTCGAAGTCATCGACCGTATCGGCCGGCCCCGCAACGACGCGCCCCCGCCTCTCGTCGAATCCCGCCTCTCGTCGAACCTCCGCTTCCCCCTCCAGGAGAATTCATGCGCACCACCCTTCCCGGCCGCGCCGCGATCGCCGCGCTCACCCTGACGGCCGCCCTCGGTCTCGCCGCATGCAGTAGTTCCGGCTCCGGCGGCGGCGACGTCTCCGACGCCGACGTCGCGGCCGGCATCGAGTACGCCCGCGCCCAGCTCGCGAAGTACGCGGCCGACCCGGAGTTCACCCTCGAGGCCGAGCCCTTCCCGATGCGGAACATCGCCGGCAAGACGATCTTCGCGATCCCCACCAACAGCGAGAACCCCTACAACGTCGCCGTCGACGAGGAATCGAAGAAGGTCGCCGAACGCTACGGCGCCACCTGGATCGAATACACCAATCAGGGCCAGCCCGCCCAGTGGGCCACCGGCGTCGAGCAGGCCGTCAACCAGAGGGTCGACTTGATCATCCTCTCCCAGGGCATCGACGCCTCCCTCATCAAGCCGGCCCTCGAAAAGGCCGAGACGGCAAATATTCCCGTGCTGCTCACCCACACCATCCTGCGCGGGGAGTCGCTGCCCGCCGGCCTCGAGGGGCTCGTCGACGCCACCACCGACGCCCCGCTCGCCGAGGCCAACCGCCTCACCGTCGACTGGATGATCGATCAGACCGACGGCGAGGGCAACGCCCTGATCATCACCTCCAACGAGGTCCCGCCCGCCAAGGCCGAGGTCGCGGCGATGGAGGACGAGATCGCGCAGTACTGCCCCCGGTGCGAATACAAGATCGTCAACGTGCCCGTCGCCGAGTGGGCCACCAAGATCCAGTCCGAGGTGCAGTCCGCCCTCTCCGCCGACCCCACCATCAACTTCGTCCTGCCCATCTACGATTCGATGTCGCTCTATGCCCAGTCCGGCATCAAGGCCGCCGGCAAGACCGGCCAGGTCGAGATCTCCTCCGTCAACGGCACCCCCGCCGTGCTGAAGATCCAGCAGGACGACGGCATCGTCACCATGAACGTCGGCGAATCCATCCCGTGGCTCGCCTGGGCCACCATGGACCAGGCCGGCCGCATGCTCCTGGGCTACGACCCCGTCCCGAACGGTGCCCAGCAGACCCCGCTCAAGCTCATCACCGCCGACAACATCGACGAGACCGGCACCCCGCCGCAGCCCGACAAGGGCTACGGCACCGCCTACGTCACCGGCTACGAGGCCCAGTGGGGGTCCAGTGAGCAGCCCTGACCCCATCGTCAACATCGTCGGCCTGTCCAAGACCTTCGGCAGCCACACCGTCCTGAAGGACGTCGGCCTGACGATCCACGCCGGCGAGGTGCACGGCCTGCTCGGCGAGAACGGCTCCGGCAAGTCCACCCTCATCAAGGTCCTCGCCGGCTTCCACGCCCCCGACCCCGGCGCCGCCCTGCAGGTCCGCGGCCGCGACGTGCCCCTGCCCGTCCCGGCCGGCGGCTTCCGCGAACTCGGCATCAGCTTCGTCCACCAGGACCTCGCGCTCGTGCCCGACCTGTCGGTGGTGGAGAACCTGCGCGTCGGGCCCGTCGTCGCCGGATCGAGGCCGTGGATCTCGTGGCGGCGCGAGAAGGGCACCGCCCGAGCGCTGTTCGACCGCTTCGGCCTCGACGTCGACCCGGATGCGCCGGTGTCGAGCCTCGGCGAGACCGACCGCGCACTCGTCGCGATCCTGCGGGCCGTGGAGGAACTCGGCGACCACCGCACCCTCCTCGTCCTCGACGAGCCGACCGTCTTCCTGCCCCGCGAGGGCACCGACCTGCTGTTCTCCGTCGTCCGCGAGATCGTCGTCGACAAGAAGGCCGCGGTCCTGTTCGTCTCCCACGACCTCGACGAGGTGCTCGACCACACCGACCGCGTCACCGTCCTGCGCGACGGCGTCTCCCAGGGCACCCACCGCACCCGCGACCTCACCGCCGTCTCGCTCATCGATCTCATCGTCGGCCGCAGCCTCGACTCCGCCGACCCCCGCGTCGCCGGTCCCGTCCGCGACTTCGACGACGCGGCGCCGCTCGCCCGGATCGAGGAACTCGAGACCGCGACCGTCGACGGGATCGGCTTCGACGTGCGGTCCGGCGAGATCGTCGGCCTCACCGGCATCGCCGGCTCCGGCTACGACGACGTGCTGCCCGCCGTTTACGGGGCCCGACCGGCCCGCGGGGGAAGGTTGACGATCGGCCCCGACACCGTTGCGCTACAGACGATCACGCCGATCGACGCGCTCGACCGCAAGGTCGTGTACGTGCCACCGGACCGCAAGGTGGAGGGCAGCGCGCCGGAGCTGACCGTCGCCGAGAACGTCACCCTGCCGATCCTCGGCGCGGGCCTGGTCAAACCGGGCGCGCTCAGGGTCGCCGCCGCGTCCCTCGCCGAACGCTGCGACGTGCGGCCCCGCGACCCGCAGGCCGTCTACGGTTCCCTCTCTGGCGGCAACCAGCAGAAGGCCCTGCTCGGCAAGTGGCTCCAGACCGACCCGGCGCTGGTGCTGCTCGCCGAACCCACCCAGGGCGTGGACATCGGTGCCCGCGCCCGCATCTTCGAGATGCTCCGCGAGACGGCGCGCGGGGGAGCGGGCATCGTCGTCGCCAGCTCCGACTACGAGCAGCTGTCGGTGCTGTGCGACCGCGTCCTCGTCTTCTCCCGCGGCCACATCGTCGCCGAACTCACCGGCGACCACCTTTCCAAGCACCACATCTCGGACAGCGTCCTCGGACTGACCCGACAGGAAGTGAAAGCCTGATGTCCGTCACCCTCGACAAGACCACCACCACGAAAACCCCCGCACCCGTTACGGACTTCGCCCGGCCGCGCGTCGCGCTCGGCCCGCTGGTCGAGAAGTACGCGCTCGTGCTGGCCCTCGTCGCCGTCGTGCTCGTGTTCAGCGCGCTGCGCCCCGAGATCTACCCGACCGCGAACAACCTGCAGAACATCCTCGGCTCCCAGGCCGTGCTGCTCATTCTCGCCCTCGGGCTGATCGTGCCGCTCACCGCCGGCGAGTTCGACCTCTCGGCCGTGTCCACCATGTCCCTCGCCGCGATGACCATCGCGGTGCTCAACGTCCAGCAGGGCTGGTCGCTGCTGCCGGCCATCGGCGTCGCCGTGCTCGTCGCGCTGTTCGTCGGCGTCGTGAACGCCGTGCTCGTCGTCCGGCTGCACATCGACTCGTTCATCGCGACGCTCGGCAGCGGCACCGTCGTCCTCGGCGTGGTGCAGTGGATCTCCGACTCCACCTCCGTCACCGGCATCGACGCCGCGCTCGTCGACGCGACCATCGGCACCCGCCTGTTCGGGGTGTCGCTGCAGTTCTACTACGCCCTCGCCCTCGTCCTGCTCACCGCGGTGATCTTCCAGTACACGCCGATCGGGCGCCGGCTGCTGTTCGTCGGGCGCGGACCGCAGGTCGCGCGGCTCAGCGGCCTGCACGTCGACCGCATCCGCGGCGGCGCGCTCGTCACCTCCGCGCTCGTCGCGGCCCTGGCCGGCATCGTCTACGCCGGCATGCTCGGCGGCGCCGACCCGTCGTCCGGGCAGTCGTTCATGCTGCCGGCGTTCGCCGCCGCATTCCTCGGCGCCACCGCGATCGTGCCCGGCCGCTTCAACGCCTTCGGCACCCTCGTCGCGGTGTACTTCCTCGTCGCCGGGGTCGTCGGGCTGCAGATGCTCGGCGTCGCCAGCTTCGTCCAGCAACTGTTCTACGGCGGCGCACTCGTCGTCGCCGTCGCCCTCTCCGGTGCGGTCCGTCGTCGCACCGCCTCCCGATCCGCGCGCTGAGCGCCCGACCGAAAGACACCCGCCATGAAGACCACCGTCGTCGCCGGCAACCCCAAGCCCGGCTCCCGCACCCTCGACGCCGCCACCCACCTGGCCACCGAACTCACCGGCTCCGCCCCCGACCACGTCGTCGACGTGATCACCCTCGGACCCGGCCTGCTCGGCTGGGGCGACGACGCCGTCAAGGCGGCGGTGGACACCGTCGCCGCCTCGGACCTCGTGGTCGTCGCCAGCCCCACCTTCAAGGCCACCTACACCGGCATCCTCAAGCTCTTCCTCGACCAGTTCGCCACCGGCGACGGCCTGCGCGACGTCACCGCCGTGCCGCTCATGCTCGGCGCCGGCCCGGCCCACGCCCTGGCCCCGGACCTGCTGCTCAAGCCGGTCCTCGTCGAACTCGGTGCCACCACCCCGGCGCCGGGTCTGTACCTGCTCGACTCCACCTACACCACCGACACGCGGATCGCGGACTACGCCCAGCGCTGGGCTCCGGTCCTGCGGTCCACTCTCCGGACGGAGGCCCGATGACCACCCTGACCCTCGACGGCGCCGCGCTGCGTCGCGCCTTCGCCCACATCCCGTCCGGGGTCGTCGCGATCTGCGCCGACACCGGCACCGAACGCCTCGGCATGGCCGCGAGCACGTTCGTGCCGGTGTCGTTGGATCCGCCGCTGGTGGCATTCTGCGTGCAGAACACCTCCACCACCTGGCCGAAGCTCGCGGCACGACCGCGACTGGGCATCAGCGTCCTGAACTCCGACGGTGCCGCCCGGGTGCTCGCGGCCAAGGACGGCGACCGGTTCGCCGGCATCGACACCGAAACCCGGGACGGGGGAGCGCTGTTCGTCGCCGGCTGTAGCGTCCGGCTGGACGTGTCGATCGAACAGCAAGTGCCCGCGGGCGACCACGCCATCGTCGTGCTGCGGGTCCACGAACTGCACTGCGACGACTCCGGCACCGAGCCGATCGTGTTCCACCGCAGCGCCTTCCGCCGGCTGGTGGCGTCGTGAACCGGATCGAGGCGGCGCTGGCCGCACTGCGCGCGGGGCGGCCCGTCCTCGTCGCCGACGACGCCGACCGCGAGAACGAGGGCGACGTGATCCTCGCCGCCCACCACGCGAGTCCGGAGTGGATCGCGTGGACCGTGCGGCACACCTCGGGCCTGCTGTGCGCGCCGATGACCGGCGCCCGCGCCGACGCCCTGGACCTGCCGGCGATGGTGACCGACAACCAGGACCCGAAGCAGACCGCGTACACGGTGACTGTCGACGCCGCGCGCGGGGTGAGCACCGGCATCAGTGCCGCCGACCGCGCCACCACGCTGCGGGTGCTCGCCGACCCCACCGCCACCGCCCGCGACCTGATCCGGCCCGGGCACATCCTGCCGCTGCGCGCCCGGCCCGGCGGGGTGCTCGAACGTCCCGGCCACACCGAGGCCGCCGTCGACCTGTGCGCGCTCGCCGGGCTGCCCCAGGTCGGGGTGATCGCCGAACTCGTCGCCGACGACGGGTCCATGATGCGCATGCCCGGCATCGAGGACCTCGGCGCCCGGCACGACCTGCCCGTCCTCACCGTCGCGGAGCTGATCAACTACCGCGCCGCGCACCCGCTGCCCGCAACCGTGGTGCCGGCCGGGCGGGTGATCCGCGCCGACGAGACCGTGATGCCGACCCGGTTCGGCACCTTCCGTGCCGTCGGCTACCTGGACCGGCACACCGGTGCCGAGCACCTGGCGCTGCTCGCCGGCGACCCGGTCGACGGGGCGCTGGTGCGGGTGCATTCGGAGTGCCTGACCGGGGAGTCGTTCGCCTCCCAGCGCTGCGAATGCGGCCCGCAGCTCGACGCCGCCCTCGAGCGTCTCGCCCACGAGGGCGGGGTGCTGGTGTATCTGCGCGGGCACGAGGGCCGTGGCATCGGACTGCTGAAGAAGCTGGCCGCCTACCGGCTGCAGGACGGCGGCCTGGACACCGTGCAGGCCAATCTGGAACTGGACGAACCCGCCGACGGCCGCGAATACGGCGGCGCCGCCGCGATCCTGCACGACCTCGGTGTGCGGTCGGTGCGGTTGCTCACCAACAACCCGGCGAAGATCTCCGGGCTCGAGGCCAACGGCATCGTCGTGTCGGGGCGGGTGCCGCTGCACGTGGGCAGGGCCCCCGCGAACGTGCGGTATCTGGAGACGAAGCGGCGGCGGATGGGGCATCTGCTGCCCGCGGCGGAGAGGTGAGTCGCAGAACTGCATCGGCGGTGTTCGCAGTCGTCCGCTCGTGCGTATTGCAGGAGGGGACGACTGACGGTGGATCGGCTGTAAATGTCACTCAGCGGCTGTGTGATTCGAACTCGTCGAGGGCGGCGACAATGCGCGAGGAGGTATCTTCGATGCCTGCGCACCACTGGGATTCCGGCAGGGGAACGTTCCGGTCGCGAAAGTGGATTCGGCCGATGATGAGAACGCCGTAGGACGTTTCGACGCTCATGCCGCAGCTGTAGGGCAGGGACGAATTGGTCTTGAGCAGCGCGCGTCGTCCCGCCAGTTGGGTGGGGACAATGTCGTCACCGTTACCGGTGGCCTTCTGCCTCTCCTCCTCGAAGTCGAAGTTGGCGGACAATACGGACAGACCATAATTGGCCAGGACTCCGGGGATGTGCAACGTGCCGTCGTAGGAGCAGCCGAGCATCGTGAAATGCGTGGCGGCGAAGTCCGCATTGTCCTCGGTTCTCGGGTCGTAGCCGGCGGCGGTGAGCACGTCGTCGGGAATGTCGAGGCAGGGGTCGAAGGCGACGAGGGGTCGGTCGGATTCGTCGACCAGGCGCGGCACGCGTGTCGTGGTGGTCACGGGAGTCGGCGGCTCACCCGTTATGACGGCGGAGTGTGTGGACGGCGCGCAGCCGGCAAGCACCCCGACAGCGAGCAGCGCACCTGCGGTGCGGCGGCTGGTCACTGCTCGTCCGAACTCGCGCCGTGCACACGCTGCATCCAGTCGTACTCGGCGGCAAGGAAACCCTCGCCACCGGCGGCGAAGAGGTCCCGCATGTCCTTGAGCACCACATAGAACTGCTCGAGCCGCTCGTAGAGCGAGTCGGGTGTGCCCTGGGCCTTGCGCACGAATCCGGCGCGGAGAGCCTCGGCCGACGCGAACCCACCGAAGCTGGGCGCATCGGTCAGGTTGCGGGCCTCCCCAGCCGCGTCTTTCAGCGTCCCGAGCATGGTGTCGCAGATCGCGACAATCTCGTCGATCGCCTGCGGATCCAGACGAAGTTCCTCGGCCATGAAATCCCCCCATGATGTCCATTGGCCCGGGTACTGTAGCGCGCCGACGGCATGGGTGCGTCACTGCTCGAACGCGAGATGATGGCGACTGATGGGTGGAACGACCGGGAGTGTGCACCTGCTTTGTGACGCAGGCACTCGCTGCAGCGAGCTGGAACGAGTGCCTACATCTCGGAACGGGTGCAAGCCGGCTGACTCGGTCAGCGCTGCTGCGGGTGATCCGTCGGATTTTCGGCAGCCGGTCCTCCGGCAGTCGCAAGCACCGCGGGTCCTTCTGTGTAAGGTGCCTCGGGCAGGTAGGGACACAGGGGGCAACTGTATGGGGGAAGCGTTTTCGTCGCGCCGGAAGAACTCCGGCTGCTTGCAGCAAGGACTGCGGAGGCCGGTGCCGCTCGGCGGTGGATCGTGCGTAGGCCGACGGTGCCGTTCGGATCCAGTACCACGCGAGAAACCCTCTCGCTCCGGATGTGTCGACTCCAACGCATACGGTCAACGGTGACATCGTGATATCGCCGCGGCCGGAAGGAATTGCTGTCGACGGTGTGATCACGGATTACCCGGCGCTCGAGGTCTATCGGGATACGCCCATGGGCGGTACGGAAACTGTCACGATCGACCCTGCCGACAGCGGCAGCGAATACGGTCCGCTCATCAACCTTCCGTTCCATCATTCGATCGGGGTCGGAACGGAAGCATTCGAGCGTTTCAGGTCTGCGTACGCTCAGTTGCCGCCTTACGAGGCGGGGACACGTCCCGATGCGGATCCGCACCAGCCCACGCGGCTCGGTGGTACGGAGGATGCGCTTCGTGTGGTGGTCGTCCGATGATTCGGCCGGTCCTCCCGCCTGGGCTTTCGCAACGGCTCGATCGGATCGGCTTCTGGGAGGCCGCCACGTGGTCCCTGCCGTTTGCCGCAGCCGGCGGAGCGTCGTTGTTCGTCGGGATTGTCGCCGCGATCGGCATGATCGACCATCGGGCGAACCCGACGGAAGGGTGGATCCTCGCTGTCGTCGCCGCACTCATGGGTGCCGTCGCTGCCGTGCTGGCGCGCTCACGCGCCGAACATGACCGCGGCATTGCGCTCGGAGTCGGTGGGGCCGCGGTAGTTCTCTGTGTCGTGTGGTTGTTGTCGTGGTGAGCCGTGAGCCGTGAGTCGTGGTGGACCAATCGCATCGACTGGTTCGGCCCGGAGAGCTTCGTCGGGGCGCTGTGCGGACTGGGGTGCGTGGCGTCGGTCCCTCTCGGCATTGCCGGCGGCGACGCAGCGTGGCCGTACCTCGGTCCACTCGTCGGTGGGGGATTGCTGACGGCGTTCCGCGGGCCGGTCCGTCGATTCGGCATGGGGTTGGCCATCTCCAGCGTCGCGGTCCCGTCGCTGCTGGTCGGTGTCCTGTTGTTCGGTGGGGCGGCGGCGGCGTTTCGATGAACGGCGGGCCCGGGCGGAGGGCACGTCTGGGCGGTCCTCTCGCCGTGATCCCCGTATGCTGCGGTAATGCCGGAGATTCGAGTCCTGGACACCGAAGCCGAGCTGCTGACGGCGGCGAAGCTGTTCCGTACCGCGATGATCGGGATGCCGGCGCCGAATCCGCTCGAGCCGGGACAGATCCTCACCCAGCGCGAACAGGGCCGCACCCTCGGGGCGTTCGTCGACGGGCAGATGGTCGGCACGGTGGAGTCGGCGTCGAGTGGCATGGTGCTGCCCGGCGGCCGGCGGGTTCCGCACGCCGCCGTGACGCACGTCGGCGTGCTGCCCACGCACACGCGGCGGGGTGTGCTCTCGGCGTTGATGCGTCGTCAGCTGAGCGATGCCCAGGACCGGGGTGAGGTGGTGACGTCGCTGCGGGCCTCCGAGGCGACGATCTACGGCCGCTTCGGGTACGGCGTCGCCACGACGACGCACACCGTCGAGCTCGACGTGCGGCGGGCGGTGCTGCGTCCGTCGGTGGGCGAGGGCGAACCGGTGCGGCTCGTCGATCCGCACCACGCGTGGGACCTGCTGTCGCGCATTGCCGACGCCAATCCGTCGTCGCGGCCCGGAAGCATCGATCGCATCCCGCCGTGGTGGCGGTCGCAGGAGCACCGGATCGTCGGGGACCGCGAGCCCCGGTACGTCGCGGTGCACGGTGAGCCGGGCGCGGAGACGGGCTTTGCCCGGTACCGGCCGATCGGCACCGACATGTGGTTCGGCAGCCGGGATCGGACGGTCGTCGTCGAGGACTTCTTCGCCCCGACCCGCACCGCCTACCTGGGCCTGCTCCGGTTCCTGCTGAACCTCGATCTCGTCGACACGTTCGTCTTCGCCGCGCTCCCGCAGGACGATCCGCTGCCGTGGCTGCTGACGGACTCGCGCGCGGTGCGCTTGCGCAGTGCCGGCGACGAGACGTGGCTGCGCATCGTCGACGTGCCGGCCGCGCTGCGTGCGCGGACCTACGCCGGCACCGGAGAGGTGCGGCTGGCCGTGATCGACGAGCGTCTCCCGGAGAACACCGGGACCTATCGGATCTCGGCGGCGGGGGCCGAGCGGGTGGACGAGCCGGCGCAGCTCGAGGTGGACGTGTCCGCGCTCGCCGCGACGCTGCTCGGCGGGACCCGGTGGCATCAGCTGGAGGTCGCCGGCCTGGTGCGGGTGCTCGACGACGAGGCGCTCCCGGTGGTCGAGCAGCTGTTCGCGACGGCATCGGCGCCGTTCGCCGGCGTCATGTTCTGATCCCGCCCGGGCGCAGTGTCGTGGTTCAGCTCGCGTCGCTCTGCGCGCGACGCTTCCGGACACGCTTGACGATGGCGTAGCCGAGGAACAGGACGACGGCGGCGATCACGATGTTCTGGAACACCGACGCGTACGGCTCGACCCGCGCCCAGTTCGCGCCCAGCCCGTAGCCGGCGAGGACGAAGATCGTGTTCCAGACGAGGCTGCCGGCGGTGGTGAACAGCACGAACCGCCACGCGGGCATGCGGGTGACGCCGGCGGGGATGGAGATGAGGCTGCGGAACAGCGGGACCATCCGGCCGAAGAACACGGCCTTGCTGCCGTGCCGCTCGAACCATGCGGTGGTGCGGTCGAGGTCCGCGACGTCGACGAGGGGGAGCCTGTCGACGATCCGGCGGATGCGGTCGGGTCCGACGCCGCGCCCGGCCGCGTAGAGGCCGAGGGCGCCGGCGAGCGAGCCGAGGGTGGTCCAGAACAGCGCCCCGAAGAGGGTGAAGCTGCCCAGGCTCGCGGCGAACCCGGCCAGCGGCAGGATGACCTCGCTGGGCAGCGGCGGGAAGAAGTTCTCCAGCGCGATCGCGATCCCCGCTCCGACGCCGCCGAGCCGGTCCATGAGGGACAGCGCCCAGCCGGCGAGGCCCTCGGTGGGGACGGCGGCGTCGGCCGGTATGGCGGCGAGGAGTGGTGCAGTCACCTCACCCACGATAACGGCGGATCACGCCGGATCCGGCCGACGTGAGGGCCGCCACGGCCTCGTCCCGGTCAGGATCCGGCGAGCGCGGCCTGCAGTTTCTGCACCACGGCGGGGGCGGGGTTCTGGTTCTGGGCATTGGGGATGTCGCTGTTGACGGCCACGAGGATGATGTCCTGGGTGTTCTTGTCGTAGCCGAAGTAGGTGTTGAAACCGGGCAGCTCGCCGGTGTGGCTGAGCCAGCCGTCGGCGTCGCCGAGCCCGAGCCCGTACGCCGCGGTCGCGGTGTTCGGTGGCAGCCCGTACAGGAACGACGACATGCGCACGTCCTGGGTCTGCTGGTCGTAGAGCCCCTCGCCGGTGCCGATGGCCTTCGCCCAGATCTGCAGGTCGTCGAGGGTGGAGATCATCGCCCCGGCGGCCCATGCCCACGAGGGATCCCAATTGGTGGGGTCGGTGGTCTGTCCCTCCGGCTGGCCCTGCTCGGTGATGCCTTCGAGGTGGGGGGAGGGGATCTCGGCGGTGTCGGGGAAGGAGGTCTCCCGCATCCCGAGCGGCTCGATGATCTTCCCGGTGATGTAGTCGCCCAGGCTCTGCCCGCTGACCTGCTCGACGACCAGGCCGAGGGCGATGAGGTTCGAGTTCGAGTACTCCCACTTCTCCCCGGGCGGGAAGTTCGGCGGCGCTCCGCGCACGATGTCGAGCAGCTGCTCGGGAGTCCAGGGCTTGGTCGGGTCGCCGAAGAGCTGGTTCTGGAAGTTCTCGTCGAAGGTGTAGCTGGGGATGCCGCTGGTCATGTCGGCGAGCTGGCGCAGGGTGGCGGTGTCGCCGTTGGGCAGGCCCGGCACGTACTTGCCGATGGGGTCGTCGAGCGACAGCTTGCCGTCCTGCATCAGTTGGAGCACCGCGGTGACGGTGAACGTCTTGGTGATGCTGCCGATGCGGGTGTGGTCGGAGGCGGTCGGGGGCTCGGTGGAGTCCTGGCCTGCGGTCCCGGAACTGCCGGTCCACTCGTAGTCGGCGGTGATCACCCGCGCGACGACGCCGGGGAACTTGAAGTCGTCGCGCACGTCGTCGAGCGCGGTCTGGAACTTCTCGGCCTGGGCCGCGTCGGGCGCGCGGGTGGTCGTCGTCGCGGAGTCCTCGGTGCCGGTGTCGGAGCCGCAGGCGGCGGCCACCACCACGAATGCGCTCACGGCGAGGATCGAAAGACGGCGCATCGCAGCTCCCAGGGTCGGCAGGATGACAACATCATCGGACCTCAGTGTGAACCCTGCACCGGCGCAGCGCGTGCAGTTCGATCATGAAAGCGGCGGCGGGCGCTCAGTTCGGTGCGGAGAAGAGGCCGGAGTAGTCGTACGGTCCGTGACGCCGGGTGTCCGCCTCGAGGTCGGCGGTGGTGTCCGGCTCGGCGGGCTTGCCGGGCTGAAGGAAGATCGGGTACTCGTGGTGCTGCATGGTGTCCTGTTCTGTGGAGCGATCGGGGAGGGAAGGGTCAGTGGTCGCCGGGCGCATCGGTGACTGTTCGCATGATCTCGTAGGCGCGGTCCGGATCGGTGTGGGGATCGACGAGCGTCAGCGCGATCCGCGTGTCGTTCTCGCCGAACAGATACATCAGGTTCGCCGGCTGTCCGGGAATCGGACCGGTGATCTCGATGCCGTCGACGTCGTCGATGCGTCGCTGAGCGGAGCTGACCGCATTCCATTCGAACGCGATCCGTGCGACGGACCCGAGCCGCGGGGCGAGCGCCGAGATCAGGTCGTGCAGCTCCGAGGTGATGTTCGAGGTCCATGGAAACCAGGCGCCGTCGACGGACGACGTGGGCGCCCCGGCAGGGCGCAGCAGCAGCCGCGGGGTGCGTGTGGGCTCGGGGAACGGCTGCGTTCCCGCCCGTGCCGGCGCATCCCGGCGGGTGCCGGGATGTGGAGGCGGTGTGTGCGTCACAGGACGCTCCTTGGTCGGCCGCGAATCAGCCGGAAAGATGTTCCAATCGGGGCCCATCGAGCGGGAGGCTCGACGCGAGATGCCCATCGATACCCGAAGCCTACAGGGTGGGGCCGGGAACGGGCGAATGTGCAGCGGGTCGCACACCCGATCGAACCGCGGGGTGCGGGGACCGGCGGTAATCTCACGGAGTGGACGAGTTGAACGAGAACGGCGAGCCGTTCGAACTCGCGTCGGACGGCCAGGTCGACGTCACCCCGGAGATCGACGAAATCGGCGAGCTGCTGCGCAAGTCGGGCCGCGAGAACCTGGTCGCCGACGTCGACGAACCGTGGCGGCATGGGTATCCGTACGACACGAAGATGACGCGGCGGCAGTACGAGGCCCGCAAACGCCGGCTGCAGATCGAACTGCTCAAGCTGCAGGCCTGGGTCAAGGAGTACGACGAGAAGATCGTCATCATCTTCGAGGGCCGCGACGCGGCCGGCAAGGGTGGGGCGATCAAGCGGTTCACCGAGCACCTCAATCCCCGCGGCGCGCGGGTGATGGCGCTCGAGAAGCCCACCGAGCGTGAACGCACGCAGTGGTATTTCCAGCGCTACGTCGAGCACCTGCCGGCGGGTGGGGAGATCGTGCTGATGGACCGGTCCTGGTACAACCGGGCCGGCGTCGAACGGGTGATGGGCTACTGCACCCCGAACGAGTATCGCGAATTCACCCGCTCCGCACCGGAATTCGAGCGGATGCTGGTGCAGTCGGGGATCCATCTGGTCAAGTTCTGGTTCTCGGTGGGCCGCGAGGAGCAGCACGCGCGGTTCGTCGCGCGCAGCACCGATCCGGTCAAGCAGTGGAAACTCTCGCCGACGGACCTCGCGAGCCTCGACAAGTGGGACGCGTACACCGAGGCGAAGGAGGCGATGCTGTTCTACACCGACACCCCGCACGCGCCGTGGACCATCGTCAAGGCGAACGACAAGAAGCGTTCGCGGATCGAGGCCATGAAGTGGGTGCTGCACCGCTTCGACTACACCGGCAAGGATCCGCGCGTGGTTCGCACCCCGGATCCGCTGATCATCGGCTCGCCCGAGACGGTGTACGACGAGGGGGAGCGCCCCTCGGAGTCCTTTCCGACGATGTGATCTGCGCCCGGCGACCGCCCGCGCCGTTTCGGGGTGCGGGAGACCGGGTACTGCGAGAGGGCCGAACCGGCGGACGCCGGCCGACATCGAAAGGACGTCACACCGTGGGAAGTCCGGATGAGCGCGATGAGCGCGAAGAGCCCGTGGAGGCCACCGACCGCCCCGCCCCGGTCACCCGGGAAGACCTGGAGAACCTGGTGGACGACATGGAGAAGCGGGTCGAGTCCGAGCGCGAGGAGGAGGGCGTCGAGGGCAGCGTCTCGGACCGCGAGGAGCAGATGCCGATCGTGACGGGCGACGAGGCGCCGGACTGACCGGGCCGTGTCGTCACCGACCGGGAGCCGCCGGTGCCCGATGCCATGACCCATGCCTTCGTCCTGCTGCCGGGGGCCGGCTCGGACTCGTGGTACTGGCACCGGGTGGTGCCGCTGCTGCGCGAGCGTGGGCACGAGGTCGTCCCGGTCGACCTGCCGTACACCGATCCCGGCGCCGACCAGTACACGTACGCCGACGTCGTGGTTTCGGCCGGCCGTGACGTCGCGCGGCCGCCGACCCTGGTGGCGCAGTCGATGTCCGCGTTCACCGCGGCGATCGCCGCCGAGCGGATGCCCGTCGACGGGCTGATCCTGGTGGCCCCGATGATTCCGGCGCCGGGCGAGTCGCCGGGGCAGTGGTGGTCGGCGGTGGGGCAGGCCGAGGCGAAGCGCGCGCAGGACGTCGCCGAGGGGCGCGATCCGGACGCGCCGCTGGATCCGCGCGGGCTGTTCTTCCACGACGTGCCCGCCGACGTGGTCGACGAGGCCTTCGCGCACGAGCAGCCGGGCATGTCGGAGGCGGCGTTCGAGCCGGCGTGGCGGGCGCCGCGGTGGCCGGACGTGCCGGTGCGGGTGATCGCGGGCCGTCACGATCGGTTGTTCCCGTTGCCGCTGATCGAGCGCCTCGCTCGCGAGCGGCTGGGCGTGGAGCCCGAGGTGATCGACAGCGGGCACCTGCCCGCCCTCGCCCGCCCGGCGGAACTGGCGTCGCTGCTGCTGCGGGAGTGAGGATCCGTCGCCGGACGCGTTACCGGCTTCCGCTGCGGGACTTGCCGTTCGACGTGGCCGTCTCCTGGCCGCCGGTGAACTGCGCCGCCACCGCGGCGGGCATCGCCTCGTAGCGCAGGTGCATCCGGGCGAACTCGGCGGTGCCCTGGGTGAGCGACCGCAGATCGACCGGGTAGCGGGCGAGTTCGAGCTCGGGGACCTCCGCGCGCAGCAGGGTCCTGCCCGGCTCGGCGCTCTCGGTGCCGAGGACCCGGCCGCGCCGGGCGGACAGGTCGCCGAGGACGGCGCCGAGATACTCCTCGGGCAGGATCACCCGCACCGCGGCGACGGGTTCGAGCAGCTTGACCTCGGTGTGGGTGGCGGCGTCGCGCAGCGCCAGCCCGGCCGCGGTCTGGAACGCGGCGTCGGAGGAGTCCACCGAGTGCGCCTTGCCGTCGACGAGGGTGACGCGGACGTCGATGAGCGGGTTTCCGGTGGCCACACCCTTGGCGGCCTGCGCACGCACGCCCTTCTCGACGGACGGGAAGAACTGCCTGGGCACGGCGCCGCCGACGACGCGTTCGGCGAATTCGATGCCGCCGCCGATGGGCAGCGGTTCGACCTCGACGTCGCACACCGCGTACTGGCCGTGGCCGCCGGACTGTTTGACGAGGCGGCCGTGGCCCTTGGCCGGGGCCGCGAACGTCTCGCGCAGCGCCACCCGGTACGGGACGGCGTCGACGTTCACGCCGTGGCGGGTGCGCAGCCGGTCGAGGACGACCTCGGCGTGGGCCTCGCCCGTGCACCACAGCACGAGTTGGTGGGTGTCGGGGTTCTGCTCGAGACGCAGGGCGGGGTCCTCGGCGGTCAGCCTGGAGAGGGCCTGCGAGAGCTTGTCGTCGTCGCTGCGGCTGTGGGCCTCGACGGCCACGGGCAGGAGCGGCTCGGGCAGCGGCCAGCGGTCCAGCAGGGTCGATGCCCCCGCTTCGGAGAGGGTGTCGCCGGGCTGGGCGGTGACGAGCTTGGCGATGCACACCAGATCGCCTGCGACGGCCTCGGGCACCGGTCGCTGTTGCCGGCCGAACGGGCTGGTGAGGGTCGCGACGCGCTCGGTGGTGTCGTCGCCGGCGGACCCGGCCAGCCGGATCGTCGTGTCGGGGCGCAGCGTTCCGGAGAACACCCGCACCAGGCTGATGCGCCCGACGTACGCGTCCCCGGCGACACGGATCACCTGCGCCGTCAACGGCCC
>NZ_JAALEG010000105.1 GCF_011058165.1 Rhodococcus aetherivorans
CTTGGCGATCGACACCTTCGTCATGCGCATGGCGAAGAACCTAGCCTTCTTCGCCTCTCGTGCTGCTCGACCCACTGACATCTCCCCTGGTCAGGGAGCGTGTCGCATGGACCACCTGAGTCAGCCGTAAGTGACGGTATGTGACATTCGGCCGGGAGACGTGAAGGCGCATGCGGGGGTATTGCGTGCGGGAGTGGGTCAGGGAACGACCCAGCTGCCCGACGCCGAGACCCAGGTCGTGCCGTCCGGGACGGTCACCGTCGCCCGCACCCGTCCGGGGCCGGTCTCGGCTCGACCGCTGAGGACCTGCTCCTCGCCGATCTCGGGGAAGTCCGGTAGTTCGTTCACGCCCGTCGTGCCCGTGTCCTCGTTCACCCACGTGACGAGGCAGAAGCACTTGACGCTTCCACCGAAGTGCGTGACGCCGGGCGTGTTGACGTTGGTGTAGACATTCACGTAGTCGTGGACGAGCGCCTCGGTGGGAGCAGCGGATCCGGTTCCCACGCCGGTCGATCCGACGACCGGTCCCAACGTCGCCGCGTGAACGGTCTGCGCCGATGCGGCCGGCGCGTTCAGCAGCGCCAGGACCACAGCGGATGCGGCCACGGCGGTGGTCCGGGCGGCGAACTTCCTCGACATTCAGGTCCTTTCGTTGCCGGCCGTGCCCGCCGGCCGGATGTCACGTTCGGTCGATCGAAGCGAACCTATGTGACATTCGGCCGGAAGGCACGCGCGGCACGCGGATGGGGCTCGCCGACGGACCTACTCGTATACGCGCAGCGTGCCCGGATTCCACAGGCCGGAGCGCGTGATCGCCTCGGTCTGCGGCTCGGCCGGCACGGCGTTCGGGTAGAACCGCACGTACCGCTCGAGCGAGCCCCAGTCGCGGGCCCAGTCGTTCTCGAGGTACGTGGGGATCTGCTCGGGGCGGGCGAGGGCTTCGGTGAAGCCGAGGGGGCCGCCGTTGTCCGCGGATTGCCAAGTGTCGGTGGAGGATACGGCCAGCGGACGGTCCGGCAGGATGCGGTAGTCCGGCATCTCGGCGATGCCGTAGCGGTGGTCGAACGGGCGCTGGCACGGGAACTGCAGTCCGACCGCCCAGTCGAGCAGCACCGGCTGCTCCGAGCCGATCACGGCGTTGAGCGTGTCGAGCTTCGGCACGCGGGGCGGGGTGAACGCCAGCCACTGGTCGCCGGTGAGGTTGGGATCGTTGGCGACGATGCGGACGGCGTCGGTGTCGGCGGGGAGCTCGGACAGCGGGATCCGCAGGTTCCGCCACGACGGTGCGGGCCCGATGTCGCGCGGCAGGTAGGTGCCCTGCGGCTCCACGGTGCCGTCGGGCAGGCGCCTGCCGTACTCGACGAGCAGCGACTGACCGTAGGTGGTGGCGCCGGTGTCGTCGACGGACCAGATGCGGCCGGCCGCCGAGATGACGACGAGCGGCGCGTCGTCGCTGCGCTCGGGCAGCCCGTACCAGCTCGACGTGAGCAGCGCCGGTTCCTGCACACCCTCCTGGTAGCTGCCGAGCACCGGGGTGACGGCCGGGTCGAGGCCGAAGGGCAGCTTGGCCTCGGAGCCGTTGACGGTGCGGGCGCCGGTGCCGCCCGTGGTGCCGCCGCCGGCGCCGGTCTCGAACGTCGGCCCGACGCTCTGGTTGTCGGTGTTGCCCTGGCCGGGCTTGACCTCCACGTAGTCGGCGGTGAGGTCCGACGGGATGCCGTTGGGGCTGAAGCCCTCGGGGGCGGCGCCGGCGAGGGCGTCGCCGTTCAGCGGCGGGTTGTCCGGGTCGACGATGGGCGCGAGCCGCCCGGAGTTCGGGTCCGATTCGACGAGTACGTCGTTCGCCAGGCCGCACGTCTGGCCGGCGAGCGCGCCGACGTTGGACCGGGCGAGCGAGTACGCCGGGTACTGCGACACCGCGCCCTTGAGCAGCGACAGCACCTCGAAGAGCACCATCGCTCCGGCGACGACGGTCAGGGGCGCCGCCGCGAACTTGCGGATCCGGCGGCCCTTGCGGGTCGTGGGCTTGGGCTGCGGCGGCGCGTAGCCCTCACGCAGGTACTGCCACGCGACGAGCCCGAGAGCGAGCCCGAAGAGGAGCAGGAACAGCGAGCTGGACTGGTTGCCGCTCAGCGAGACGGTCTTGTCGAACCACGGGATGCCGTAGCTCGACACGTACCACCAGCCGTTGATACCCGCGAACGACACGGCCAGCACGAACAGCAGCCCGGCGAGGAAGATGGTGCGGTTGCGCCGCGACCGCAGCGCGCTCGCGGAGACGATGACCGCGGTGAGCGCGGCGAGAGAACCCGCGATGCCCGCGTACGCCCCGAAGTGGTGGGTCCACTTCGTGGGGTTGAACATCATGAAGAAGATCGTGCCGAAGACGATGCCGATCAGCCGCCACGACGGGCCCGTCGCGACGCCGGGGATGCGGCGGCGGCGCAGCAGCACCAGCAGCGACGTGAACAGGCACAGCAGCATGACGAGGAACGCGAACCGGCGCGCGAGCGAGCCGTCGACGGTCTGCACGAACAGGTAGTAGTAGCGGAGGAAGTCGTTCCACCACTCCTCGTTCGGGCCGATGATGGTGCGCACGCGGGTGGCCTCGAGCACCGCGGCGAGGGTCTGGTCGGAGAACACGACGACGAGCACGAGGGTGCCCGCGGCGGCGATCGGTGCGAGCAGCGGCAGCGTCCCGACCTCGCGGTGGCGGCGGACGACGATGCGGGTCATGGGCCGGATGCCGGCGAGCAGCGCGGCCACACACATCAGGCCGGTCGGGGCGGCGGCGAGGGTGAACGCGCCGATCATGACCGCCGTCGCGGCCGGCAACAGCCTGCCGGTGGCGATCGCCCGTTCGATCGAGCACCAGGTCAGCAGCGCGCCGAGCGCGACGATCGGCTCGGGGCGCAGGCCGTTGTTGTAGGGCAGCCAGAAGGCCAGGAACACCAGGCCGCCGGTCCACAGGGCGACGGTGTTGTGCCGGACGGCGCGGCCGAGGCGGGGCACCACCTCGCGGCTGATGACCATCCAGCAGGTGATGCCGGCGAGCAGGGCGGGCAGCCGCATCCAGACGCTGGCGGTGGAGACCTCGGCGAACGCGGCGAGGACGTCGTAGTACCAGCCGAACGGGGCCTCGGGGACGCCGAACCAGCGGAAGTAGTTGGCCATGTAGCCGGAGTGCTCGGAGACCCGGGCCATGGTCAGCAGGTAGCCGTCGTCGGAGGTGTTCGCGCCGAAGAAGTGCCAGCCGGCGAGGGTGCCGACGACGACGGCGTCGACGCCGGTGAACTTCCACCAGTGCGACGGCAGGAAGCGGCGGTGCCCGCGGCCGTCGGTGCCGTCGAGCTTGGCGAGCGCGGCGACCGCCAGCGCGGTCGACAGCGTCGCCAGGATCATCGCGAGGAGCTTGACCAGCGTCGGCGACGACGAGAACCGGGAGTCGACGTCGACGGTCACCGACATGCCGGGAACCGGGGTGTCGAGGTCGCTGAACACGCCGACGACGAGGGGACGCAGGTCGCCGGTCAGCTCACCGGCGCGCGGGTTGCCGTTCTCGTCGCTGAGGCCGACGAACTCCGCGGTGGTGCGGTCGACGTCGGAGAAGATGCTGATCTCGGTGCACGCGGCGGACTCGACGTCGCTGCGCGGGGCGGTGGCCACGACGACGTTGCGGTCGAGGACGTCGACGTTCTCGGCGCCCACTCGCACGAACATCGCGTTGAGCGCGGCGCCCTCACCGCTGGCCGGTGCGGTCGCGAGGAGCAGGCCGCCGCCCGGGGGCATGCCGGCGACGGCGGTGCACGGCACCGTCGCACTCAGCTGCCGCGGCACCTGCGACATGAGTGGCACCTCGACCGGCCCGGTCGAGCCGTTCTGCGGCCACGTGACGGTGGCCTCGGTGACCTTGACGGGCAGGAACGGGGTCGCGACGGCGAGGAGCACACCGAGCAGACCCGCCACCGCGGCGACGAGCCGGGCGGTGCGGTACTGCGCCCGCAGATCCCGGGCAACCGGCGGCCGGGGAACGGCTGCGGAGGGGGCGGGAACTGTGGTCACGTCGTCGGGCACGATTGTCGATGGTATCGGGCGCAGCTGAGTGGACGCACCGTCCCTACCACCGCGTAGGACCCTATTCACGCATTACGGGCACTCCGTCGCGGATCGGTCCGGGCGACCACCAGCCCCAGCGGACGACGTTCTCGGTGGCAATCTCCGCGGTCGTCGCGCCCGGGTCGATGGGCGTGTACCGCTCCAGCGAGCCCCAGTCGCGGTCCCAGTCGTGGTTCAGATAGGTGGGGATCGTCTCGGCGGTGAGCAGCAGCGGTATCCAGCCGAGCGGGCCGCCGCCGATGTCGTCCTGCCAGCCGTTGGTGGAGTCGGCGCCGACCCGGTCGGGCAGGATCCGGTACTCGGGGACCTCGGCGACGCCGTAGCGGTGATCGAACGGACGCTGGCAGGGGAACGCCAGGCCCACCGACCAGTCGAGCAGGACCGGGGCCGTGGAGCCGACGAGGGTGTTCAACGTCTCGAGGCGCGGCATCCGCGGCGGGGTGACGGCCACCCACTGGTCGGGTGCCAGGTTGCCGTCCGTCACCACCAGCCGGACCGCGTCGGCGTCGGCGGGGATCCGGTCGCTCGGCACCCGCAGGTTGCGCCACGACGGGGACGGCCCGATGTCGACGGGCGCGACGCGCGCCAGCGGTTCGACATTCGAATCGCCGCCGGTTCGCCCGAACTCGAGCAGCACGTCCGCGCCCGGGGTGAGGACGCCGTCGGGGTCGACGTAGTGCACGCGGCCGGCGGCGGTGACGACCAGCAGCGGCGTGGCGTCGGTGCGTTGGGGCAGCGCGTACCAGCCGGACTCGAGGTCGGCTTCCTGCTGCGCCCCGGTGCGGTAGCTGCCGAGCACGGGGGTGCGGGCGGGGTCCAGGCCGAACGGCAGCGCGACGGTGCTGTCGTTGATGCCGGCGGCGCCGCGGCCGCCGCCGGTGCCGGCGCCCGTGGAGGTGGTGGTGCCGCCCCCGTCGGTGTCGACGGTGTTGGCGCCGCCCGTGGTGGAGATCTCCTCGTCGGCGGTGAGGTCGAGAGCGACGCCGTTCGGGGTGAAGCCGTCGGCGGCGCCGGCGCCGAGCGCCTCGGCGACGTCGCCGTCTAGGGGGGCCAGCGCGGTGGCGCTGGGGTCGGTCTCGACGAGGACGTCGTCGGCGAGGCCGCAGCTGCTGCCGGTGAGGGCGGCCGCGTTCGACCGGGCGATCGAGTACGCCGGGTACTGCGCGACCGCGCCCTTGACGAGCGAGAGCACCTCGAACAGGACGACGCCCGCGGCGACGACGGTCAGCGGCGCCGAGGC
Source organism: Rhodococcus aetherivorans (assembly GCF_011058165.1). Lineage (GTDB taxonomy): Bacteria > Actinomycetota > Actinomycetes > Mycobacteriales > Mycobacteriaceae > Rhodococcus > Rhodococcus aetherivorans. Next base: position 5,357 of record NZ_JAALEG010000105.1, read on the forward strand.
GATCGCCCTGACCCGGCCGTTGCGGTCGGGTTTCGGGGTGGCGAACGGTTCGCGCAGGTGGAACCACGCGGCGATGGCCAGCGCGACGAGGGCCAGCGCGAGCAGGGCGGTGGAGAAGGCGCGTCCGGAGATGGACGGCGGCTTGTCCCACCACGGGATCCCGTAGCTGGAGACGTACCACCAGCCGTTGGAGCCGGTGAACGCCAGCGCCAGCACGAACAGCACCCCGGCGGTGAAGAGGGCGCGGTTGCGCGCGGAGCGGATGCCGACGGCGCCGACGCCGACCGCGGCAAGCGCGGCGACGGACCCGGCCAGTCCGGCGTACACGCCGAAGTGGTGGGTCCACTTGGTCGGGGTGAGCATCATCAGCAGCAGCGACGCGAAGACGATGCCGAGGATGCGGCGCGACGGACCGAGGGCGGTGCCGGGGATGCGGCCCTTGCGCAGGATCAGCATCACGCACACCACCAGGCACAGCAGCATGACGAACACGCCGAAGCGGCGGCTGAGGGAGCCGTCGGGGGAGACGGTCAGCAGCGCGTCCCAGCGCAGCCGTTCGTCGAACCAGGGCACGTTGGGTCCGACGGCGGAACGCACCCGGGTCGCCTCGAGCACCGAGGCGAGGGTCTGGTCGGCGAAGACGACGACGAGGACGACGGTGCCCGCGGCGAGGATGGCAGCCACGGGCGGGAGGACCCCGACGAGCCGGCGGCGACCGGCCAGCCGGACGACGACGGGCCGGGCTCCGGCGACGAGCGCGGCGACCGCGATGAGCCCGGTGGGACCCGCGGCGAGGGAGAAGGCGGCGAGCAGCACGGCGATCGCGGCGGGCAGCATGCGGCCGGTGGCGACGGCGCGTTCGATCGAGCACCAGGTGAGCAGGGCGCCGAGCGCGATGATGGGCTCGGGCCGCAGGCCGTTGTCGTAGGGCAGCCAGAAGGCGAGGAACACCAGGCCCGCCGTCCACAGCGCGATGCGGTTACGGCGGACGGCGACTCCGAGCCGGGGGATGACCTCGCGGCTGATGACCATCCAGCAGGCGACGGCGGCGAGCAGGGCGGGCAGCCGCATCCACACGCTGGCGGTGGAGACCTTCGCGAGCAGGACGAGCACGTCGTAGTACCAGCCGAACGGGGCCTCGGGGACGCCGAACCATCGGTAGTAGTTGGCCATGTAGCCGGCGCCGTCGGAGGCGCGGGCCATGGTGAGGATGTAGCCGTCGTCGGAGGTGTTGGCGCCGATGACGTGCCACAGCAGCAGCGTGCCGACGACGACCGCGTCCACCGCGGTGAACCGCCACCAGTGGGCGGGCAGGACCCGGCGGGCGCGGCGGTTGTCGACGCCGTCGAGCCGGTGCAGCGCCACGAGTGACAGCAGGGTCGCAAGGAGGCAGGCGACCATCGCGACGAGTTTGACCAGCGTCGGGGTGGAGGTGAACCGCGAGTCGAGGGCGGCGCGGACGGACAGCCGCTCGGCGTTCGGGCCGGAGTTGAGGGCCTCCACCGAGCCCTGCAGATCGGAGTAGACCCCGACCATCTGCGGCCGGTGATCGCCGTCGAGCATGGCGACGTGGTGCCCGTCGTCGTGTTGCTCGAGGCCGACGATCTCGGCGGCGGTGCGGTCGGCGTTGGTGGCGACGGTGACGGCTGTGCACCGGTGCTCGTCGTCGATCGGTGCCGACACGACCACCGAGTTGCGCAGCACCACCTCCACGGTGGCGGAGCCGCCGTCGGTGCCGGCGACGGTCCGGATCACGAGGGCGTTCTCGGTGGCGTCGGGGGCGCCCGGCGGCACGGTGGAGACCAGGGTGCCGCCGTCGTCGCCGAGCAGGGGGAAGGCCGAGCACGGCACACTCGCCCGCAGTTCGAGGGGGGTGTAGGAGACGAGGGGCGCCTCGATGTTGGTCAGGTCGGTGCCCTGCGGCCAGCTGACGGTGGCGGCCTCCTGCCGGACCGGCAGGAACGGCACGGCCAGGGCGAGCACCATGCCGAGCAGTCCGGTGACCGTCGCGACGATCCTGGCCGTGCGCACGCGGGCCTTCGTATCGGCGTAAGCGGGCGTTTCGGGCGAAAGGACATCGACGGGCACAAGGATCGATGCTAGGCGAGGGAGGGTGGTGCCGGGGGTGAGCACCTCCGGTCAGGAGGCGGCCCCGTGCTCGACGGGGTCGCCCGCCGCGTCGCCGGCCAGGTCGTCGAGGGAGAGCCCGAGGACCCGGGCGAGCGCGGTGACGGTGAAGAAGGCGGGCGTGGCGATGCGGCCGGTCTCGATCTTCCGGAGTGTCTCGACGGAGATGCCGGCGTCGCCGGCGACCGTTGCCATGCTGGTGGTGCCGCGCGCCGCGCGCAGACGTTCGCCGAGCCGCCGGCCGCGTTCGAGTTGGACGGGGGTCAGCGGTTCGCGCACCATGCCCGTATAGTAATACCGGTATTTCTATTGGGAGGCGACATGGTCGAACTGAAGACGCCCGGCGAGATCGAGGCGATGCGGGCCGCCGGCGCCGTGGTCGCGGACGCGCTCGCGGCCGTGCGGGCCCACGCGGCGATCGGGGTGTCCCTGAAGGAACTCGACGACGTCGCCGCGGCGGTCGTCCGCGACGCCGGCGCGACCTCCCCGTTCCTCGGCTACCACCCCGAGTGGGCTCCGTCGCCGTTCCCCGGAGTCGTGTGCGCGAGCGTCGACGACGGCGTCGTCCACGGCATTCCCGGCGGCTACCGGTTGCGTGACGGCGATCTGGTGAGCATCGACTGCGGGGCCGTGCTCGACGGCTGGTGCGGGGACGCCGCCGTGAGCTTCACCGTCGGCGCCGCCGACCGCGAGGCCCTCGCCCTGATCGCCGCGACGGAGGAGGCCCTCGCGCGCGGCATCGCCGCGGCCGTGCCGGGCAACCGCCTCGGCGACATCGGCGCGGCGATCGGCGGCTACGTCCGCTCCCGCGGCTACGGCATGCTCGCCGACCACGGTGGCCACGGCATCGGCCGCCGCATGCACGAGGACCCGCACGTGCCCAACGAGGGCCGGGCCGGGCGCGGGATGCGGCTGCGGCCCGGGCTGGTGCTGGCCATCGAGCCGATGCTGCACGCCGGGGGCGACGACGCCTACCGGCACGACCCGGACGGGTGGACGCTGCGCACCGCCGACGGCAGCCGGGCCGCGCACTGCGAGCACACCGTCGCGATCACCGAGGACGGACCGGTCGTCCTCACCCAGCGCTGAGGACGTATCGATCCGCGGGTGCGCCGGTCCGACCCGCGACGAAGCGACCCCGGTAGGCACTAGCATCGGCCTATGGCCAGGGCGACGGCGATCGGCGAGGCCCTGCGTGGCGCGGGCATCTCCGACGTGCTCGACGACACCACCACCCGGGCCCTGTACTCGTCCGACGCCTCCCTCTACCGGGTGCCCCCGCAGGCGGTGGTGCGGCCCCGTGAGATCGACGAGGTCGCCACCGTGCTCGAGGTGTGCCGCCGGCACGGCGTTCCGTTCACCTCGCGCGGCGGCGGAACGTCCGTCGCCGGCAACGCCGTCGGCCCCGGCGTCGTGCTCGACTTCAGCCGTCATCTCGGCCGTGTCCTGCAGATCGACCCCGAGGCCCGCACCGCGACGGTGCAGCCCGGCGTCGTCCAGTCCGAACTGCAGCGCGCGGCCGCCCCGTACGGACTGCGCTTCGGGCCCGACCCGTCCACCCACAACCGCTGCACCGTCGGCGGGATGATCGGCAACAACGCCTGCGGTGCCCGCACCCTCGGCTACGGTCGCACCTCCGACAACGTCCTCGGCCTCGAGGTGCTCACCGGCGCGGGCCGGCACCTGTCGCTGCCCGACGACGCCCCCGTCCTGGAATCGCTGCGCCGCCTCGTGCTCGACCACCTCGCCACCATCCGCACCGAGTTCGGCCGGTTCGGCCGGCAGGCGTCCGGCTACGCCCTCGAACACCTGTTGCCGGAGAACGGGTTCGACGTCCTGCGCTTCCTCGTCGGCAGCGAGGGCACGCTCGGCGTCGTCACCGAGGCGACGGTGCGGCTCGTCGCCGATCCCGCGGTGCGCGTCCTGGTGGCCCTCGGCTACACCGACATCGCGACGGCCGGCGACGCCGCGCACGCGCTGCTCGGCTTCACCCCGACCGCGTGCGAGGGGCTCGACTCGCGGATCGTCGACGTGGTGCGCGCGCGGCGCGGCCCGGCGGCGGTGCCGCCGCTGCCGCGCGGGGCGGCGTGGCTGTTCGTCGAACTGTCCGGCGACGACGCCGGCGAGGTGCTCGCCCGGGCGTCGTCTCTCGAACACGCCGTCTCGGCGGTGGATTCGCTGACCGTGACCGATCCGGGGAAGGCCGCGCAACTGTGGCGGATCCGGGAGGACGGGGCCGGGCTGTCCGGGCGCAGCCCCGCCGGGTTGCCCGCCCACTCCGGCTGGGAGGACGCCGCCGTCCCGCCGGAGCGGGTGGGGGAGTACCTGCGCGAGTTCGAGTCGCTGCTGACCCGCTACGGCGTCGCCGGCTATCCGTACGGGCACTTCGCCGACGGCTGCATCCACATCCGCCTCGACGTGCCGCTCGAGATACCCGGGATATTCCGCGAATTCCTCTTCGCGGCAGGAGAACTCGTGGCTTCGTTCGGGGGCTCGATGTCCGGCGAGCACGGCGACGGCCGGGCGCGCAGCGAACTGCTGCCCCTGATGTACTCGCCGACCGCGCTGCGGCTGTTCGGGGCGGTCAAGGCGGTGTTCGACCCCGAGGGCCTGCTCAATCCCGGCGTGCTCGTCGATCCCGTCCCCTCGGATCGGGACCTCAGAGTCCCGGCCGCGCAACGGGTCCAGGACGGCCTGGCGTTCCGGTACACCGGCGACGGCGGCGACTTCACGCAGGCCGTGCACCGCTGCACCGGCGTCGGCAAGTGCCGCGCCGACACCGCCGGCCTCGGTGGGGTGATGTGCCCGTCGTACCTGGCGACGCGGGAGGAGAAGGATTCCACCCGCGGCCGGGCCCGGGTCCTGCAGGAGATGCTCAACGGCACCCTCGTCACCGGATCCTGGCGCTCACCGGAGGTGCACGAGGCGCTCGAACTGTGCCTGGCGTGCAAGGGCTGCGCCTCCGACTGCCCGACCGGTGTGGACATGGCCACCTTCAAATCCGAAGTGCTGCACCAGAGTTACCAGGGCCGCGTGCGTCCCGTCACGCACTACACCCTCGGGCGGCTGCCGCGCTGGGCGGCGCTGGCGAGCCGGGCGCCGCGCGCGGTGAACGCGCTGGGCAAGGTGCCGGGGGTGGCGGCCGCCGGGCTGACCCTCGCCGGAGTGGACCGGCGCCGCCGCGTGCCCGAGTTCGCGCCGCGCACGTTCCGCCGCTGGTTCGCAGACACGGCCGCCGAGCGTCGCACGGACGGCGAGCCCGTCCTGCTGTTCGTCGACACCTTCACCGAGTACTTCACCCCGGAGGTGGCGATCGCCGCGGTGCGGGTGCTCGAGGCCGCAGGCCGACGGGTGTGCGTGACCGACCGGCAACAGTGCTGCGGCCTGACGTGGATCACCACCGGTCAGCTGGATGCCGCCCGGAAGATCTTGGGCCGCACCCTCTCCGCCCTGTTCCCGGCCGGCATGCCGATCGTGGGGCTCGAACCGTCGTGCACCGCGGTCCTGCGCTCCGACGCCGTCGAGCTGCTCGGGTTCGAGCCGGCGCGCGTCGTCGCCGAGTCGACGGTGACGCTGGCCGAGCTGCTCGGCGACTGGGAGCCGCCGTCGCTGTCCGGGACGACGGTGGTGGCCCAGCCGCACTGCCACCACCACGCCGTGATGGGGTGGGGCGCCGACGCCGCGCTGCTGCGCCGGGCCGGCGCGACGGTCACCCGGCTCGGCGGATGCTGCGGTCTCGCCGGCAACTTCGGCGTGGTGCCCGGGCACTACGACGTCTCCGTCGCCGTCGCCGGGCACCAGCTGCTGCCCGCGATCGCCGCCGCGGGCACGGACGACGTCGTGCTCGCCGACGGCTACTCCTGCCGCACCCAGATCGCCGACCTCACCGACCGGCGAGGGGTACACCTCGCGCAGCTGCTCGCGTCCAGGCTGTGAGCCGACGATCCACGGCGATGAGTTTTTCCGGGCCGGCCGGTCAGTCCGTAGCGAGACCACCCCGCGACCCCAGGAGCCCGTCATGATCTCGACCACCACCCGCCCCGCCGAGCGCACCACCGACCGGAAGTTCCGCATCGCCGGCCTCGTGCTCACCGGCCTCGTCGTGCTGTTCCTGCTGTTCGACGTCACGATCCACATCCTCAACGTCGACCAGGCCCGGGAGGCGATGATCGATCTGGGCTTCGACCCGGACCTCAACTACGTCATCGGCGTCGTCCTGCTCGTGTGCCTGGCGCTGTACCTGGTCCCGGTCACGTCGATCCTCGGGGCGGTGCTGCTGACCGGTTACCTCGGCGGCGCAGTGGCGACGAACATGTTGAACGAGATGCCGCTCTTCAGCACCATCCTCTTCCCGGTCTACGTCGGTGTCCTCGTGTGGGCCGGGCTGTACCTGCGCGATCCGGTGGTGCGGTCGGTGATGCCGCTGCGCCGCGCCTGAGCCCCCTCGCAACCGTTGCCGGTCGTCCGCGAACACCGTCGGGTTCGCGGACGACTGCGGCTATCCGGTGCGGGTGACGACGACGAACGGCCCGATCTCCGAGATCGTGAAGCGCGGATCGTCGAACAGCGACTTCGGGTACGTCACCGTGTAGCGGCGCACATTGGGGTCGTTGGGGTACACGTCCTCGGCGAGCCGGAGCGTGTAACCCTCGGCGCCCTGCCGGAACACGATCGCGTCGGGGCCCCGCCACGGCGACTCGTCCCACGCCGCGAGCAGCTCGTCGGCCGTCTCGAGCGACGCCCAGTCCTCGATCGCGGCGGCGCGAGCCTCGAAGTCCGCCAACGGATTCGCGTAGTGCGACGTCAGCGCCTGGAATCCGAGGTAGGGGTGGTAGGCGAGGAAGGTGGTGTCGGCGGTGAGGACGACGATCTCGTCGCGGGGCCGGTCCAGCGCCGCGGTGATCGCCTCGTCCAGCTCGGCGTAGTAGGCGCCGGCGCCGGGCGGACGCTGGTCGGCGCGGTCACCGTCGCCGTCGGTGTCGGTGTAGGCGACGGTGATCTCGCTCGCGAGGACCTGCGGGATGTTCTGGGTGAACGCGACCGCGCCCAGCGCGCCGACCGCGATCAGGGACCACCGCACCCGCTGGTTCTCGCTGGTGGCCAGCACGATCCACCGGGTGAAGTCGACGAATGCGAACGTGCCGGCGGCCGCGAGCAGCACGAGCAGGATCACCTCGAGGCGGAAGGCGAGCAGGGTGTTGCCCAGCGCGGTCAGCGCCATCGACGCCAGGTACCACAGGTACACGGATACAACGCCGAGTCCGAGGGCCTGCGCGCGCCGCGACGACGTGGCCCGTCCGACCAGCCACACCGTGCCGAGCAGGCACAGCAGCCCGATCAGCGAACCGTGGAACATCGGCAGCGGCAGCCGGGCCCCGGTCTCGGGCAGATAGTGCGTCGCGGTGCCGGATCCGGCGGTGGACCCGCCCCGCAGCACCTCGAGCACGAACGGCGCCCACACGATCAGCGCGACGAGTGCCGCGATCGCACCGATCACCACGAACCGCACGAGCACCGGGACCGCGGCGCGCCACGTGCCGGCCGCGCGTCGCGCCAGCACCGCCGCGACGACGGCCATCACGGTGACGGCGAACGCGGCGATGCCCAGGTAGAGCGTGTAGAACGTGGCCGCCAGCCCGAGGAACAGCCCGGTCCCGACGGCGGCTCCGCCGCCCGGTGCGCCCTTTGGGCTGCTCCAGCCGCCCGAAGGACGCACCGGGCGCGACAGTGCCCCCCACGCCATGACGAGGGCGGGCGCGAGCAGCAGCGCGATGACGGCGCCGTACGGCTCGGGGGAGCCGTAGGCGAGGACGACGGCGGTGGTCGCGGTGGCGACCAGCACGGCCAGATCGACCCGCACCAGCGCGGTCCACAACACGAGCGCGCCGACGGCGGCGACGGCCAGCGACACGATCGACCACGGCTTGAACGCCTCCCAGCCGTCCATGCCGAGCAGGTTCGCGAAGCGGCCGCCCACCCAGAACCAGCCGGCGGGATAGAACGGCGGCAGGTCCGCGTACGTCATGTCCCGCAGGGCCGGGGAGTCGGTGAGCCGTGTCAGGTACTCGGTGCGGAACTCCTGGTCGACGGAGATGCCGTGCAGATAGAGCTTCGTCGCGGCCAGCGGCATCCCGAGGGTGACGGTGACCAGGCCCGACAGGCCGGCCCACGACAGCACCCGCGCGAACGGCGTCCACCGTCGCCGCCGGTGCAGCACGACGGAGACGGCGAGCACGGCGAGCGCCCCCACCTGCAGCACCGTCGTGACGGCCTGCGTGACGTTCGACGAGTTGAAGGCGGGCCACTGCACGCGCGCGAACGCGAACAGGCCGACGGCGGCGACGATCGCGGCGACGAGAACCGCAGCGGCCCCCTCGCCGGCGGTGCGGAGCGCACGCCGGAAGGGGGCCACGTCGGAGGAGAGTACGGCTGGGTCGGACACCCCCGCAGCCTAGATCGGCAGCTTTCGGAAGATCGCGCGCGGGACGTGCCGCAGCACCATCATCACGTAGCGGAAGGCGCCCGGAGCCCACACGAGTTCCTTGCCCTTCTCGGACGCGGAGACGGCGAGCTTGGCGACGTCCTCCTTGTTCACCGTCAGCGGGGCTTCCTTCACCCCGGCGGACATGCGGGTGCGGACCTGCCCCGGCCGGATCACCAGGACACGGGGGCCGTACTCGCGCAGCGCCTCGCCGAGCCCGAGGTAGAAGCCGTCGAGACCGGCCTTGGTGGAGCCGTACACGAAGTTGGAGCGGCGCACCCGCTCACCCGCGGCGGAGGACATGGCGATGATGCGGCCGTAGCCCTGCGCCTTCATCTTCTCGCCGACGAGCACGCCGACGGACACGGCCGCGGTGTAGTTGATCTCGGCGATCTGCACGGCCTTGGCCTGGTTCTGCCACAGCTCCTCGGCATCGCCGAGCAGTCCGAACGCGACGATCGCGACGTCGACGTCGCCGGCAGGAGCGGAGCCTGCGGAGCGACCGTTTCCGGCGAGGTCCCAGGCTCGGTCGATCACCTTCGGGTGGCTGCCGGTGTCGAGGGCGTCGAAGTCGATCACGTCGACCTTGGTGGCCCCGGCGGCCTTCACCTGCGCGACGGCGTCGTCGCGCAGCGGGTCGTTCGGCAGCGCCGCGAGGATCACGCGGGCCGGCGCCCTGCGCAGGTACTCCTCGACGATGGCGAGGCCGATCTCGGACGTGCCACCGAGGAGCAGCAGGGTCTGGGGGTTGCCGACGGCGTTGATCATCAGTGGAGTTCCAACCTTCTGGACATATCGGAGGCGAACACGTTGGTGGGATCGACCGAGCGGCGGATCTTGATCCATTCGCCGATGCGCGGGTACATCGCGTGGAACGTCTCGGCGGAGGTGCGCGAATCCTTGGCGGTGTAGAGGCGGCCGCCGAATTCGAGGACGCGGCGGTCGAGTTCGCGGACGAACTCGTTCAGGCCCGCCTTGATGGGGAAGTCGACGCAGATGTTCCACCCCGGGATCGGGAAGCTCAGCGGCGCCTTGTTGCCCGGGCCGAACAGCTTGAAGACGTTGAGGAACGAGTAGTGCCCCGACTTCTGGATGTCGACGATGATCCTCTTGAACTCCTCGACGGCCTCCGTGGGCACCACGAACTGGTACTGCAGGAAGCCGTTCGAACCGTAGGCGCGGTTCCACTCACCGAACATGTCGAGCGGGTGGTAGAACTGCGTCAGATTCTGGACCTTGCCGCGGTAGGTGCCGGACTTGCGGTACCACAGCTCGCCGACGGCGCTGAAGGTGTACTTGTTGGCCAGGCCGTTCGGGAAGATGTCCGGGAACGTCAGCAGCGTCGGCGCGTCGAACTTCAGCGGGTTCTTCTGCAGCTTCTTCGGCAGCTGGTCGAGCTTCGCGAGCGAACCGCGGGAGACCGCCGCGCGGCCGAGCTTCGGCGGCGGTGCGACCGCGTCGAACCAGGCGCTCGAGTAGTCGTAGTTCGCCTCGCTGCCGTCGCTGTGCAGCGCGATCGTCTCGTCGAGGGTGCTGGTGACGTCGCCGTCGGCGATGAAGTACGCCGTCTCGGTGGGCGTCATCTCGATCGTGGCGCGCAGGATGATGCCGGTCAGGCCCATGCCGCCGACCGTCGCCCAGAACAGCTTGGAGTTGCGGCCGTTCGGGGTGAGGGTGCGCACCTGGCCGTCGGCCGTGAGCAGGTCCATCGACCGGACGTGGTTGCCGAAGCTGCCGGCGCTGTGGTGGTTCTTGCCGTGGATGTCCGCGCCGATGGCGCCGCCCACGGTCACCTGCCGGGTGCCCGGCAGCACCGGCACCCACAGGCCGAACGGCAGCGCCGCGCGCATCAACTGGTCCAGGTTGGCGCCCGCGTCGACGGTGACCAGACGCGATTCGCGGTCGATCGTGTGGATCCGGTCCAGCGCCGTCATGTCGACGACGAGCCCGCCCGCGTTCTGCGCAGGGTCACCGTACGAGCGGCCGAGGCCGCGGGCGATGACACCGCGGCGCAGATGCGACGGCTTGGACTCGTTCTGCTCCGCGACCCGGGCGACCGCCTGCGCGATCACCTCGACGTCGGGAGTGGACAGCACCTCCGCGGTGGTCGGGGCGGTGCGCCCCCAGCCGGTCAGAGTGCGGGTCTGGGTGGGGAGCGGCGCGGCGGCCGGCTCTGCAGCTGTCGTGGACATCGCCGTACAGGTTACCCGCCGGTCGCAGCAGCGAGAGTGTGTCGGTGGCGACGTCCCCGCCCCGGCGTCCGGATTGCCGGAACCGTCCCGGTGCGTTCCGTCGCGGAGCGGGGGCGCTCGCGCCGCTCGCATAGGCTGTCGCCGTGTCCGAGCACCCGCAGCACCCGCACTGGCAGACGCAACCGGAGCACCACGCCCCCCTGCCGGTGGAGATCCCCCTCACCGACAGCACCGCCGACGAGGCGCTCGACCTGAAGACGCAGATCGTGCGGTTCGTCCTCACCGGCGGGCTGTCCGCGATCGTGGACTTCGGTCTCTACGTGCTGCTGCTGGCCGTGGGGCTGCACGTCAACGTCGCGAAGTCGCTGTCGTTCGTCGCCGGCACCACCACCGCGTACCTGATCAACCGGCGCTGGACCTTCAGGGCGGAACCGAGCCGGGCCCGGTTCGTCGCGGTGGTGATCCTGTACGCCGTCACCTACGCCGTGCAGGTCGGCATCAACTACGTGCTGTACGACGCGCTGCCCGCCGAGTGGTGGCGCGTGCCGCTCGCGTTCGTCGTCGCGCAGGGCACGGCCACCGTGATCAACTTCGTGGTGCAGCGCGCCGTGATCTTCCGCCTGCGCTGATCGGTCGGCCGTGGGGGGCGAGCGAATGTATCGCTCACCTCCGTGATCCGACGAAATGGTCCATTCGCTCGGGTCGCTCAGTCGTGCTTGGCGCGGCGGAAGGAGAAGTCCCGGTAGCCGAAGAAACTCGCCGTCGCGGTCACGAAGGTGATCACGATCTGCGCGGGGATCGGGGGGAATCCGAGGACGGACACCGCCAGCGTCATGAGCGCGAGGTTCAGCAGGAACGCGCTCAGGTTGACGGTCACGAACCGCCACAGGTCACGCAGGAAGTGACCGCGCACGCGGAACACGAGGTAGCGGTAGGTGGAGAAGGCGCACAGCACATTGGAGGCGTAGCCCGCCACGATCGCGACGTGGTAGCCGAGGGTGTCGCCGACGGCGAGCTGCCACACGATGAACCAAGCGGTGCCCAGCGCGGTGTTGAAGGCCCCCACCAGCAGGAACGCCACGGCCTGGTTCTTGAACAGGCGCATGAGCGGGCCCGGCGCCCCCGACATCCCGCCGGGTGCGCCGGCGGGTTCGGTGACGGGATCGGGGGAGGACACCGGCTGCGCGCTCACCCGAGGTACCGCGGCAGCGACCCGGCCGCGACGGCGTCGGCCAGCGAGGGGGCCGCCCGGTCCTTGTCGGACAGCTGGTGGTGCAGGGGCGCCCCGTCGCGGCCGGTGGTGGGCCAGTCGATGCCGATCTGCGGGTCGAGGGGGTCGATCTCGT
>NZ_JAALEG010000106.1 GCF_011058165.1 Rhodococcus aetherivorans
GGGCCTCGCCGCCGGCGGTGAGCTTGTGGTTTTCGCCGAGTGCCGTCCAGGTCAAGGCGAACAGGCGGTTTCCGCGGCCCTGTCCGACGTGCAGGACGGTGTGGTCGCGCGGATCGACGAGGGCGTACACATAGGCACCGAGCTGTTCGACGACCATCGCCGGCAGCGGGTCCGGGGTGGGGGTGCGGTCGTCGACGTCGGTGACGATCTCGCGCAGGACGGCGAGGCGCAAGGCGACCGGTACGGTGCCGGCGGAGCCGCCGAACAGTTCGCGGTTGGCGGCATCGACGGAGCCGAAGGCGCGTCCGGTGTGGCGGGCCAGGGCGGCGAGCGCACGAGTGAACTCGGCGAGGCGCTGACGAGGGTCCGCGGCGGTATCGGGCAGCTCGTTGCTGGTCAGGAACATCTGGATCTCGGGGGACTCCAGGAGGATCTGGGCGATGTTCTGAGGAACTGTCCACACGGTACGCATGAGGCGACTGTAGGCCAGTCTCTTGCGGGTAGCGGGTTGCGTGCTCAAACGCGCTGCACAACGCCGGTGGTCACCGCCCGGCAACCGCGTCTTGGTGCCGCGGACACGCGCCCGTGATGTGACGATCGCCACGTTCGCCGTAGTCGTCGGCTACACGAAGGGCACGATTCACGGCACCCCTGCTCCCTGGGGGTGGCTCGTCGCTTAACGTAGACACGTGAGCATCCCAGTCCCCGATGCCGCGCGGTCTGCGGCGAGCCCAGCATCGAACTGGCCCGCGATTCTGACGTGGCGGGCGTACGACGTTCCTCGGATGGAGTCGGTGCGTGTCCAACTGAGCGGCAGTCGCATCAAGGCGGCGGGTCGCATCGTCGGCGCGCAGTGCGCGGAGCACCCCGCGTTCAGCGCGTCGTACGACCTCGTGACCGACGAGAACGGTGTGACGCGCCGGTTGTCGGTGCGCACGACCGTGGCCGCCGGCGAGAGGCACATGTCGATCAGCCGGTCCGAGGAGGGCATCTGGATGGTCGACAACGGCACCCAGCACCAGCGTTCGGCGTTCGGCGGGGCACTCGACGTCGATGTCATCCTCAGCCCGTTCTTCAATGCGCTGCCGATCCGCCGCTACGGGCTGCAGTCCGGCGCGGACGAACTCGAGGTTCCGGTCGTCTACGTGAACCTGCTCGACCTCGGCATCGAGGAGGCCACCCTCGTCTACAGCAGCGCGGCCGACGGCATCCACGTCCTGTCCCCGGTCTCCAGCTCCTCGGTGACGGTGGACGGCGACGGTTTCGTCGTGGACTACCCCGGTCTGGCGGGGCGGATCTAGGCCGGGCTGTTTCAGGAGAGGGCGCTGCCCTCGCAGTTTCAGGAGAGGGCGCTGCCCTCCACTGCCATCGCCAGTGCGAGGGCCGTGGACTCTGCGGGGTGACTGCCGTGCCCGCCGGTCCCGGTGGTCAATCCGATCACCTGTACGCCGATGGGAAAGTCCCCGCCGCCCGGCGCGGGAACCGACACCGCAGGTACGCCGAGCACGCTGAACGGGATGCACATCTGCAACAGCGGCCCCCGGAGCGCGGCGGGGTCGCTGTCGAGTGCGGCCGATCGCAGCGGGGTGGTGACGGTGATCAGGGCGTCGAGCCCGTCGTCGCGGCGTAGCCGGCGCAGGACGTCGCGGCGCAGCCGGGCGGCCGTTCGCACGGCCCGCACGTAGTCCGTCGCCGGACGGTCCCGCTGAGCCGCGAGCAGCGCCGCGGTGGCCGGCTGGTAGAGGTCCGGGTCGTTCTCGAACCAGCGCTGATGGGTTTCGTACGCCTCCGAGCCGGTGACGACGGGATACACGGCGAGCAGGTCGTCGGTCTCCGGCAGCGTCACGTCCCGTACCTCCGCACCGAGGTGGGCGAGCGTGCGGCAGGCGTCGTCGAGCGCGGACTCGAATGCGGCGTCGGGCACGTCCCAGAGGCCGCCGCGCAGCCGCCCGACCCGCAGACCCGAGACGGGCGTGCGCAGGTGTGCGATCCCGGGCAGCGCACCCCACGCCAGTCCTGCGTCGAGGACGTCGCGGGCGAGCAGGCCCACGTGGTCGAAGGTGGTGGACAGGGGGAACACCCCGTCGACCGGCAACGCGCCGCGGGTGGGCTTGAGGCCGACGACGCCGCACAGTGCCGCCGGGGTCCGCACACTGCATCCGGTGTCGGTGCCCAGCGCCAGCGGCACGATGCCCTTGGCGACGAGCGCCGCCGACCCCGAGGACGAGCCGCCGGTGATCCGGGTGGGATCGTGCGGGTGCCGGGCCGGTCCGGACGCGTTGACCAGGCCACTCGGCCCGTACGCGAACTCGTGCAGGTGCGTCTTGGCGACCACGACGGCGCCGGCCTCGCGGAGCCGCTCGACGATCCTGGCGTCCCGTGCGGCCGGCGGTGCGTCGGCGAGGACGTTGCTGCCGCACCGCGTCGGCATCCCGGCGACGTCGATGTTGTCCTTGACGGCGACGGCGACACCGTGCAGCGGGCCGATCCAGTTGCCGGCCGCGAGCTCGGCGTCGGCGCGAGCGGCGGACTCGAGGGCGGCGGCGTCGTTGCGAGCGGCCACGAGGTTCGACCACGGTGTGCCGTCGAGGGCGTCGAGGTCGGCCAGCACCTGCCGGACGTGGCCGGTGGCGGTCAGTTCGCCTTTCGCGAGTGCCGCCGTGGTGTCGCGCAGTGTCACCGCGTCCACACCTCGCCGCGGCGGCCGGCCTCGCGCAGCCGGGCGATCCAGTCGGCATCGCCGGGGACGATGCCGGTGACGGGCCGCCGTGCGCGCTGCTCGAATCGTCGCCGGGCGGCGTGACCGGCGGCGGTCAGCTCGGCGGTGCTGCCGTCGGCGAGTCGCTCGCGGGCGAGGCGCAGCACCTCGAGGGTCTCGTCGAGGGTCGTGAGCAGCGCCGTGGCGTTGCCCTCGCACATCGCGTCGACCAGCGCGGGTGCCGTCCCGGCGACGCGGGTGCCGTCGCGGAACGAGCCGGCGGCCAGGCCCAGCGCCAGGTCGCCTCCGGCGGCCCCGGACACCGCCAGTGCCTCGGCGAGCAGGTGCGGCAGGTGCGAGACGCGGGCGACCGCGGCGTCGTGCTCACCCGATTCGGCGGGCACGACGACGGAACCGCAGTCGAGGGCGAGATCGGCGACCTGCGTCCACACCACGGGGTCGGTGCCGTCGTCCACGGTGACCACCCACACCGCGTCGCGGAACAGTTCCGCGAATCCCGCCGACCAGCCGGACTCGGCGGTGCCGGCCATGGGATGGCCGCCGACGAAGCGGGCGGACAGCCCGTGGGCGGCGACAGCGGCGGCGACCTGCGACTTGACGCTGACCACGTCGGTCAGCGCGGCGTGCGGGGCGTGCTCGGCGACGGCGGCGAGCACCGCGTCCACCGCGGGCACGGGCACGGCGACGACGACGAGGGCGTCGGATTCCGCGGCGCGCCGCAGCGTGGCCGGCAGGTCGGTGGAGGCGTCGAATCCGTCGGCCCGCGCGGCCTCGACGGGCTCCGCCGACCGGTTGTATCCCCAGGCCTCGCGACCCGCGGCGACGGCCGCACGCAGCAACGATCCGCCGATCAGGCCGAGGCCGAGCACACACACGGGCGGGGTGGACGCGGAGGTGGGCACCCGAACAGGTTGGCACATCGCCCGCTGGACTTCATTCACGGGACTGCGCCGACTACCGTTGCGCCCATGGCTGCGCAGCGTGCGGGGAACAAGAGCCCTTCCGTGAGTTCGACTGAGGACCTCGACGGGTTCGGGGTCGCCGTGACGCGGGAGGACGGTCGCTGGAAGTGCAAGGCACTGTCGGCGGCGGTGTTGACGAGCCTCGAGGTGGCCGACCGGGAGCTGCGCGAGCTGCGCAGCACCGGCGCGATCTTCGGGTTGCTCAACGTGGACGACGAGTTCTTCGTCATCGTCCGGCCCGCCCCGTCGGGCACGCGTCTGCTGCTGTCCGACGCGACCATGGCGATCGACTACGACATCGCCGCCGACGTGCTCGACGCGTTGAACATCGAAATCCCGGATATCGACCCCGACGAGCTCGACGACATCGAGCCGTGGGAGGAGGGCGATCTGGGGATTCTCGCGGACTTGGGATTGCCGGAGCCGGTGCTGGCGGTGATCGCCGCCGAGTCCGATCTGTATCCGGACGAGCAGATCGAGGAGATCGCCCAGCGGCTGGGATTCGACGACGTCCTCGCCACGACGCTGGACAAGCTGCGCCCCTAGATGGGCCTGCGCGACGACGAGGCAATGATCCGGGCCGCGCTGGAGGCGGCCGCCGCGGCGCCGGCCGGCGACGTGCCGGTGGGTGCTGTGCTGTTCGATGCGGACGGGACCGAGCTGGCCCGTGCGGCGAATTCGCGGGAGGCCACGGGCGATCCGACGGCTCATGCGGAGGTGCTGGCGCTGCGCGCGGCGGCGAAGGTGCACGGCGACGGCTGGCGGCTCGAGGGCACGACGCTGGCCGTGACGCTGGAGCCGTGCACGATGTGTGCGGGCGCGCTGGTGCTGGCCAGGGTCCACCGCGTGGTATTCGGGGCATGGGAGCCCAAGACGGGTGCGGTCGGGTCGCTGTGGGACGTGGTGCGTGATCGTCGGCTCACCCACCGCCCACAGGTGCGCGGCGGCGTGCTCGAGGACGAATGCGCGGCGGTGCTCGAAGGCTTCTTCCGGGCCCAGCGTCTCGCCGAACGCCGGTGACCTGCGGATTTCAACTCCGGGACCGAATCCGGTAAAGTCGTGGGCGGTGGCGTGTCCGAGCGGCCTAAGGAGCACGCCTCGAAAGCGTGTGACGGGTAACCCCCGTCCGAGGGTTCAAATCCCTCCGCCACCGCCAAAGCCCTTCACCTGTTCACGCAGGTGAGGGGCTATTTTTCTGCCCTCACCAGGCAGGGGAGGACAGCGATCGGACAGTTTTCGGACAGTCACGCCGACGTCACCCCGCGCCGTGCACGGTCCAGCGCGTCCGCAACCGAGTCCAGATCGTCGTCGAACAGGTCCGCGTACACGTCCAACGTCAGGGCCGCGGACTCGTGCCCGAGCATCCGCTGAACCGCCTTCACGTTCGCGCCGGCCGACACCGCGAGCGACGCCGCGGTGTGCCGCAGATCGTGCGGGGTGAGCTCATCGGCGCCGGCCTTGCGCGCTGCGGCCCGGAACCAGCCGCGCTCGGAGTTCGGCCGCCGCAGGTAGTCGCCGTCGGGGCCAGGGAATACCAGCGCGTCCCGTGGCTTCCCGCGTACCTGCTCGGCCAGCTCCTCGAGTAGGAACCGGGGGATGGGGATCGAGCGTGGCTTGTTCGACTTCGTGGTGCCCAGCGCGATGCGCGCACCCACTTGCACCGCGTTGCGGGAGACGTTCACCCGCCGGCGCAGCATGTCCAGGTCCGAAACCCGCAACCCGACCGCCTCACCCCACCGCAGTCCGCAGTAGGCGAGCAGATGCACGAGCGTGCCCCACTGGCCGGCGGCCTCAGCCATCGCCGCGACCTGCTCGTGCGTGAGGTAGATCTTCCGCTTGGGTGTCTTGCGCGGCAGGTTCTCCACGTCCCGGGCCTTGTTCGCTGCGAGCTTCCGATCGCGCACCGCCCGGTCGAGTATGCCGGCGAGTACCGAGTGCGCGCGGATCACCGTCGTCGCCGACGCGGACTTCTTCAGCACCACGTCCGGGTTCCTCGGGTCGCGGACCTCGGTGACGAGCTCGGTGACCCACTCCTCGACGTCACTGACCTCGATGCTGGCCAGCTGCCGGTGTCCCCACCGGGGCTGCACGTGGATCCGCCACGCCGACTCGAGCGGCCCGTACGCCGACGGTTTGAGCTTCGACTTCTTCGCCGCCAGCCACGCGGGCGCGAGCTCGTCGACGGTGCGCCGGCCGTGTCGCGGATCGATGTACTCGCCGTCGGACTTCTTCACCTCCACCCGGGAGGCCCAGTCCCGGGCCGCCTCGGCGGTAGTGAAGCCGCTCTTGCTGCCCTGGCTGCCGTCCGGCTTCATGTACCGGACCTTGTACCGCGGGCCCTTCGCAGTGCTGTACGCCTTGACTGTGGCCATCAGGCACCCCACTCCGGGCCGTCGTCGTCCGGGGCCTCGGTCTTGCGGTCCTGGACCTCCCCGACGCTCGTCCTGTTCGGATTGGGCCACGAGCACGCGGTGTACCCGATCGTGCCGCCCTTACCGTCGGGCTCTTCGATCCATTCGCATCCCATCGGTGTGTTCCTTCCCGGGAGATGGTCAGTTGTTCCAGGGCTGCCGGCGGGCGAGCTCCTGATTGATGTGCGCGCGTTCCTCATGCGCGAGGTGGCGCAGTCTGATCCGCAGGGTGGGCATGTCCACCCACAGTTCGTCAGCGAGCTCGGCCTGGTCCTCGAGCGAGACCCACATCAGGGCCTCGGTGAGGTCGTCCAGGGGGATGAGCCGGCGCGCGGCGATGATACTGACAACGCGCTCCTCGATCGCCGCGAGGCGCGGATCGGTGGGAAGTGGACCTCGCTCGAGGTGGACGATCTCGTGGGCGAGGGCGCAGCGCCGTTCGACCTGGGTCAGGTCGCGGTCGATGTAGATGCCGTCCTCGGTCCACGATCCGCGCCGGCCGTCGGTGAGGCGGTGGGCGCAGGTGACCGAGATGTGTGGGTAGTGCTTGCCGACGTGTCTCCACGGATGCCATCGCTCGCGATGGCGTACGAGTGTGATCCTCCCCATGTCCGAATTAGAACATGTGTTCGAACCTACCGGCCGGTTTCAAGATCGGGACGCGCCGCTACTCGACGTCGTCCGGGTCCGGCCGGAACGCGGCCAGCTCCTTCGACTCGTCCCAGGGCGGCATGTCTCCGGGGTTCGGGTCGGAGCCTTGATTCGGCGGATTCAAGGGTGTGACCTTGTTGCGCTTCATGGAGGGCGATCGCCGCGAGCGATCGCCGCCAGCCTTGCGGCCGTGCTCCGCGCCGCCCGTTTCCGTCCGCGATTCCTGCTCTTGGTCATGCTGGGTCTCCTTGGTGATGGCACGAACGAGCGCAACGATGGCGTTGCGCGCGTCGGGCTCGAGGCGCGCCGCGGAGGCCGGCAACTGCTGAGCAAGCAGTGACAGGTCGTTGCGCACGTCGAGGCCGGTGGACTTAGCGGCGGCCAGGACCACGACGCTCACGTCGATGTCGAGGGCATCCGCCATGGCGGCCAGAGTGGCGGGTTCGGGGAACTCCTTGATCCGCACTCCGGTACCCAGCTGCTGCCAGCGCTGCGCCGACAGCACGTCACCGGCGCGGTGAGCGAGCTGCGCGTAGGACCATCCCCGCTCCTTCTTCCGGGCGGTGATCAGGTCGGCGAGTGTGGGCACGAGAGAAGCGTGACTTGCCTCATCGGAACCCTGCAATGCCGGCCTCACTTTTCCTGCCTACCGCTTGTCGGCGCTGGACACGCCCGCGGGTGCCTACCAATGGACTCCCCACATGCTGCCGCATAACCGCAGGCTGCGGAAATACAAGGCTGTTATTTCTTGACAGGTGCCTACCAGTAGGCAGTACAGTTCTGCTCAGTAGTTGACAGATAGGCGCCTACACAGCCAGGATGGGAGCGCAAGAACCGATGTACACCTACCGCCGCTGGCCGAAGGGAACGTGGATGAAACTCCGCACCCCAGACCTGCTGCGAGCATTCGTCGGACCGGAGCCCGGCAAGAAGATGTCGGCCCGGCGCCTAGCTCGGTACGCCGATGTGCACCCGAGCTTCATCGACCACCTGCTCGCCGGCAGACGCAGAAGCTGTGAACCGCGAACAGCGAACCACATCGCGGAGGCCCTCGAGGTCCCCGTCGAAGTGCTTTTTGAGGTACACGGATCAACTAACAAGCAGCAAACCAACAAGCGGAAGGCAGTCACCGCCGCATGAAAACGGCCCCACACCTGAGCCACCAGGTGCAGGGCCACGACACCGAAAGGCATTCCCAATGTCAGTCCCAGATTCTACCCACCGACTGGTCGCAGACCAGTACGAGCGAGTGGTCGAGGTCCTCGACTACCACCAGCACGGAAGCGAGCGCTGCGCGACGGTCGTGATCGCCGGCGAGTCCTACGGTGATGACCTCGGAAACAACGAGCTGTGCGTCGGCCTCGCCGAACTGTCCGTCCAGGCGGTGGCCTGATGTACACCGACGTTGCCACCACACAGGCCGCACCGTTCGACGCTCTCCGGCAGGTCCGCGCTGACGGCACCGAGTTCTGGGCGGCCCGCGACCTCATGCCGATCCTCGGCTACGACCGGTGGGAGAACTTCACCGCTGCCGTCGCCCGGGCGCACGCATCGGCCGTGGCGCAGGGGCACGACGTGAACACCCTTTTCCTCGGCGTCACGAAAAAGGGTGCAGGCCGCCCCCAGCAGGACATCGAGCTCGCGCGCTTCGCCTGCTACCTCGTCGCGATGAACGGCGATCCCCGCAAGCCGGAGGTCGCCGCAGCGCAGGCGTACTTCGCGATCCGCACCCGCGAAGCCGAGACCACCGTGCCGGCACTTACCGAGGACGAGATCGTCGCCCAGGCCCTCGCGATCACCACGCGGAAAGTCGAGGCACTCAAGGCCCGCGTGCACGAGCTCGAACCCAAGGCCGAGTTCTACGACGAGCTGATGGAGGCCGACGGCACGTACTCGATGCTCGCCGCATCGAAGATCCTCGGCTGGGGCCGCAACGTGATGATGCGGGACCTGCGCCGCATGGGAGTGCTGCAGGGCAACAACCTGCCGTACCAGCGGTACGAGCACCACTTCAAGGTCGTGCCGGGCACCTACACCAACCCGCGCACTCAGGAGACCGTGCCGACCGCCACAACCTTCGTTCGGCCATCCGGGCTGGAGTTCCTCCGCAAGAAGCTGACGCAGGCACCAACCGTCGTCGAAGGCGGTGACCGATGAGCGCCCATCGCGAGCTTGAGATCCCGATGTCCGTCGAGGACACCGCCCGGATGCTCGGCTGGAAAGGACACGGCACCAGGACCTCACCGTCGTACGACACGGTGCTCAAGGCCTGCCAGCGCGGCGAGCTTCCGGCGTACCAGGCGTCGGGACCGAACGGGCCGCGCAAGTGCCGCTGGCTGATCCTGCCCTCACACGCCATCGCATGGCGCATGGGTAAGCGCCCGGCCCGCACAGCCAGGAGGGCGTCATGATCGCCGCGGCCATCACAGACCCGTACGTGTACCTGTGCCCACAGTGCCGGATCACCGTGTCCGGCCAGGTGTGGGACGAGGTGCTGCAGCAGGGCCGTGCCCACAACGAGCTCCACGCGCATTACGCGCCCGGTTTCCGGGGACTCCCCCTCGACCCGGGCACGCTCGCGGAACTCCCGCCCGTCGTGGTGGATGGGGGTGCGGCATGACGATCGAGCGGCACAGCAAGACCAGCTACTACGCGCACCCCATCCCGACCATCGATCAGGACCAGCTGCTCGTTGTGACCGGCGCCGGTGAAGACGAGGACGGCAACGAGGTGGTCACCGTCGCGATCGTCGCCGGGCCGGTCCAGTTCGAGATCAACCTCTCCCGCGAGGACGCGCAGAACCTCGCCGACGACCTGACCGCACAGGTGGGGGAGGAGGACTGATGAGCGCACCGCACCACCTGGGAGTCTGGGTCGCCGAACCGGCCACACTCGCGACGGACAAACGTCCTCCCGTATCCCTCACCCTCGTCGTCGAGCCGCCACCGAAGGGGTTCGGTCCCTGGCAGCTGTGCGACTACCGGGAATGGAAGGCGGCGAAGGCCGACGGCCTGCCGACCATCGAGCTCGAGCAGACCTACGACGACCAGTTCAAAGCCGTGTACTGGGTCGCCCACCGCGACACCGAGGCCGGCCGGTGACGCCGCCGTACGCCGAGCTCGACCTCGACGCCATCGTCGAGAACCTCGTCGGGCCGCGGCGATTCGACCCAGTCGTCGCATCGCTGTGCGACTTCATCAATGCCGGCCGAGTCCCGGTCGCACAGGCGCGCACCGAACTCTGGCCGTACCTGCGGCCCAACGTACGCCGTCACACCAGAGCCAGAACCGAAGGAAGTGCATCGTGACAAGTCCGCGCATCGACTCCGACGCAGGCTGGAACCAATACCTCACCGCGGCCGATGAACTCGACACCCCGAGCTGGGGCGAGACCGCATTCGACATCGGCATCGTGACCGGCGGCGTCGCAGCGCTGTTCCTCGTGCTCAAGGTCGCCGGGTTCCTGCAGACGGGGGTGTGGTGATGGCATTCCTCGAATCCACCTGCCACGGCGCCCCGCAGGTGTCCTACCGGCCGGCGACCCAGCAGGTCCGTATCGCCATCGGCCAACCGGCCGGGCATGTGTACCTCTCCCTCGACGAGGCCGTCGCGCTGATCGACAGCGTCGAGGAAGCCCTACGCGACGCGAGGAGCACCCGACCATGACCGACCCACGCCACCGCCTGGACCAGATCGACGCCTGCGAGGCACGCATGATCGGCGACATCGCGTCCGAGCTCGCGTATGCGCTCACCGACCAGGCCGCCCAACCGAACGCCGCCTCCCGCGGGGAGCTGCTCACCCAGGCGAACGCCGCGGTGAACCTCGCGATCTCGTGGCGCACCTACGCCGCGATGTGGGAAGCCGACAACTTCGTCGAGCCACCGACCCCGCCGGAGACGCTGGCCATGAAGGCGAACGGAACGTACGAGGTGCACCGCCCTGAGCACGTCGCGGGACTAGTCGAGTGCCTCGATGATCAGCCCGTCGACATCGCGTACCGGCCCAGGACAGATCGGAGGGCCGGATGAGCCTGCCAATCCCCGAGTTCGACCACCTGGCCCTATGCGCGGCCTGCGGACACCCCCGCACCCACCACGCCCGCGGCGGATCCTGCTGCACCGACCGCGACGGCCGCTACGAAGTCCGCGCCCAGCTCGCGGTCTGCCCATGCCCCGCCTACCAGCAACCGGAGGGAACACCGTGACCACCATCGACACCGGACCGGCACTGTCCGACGACGACGCCCGCGCCCTGTCCCTCCAGCTCGGCACCGGCATCGCTGTCGTGCACCTACCGCCGCTCGCCGCACCGTGCCAGCTGCCAGCCGATCGCACGATGATCGCCTGGACATCCCCGGACGGATCCGCGTGCATCACCGTCGAACCCGACGGCCGGATCGCCCCGCACGCCGCCGAACTCACAGCGGCGCAGGCGAACGACCTGGCGGCCGCGCTCATCGCGGTCGCCGCCCGGGTGGTGGCCCCCGACTGATGGCATCGCGGTGCAGGGACTGCAAGGAGGAGATCACGTGGGCCACCTCCACGGGATCCGGTAAACGCATCCGCCTGGACCTCTACCCAGACCCCGCCGTAGGCCGCGTCCGCAAACGCGACGTCCGAGACGAGGACGGCGTGGTCTACGCGGACATCCTCCGCGGCGACGACCTGCACCGCGCCATCGCCGACCAGCAACCGCTGTACGTCCTGCACTCCGACACCTGCCACGCGCGCCGGCCACCGAACCCGAGGCCAGCGCATATCCGAATCGACCTGCCCCGACGAGCGAAGCGGCAGTGGAGGTACCGATGAGCACCGTCGCCGATGCAGACGCATGGTGGCACGCCCAATCCGCCGAACGCCGGATGCGGATCTTCACCTGGCTCGCCACCGACCACCACCGCCGCTCGGAAATAGCAGGACAGCAACCACTTCCACTGCCCCTGCCCGCCCAGGAGTGACCAGTGCCAGACACCTACATCGACGTCATACCGGTCGGCGCCATGTTCGCCGACCCCACCTACCAACGCGAACTCGACCACCGCCGCGCCGAACGCATGGCCCGCGACTGGAACCGACGCCTCGTCGGCGTCCTCGAAGTCTCCGACCGCGGCGAGGACACCGCACCGCGGTACGCGATCATCAACGGCCAACACCGATGGGCGGCAGCCCGCACCGTCGACGCAGACATGCAACTCGCCGCCACCGTGCACACCGGCCTCACCCCCGAGGGCGAGGCGAAGCTGTTCTTCGACATCGACGCCAAGACCCGACAGCTCACCACCTGGGACCGCTGGCACGCGCGCAGCGCCGCCGGCGACGCCACGGTCACCGCCATCGAACGCATCGCAGCAGAGTGCGGACTCGCCGTCACCCAAGACCCGGGCCCGAAGAACCTGCAGTGCTGCGCCGCCCTCGAACGCATCTGGAACCGATCGGCGCCCGAGGTGCTCGCCGACACCCTCGTCCTGGTCCTCGACGTCTGGCCCGGCGACGAATCCGCGAAGAAGGCCGTCGTCATCGAGGGAATCGCCCTCGTGCTCGACAAGTACGCCCTCTACCTCGACTCCGGACGACTCGCCGACGCCATGTCCGACATCACCCCGCGCCAGCTACACGCCCGCGCCCGCGATCTGCAGGACTCCGGAACGAAGGGGACCTTCCCGCAGCTCATCGCGCGCGTCCTCGTCACTGCCTACAACCGCCGGCCAGGCCGCGGCCGCCTCGACCTGACCATCCTGCAGAGGAAGTGATCCCACTGACTACTACCGAGCACCACCTGCCCGGCGCCACCCGATGCACCTCCTGCCGCGCCGAAATCGTCTGGGCCACCACCACGAAGGACAAGCCCATCCCGCTCGAGCCGGCCTCGACGCCGAACGGCAACCTCGCGGTCTACCCGGTCGACGGCGGGGGACTGCGCGCCGTCGTCGTCCAAGGTCCGCGCCGCGATGCCCTGCGCGCCTGCGGACAACCCCTCTACCTCAGCCACTTCGTGTCGTGCCCGCACGCCGACGAATGGAGAACCCGATGAAGACC
This sequence comes from Rhodococcus aetherivorans, assembly GCF_011058165.1. Lineage (GTDB taxonomy): Bacteria > Actinomycetota > Actinomycetes > Mycobacteriales > Mycobacteriaceae > Rhodococcus > Rhodococcus aetherivorans. Next base: position 12,781 of record NZ_JAALEG010000106.1, read on the forward strand.
ATCACCACGATCGCCGAGGCCGTTGGCCTCACCGCCGTCGGCGTGCTCACCGCCGCTGCGATCGTCATCACCGTCCTGGCCCCGACCGGAAGGGGAACACTCCCATGAGCCTCGCCCACGACAACGCCCGCGCCGCAGCCGGCGGTTTCCCAGGCCCCGTCGCGCACATCCCGATGCACCAACAGCTCGAGGACGCGCGCGCAGAGCTCGCCAAATGCCGGGAACGCAACCGGGAACTCGTCCAGCGCAACGACCAGCTCGTGCGGCAGGTACACGGATGGGCCGACGATCACGGTCGCCTCACCAGCCAGCTCGACGCCACCCTTCGCTCCGAGGCCGCCCGGCAGCGCGTTCTCGACGCGTGGTGCACGGACCCGCTGCGCCCGTACCTGCCAGCGATCCATCTGATCACCGCATTGGAGACCGCGCTGTGAACCCGCGAACCATCCACCGCGTCAACTTCGAGGTCGCGGACACCGTCACCGTCGACCTCCCGTCCGGTGCGCGGCTGCTGCACGTCGCACCGTGCCGCGAGTACCCGGACCATCGCATAGACCTGTGGTACGAGTTCCGTTCCGGCGCCACGGACCGGCCCCACCGCCTGCTCGTGGTCGGCACCGGACAGACCGTGCCGCCGCAGGCCCTGTATCTCGGCACCGCGGTGATGAGCAACGGTCTGGTCTGGCACGTCTACCTCGATGCCAACGTCGCGGCGGAGGTGGTGCTGCCGTGACCGTCACCGCCCAGATCCTCGACCAGCTCGTCGAGGTGCGCCGCGTCCACGATGGCCAGTTCACCAACGTCGAGCCGGAGTTCGACGGGACGTGGCCGAAGCTGACGAAACTGGAATGGCAGTGTGCCGTCGTCGAACTCGAATGCGGTATCCGCCCCCGGGTGTCGCCATCGACCCTGTATGTCAACGGTGTCCTGCAGCCGGACCACTTCTGCGTCGCGGTCGGGGGCTCGTCGATCTCACCGCTCAGCTTTCTCGACGCCTGGACCTACCTCAACGGCGTTGCTGCCGGCGTCATGGCAGCACGCGCCGGTTGGAAAGGACTCGAACGATGACCGGACGAGCGAGTGACCGGATCGAAGTGGACCGGATCGCCCAGCACGCGGCCGATGCCGCATTCATGATGGACGCCCCGCACCCGAAGGGCTACATCCTCACCACCGCATCCCGCGTGCGCCGCGCCCTGTACGCCTACGAGTGGGCCAAGGCCAACAAGAAGCCCGGCGACCGCGACGACTACTACTACCTGCCAGATCCCGGCGAAGTGCGTGCCGCCGTACTGGAATACGAGACCTCCGATGGCTGAGCACACCGTCCGTCTGTACCGGGACACGGCTGGCCAGTTCCGGTGGCAGCGCCGCGCCCGCAACGGCCGTGTCATCTCCGACTCGGCGGAGGGCTACACCACGAAGGGAGCAGCCCTCGACGGCCTGTACCTCGCCAACCGCGACGGCGACCACTACCAGTTCATCGACGACACCGCGCCATGAGTCATCAGCATCACGGCAAGAAGCCGTACCTCACGGCGGCGCACGCGATCGTCGACGCCCGGATGCTGTCCCTCCAGGACGGGCAGGACTGCATCGCCTATCCGTGCGAATTCTGCCCACACTGGCACGTCGGCCACTACCAGCGCCTCCGCACCCAGATCGGCGTCACCTACCCCGATCTGTACGAGCGGGTCGCGGACCGGCTCATCGACGCGCCCGGGTGGCCGGCATGAGCCTGCGCGCCCCACCCCACCGCCTGATCCGACTGTTCGCCGCGACTCGACGAGGAGACACGCCCGATGCCAACCAGACCAGCAGTCCACCCAGGTGCGTGCTGATGCCGTGGCTCCGAACCGGCGACACCGCCGCCACCCATCCCCGATACCTGGCCCTGTTCGAGCTGGCCGACGTCGACGCGATGACCCGCATCGCCACGTTCGGATTCGTCTCCCTCTGCGCAACCCTGTCGGCCGCCCACTTGTCGGACTATCTGGTCTCCTACGGCGTCGCCGCCTCCGTCGGCCACGGTGCCGAAGCCGAGCTCCTCGACATCGCCGTTCGTAGCGGGCTGATGGAAGAGGTCACCGTCGACGGCATCCGCATGTGGAAGATCGTCGACGACACCGAGTTCCTGCACATGCGCACCAAGGAAGAGGTCGAGTGGGAACGCCAACGTAAGACCGACAACGCCAACCCAGAGCTGATCGTCCCCGTCCGCCTTCGCGACGGCGACGCCTGCCGCTACTGCGGACAGGTCGTGAACTGGCGCGCCCGCAAAGGCCGCCTCCGCGGCACGTACGACCACCGCGCCGCCGGAAAGGCCGCCACCGTCGACACGATGGTGGTGGCCTGCCAGGGCTGCAACGCAGCCCGCGGCAACGACCCACTCGCCGACGAGCGACACCCACTGCTCCCGGCCCCCACGAAGCCGTACTACTCGCCGCACACCCGCGACTGGATCACTGCCCACGACTGGGCGAAGGCGAACGGCTTCACCATCAACACCCGGGCAGGACGTACCCTGCCACCCGGAACGATCCCCGAGGACCGACAGCCCCTCGTGGACGAGCAGCGACCCAGCAGCCAGCTGGATAACGCGCCAACCGCAGCGACCCGACAGCCAGCCGGATCACGCGCACCCGAACCAGAACCATCGCAGCGACCTGACACCCAGCCGGATACCGCGCCCACCCACGGAAGCGACCCGACCACCCAGGCGGACACCGCGCCCACCGCAGCGACCCAGCACCCAGCCGGACCACGCGCACCACACCGACAGCAGCGACCCGCCAACCACGCGGACACCGCGCACCCAATCCCACCGCGACCCCGCCGCCAACGGGACCACGCGCATCAGAGAAACCGACCACGACCAGCACCAACACCCGACCTGCTGGATACAGCAGATCCAGCAGAACCCCACTCTCCAGCTTCTGGAAGTGCCGGGTCGGGTCGGGACGGGACGGGTCTGGTCGGTAACCGGAACCACTCTCACGACGCTCCTTCTCGTTCATCCCGTTCCCGCTCGCGTCGTGGTCGTCGTTCCCGATCGCAGTCCACCACCTCTCGATCAGGAGACCCCCATGCCCAGTAACCCACCTCCCTTCACCGATGAAGCACTCGCAGACCTCGATGCCCGGGCTGTGCGGCTGGTCGCCATCACCCACGGCGACGGGGACGCCGGCGATGTGGCCCAGCTGACCGCCCGCCTGGATCGGCAGCAGCTGATCGGGTTGGCCATCTCGTGCGCCGCCATGGTCGACCCCGCTCAGCCGCTGTCGCGACTGCTGGCGTGGATGGACCCGAACAGCCCGGCCGAGCAGAGCGCCGGGGGAGAGGCGGTGCCGGCATGAGCAAGGCGAGCTACCACCAGGTGCGCACGGACCTGCAGTACCTCGTGGAGGCGTGGCCCTCGCTGGTCGCGCTGAAGATCCCCGGCACCGCCCGGGCCTGGGCCGAGCGGCCCCGCACCAGCCGCACTCTCTCACCCGAGGACCTCGAGCGCCTCGGACCGAAGGGCGTGCCGCGTCCGGCGCCGGCCGACGTCGGTGTGCTCGACCTGATCTACACGCTGGTGACCAAGGCCGAGGACATTGCCCGCACCGTGGTCGACGTCGCCGACGCTGAAGACGGAAGTCTGCCGAGCGATGCCGCATCGAAGGACCCGCGCCCCTGGATCGAGGTGGCGTGCTCATGTCTGGAGGCAGCGCACCGGGCTGACGACAAGACGCTGCCTTGGGTGGCTTACGAGATCGGCCCGATCGTGCGGCAGTCGGCCCGGATGCTCGGGGACATCCGGGACGGGCAGGTGCTCAACGGGATCTGCCCGTGGTGCAACGGCCGCGGCCTGTCAGATGTGCACGGCGAGCGCACGATGGAGATCCACTACCCGGACCCGGACGACGAGACCGACGAGCCGCTGATCGTCTGCCGCGGCGTGAACTGCTCGCCGCCGCGCACGATGTGCGGGATGCGGTGGCACGATCATCCGGCGTGGACTCGGCGTGAGTGGGACTGGCTGGCGAAGATGCTGCGCGATCCCGAGCGCGAGATCGAGCGGGCAGGGTAGCGCGATGAGCCGACAGGAGCGGCGCGCCGAGCTGGGGTGGGGAACTTGCCAACAGAGTTATCCACAGGCATGATGTCCCCGAGCGACCTCCCATGCCCAGATGCGGGTGTGGGAGTTCTCGTTTCACAGACCATCACCCGGGTCCCACGCCGCAAGGACTGCACGGCGAAGCGCCCCATGACTCCCCAGCTTCCCCGCCGAGGACGAGGTCAACGCTGCCCGGGTGGTGCTGACTTCGAAAGGTCATGCCATGGAGTTGACCCTGGTCGGCCGTATCCTGATCTGGCTGCGCAACCTCAACGCGCGCCGCGCATCCTGATGCCGCCGCGGCAGAAGACCACGACCCAGAAGGGTCTGGGTTGGGCGCATCAGCAGCAGCGCACCAGGCTGCTGCGCCGACACGTCGACGGTGCGCCGTGCTGGTGGTGTGGTCGGCCGATGTTCCGTGATGCCGACCGCAACTTCGACGGCAAGCCGTTGGCTGCGGACCACTCGCACGCGGTCAAGTCCCTGGAGGTGGTGTACGACGTCGTCGCGTGATTCCTCGGGAGTGGGTCAGGCAGTCAAGGCCGGTGTCACCTCCCCGGTCTCCTCGGCGACACTGTCGGCGGGCTTGTCGGTGCG
>NZ_JAALEG010000107.1 GCF_011058165.1 Rhodococcus aetherivorans
GTGAGTCACTGTGAGAGGTAACTCGTTGATCACTACGCGATGGCCCACCCGCAGAGCGGGAACGACACGCCGCGGACCTGGACCGATGCCCTCAGCCGATTCCCACCACTCCCCGGGACTTACCCTCCCGACGAGCACACGCCGAGGACCTCGCGCACCAGAATTGTGCGGACGGGACGGTCCCGCTCCACGGCCGGAGGGTGTGACGACTCACCCGTTGTCGGCCCATCAGAGACCGCGGTAGCGACGCTGACGAGACGGTTTCCATTCATCGTTGGTTAGCGGTTATTATCGCCGTATGGCGATTAATAGTGTGGATGGGTGCCTCGCCGCAGCGGGCACCGAATCGAATCTCGATGCGGCGGTGGCGTTGTTCCACAGCCTCTCCGACGGCACCCGACTGGCGATCGTGCGCAGCCTCGCCGGCGGGGAAGCCCGAGTAGCGGACCTGGTCGGCGAGCTGGGATTGGCACAGTCGACAGTGTCGGCGCACGTGGCGTGCCTGCGGGACTGCGGCCTGGTGCAGGGCCGGCCGCAGGGCCGGCAGGTGTTCTACTCGCTGACCCGACCGGAACTGCTCGATCTGCTGGCCTCGGCCGAAACCCTCTTGGCCGCCACCGGCAACGCCGTCGCGTTGTGCCCGAACTACGGCACCGGCACCGACACCGGGGTGACGGCATGAGCGACGCCTGCGGGTGCGGCCACGACGAACCCCGCGTCGAAGGCGAGGACGAGCACGAGCCGGACAAGTGGTGGCAGGTCACCGAGATCCGGGCCGCCGCAGTGGCCGGTGTGCTGCTGATTGCGGCTCTGATCGTCCACCTGATCGGTGGGCCCGACGCTCTCGGGACGGGCTTCGAGGCGGTGGCGCTGATCGTCGCCGGCTACACCTTCGTCCCCTCCACCCTGAAGCGGCTGGCCAAGGGCAAGATCGGCGTCGGCACCCTGATGACCATCGCCGCCGTCGGCGCCGTGCTGCTCGGCGAGGTCGGCGAGGCCGCGATGCTCGCGTTCCTGTTCGCCATCAGTGAGGGCCTCGAAGAGTACGCGGTCACCCGCACCCGCCGCGGCTTGCGCGCCCTGCTGAATCTGGTGCCCGACACCGCCACCGTCCTCCGCGGCGGCCGTGAACAGACCGTCGCCCCCGCGGAGTTGAGGCTCGGGGAGATCATGATCGTCAAGCCCGGGGAGCGGCTCGCCACCGACGGCACCATCCGCACCGGCCGCACCGCCCTGGACACCTCCGCGATCACCGGGGAATCGGTGCCGGTCGAGGCCGGACCGGGTGATGAGGTGTTCGCCGGATCGATCAACGGCACCGGCGTGCTCGAGGTCGAGGTCACCGCCGGCGCGCAGGATAACTCGCTGGCCAAGATCGTCAAGATCGTCGAGGCCGAGCAATCCCGTAAGGGCGAGGCCCAGCGTCTGGCCGACACGATCGCCAAGCCCCTGGTCCCGGGGGTGATGGTCGCCGCGGCGCTGATCGCCGCGATCGGCAGCGTGTTCGGCGATCCGCTGGTGTGGATCGAACGCGCCCTGGTCGTGCTGGTCGCCGCCTCCCCGTGTGCGCTGGCGATTGCGATCCCGGTGACCGTGGTCGCCGCGATCGGCGCCGCCTCCAAGCTCGGTGTCCTGGTCAAGGGCGGTGCCGCCCTCGAAGCGTTGGGCCGGATCCGCACCGTTGCGCTGGACAAGACGGGCACCCTGACCCGCAACCGACCCGAGGTCATCGACGTCGCCACCACCGGCGGCGCCACCCGCGCCGACGTCCTGAACCTTGCAGCGGCACTCGAGGCCCGCAGCGAACATCCCCTCGCCGCAGCGATCCTCGCCGCCGTCGACGACTACACCCCGGCCGGGGACGTCGACGCGGTCCCCGGCGCCGGACTGACCGGACACGTCGGCGGCATCCCCGCTCGCCTGGGCCGGCCGGGCTGGATCGACCCGGGCCCCCTGGCCGCCGATATCGAGCGGATGCAGCACGCCGGAGCCACCGCGGTGCTCATCGAACGGGACGGCACCCTGATCGGCGCGATCGCGGTGCGCGACGAACTGCGCCCCGAAGCCCGCGACGTCGTTGCGGGGCTGCGCCGCGACGGCTACACCGTGGCGATGCTCACCGGCGACAACGAGCGCACCGCACGAGCGTTGGCCGCCGACGTCGGCATCGACGAGGTCCATGCCGATCTGCGTCCGGAGGACAAGGCCCGCATCATCGACACCCTCCGCGGTACGCGGCCGACGGCGATGGTCGGCGACGGCGTCAACGACGCCCCGGCCCTGGCCACCGCCGATCTGGGGATCGCGATGGGCGCGATGGGCACCGACGTCGCCATCGAAACCGCCGATGTCGCCCTGATGGGTGAGGACCTGCGGCACCTGCCCCAAGCCCTGCAGCATGCCCGACGCTCCCGGACGATCATGTTGCAGAACGTCGGCCTGTCGCTGGCGATCATCACCGTCCTGATCCCCCTCGCGTTGTTCGGGGTGCTCGGGCTGGCCGCCGTCGTCCTGGTTCACGAGGTCGCCGAGATCATCGTGATCGCCAACGGGGTCCGCGCCGGCCGCGCCCGCGCCCTCGCCGGCCCGACGCCGGGCATGCCCAAACCAATGTCGGCGTCTACGGCCAGCGCATGACCGGTACACCGATCGCGAGAGTGCGGCCGCCGTGGCGACTGCTGCTCGTGTCCGGTGTCGTCGATGCTCGCACTGAATCCAAGGAGTCCGCACTATGACCGCGATGTCCACGATCGTCCACGCCGCCTACACCGCCGAGATGGCGGCCGCCCGCGCCACGTCCGTGGACAGCGAGCGGTGGGCGCACCTCGAGCGTGCGCACATCCTGTCCCAGCCCTACCCGTGGCCGCACACCCGTAACCACCTCGCCATGCTCGGTCTTGCTCTGCGCCAGCGTGACCGTCGTGAAGCTCTCGGTCAGGTAGTGCGGGTCATCGTCGCGTCTCCCGGGTCCACGCTGGGCCGTTACCCCGAGGGCAACACCGGTCGTACCCGTGCCGGGCTGATGACCCGGATGACGGTGCCGGCCGACCTCGCTGAAACCCTCGCCGCACAGCATTGATTTCCTCGAGTGTCCTCAGGCAGCACAGCGAATGGGCACAGTATCCACAGCAACTGACACCCCACAGCCCGCTGGCCAGCAAAAACCGACGTAGGGGTGAGATAACGGCGGGGCACGATCTGGGGCCGAATCGTGTGGCGGTGGGGTGGATTCCCTGTTCATGCGAGACGACTCGGCGGCCGTCGGGGGCGATGGGTCACCGGACGTACCGGTGTTTATGTGGGGCCGAAATTCTGATCCCGCCGCATACCGGGCCGGTCTTGTTCGGGGTGCAGTGGCCCACAAGGGAGCCGGGGGCCTCGCAGACGGGGCGATAGCTGCGCGGCAGGGGTGGCCGTGAGGCTGCCGCGCCACCGCTGCGCGCCGGCTTGCCCTCGAAGCAGTGATGGAGCCGATCGGGGTCTACTGAATGCACCCCGGCACTATTCCGAATATCTGTTTCTTCCGTCTGATGCGGTATTCGAATTACGGGTCGAGGTCGTGGCTCGTGTGGTGCCTGTGGGGCAGGTCCACGGTCGCGGCGGGGGTGTCTGGCGCGGCGGTGCCGGGGATTCTTGCCCGGACGGGCCGGGGGTGGCCGAGGGTCGCGGCGGCGATGGCGCGTAGGTCGACGCCGTGGTCGATGATCGGGCCGACGGGTAGTGGGTCGGTGGGGTCGGTGATCGCCATGTCGAGTACTTCGCGCATCAGGCGGGTGTCGCCGGTCTGCATGTACTCGAAGCGCCCCCAGACGAATTGCTCGCGGAGGTCTCCGAGCAGAGGGTTGCTGGCGAGGTCGGCTTTCTTGACGGCGATGAAGCGGTCGGTGTCGAGGGTGTAGCCGGCCTCGGTGCACAGCTGCCGGAAGAACGCGAATTGGCTTCGGGTGTTGCCCTCGCGAAAGCTGTGAACGTGATTGATCCGCAGCCACACTTTCGTCAGCTCGTCGAGGAACTGTTCTCGTCCGAGTCCGCGGAGGTTGTCCTTGGCGGCGATGCGATCGAGAACCAGGGCGCTGGCCTCGGGGACGTCGCGGGCCTTGAAGTACGAATGCGGGATCTCGGTGACCCGGCGCTGACCGTTGCGCACGGCGGCGACGTCCGGCCCCATCTTGACCATCGGCCAGTCCCGTGGTGCGGTGCGCAGTTGCCCGGCCCAGGGGTAGATGTCCTGGAACAGGTGGTGGTGGATGCGTTGGAAGTGTGGCAGGTCGAACCGGCCGGGGATCGGATCGTCGGCCAGCTCCTGCATGCGCAGGTAGCTGATGACGCCTTCGGTGCGGTGCAGCAGGTCGGCGTCGGGGATGCCGTGCGGCCATTTGTCCGATCGCAGGACCAGGCTTTTCATCACGGCGCGGTTGGTGTCGGGCATTCCGTCCGGGTGCCAGTCGACCGTGTCGGGGATGAAGTAGTCGAGCCATTCGCGGGAGTAGCGCGGGGCCATGTCAGTCGATCTCGTAGCCGGCTTCGCGAGCCATGATCTTGGTGACTTCGTCGATGGTCGTGGTGCCTTGGATCAGTTCGACCAGCAGTTCCTTGTCGGCGTCGCTCATCTCGCGGCCTTCGATGGCCATGATCGGTTCCATCGCGGCGACGGCGGCGCGGGCTTCGGCTTCGGTCTTGCGTGGTGTCACAGGTTCCCCCTGGTCGGTGGTATGGTGGGGCAGGACCGTCGGGTCCTGCCCCACCGGTGGTGTCGAGGTTAGAGACGCGGTCAGACGGCGCGGCCGTCTTCCTCGTACCCGCCTCCGTATTCGGCTTCGTACTGCTGCATCGGGTCGATGTGCTGCTGCTGTTGCGGCCGCGTGCCGTGGGGATTGAACTTGTGCAGTGGGCGAACGTCGCCTGCGGCACGCAATCCGTGTGCGAGCGTGTCATCGAGCTCGAAGGTGCCGGTGGCGGCGCTGACCGTCTCGGTCGGCTCCACGATCGCGTCGGCGGGTTCGACCACCGCGGCGGTCGGTTCCACCGTCGTGGGGGACGCGGCGTTGTCGAGGCGTTCGCGGCGCTCGAGGCCGGCCTGGTGGATCGCCTCGCGGGGGATCTGCCGGTCGGCGGCGAACTGTTCGACCACGCGGGTGCCGAGGCTGAATGCCTCGCTTCGGGTGTTGACGGCTTCCCGGTCGAGCGCGCCGTCCCCGTCCCAGGCTTCGAGCTGCCATTGCCGGTCGTCCCAGTACACTCGGGCACCGGGCCGGCCGGTGCCGGCGTCGAAGCCGTACTGCCAGCTCGCTTCGGTCTCGTCGAGGGCCACCCACGGGTCGGCCTTGCGGTTCGCGTCGCGCTGCTCGGCGCCGTCGAGCCATTCCTGCCGGGCGGCGGCCATGCGGGCCGGGACCGAGGCGATGAGGTCGGACTTGCTCATGCCGCGGTGTTCGGCCCACGCATCGGTGGGGTTCAGGTCGAGGGTCCACTGCGGGTACTGCCCGTCGGCGGCCCGGCGCTCGCGGTCTTCGCGGGCTCGACGTAGTGCGTCGGGGGAGTTCTCGCGGGCGTTGACCTCGAGCCGCAGCTCTTCGGCCCGCAGTTTCGCGGCCTCGAGTTCGGCCGTGGCGGTGAACTCGAGTTCCGGTTCGGCCTCGGCGTCGGCGAGCCGGCCCCGGTTGTGTTCGATCCGCGCTTCGATGACCGGCACCTGCCGGGTGGCCTTCTCGGCGAGATTGCGGAGGGTGGTCAGCATCCCCTGCGCCCCACTGGCTTTCTCGACCGCGTTGAGGAACCGATCGCGGTCGTACCAGGCGATCTCCTCGCCGACACAGACGTAGAACTGGCCCAGGACCTGGGTGTAGCCGAGTTCGAGGGGCACGCCGCCTAGGGCCCCGAAGACCACCTCGTCGTTGCTGCGGGTCACCTCGTCCTCGAGCCGGATCAACGATCCTCGCAGCGCGTCGGCCAGATCGGCGGTTTCCGAGTCGGGGATCGCTGTGTGGGGGAAGTGCCAGATCTTCGTGGCGCGGTCGTCGATGCTGTTCCAGGCGGCGAGCTTGTCGACCATCGCCCGGACGTCGGGCAGCCGGGTCTCGTCGGTGGAAATGGACTTGCTCAAGGCCCGGATCGCGGCGCTGCGGGCGGCATTGGCGTTCAGGACGGCGTCGCGGCGAGCTTCGAGTTCGGCGACCTTCTGGTCGGCCTCGACCTGCGCGACGAAGACCGGATCGCCGGTGGCGGCGGCCTTGCTCTGCGCCCACGAGACCGTCAGGTCCCCGCCGAGGTCTTCCATCGTGGGCGGCACGTCGGCCTTGCGGATCATGGCGACGAAGTTCGATTTGCGGGCCACGTACTGGTACATCATCGCGTCGAAGGAGCGGCGGGCGACCATGTTGACCACGCGGACGCTCTGGTGGACGTTGCCCTGGCGGATGATGCGGCCGAGGCGTTGTTCCATGTCGGCGGCGGTCCACGCCGGGTCGAGGTTGATCATCTGCTTGAGCGCCCGCTGGACGTTCAGGCCGGTGCCGCCCTTCTTGGTGGAGGTGAGCAGCACCCGGATCCGCCCGTCCGCACACGCTTCGACCAGCCTCGCTTTGGCCTTGGGGCCCTCGTAGTCGTGCATGAACGCGATTTCTTCGGGTTTCATGCCCCGGGTCACCAGGGCGTCGCGCAGCTCGGTGTAGAGATTGCGGGCCCGGGGGCCGGCCCCGGCCTTGGGGGTGCCGCGGTCGCAGAACACCAGCTGGAACACCCCGGTCATCTCGGGGCCGTACTTGTCCGCCGGGATGTGCAGGTCGGCGTGGTCGCGGTGGACCTGCCAGATCAGCTCGGCGGCGTGCTCGATGCGGCTGTGCTCCGGCTCGGGTGGGGCGAGGTTCGCCAGCGAGGGGTGCATCGTCAGGTTGCGCCCGTCGGTGGCGATCTTGAGGCTGTTGTCCAGGTCCATCCGATCGCCCTGGATCATGCCCATGCGCACGTCCAGGTCGGCCATCGCGTCGAGGGCGTCTTGGCCCATGTCGAATTCCACGATCTGCGGCGTTCCGCCGTCGAGGGTGGGCAGGCGCACCGGGATCTGATCGGCGGTCACCACGTCGCGGAACTGGTCGAACATCGCCACCAGCTGCGGGACGTTGGCGTATTCGGCCATGCGGGTGCGCATCTGGATGCGGGTGGCGGTGGCGTTCATCTCCGCCACCGACACCGGCTTGGCGAAGGTGCCCGCCCAGTTGTCGATGCGCCCGAGGCCGGCCTGGTGCAGCAGGTCCGGGCGCAGGTACTTGGTCATCACCCAGATTTCCGACAGCGAGTTGGTGATCGGGGTGCCGGTGGCGAACGCGATCGCCTTGGCCGGCGCGTGCGGCATGCCCTGCTCGGCGCCCCGGGCGCGGGCCTTCTCCCGCAGATACTTGGCTTTCATCTCCAGGTCGGTGGCGCGCTGGGAGCCGGTCGGCACCGACAGGTCGGCGCTGTTGGACGGACGGGTGAGGTTCTTGTAGTCGTGGGCCTCGTCGATGAACAAAAAGTCGGCCCCGGACTGTTCGAAGGTCAGCCCGTCGTCGGTGGCCTTGGCCTCGATGATCTTCTCGATGCGTCCTTCGGCGGCCTTGATCGCGTTCTCGATCTGCTTGACCGTGAACTCCGCGCCCTGGCTGTTGGCGGCGTCGAGAGCCTGCCGCAGTTCGGCGATTTCGCTGTCGAGGTACTCGATCTGCGCTTCGCGGCGCATGGCGATCTTGCCGAACACCGACTGCGGCACGATCACCAGATCCCAGTCGCCGACGGCGCTCTGCCCGACGAAGCGTTGCCGGTCATCGCGCCCGTCGAGTTCGGCGGCGACAAGGATGTTGGCGTTCGGGTAGGCGTCGCGGGCCTCGACCGACCACTGCGCCAGCAGGTGATTGGGCACCACGATCCACGGTTGGCGGATCTGGCCGAGGCGTGTGGCTTCCATGCACGAGGCGGTGATCGTCAGGGTCTTGCCGGCCCCGACCACGTGGTCGAGCAGGATCGTCTCGTCGTGCAGGAACCGCTGCACCGCGGCGGCCTGATAGTCGTAGGGCGTGTACTTCGGATTCAGGCCGGGGAAGGACTTGCTGCGCCCGTCGTGGACCGGTTTGACGAACGAGTTGTAGCGCTCGTTGAAGGTGGCGGCCAGGCGCAGATAGCGGTCACCGTCCTCCCACAGCCACTTCTCGAAGCGTTCTTGCAGCGCACCAGCGGAGGCGTGGGCCTGTTCGGTGAGCCCCACGTGGAACCGCGGCTTGGGGGAGCGTTCGAGCTCGTCGGCGGTCTTGGTGACCTGGATGGGTTTGTTGTTGGCGAGCAGCTCGAACATCTTCACCCCGGGCAGCCGGCCGGTGCCGTACTTGTCGGGATAGCCGCTGGAGAACTCGTGGCGGCTTTTCTGGTCGGTGGAGATCTCCCAGCTGCCGCTGACCTGATCGTGCTCGACCGTGAGCCGGTCCGGGCGCAGCCCGAACTCCTGGATCAGGAACGCCCGGTAGTCCTCGATCGGCACCCAGGTTGCGCCGATGCGCACCCCGATGTCGGCGGGGTCCACATCCGCCGGCACCACCGACTCCAGAGCCTGCACCAGCGGGGCGTAGCGGGGATCGGTGGCCGCTTTGACCCGGGCGAGAGCGAGTTTGCCGCGGACCTGCCCGGACAACGCGACGGTGGCCAGCTCCCACCGGTCGTCGGCGTGCAGGGACGGATAGATCCGGCCCTGGGCCTGGTCGAGGGTGTCCTCGACGGACAGGTTCAGCAGCTCGGCGACCCGGTGCGGGGCGATGTGTCCGAGTTCGTCGAAGCAGATCGCCAACGCCTCGTCGAGGTCGGCGGCGCCGGTGGCCTTGTCCTTGAACGGGGTGGTGTCCTCGGTGAAGATCGCCGTCTTCGTCGCCACCGCCCCGGTGCCGTCGAAGCGCGACTGGAAATTCTCGATCGCCAGCACCATGCCCAGACGCGGATCGCGGGCGATCGCGCCCTGCAGATGCGCGGAATACCGCCGCGGCTGCGGCTGCTCGGCCGCCTTCTCGCGCAGCTCCTCGAGCACCTCGTCGGGAATCGACCCGGTGTAGGGGCCGGCGCCGGTGGGGTCGAGTCCGTCGGCGGCGGCTTCCTCGCGGCCGGTCTTGATCCGCCACTCGGTGATCGCCTTGTCCAGGCGGGCGGCGATCTTCTCGTCCGACAGCGGGGTCGGGTCGGTGAGCTTGAACCGGTTCAGCGGCCCCCATGTGGCCACATAGCCGTCGTAGAGCGAGTTCAGCCGGGCGCGGATCACGTCGCGGTCGGCGACGGTGGCGGTGCGGGAGCGGCTGGCCTCGGCCAGCTCCATCACCGTCTCACCGAGAGCGATGAGCACCTTCCACTGCTCGGCCAGGTCCTTGCCGCGGCAGCCGACCTCGGCCCAGCCCCGGCCGAGGGTGAACTGCTCGAAACGGTTCTCGGTCTCGTGGAACCGCATCGCACCGGGCAGCACCTCGTTCGAGTCCAGACCGGCTCCGGTGCGCAGCCCCGGCGTGGTGAACGCTTCTACCCCCGCCGGATCGGGGGCCGGGGCGGTGAACCCGAGACCACGGGCGACGGCCCGGTCGATGAGCGGATCGAGCTGGGTGCGCAGCTGCTCGGCCAGGGCGGCGCCGGGGTGCGGGGTGACCCGCAGCGAGCCCCCGGCATACATGCCGCCCCCGACGGTGAGGGTGCCCAGCACCCGCTCCGGGTACTTCGCGAAGTAGGGGTTGATCCAGGTCCGCGCCGGCTCACTGGTCTTGGCGTCGACCGCTTCGACCTGCACGGCGGGCTGTGCCCAGTCGAGGGTGTCCTCGGTGGGGGCGGCTCCGTCCTCGCGGCGGCGGAAGATGAGCACGTCGGTGACCACGTCGGTGCCGGCCTGCCGGTCGAACGCGCCGGTGGGCAGACGCACCGCCCCGATCAGATCACCTGTGGCGGTGATCGCGGCGCGCTGTTCGCCGCGTTTGGCGTCCGAGGTGAACATGCTCGTCACCACGGCGACGTAGCCACCGGGGGCGGTCAGGGCGAGGGATTTGGCGATGAAGTGGTTGTGGATCGACAACCCGCCCGGGTTGTGGATCGGATCGACGGGCGCGAACTTGCCGAACGGGACGTTGCCGATTGCCCCGGTGAACGTGTTCTCCGGGACGAAGTTGCGTTCGAAGCCGTGGTTGCGGATCTGCTGCGAGGGATACAGGTAGTGCGCGATCTTCGCGCTGATCGGCTCGATCTCGACGCCGACCATGCGCACCGATGCCGGGGCGGTGCCGACGAAATGACCGGCCCCGCAGCCCGGTTCGAGCACCAGGGCGCCGTCGGGCAGTCCGGCCCGCGCCGCCGCCCGCCACAGTTCCGCGACGATCGCCGGGTCGGTGTAGTGGGCATTCAGGGTGGTCTGGCGGGCCTGGGCGAAGCCCTTCTCCCCGAGCAGATCGAGCAGTTCGGCGTGCTCGTCGCCCCACTGCGCGAGCATCTTCGCGCGGTTGTCGAAGACCTCCGGGATCGCTCCCCAGCCGGACCACTGCGCCAGCACCGCCTGCTCGTCGGCGGTGGCCGGTCGCTGCTGCTCGTCGAGCCGGCGCACCAGGCGCAGGGCGGCGATGTTCGCCCGCGCCCGGGCCTTCGCCCCGGTCGGGACCAGCACCTCGGTACCGAGGGTGAAGTCCCGCGCCTCGACGGTCGGCGGGGCAGGACGCACCACCGGGGCCGCGGCCGCGGAGTCGGTGTCCGGGTGCGCCTGGTCACCACCGGTCTGTGGGGTGGGTTCGTCGGTCTCGGCGCCAGCCTCCGACCGCTCGACCGCGGCCGCGGCGGTGGTCTCGCGTTGCGGCTGCTCAACCGTGGTCTGCGACTCGGCGGAAGCATCGGCAGCGGCGTACTGGGCGGCGGTGGCCGGGGAGAGGTAGACGTATCCGCCGGATTCCTTCCGTGCCTTGACCAGACCACCGCCCCGCCACAGGGGGCTGGTCAGCGGCTCGCCGTACTCGGTGTCGGGAACGACCAGCTCGTCTGCGGCCGCAACCGGTTCGGTCTGCGCCGGCACTGAGGCCGGCTCGGCGGCAGCCTCCGGCTCCGGTGCCGTCTCAGGTTCCGGTTCGGGCGCGGGCGTCGGTGTGGCGGTCGGCCCGATGTGGCCGACCATCAGACGATCGGTGAGCACCCACGAGGGCGCGGCACCGTCGATGCCGGCCGGGGGAGGGGCCGACGGCTCGGCGGGAGCCGATTCGACCTCGTCGAAGATCACCGCGCCTGTGTCATCGACCGCAGGCGCTAAGACTCGGGGGGACGGCGGCGGGACCTCCTCGATCGTCTCCGGTTGCTCCAACTCGACGGTCGGTGTGCTCTGCCCATCCGCCTCGACCGACGTGGTCTCGGCGTCGGCTTCCACCTCCGCGGCCGCTTCGACGAGGCGTTCCGGCTCGGCCTGGCTTTCGGAAGCGAGAACGGCGCGGGCGTCGGCGATCGCGTCCCGCAGGGTCAGTTCGGGACGGGGCTCGCCGTCGACGTAGGTGATGTGGTCGCTGCTGTTCGGTGCCCACCAGGAGCGGATCGTGATGTGCCGGCCGTTCGGGTCCCCGACGACCACATCTCCCGCCCCGGCAAAGGTCAGGTCGGTGGGGGTGAGGCTGTAGAGGTCCTCGCCTGCGGCCCGAATGTCGCGCAGGACCTTCGGGTCCACATCGTGACCGAGGGTCCACTCCAGATCGACCCCCAGGGATTCGAGCAGGTCGACCTCGGCCGGGACATCGCTGCGCAGCTGCTCGATGATGCCGCGGCGCACGTCCTCGAGGAGCGAGTGGGCGGCAACGAAGGTGCCGGACTCGTCGTACTGCCACAGCAGATCCGACCGGGCCGCAGCGTGGTAGAACTCGCTGTTCCGGGCGTAGGCGATCGCCCTGGTCACGACGGTGGCGCGGGCCTGGGCGTAGGGCCGGTAAATGCGGTCGATCCACTCCGGGATCGGCTTGGCGCGGGCGTCGAGCAGCGCACCGATCGCCACCCGCGGATTGTGGCCGGCGGTGGTGGACGTGCTGCCGCCGTCGAGGGTGTATGCCCACCCGTGAATCGTGTAGTGCTGCACCCTCGATTCCACGTAGTCCTGCAAGCGGAGCTGACGGAATTCGCCGGTAGCGACGAACCCGGCGGACACGTCCGATGCCTGGGGTTGCGGCAGGTTCGGGATGATGTTTCCGCGCAGCTCGGCAGCCAGACGCTCGGTGGGGATGCCGGCGGTGGCGGCGATCAGATCGGGGCGTTCCTCGGCCATGACCGCGAACGCGGTCTCGATACCGAACTCGATCAGATCGGTGCGGGTCCACATCGGCAGCCCGGCCCACGACCCGACCAACGGGTCACGGCGCAGCTGCAGGGTCATCCACGCCGTCCACTCCCCAGCGGTGGTCTCGTCCCAGGTCAGTTCGGGTCCGTGGAGGCGGTCCCATTCGGCGTAGGCCCGCTCGTACAGCTCGGCCGGCAGCGGGTGATGCTCGAGCAGAACCTTCGCTGCGGCCTGCCGCAGCGGCGAGCCGGCGCGGGCGGCTTCGGCAATCAGGGACTTGGCGTCGTCGCGGGCGACGGCGGGCAGGTAGTCCGGGCGACGACCCTCAACCGTGGCTATGAGCCTCGGATGGACGGCGACCTCGGCGATCAGGGCGCTGCGTTCCTCGGCGGTGGCCTCGCGGCGTCCCTGCTCGACACCGGCGAACCACTGGGCGCGGATCTCGTCGCGGGCCTTGCGGCTGCGCACCGCCTTGATCGCAGCAGCGACCTCGGGATCGACGTCCGGCTGCGGCAGGGTCAGCGGATCGCCGGGGTCGTAGGCGGCGCGGCCCCGTGCCCACCACTGCTCGACCTCGACCGTGGCGGCCTGGTCGATGCCGTCCTGCACCGCCTCGACGTGCACGCTGCGCTGCTCGGCGGTCTCCAGCTCGGCCCGCTCCTGCGCGTCGAGAACAGCCTGGGTGGTGTCGAGGAAGTCCTCGGCGGCGGCGCGGTCCTCGCGGGCGCGGGCGCCGGCGATCGTGTCGGCGACCTCTGCGGTGACCGGATGCTGCACCGGCTCACCGGTGCGGGCCTGCCAGTACGCCTCGGCGGCGCGGTGGCCGAGTTCGCCCCAGCGTTTCGGGTCGGCCAGGATCGACCGGCACACCACGAACATCTCGTCGGTCAGCGAGGCCCGATCGGTCATCAGATCGGCCAGTGCAACCTGGGCCTTGACCTTGAAATGCCCGTCGGCCCAGGAGAAGAACTGCGCCGCAGTGTTGACATCGGAGTTCGCGGCAGCATCGACCTCCACGTCCGGCTCGGCCAGGGTCTCGAGCAGGCGTCGTTCGACCTCGGCCACCGGATCGATCATCGGCTGCGGTGTCTCGGCCTGCGGTGTCTCGGTCTGAGGCGGTTCGGGCGCCGGGGGAGTGTCCGGTGCGGCCGGTTCGGTCGGTGTCGCGGCCGGGAGGAACATCGGCCCTGCGGGACGGTCGGTGAACTGTACCTGCGGGATGTTGCCGGCCAGCAGCGACGCGATCAGGTCGTGAGCCTGACCCTTGGTAATGGTCTCCTCGACCACGAACGGCACGTCCGTCTCGGCCGCGAGGCGTTCGAGGGTCCGCACCTGACGGGCGGTGGCGGGGTGCTCCCTCCAGGCCGGCTGCGCAGCCGCGACCTCACGAACGCCCTGCCTGGGAACACTTTCCGGGTCGATTCCCAGCGCGTGCAGCTCGTTGCGCAGCCGGTTCTCCTGCGCCCGCAGCTCACGCCAGCGTCCACGCAGACGGTCGAGCCGTTCGGTGAGCGTGGTGACGCGCTGACTGTTGGCCTCGACGCCACGATCAAGGCCACGTTCCTGCGCAGTCTTCAGAGCTTTGTTCGCTGCGTCCAGGCTCTTGGCGAGCTTGCGTCCCAGCAGTTCCAGGTCTACAAATTCGTCGCGGACCTGCGCCCACTGCGCCTGGCTCAGAACGGCAGATCCGGGTCCTGCGGCGGGTTGCGCCGCATCTCGTCCTCGATCATCGCCGCCAACTCGTCCGCGATCGGATCGCGGGAGGTCATCGGCACCGGCTGGTTGTCCTCGATCCGCTGCGCGATCAGAGCCTGCGCCAACGCCCGGAACCATGCTGGCTTCGCCAGCCATACTCGCTCGACGACCCGCACCGCGGTCGGGTTCGGCCGAACGTTCTGTGTCCGCCAGCGATCCGGGTCCTGCGCTGTCCGGGCCGCTTCCCAGTCCTTCTCGGCTTCCTGCTCGGTCCACTCCTCGAACCGCTCCCGCGCTTCCCGGATTTCCGGTGTCACCTGCGGATACAGTTCGCCCTCGAGCACCATCTCCCGTGCTGCCCGCCACGCTGTTTCCTTGGCGCGTACCGCGTCCTGGTACGTCGCGTCCGGTGCCGGCGGGGTCGCCTGCTCGAACTGCTCGGCCGCGTCCTCGGTCATCTGTTGCAGGCGCAGAGCCTCCCGGTCGATCTGCTCCTGCTCGGTCGCCGGGTCGATTCCCAGCCACTCGACCAGAATCCGCCTGGTCTCGGCCGCGATCGTCAGGTCGATTCCCTCGACCTGCGTGGTGAATTCCTCGCTCTGCGGTGCCATTTGGTCCTCCCTGATCCTCGGTTCCGAACGTGTCCTGGTTGGCGTTCTCGTCCGCCACGCGACCTCCTCGACTGCGCCCGACCCTGGGCGGAGTTCCCCCCGATTCCGGGAACGTTTCAAGATCGATTCTACGCGATCACTGCCTCGAAATGCGTCCTGAACTGCGATTATCTACCGTTTCACTACCCGGTCCGCGATGCCCTGGGAGCAGCCGCAGCGACCGCCACCACGACAATCAGCGGAAGAACAAGAAGCCCTCCGACGCCGGCCACCACCGCCCGAACCGGGCGGCCGTAACGGCGATACGACCTGTGCGCACAGAAGAGCGCTGCCAGGATTCCGAGCACATTGAAGATGAGCAGCACAACCATTCGATCCCCCTACCCCAGTGGGCGTGACAGGCACATCCGCCGTCTCGTCCAGCTGTGCCTACACCAGGGGGCCGACAGCGCCGCGGTCCGCATACGTCCGCAGGCCGGCCGAGCCCGTCTCGATTGCTCGCTGTCGCCACCAGCTGCCATCATGGGGGTACAACAGACCGGATCGAGACGGAAGGGAGCGCGCCGTGACCACACACGACGTTCGGGCACTGGTCGCACGGTGGCGTGCGCTGCCTACCGAGGAGAAGGTCTATCGGCGGCGCGCCGCCGTGGTCGATCACGTGATCCACAGCATGGCGATGGAAGGCGAGCCGGTCTCCGACCGGTGGATCGAGCAGGCACGGCACCGCCAGCGCGCCGTGCTGGGCTCGCACTGATCGTGCACGCACGGACCCACGCAGCAGCGACCGGTGGGTGAGCCGACGGAGCCGGTCGATACCGGCAGCACCCGCCAGTTCGAGACACTGTTCGGTACGAAGACCTACCACGAGGTCGCCGATCTGATCGCCGAGCCGCTACGCCGGCTGCTCGACGAGGTGGCCTCCGGTCACTTCGCCGACGAGGCAATGGACGTGGATCTGCTCCGCGAGTTCCATCGCCGGATCCTGATCGACGTGATGCCCGACATCGCCGGCCGGTGGCGCAGGAAGCCGGTCCGGGTGGGAGGCCACTATCCGCCGGAACACATTCATGTGGACCGACAGATGCGGGAGCTGTTCCACAGCTTCACCGGCCGGCTCGACTACTGCGCCGGCGATGTCGAGCTTCAACTCGAAGCCCTGGCGTACCTGGAGGCTCAGGCACTGCACGTGCATCCGTTCGAGGATTTCAACGGCCGAGCGGTCCGGGTGATGGTCGCCGAAGCGATGCGGCGGCTGGACTTTCCCGTCCTCGAACTCAGCGTCGAACGCGACACCACCCAACATGCCCGATATGTGACGGCACTGCGGGAATGGGATCAGCACAGGTCGTTGGCCCTGCTGTGCGAATTCTGGCGGGACGTTCGTTTCGCATCGCTGGACAATCAGGACTGAGGGCCCTGCCTGCGACGCAGCGTCGAGCCGGGGGAGTAGCGAGTACGAACGCGGCTGTGCTGCGGATTGGGCCGAGGACCTCGACCACAAGCAGAACAAGCGCCTACCGAGTGCGCAGACCCGAGGCGGTGGTGCCGAACTAAAGGCTCGGCCCATCGCGACGCAAGGTTGCATGCGTAGCGTGCATGCAATGCACGCATGTTTCCGGCAGCGTGCGTCGATCCATTCCGTCGGGGACACCGCCACCCTCCCGGTGCGTGGATGATCCGGTTCCATCAGCGGAAGCGCCGACGGGACTCCGGGCACGGAGGACGACAAGAGCCGGCCCGCACTGCGCAACCCCCTGCACGGCGCAGTCCGAACCGGCCGCCCTGCAGTGTCGCACGCTCGGTCGAGATCGGCGAGATCGAACTGAGAAACCCCGCCGGAGAGAGTTTGGGGGGCAACTCCGGCGGGGCCTCGGTCACCGTGCAGGGGGATGACGGTGACACGAAAACTCTACCGAACGGACACCGACGCCGTGAGGTTTCCTGCCCGTACCTGCCCACGGCTGGGTAGCACCGGGAGTCGAACCATCACGCCCGCGCGACGCTGCAAGCGCGTGCCGCCGGCCCCCGAGTCCGTGTCCGGGGCCGCGATCAAGGGGGGCCATTTTCGCCCCGCCGATTCGGCGCCGGGTACTGACGTGCGCGGCGGTGTCGATCAGGGCGCTGCGAGGAGAAGTACCGCCGACGAGCTCCGGCCGACCATGATGGATAAGCACGATTATCCATCATATGTGTTGCAGTGCAGCAGGATTGGACGAAACGACGGGTCGAGCTCGATGCCATGGCGGCGGTGCTGCACGTCACGCGGAAACACGAGTTCAAGCTTGTCCCGGACCGGGACCGCCCCGGTCGATCAGACTGTCAGCGTCGGCAGCAGCGTACGGCGCCCGGGCTGCGCGGCACTGCCGACCGCACCATGCATGTGCGCTCGCCTCGGCACCTCGTTCCACCCAACGACTGCGCCAATATTCACTAAAACTGCTGTGGCGCAACGTGACACGAAAAGCCGATAATCGAGATTATGTCAACTCGACTACCCGGTATTGCATCCGATGACCGATCCGGCTGCCCGATCCGCGGCCGAGAATCCATGCCGAACAGCAGCGCTCCTCGGCGAGAGTGACTGCGCCGATTGACGGGTAAGTCCCGGGGAGTGGTGGGAATCGGCTGAGGGCATCGGTCCAGGTCCGCGGCGTGTCGTTCCCGCTCTGCGGGTGGGCCATCGCGTAGTGATCAACGAGTTACCTCTCACAGTGACTCACAG
>NZ_JAALEG010000108.1 GCF_011058165.1 Rhodococcus aetherivorans
GACGTACCCGTGCGCCGAGAGGGCCAGCAGCACGGTCAGCGCGGCCGCCGTGGCCCAGGCGCCTGCCCGGCCGCCGAACCGCCCGCGCACCGTGCCGACACCTGCCGCGGCAGCCAGCGCGTACAGCGGCACCGCCCACGCCACCCACTTCTGGGTGTCGCGCAGCAGACCCGCGCCCGGCACGTGCACCATCGCCCACGCTCCGGCCCGCAACCCCGTCCCCGTCGCCGCGAGGGCCGGACCGAGCACCGCGACCGCCGCCAGCGCCGTCAGCACCCCCAGCACCGGGTTGCGCCGGCGCCGCCACAGCGCTGGCACCCCGCACGCCACCACCAGCAGCAGCGCCGCCGTGCCGACCAGCGCCCACACCGTCGCCCGCGAACCGGGCACCGCGTCGGCGTTCCAGATGCCCCCGAGCCCCGCCACGCTGCCGAGCGTGCCCAGCGCGGGCTCGGCCCGCGCCGCGAACGCCCGCACCCCCGCCGGATCCGACCCGTCGCCCGCACCGCCGGAGAGGGCCGTCGCCACCAGCCACGGCGCCGCCACCGCAGTCGCCAGCGCCACCGCGCCCGCGAGACGGGGAAGCAGTGGGGACCGCCCGCCCGGGGCGGCCAGCACGGCCAGCGCCGTCACCGACGCCAGCAGCGCGCCCGTCGGCGTCAGCCCCGCCGCGCCCAGGCACACCGCCAGCGACGCCCACCCGGAGCGGGCGCCCCGTCGCACCGCCACCGAGGCCACCACCGTCCACGGCAGCGCCGCGTAGCCCACCAGCAGGCTCCAGTGCCCCTGCAGCAGCCGCTCCGCCACGTACGGGTTCCACACGAACACCGTCGCCGCCACCAGCCGCGCCGGCAGACCGGCCGCCGGCAACAGCACCGCCACCAGGCGGGCGCCGCCCCAACCGGCCGCCCACAGGGCGCCGGTGAGCAGCGCCGTCACCACCACACCGCCGTCCACCACCGCACTCGCCGTCGCCAGCAACGCGTCCTGCGGCACCGCCCGCGCCGCGGCGTCGGTCAGACCCAGCGCCGAATCCGTCAGGAAGGACCGCGGGGTGCTCACCGCGTCGCGCAACAGCAGGTAACCGGGGGAGACGAGCAGCGGCCCGAGCACCACGACCGCCAGGGCCAGGCTGTAGAGGGCCGGGACAGCGGGACGCAGCGACACCGGCCTGGGCATGGCCGCACAATACCCAGCCCGCCCCGGCACCCCGGTCCGGATCCGGTGCCTCGCCGCCCGCACCCGGCGGCGTGCAACCATGGTCCGATGCCGCGACCTGAGACGCCGCGCTCGGCCACCGGAACCACCGTCGCCGGGATGACGATGGTGACCGCCGGGGCCATGACCGCCAACCTGGCCTCCTACCTGCTGCACCTGCCGGCCGCGCAGTGGCTCGGCCCCGCGGGGTACGGCGAGTTCGCCGGCCTGCTGGCCGCCCAGTTGGTGCTGGCCGTGCCGGCGCTCGCGCTGCAGACGGTCGTCGCCCGGGAGACCGTGCTCGGTGCCGGCACCGCGTCCCTGCGCCGTCTCGGGTACCGCTGCGCCGGCCTCGCCGGGTTCGTCGCGCTGGCCGTCGTGCCGCTCGTCGCGTGGGCCCTCGACACCAGCGTCGCCGGTGCCCTCGGCTCGCTCGTCACCGCGCCGCTGCTGGTGCTGCTCGCCGCCGAGCAGGGCCTGCTGCAGGGGCGGGGACGGTTCGGCGCGCTCAGTGTCGTCCTCGCCGCGGCCGGCGTGGCGAAGGTCGTGCCCGCCGTCGCGGTGCTCGCCGCCGGCGGCGGGCCCGGGGCGGCGCTGTTCGCCGGGGCGGTCGGCACCGGGTTCGTCGCGGCCGGGGCCGCCGCGCTCGTGTCGAGCTCCCCGGCGGGACCGGAGTCGGGTGCCGCCCCGGCGGTCGGCGTGCCCGCGGTACTGCGCGCCTCCCAGGTGCAGCTGGCGCTGATCGCCCTGACCTCGCTGGACCTGCTGCTCGCCCGCGCCGTGCTCGACCCGGAGGATGCCGGGCTGTACGCGCTCGGCGCCGTCGCGACGAAGGTCGCGTTCTGGCTGCCGCAGGCCGTCGGGGTGGTGCTGTACCCGCGGATGGCCAACCCCGCCCAGTCCGCGGCCGCCGTCCGGTCCGCCCTGGCCGTCCTCGTCGGGATCGGCGCGGTCCTCGTCGCCGGGGCGGCCGTGTGTGCGCCGCTGGTGCCGCTGCTCGTCGGCGACGCGTACGCCCCGGTGCAGTCGCTGCTGTGGCTGTTCGCGCTGCAGGGCGCGTGCCTGGCGGTGCTGCAGGGGGCACTGCTGTCCGCGATCGCGGGCGAGCGCACCCATCTCGCCGCCGTCGCGTGGGCCGGCCTCGCGGTGGAGGCCACCCTCATGCTCACCGTCGCGTCCACCACCCGGCAGTTCGTGCTCGTCGCCGTGGCCGTCGCGGCCGTCACCGCCACGGTGGTCTCCGTGCTGGCGGTCCGCGCGGCCCACCCCGCGGGGCCGAATGTGACAGCTGTTCGATCCGACTGACCCCGTGTGACATTCGGTTGCCGCGGGCCGAACGAGCGCGCCCGCGAAAACGCCGATGCCCCTCCCCGAGCGGATCGGGGAGGGGCATCGGCGCTCGTGACTACTGCTGCGGCGGTTCCTTGCGCAGGTCGGTGCGCGGGATCTCCTGCGTCTGGTCGGTGGTCCAGTCCCGCTGCTGCGGGGGAGCGTCCGTGCGGGGGATCTCCTCGGTGCGGTCGCTGGTCCAGTCGCGCTGTCCCGGCGCGGCATGGGCCGGGCCGGCCGGGGCGGTCGGGCCGCCCGTCGCGGCGACGGGACGGCCGGTGCGGCCGCTGCCGCCGCGCAGGCCGAGCACGATGCCGGCGATCAGGGAGATCAGACCGAGGATGCCGAGGATGATCGGCACGGTGCGACCGAAGAGGCTGAGGGTGTCGATGCCGTTCTTGGCCTGGTCCACCTGGAACTCGATGGTGTCCTCGTTGAACGGCAGGCTCACCTGCAGCACCGTCACCTCGGGACGGTTCGCCTCGCGGGCGTAGTACTGGTACTGCTGCTCCTGGCCCTTGATGACGACGCCGGTCTCCGGCTCGACCCACAGGTCACGAACGTTGGTGTACCACCGGGTCATGGTCACCGGCGTCTCGCCGCCCTCGACGCCCCACGTGGAGGCGGGCAGGCTCAGCTTGTAGGTCGGCACCGACGGATCGACCGTGGACAGGTCGATCGGCCCGACCTCGTGCCGGAAGTGGTAGACCTTGACGCCGTTGATCTCGGTCTCGTCGATGTAGTCGATCGGGAACGTCTCGCGCGCGTTCAGATCGAAGTACGGGTACGACTTCTGCTCGGTGCCGAACGGGAAGCGGTACTGCAGGCCGTCGCGGTTCGGGATCTCCGCCGGCGGCGCCGTCGCCGAGGTCTGGATGGTGCTGACGGCGTCCGGGTTCTCCTCCTGGGTGACGGGCATGCCGCTGACCCGGTCCACGGTGACCCGGTCGACGGTGGCGGAGACCAGGCCCGTGTCACCCTGCATGTCCAGGCGGCGGACCGTCTGGCCGGCCTGCAGGGTCATGATGTCGGCGTCCGACGGCTCCTCCACGGTGACGAACCGCTGCGCCACGATCGGCACGTCGGTGTCGACCTGCGCCCGCCCCGACAGCAGTGCCCGCGCGTTGAGGATGTCGCCGGTGCCCTCGGCGACCGTGGTCACCTCGAGATCCAGCGGCGTCTTGGCGAGCTTGCCGACGGTATAGGTCGGGATCAGTATCGCCGCGACAATAAGGAAGGCGCCCAGGCCCACCAACGCCAATGCCAGTTTCCGGCCCGAGCCCGAACGCTCAGCCATGCTGTGTCTCCTCACTCAACGGTTCCATCGAGTACCCCCACCGGCAGCCGGTCTGCACGGATCGCCTGGCATCCGGCTCGCGAATACCACGTGAGCCCAGACACTAACAGGGCAGCCGCCCGGCGCGCGCCACCGCGCGGACTCGAGATCCCGGCTTCCCCGCCACGACCCCACCGGGCAGACTGTCCTCGATGACCAGCACCACCCCGCCCGTCGCCCCGGCTTCCGCGATCTCCGGATTCCTGCCGGCGCTCGAGGGCATGCGCGGATTCGCCGCCGTCGGTGTCCTGATCACGCACGTGGCGTTCCAGACCGGGGCGGTGGACGATCCGGTGCTCGGCCGCATCTGGGGCCGGTTCGACCTGGCCGTCGCCCTGTTCTTCGCGCTGTCGGGCTTCCTGTTGTGGCGGCCGCACGCGGCGGCCGCGCGTGGTCTCGGGGCCGCGCCGCCCGCCGGGCGTTACCTGCTGTCGCGGGCCACCCGCATCCTGCCCGCGTACTGGGTGGTGGTGTGCGTCGTGCTGCTCCTGCTGCCCGGGGCGGGCAGCGGCTGGCGGCTGTGGCTGGCGAACCTGACCCTGGTGCAGGTGTTCGTGCCGCTGAGCCTCACCGAGGGACTGACCCAGATGTGGAGCCTGTCCGTGGAGGTGGCCTTCTATCTGTTGCTGCCGCTGTTCGCCGCGGCGCTCGCCGGGCTGCGCGGCGACCGGGCCCGGTTCCGCGTCCCGCTGCTGCTCGCCGTGAGCGCGCTGTCGCTGGTGTGGGCGTGGCTGCCGGTCCCCACCCCGGGCCACATCAACCACGACAACTGGCTGCCGGGTTATCTGCCGTGGTTCGGCGCCGGCATGCTGCTCGCCGAACTCGTGTCGGGCGAACGGACCTGGGTGCACCGGCTCGCCTCCCACCGGGTGCTCATGGCGGGGATCGCCGTGGCCGCATTCGCGTTGTCCACCACGTCCCTCGGTGGGCCGGAGGGGCTCGTGACGCTCGAGCCGTGGCAGTACAACGGCAAGATCCTCCTCGGTGCGCTCATGAGTTTCGCGTTGCTGGCGCCGCTCGTCCTCGCGCCGCGCGCCGAGCACCGCATCCTGGCGAGCGGGCCGGCGCTGACCGTGGGCCGATGGTCGTACGGCATCTTCATCTGGCACCTGGCGGTGCTGTCCATCGTCTTCCCGGTCTTCGGGCTCATCCCGTTCCAGGGCGACTTCTGGTTCGTGCTCGCGGTCACGCTGGTGCTGAGCATCGCCGTCGCGTCGGTCAGCTACGCGCTCGTCGAGGAGCCGGTGCGCCGGGAGGTCAGGCGCCGCCAGCGCCGCGTCGCGACCACCGCAGAACGCGTCGCAGACTCCGCCGCGCCCTGAGCGAGACCGGCAGCGCCGCGAGCCCCAGCGCGACGAGCCCGCACAGCGCGGCGAACTGGATCGCGAACGAGTGCCCGACGTAGCCGCCCGGCGCTCGCCACGGCCCGGTGGACAGCAACGCCATCGCCGTCATGGTGGCGGCCCCGGTCACGACGACGAGCGTGCGGGCGGCCACGTCGCGGCCCCAGCGCGCGCCCACCGCCACGATCGCCACCGCCGCGACGATCGTCGTCGCCGCGCCCACCGCCCCGGCCGCGAGGGTCGCGACGGCCAGCACGCCGGCGAAGCCGACGGTGGTGCTGCCCCACACCCGTGGCGGCGGCCCCGGGTCGGCGACGGGGCGCCGGCGCGGCCAGGCCGCGAGCGCGAACAGCGGCAGCAGCAGGAGCAGACCGCCGAAGATGCCGAGGCGGTACCAGCGGTCGGTGGCGAACTCGAGCGTCACGGTGCCACCGGCCCCGGCGGGCACGACCCAGCCCTGCTGCCAGCCGTCGACCACCACGGGCGTCAGTTCGGTGCCGTCCGCGGCCGTGGCGACCCAGCCGACGTTGGTGCTCTCCGGCACGACGACGATCCGCTCCCGCTCGGCCGCAGGCACCTCGAGCTCGCGCAGGTTCTCCGTCCAGGTGCCGATGGCGAGCTCGGTGGGTTCGGGCGACGGCGGGCTCACGGCGCCGGCCACCGGCAGCCGTAGCGTCCCGACGGTGAACGCCTGGCCGGGGTCCAGCTCGACGTCGACGTGCCCGGCGGGCAGCGGCGCGACGGTCTCGTCGCACAGGGTGGCGGGCGCCTCGACCCCCGCGGCGAGGTCCGCGACGGTCGCGGTGACCGACGTCCGGTAGGTGCGGCCGTCGACGGTCAGCACGGGCCCGGCGTCGCACCCGACGGTGACCTGCCGCTCGTACACCGGGTCCTGCGGGCCGATCGGCCCGTCCGGGCCGAGCACGGTCACCTCCGCCAGTCCCGGCGGGCCGACCTTGGCGAAGCCGAGCACGGTCTGGTCCAACACGTCGTCCCAGCCGACCAGGCTGAGGACCACCCGGTCCGTGACGTATGGTTCGAGATCGATTGTCGCTGTTGATGATTCGATATCGCGCACCTGCGGGCCGTTGCCGAGGTCGACGGCGACGCGGGTCGGCCGCGCCGGCAGCGGTCCCGGGCTCGGCGCCACCTCGAGGCCGGTGACCAGCTGCGGGGACGGCAGGTCGAGGGTGAGGGTCGGTCGCGGTGCCCCGGGCCGCACCGCCTCCTCCGACGCCGTCCACGTCGTCCGCGGATCACCGTCGGTGGCGGCGAACGCGGAGCCCTGCAGGTCCACGACGTCGGCGGCGCCGCGGGCGACCACCCGGTCCGGCAGCGCGGCGACCTCGGCGAGCGCCGGGCCGGGCCGTCCCCGCACCCACGGCTGCGGCGCCACCGACGTCGCGTCGGGCACCGACAGGGTGCGGGTGACGACGTTCGGCTCCTCGGGTGCGACGGCCAGGCCCCGCGCGCACCGCACCCGGTCGGGGGTGTCGACGCAGCTGCCGCGGCCGGGCAGTTCCTGACCGAGGTTCCAGCCCCGCACGGCGGCCCCGGCGGCGACGTCCGGCAGCACGATCCGCTGCCGGATGTCGACGGGCCGCGGGTTGTCCCGGTCGGTGAAGTCGTCCACCGCCACCTCGGTCAACCCGAACTGGTTGCCCACGGATCCGTCCTCGGTGCGGGTGGAGGTGATCCGGATCCAGGTCGTCCGTCCGAGCGGCAGCGCCACCGTCTGTTCCCGGCCGGGCTTCTCGATGCGCACGGCGGTGCTGCCGCGGTCGGTGGTCACCTCGAGCCATTTCACCGGCGTGCCGATCGCGCCGGGGCTGGTGCTCAGCCGGAGCAGCCCGGCCTCGATGGGCCGGTCGAGGTCGAGCTGCAGCCATTGCCCGACCGCGGACTCGAGGCCGTTGCTGTGCCAGCCGGTGGTCGGGTCGCCGTCGACGGTGGCCGCCGGCCCGCTGCCGACGGAGGTGCCGCCGAGCTGGGTGGCGTCCGACGCGGAGCTGGACACGCTGATCCGCGCGCCCTCCCACTCGGCGCGCACGAGGTCGGTGTCCGGCACCGGGTAGTCCGGCACGAGGTTGTAGGTGCGCCGCGGGTCGCCGGCGGCGCGGATCGCCGAGCTGTGGTGGTCGACCTGGCCGTAGTCGGTCTCCCGGTCGGTGGGGGTGTCGGTGACGACGACGTCGCCGACGGGCAGGCCGGCCCGGCTCGCGTCGGCCGCGAGCAGCGCGGGGCCGGTGTTCCCCGGCTCGGCGTCGTCGAGCCGCAGCAGAGCCTCGGGACCGCCCTGGACGCGGGGAACGGTCGCCGCGTCCACGGCGTACGGGCCGACCGGCGCGCCGGGCACGTCCACGCGGTAGATCTCGATCGCCCGGTAGGCCGGTCGCAGGTCGGAGTCGGCGGTGAAGCCCTCCTCGAAGTTCCGGGTGATCTCGTTGCCGAACTCGGCGACCCGCACGAGCCCGGGGGAGCCCTCGATCGCCCGGTGCACGAGCACCGGCCGCGCCGACGGCGACGTCTCCGGGTCGAGGTCGTTGCGGATCACCACGTAGCCGATGCCCTGGCCGCGCAGCGTCGCCGCCAGGCCGGGGGTGGGCCGGCCGTCGGCGAGGTGCCGCTGCACCGCGTCCAGGGCCCGGATCGCGCCGGGCGGCACGAGCGGCACGGCGTCGCGGGAGGCCCACGGCGTCGACGCGAGCGGCTGGATCGGCTCGTCGCGGGTCAGGCCCCAGATCTGGCTGCCGAACGGGGCGCCCGGCACGATCAGCGCGCGTTCCCCGCGGGCCGAGGTGTGCTCGTCGAGCCACGCGGCGGTCTCGTGCCAGTATCCGGGTACCTCGTCGTAGGCACCGCGCGGGGCGAGCCGGCCGGTCCACGCGAGCGATGTCGCGAGGGTCAGCGCCACGAGGATCAGGGTGGTGAACGCGACCATGGGCTGGCGTTCGGGGTGGGCGAACGCGGTCCGGGCCTGCCGCCACGGCACCGCGCCGGGCAGCGGCACCCGGCGCAGCAGGTGCGCGAGCCCGAGCACGAGCGGCAACCGCACCAGCGGCTCGAGCTTGTGCACGTTGCGCAGCGGGGCGCCGGCCGAATCCAGGAAGAACCGCACCTGCTCGGCGATCGGCGAGCCGAGTTCACCGACGTACCCGGCGGCCAGCCCGGCGATGCCGGCGAACAGGATCAGCGCCCACCGCCCCCGGGCGGGCATCGACCGCATCGCCAGCCCCGCGAGGCCCGCGGCGGCGAGCAGGCCGGTGACGAGGACCGCCGCGGGCTGGGTGACGAGCACCGCGCCGGCGATGCGCTCGGGGGAGACGAACGGGGTCCAGCTGCCGGTGCCGCGCAGCACCTCCGCCAGCGACGTCCACTGCGTCGTCACCCCGGACGATTCGATGTAGTCCAGGAACGGGGGACTGACCCGGCCGAGCAGCAGCAGCGGCACGATCCACCACAGCACCGCGACGACGCAACTCGGGATCCACCACAGCGTGAACCGCCACCACCGCCGGTTCGGGCGGTGCGCGATCCACCACAGCCCGGCGACGAGGCACGCGGCGACGGTGGCGACGGCGTTGATCGCGCCCATGAGGGCCACCGCGACGGCGGACTGCGCGGCGAGCTGCGGTGCTCCCCGCCGGTGCGGGAGCGCCCGGTCGCCGTCGAGGTAGCGCACGAGCGGCAGCAGCACCCACGGCGCCAGCATCATCGGCAGCGTCTCCGACGAGATGGATCCGAGGGTGGTCAGCACGCGGGGCGAGAGTGCGAACGCCGCCGCGGCGATCAGCCGGGAACCACGGTTGCCGACGCCGAGCGCCTCGGCGAGCCGCACCACGCCCCAGAACCCGGCGAGCAGCAGCAGCGCCCACCACACCCGTTGGGTGATCCACGGGGGGACGTGCAGGAGCTGGCCGACGGCGAAGAAGGAGCCGTGCGGGAAGAAGTAGCCGTACGCCTGGTTCTGGACCTGGCCGAGCGGGGCGAGGCTGCTCCACTGGTGGGCGGCGCGGGTGAGGAACCCGAGGGGGTTCTGGGTCAGGTCGTACTTGGTGTCGGCGACGATCAGGCCGGGGGCCTGCGCGAACGCCAACAGCAGCGACACCACGGCGGCCCCGTACAACCACCGCCTGGAGAGGGGGTCGGCGGACGGTGCCCCACCGGGGTGGGGCACCGCGCCGTGGGAAGTGCGTGAACTCGTCGCGTGGATGGCGCCGTCAGCGGCTGCCGTACTCAACCTGGTTCAGCAGGGAGGAATCGGCGTTGCCGCTGCGGTCGACCTCCGGGCGGGTGTTCTCCTGAACCGCCGCCGTGACCCCGAACACCGCCACGGCGCCGAGGACGGCGCCGATCGCCGCGCTGACCAGGCCCGGGCCCAGGAACTTCGCCATACCCATCTCCCCATCGTCCGTCGTCGGCTTCCGTGTGCAGCCGACATTCGTCGTGCGCGACGGTGCCGGAACCGGTCCGGCGTCGTTGCGCTCCGCGTCAAGGTATCACCCGCACGGGTGCGACTGTGGCCTGCTCCACTCGCGGCGGCCTAGAGGCCGAGCACGCCGAGCAGCGTGCGCAGCTTCGCGGTGGTCTCGTCGAGTTCGGCCTGCGGATCGGACGCCGCGACGATGCCCCCGCCGCCCCACGCGAGGGCCCGCCTGCCGTCGGCGCTGAGCTCGGCGCAGCGGATCGCCACCAGCCAGTCCCCGTCGCCGTCCCCGTCGCACCACCCCACGGCGCCGCCGTAGAAGCGACGGTCGCCCTCCGTGCTGCGGATCGCCGCGAGTGCGGCCTCGGTGGGCGTGCCGGCCACGGCCGGGGTCGGGTGCAGTGCCGCTGCCAGCGTCAGGGCGTCCGTGCGGGGGTCGCGCAGGGTGGCGGTGATCGGGGTGGCCAGGTGCCACACGTCGCTCGTGGCGGTCAGCACGGGCGTGCCCGGGATCTCCAGCTCGCTGCACAGCGGGGTCAGGCGGGAGCGGATCCAGTCGATGACGAACGCGTGCTCGGCGAGGTTCTTCGCCGAGGCGAGCAGCTGCCGGCCCGCCTCACGGTCGGCGCCGGGGTCGGCGCAGCGGGCGGCGGTGCCCGCGAGCGGACGGCACGTGACGGCGTCGCCGCGGCGGCTGACCAGCAGTTCGGGCGTCGCGCCGACCAGGGTGTGGCCGCGGTACCGCTCGCCGGCGGCGCTCAGGTCCGCCGCGTAGACGTGGGCGGTGGGGTGGCGCTCGGCCATCCGGGCCGCGAGAGCGAGCGGGTCGACGGGCGTCTCGGAGACGAGCGTGACCGAGCGCGCGGCGACGACCTTGTCGAGTTCGCCGCGGCCGAGCCGGTCGCGCAGCGCCGCGACCCGCGCGACGTGCTGCTGCGGCGCCGGGGTCTGCGCGGCGATCCGCACCGCAGGCAGGGCGGGCAGGGCGTCCGGTGGCTGCCACGCCGCGTCGGTCACGTCGGCGGTCTCCGGCTGGGTCAGCGCGGCGGGGCGCTCGGGATCGAAGGGCAGCGCGCCCACGATCAGGTCGGCCTCGCCGCGGCGCAACGCGAAAGAGGCCTCGGCGACGTCGGTGAACCGGCGGCGCGTCCCGGTGGTGTGCACGGTGCGATCGGCGCGGGAGAGCAGGAAACCGTCCATGGTGGGTCGACGATATCCCCCGCCCGCGCCCGGTACGCGCCGCGGCTAGCGCCCCGGGGGGACGATCAGCACGGGCCGATGGCTGTGGCGCAGCACGTGGTCGGCCACCGACGACTGCAGCAGCGAGCGCAGGCCCGTGGTGCCGCGGGTGCCGGTGACGATGATGTCGACGTTCAGCTCGTCGGCGGCCTCGACGATCGCGGTCCACACGGCACTGACCACCTCGAGGGTGCGGCCCTCCGCGGCGAGGCCGGCGGAGCGGGCGAGTTCGAGTCCCTCCGCGTTGATCACCTTCGCGTCGGTGAGGGCCACGTCCTCGGTTTCCTCGTCGGGTACCCACTCCGGCTGCATCACCCCCGACAGCCCGGACATGCGGGCGGCCTGACGGACCATCGGTTCCCAGGCCGTGACGACGACGGCGCGGCACGAGGCGAGGAATCGCCCCGCATACCGCACGGCCCGCTTGGCGTTCTCGGAGCCGTCGTAGGCGATGAGGATGAGATCTGCGGGCATCACGCGTCCCCTGCTGTCGTGGCGGTCCTTGGGGGGCACTTTACCCGTCGCCGTGGGTCGTCGGGGCAGGCACGGCGGTGGTCGGCTACCGTCGGTGGCCATGCGGATCCGTCACACCCTCACCGTCGCGGTCGCGGCTGTCCTCGCCGTCGCCGGGTGCGGGGGACAGGACGCGCCCCGGACCCCGGAGCCCACGGCCGCCGCGACGTCGCAGGCCACGTCGACCGTCGCACAGTCGCCGTCGCCCGCCCCGATGGCGACCGCGTCACCCGCACCGTCCTGCGGCGACGAGCTGCTCGCGTCGCTGACGGTGCGGCAGCGGCTCGCCCAGCTGCTCAACGTCGGTGTCACCGGCACCGCCGACGCCCTCGAGGCGGTGCGGTCCGAACAGATCGGCGGGATCTTCGTCGGCAGCTGGACCGACGTGTCGATGCTGGCCAACCGGGAGATCCCGCAGGTGGTGGCGGCGAGCCGGTTGCCGCTGATGGTCACCATCGACGAGGAGGGCGGCCGGGTCTCGCGCGTGGGGGCGCTGTTCGGTCCCGATCCGTCGGCGCGGGTGACGGCGCAGACGATGACCGTCGAGGAGACGTACCGGATGGCGCTCGAGCGGGGCCGCGAGCTCCGCGAGCTGGGCGTCACCGTCGACTTCGCGCCGGACGTGGACGTGAGCAGCCAGCCGGACGACTCGGTGATCGGCGACCGCTCCTTCTCCGACGATCCGCAGGTGGTGGTGCAGTACGCCGGCGCCTATGCGCGGGGCCTGCGCGACGCGGGAATCCTGCCGGTGCTCAAGCACTTCCCGGGCCACGGTTCGGCGTCGGGCGACTCGCACACCGGTGCGGTCACCGCGCCGCCGCTCGACCAGCTGCAGCAGGTGGACCTGGTGCCGTACCGGGAGCTCGTGGATTCCGGGGTCGCGGTGATGCTCGGGCACCTCGACGTGCCGGGGCTGACCGAGGGACTGCCGGCGAGCATCAGCCCGCAGGCGGTGCAGTTGCTGCGGTCCGGAACCGGTTACGGTGCCCCGCCGTTCGACGGGGTGGTCTTCACCGACGACCTGTCGGGCATGCGGGCCATCACCGACACGTACGACATCACCGAAGCGGTGCAGGCGGCGCTCGCCGCCGGGGTGGACCAGGCGTTGTGGCTGACCACCGACGACGTCCCGCGGGTGCTCGACCATCTCGAACAGGCCGTGGCGACGGGAGCGCTGCCGGCCGCGCGGGTGGACGACGCGGTGCGCACCGTCGCGCGCGCCAAGGGCGCGCTGGACTGCTGAATCGGCGTCGGAAACCAGCTCCTTACTCTAGAGTAAGGAGCTGGGAGCATCGGGACTTGGAGGAGACATGGCCGGCGGTACCAAGCGACTGCCTCGCGCGGTGCGGGAACAGCAGATGCTGGACGCCGCCGTGGAGGTTTTCTCCGAGAACGGGTTTCACAATACCTCGATGGACGCCATCGCGGCCCGGGCCCAGATCTCCAAGCCGATGCTCTACCTGTACTACGGCTCGAAGGACGAACTGTTCGCCGCGTGCATCAGCCGGGAGGGGCAGCGGTTCGTCGAGGCCCTGACGCCCGCCGGTGATCCCGGGCTCACGCCACGCGATCAGCTGCGGGTGGCGCTCGAGTCGTTCCTCGGATTCGTCGACGCCCACCGCAACTCGTGGATGGTGCTCTACCGCCAGGCGATGTCCCAGCAGGCGTTCGCCGGGCAGGTGCGCAGCAGCCGGGACCGGCTCATCGAGCTCACCGCGCACCTGCTCGAATCGAGCACGCGCGACCCGGAGCCGGGAACCGACTTCGCCATCATGGCGGTTGCGCTCGTCGGCGCCGGTGAGGCCGTCGCCGACCGCATCGCCGGCGGCGAGATCGACGTGGAGAAGGCCGCCGATCTGCTCGAGAACCTGGCCTGGCGCGGCCTGGCCGGCAAGAAGCGCACCGACCACCAAGGCTGAGCAGCCCGCTACAGCGATGCCGGCGTGGCCGCCGCGCGCCGACCCGCGACGTCGCCCAGTGCGACGGACTCGTCCGCGAGCGCGCCGCGATCGACCGCCGCGCCGGCGGCAACGAGCTGCCGCACGATGCGGATGTCCTTCGGGCGGCCGAGGGCGATCGCCCCCACCAGCCGGTCGCCGCGCAGCGCGAGGGCCGTGAAGTCCCGGCCCTCGATCGACCCGCGCACCACGTAGTCGTCGTCGTGGCGGGACCAGCCGGCGAACTGCAGGTTGTGCCCGTACTGGTTGGACCAGCCCCACGGCACCTCCGCGGCGCCGAGCGGCTGCCCGAGGACGGACTTCGCGGCGGCGATGCCCTGGGCCCGTGCGCTGTTCCAGTTCTCCGTGCGGTGCCGGCCGCCGAGCACCGGGTTGGGCTGCTCGATCGCGTCGCCCGCGGCGTAGACCCCCGCGGCGGAGGTGCGGTAGGCCTCGTCGACGACGATGCCGTCGCCGACGGTCAGCCCGGCCGCGCGGGCGAGCGCGGTGTCCGGCACCGAGCCCACCGCGACGAGGGCGGCGCCGGCCGTCCAGGCGCGCCCGTCCTCGGCGGTGGCATGCACCCCGTCGTCGTCGCCGGTGAGGGAGCGCAGCGCGACGCCGGTGTGGACGGGCACGTCGCGTTCGGCGTGCAGGCCGACGTACATCTCGGCGACGGCGGGCGGCACGATGCGGGCGAGCGGCGACGGCGCGCTCTCGAGCACGGTGACCTCGGCTCCCAGTTCCCTTGCGGTGGAAGCGACTTCGCAGCCGATCAGGCCGGCGCCGACGACGAGGAGCGAAC
The DNA here is from genome assembly GCF_011058165.1 of Rhodococcus aetherivorans. Taxonomy (GTDB): domain Bacteria; phylum Actinomycetota; class Actinomycetes; order Mycobacteriales; family Mycobacteriaceae; genus Rhodococcus; species Rhodococcus aetherivorans. The sequence continues at coordinate 14,126 of NZ_JAALEG010000108.1, forward strand.
GGTGCGCCTCGATCGCGGCCCGCAGCGGGGCGACGTTCTCGGCCGTGCGCAGGCTCAGCACCCTGTCCCCGCCGTCGTGGTCCAGGTGGCGGGCACGGGCGCCCGTCGCCAGGATCACCGCGTCGTAGTCGAGAATCTCGTTGTCCCACAGCCGGAGCCGGTGACGCCGTGGGTCGAGTTCGACGACGCGGGTCTCGGTGCGCAGGTCGATGTCGTGGTCGGCCCAGTAGCCGGCCGGTTCGAGCTGTGCCCGTTCCGCGGTGATGCTGCCGGCGAGCAGGTCCTTCGACAGCACCGGCCGCCGGTAGGGCAGCGCGGCCTCCTCGCCGATCAGCACGACACGTCCGGCGAAGCCCTCCTTGCGCAGGGTCTGTGCGGCGGTCGCGCCGGCCACCCCGGTGCCGACGACGACGATCGTCTCGGTCATGTCCGGCTGACCTCGACCATCTCGAAATCGGACTTGGCGGCGCCGCAGTCCGGGCAGGACCAGTCGTCGGGGATCTCGTCCCATCGGGTGCCGGGGGCGATGCCGTCCTCCGGCCAGCCCTCGGCCTCGTCGTATTCGAATCCGCACTGCAGGCAACGGAAGAGCTTGTAGTTCGTGGTCATGTCAGCGTCCTTCGAAGTCGATCTTCTCGCGGACCCCGCAGTCGGGGCAGCACCAGTCGTCGGGAATCGCGTCCCAGGGTGTGCCGGCGGGGAAACCCTCGCGGGGCGCGCCTGCGGTCTCGTCGTAGACGTAGTTGCACACCGGGCACTCGTAGGCGGCCATCACTGCGCCCCGTACTCGGCGAGGACCTTGCCGCGCTTGCTCGGCTGGATGTTGGCGCGGGTGATGTCGCCGTCGTAGTGCTCGACGACGCGGTGGTCCATCACCTTGCGCCACAGCGGCGGGATGTAGGCGAGCCCGATCATGCTCGCGTAGCCGCTGGGCAGGTTGGGGGCGCCGTCCATGCTCCGCAGGGTCTGGTAGCGGCGGGTCGGGTTCGCGTGGTGATCGCTGTGCCGCTGCAGGTGGTACAGGAAGATGTTGGTGACGATGTGGTCGGAGTTCCAGCTGTGCGCGGGGGTGCAGCGCTCGTACCGGCCGGTGGCGGTCTTCTGCCGCAGCAGCCCGTAGTGCTCGAGGTAGTTCACCGTCTCGAGCAGGGAGAAGCCGTAGACGGCCTGCAGGATCAGGAACGGGATGATCACCGGGCCGAACACCGCGACGAGCACACCGAACAGGACCACCGACATCGCCCACGCGTTGAGGACGTCGTTACGCAGGGTCCACGGGCTCTTGCCGAGGCGCTGCAGGCGGGTCTTCTCGAGTTCCCACGAGGACTTCAGGCTGCCCCACACGCTGCGCGGCAGGAACGTCCAGAACGATTCGCCGAAGCGGGCCGAAGCCGGGTCCTCCGGGGTCGACACCCGCACGTGGTGGCCGCGGTTGTGCTCGATGTAGAAGTGGCCGTAAAAGGTCTGGGCCAGGGTGATCTTCGACAGCCACCGTTCGAGGTCGTCCTTCTTGTGGCCGAGCTCGTGGGCGGTGTTGATCCCGACACCACCCATCACGCCGACGCTGAACGCCAGACCGATCTTCGAGATCAGCCCCAGGCCGCCGTCGATCCCCAGCCAGGACAGGTTCCCGGTCGACCACAGGTAGCAGGCGAAGACGAGACTGGCCAGCTGGAACGGGATGTAGGCGTAGGTGCAGTACCGGTAGTACATGTCGTTCTCGAGCATCTCCATCACCTCGTCCGGCGGGTTCTGCCCGTCGGGGCCGAAGAACCGGTCGAGGATCGGCAGCAGCACGTACACCAGAAGGGGACCGATCCACCACCACATCGGCGAGACCGCGGTCCAGCCGAGTTGGTTGAATCCCCAGATCAGTGCGGTCGCGAGGAAGATCGCCGTGGGCGGGATCAGCCCCATGAGCCACAGATACCGCTTGCGATCGCGCCACTGTTCCACCGGCGCCTGCGCGTACCGCCCGATGTCCGACGTCGTCACCGTTCGACCTCCCTGTCCCGTGAAGCGTCCAGTTCGAGGAGCCGGTATGAGCCAGCTCACTGTGATGTGGACAGTACAGGACATTTGGTCTCAGCGGTAGACAAAATATCGTAATTTGTAAAACGCTCGTCGCGCCGGCGGGGTTGTCCGTTTCCGCCGTCGACGCCGACTCCTTTACAGGCGGGGGTTGTGCGGCTAATCTACAACCAAATGGTTGTAGATCGGATTCGTGAAGACGCGGTGGACGAGCTGTTCCACGCCCTGGCGGACGCCACCCGACGGGACATCCTGCATCGCTGCGCGCGGACCGCGGCGTCGGTCTCGCGGCTGGCCGAGGCCTATCCCATGAGCTTTGCCGCGGTGCAGAAGCACGTGGCGGTACTCGAACGGGCCGGCCTCGTCAGGAAGGAACGACGCGGACGGGAGCAACTCGTGCACACCGACCCGGACGCGATCGACACGGCCCGGCGGGTGCTCGACCAGCTCGAGGGCGCCTGGCGGGAACGAGTGGATCGGATGTCGGCCCTGCTCACCGAGGAACCGGATCCGGCCCGGAACGACCCGAGGAAAGGACGACAACGATGAGCGTGACCAGCGTCGAGAAGGACTTCGACAGCCTGACCCTGACCTTGATCGCCGACTTCCGCGCACCGCTCGAACGGGTGTGGCAGTTGTGGGCCGACCCCCGGCAGCTGGAGCGGTGGTGGGGACCGCCGACCCACCCGGCGACCGTGGAGCAGCACGATCTGGTCCCGGGTGGCACCGTCACCTACTTCATGACCGGTCCCGAGGGGGACAAGTACCGCGGCTGGTGGAACGTCACCGCGGTCGCGCCGCCCGAGTCCCTGGAATTCAGCGACGGGTTCGCCGACGAGGACGGGACGCCGAACCTCAAGATGCCGACCACCACGGTGCGGATGCAGCTCGTCGAGCACGACGGCGGCACCCGGATGCGGATTCTTTCCGCGTTCGCGTCCCGGGAACAGATGGAGCAACTGGCCGGCATGGGTATGGAAGAAGGGCTGCGGCTCGCCGTCGGTCAGATGGAGGCTCTGCACGCCGGCTGATCATCCC
>NZ_JAALEG010000109.1 GCF_011058165.1 Rhodococcus aetherivorans
GGCGGGGGCGGAGGTCCGGCGTTGACGCTCGCGCCAGGCGCGCGCACGTTCGGCGCTGTTGGCGTACTGCTTGCGGCGGCCGCCCGTCGCCGGGGTGTCCCCGATCGGTGTGCCGCCCGACGAGGCTGCATCGCTCACGACCGCAGGTTACCAGGGCGAACACCTCCGAACGTTCGAAACAAACGTTCGGAGGTCACGAATGGGTCATCTTTGCGAACGTTCGAATCGTTCGTTCGGTTTCGGTCGTTCTACCAGGTGACGGACAGATCGTCGGCGACACCCAGGTCGGCGCACAACCGGCGGATCGCGCTGCAGTCCTGCACCACCCGCCGCGGATGCGGCGCCGCCGCGGTGTCCGCGAGCATCTCCCGCCCGCCCGGAACGCGCTCCGCCTCCACGATCGCCGCCCAGGTTCCCAGATCGCTGCCGGTGAAGGCCTCGATGCCCGCCGCCAGGGCCTCGACCAGCTGCGCCCGGTCGCCGGGCCCGAGATCGGTGAACACCATCTTCAGCAGCTCGGCCGCGAGGGAGGCGTGGCTGAGCTCGTCGCGCCGGTGCAGGGCCACCGTCGTGCGGTTGACCGGCTGCAGATCCTCGTCCTCGGTCATCAACCCGAGAAACGCGCTGATGGACGTCTCCGCGACGGTGGTGAACGCCAGCCGGATCAGGGCCTGCGCCCGCGGATCCGGCGCCGCGTCGACGGCGGCGCGGTGCTCGCGCACGGTCCGGCACGGCGGCAGCGCCGACTCGGGCATCCGCCAGCCGCGACGCCGGCGGATCACCGCGCTCGCGTTGAGATGCATCAGGGTGTGGTACTGCTCGTCGACCATCGCCTGCAGCACCCCCGCGGTGACGGTGTCCGACGGTCCGACCTCGAAGAAGTCCGTCGTGATCAGCGCGAAGCCGGGGTTGACCACGTACTGCTCGATGTCCATGACGTTCTTGTTGTACGCGATCCACCCCCAGCCCCGCAGCCGGGCCCGGCGCTCCTCGTCCAGGGCACGGTACGCGGGGTGGGCGTGGAACGGCACGAGTTCGTCCGGGAAGTCCAGCCGGGTCGGATCGAACAGCTCGTCGAGATCGGGTTCGCGCTTCTTGACCGTGGCGCGCCGCCCCCATGACCGCGCCAGGCCCCGCACGACGGCGCTCTCGACGACGTCGTGCGGATCGTGGTCGGGCAGCGCGGGCGCGAGCAGCGGGCCCCGCGCCCCGGACAGATCAGGCTCGGCCATGGCGGCTCTCCGTTTCCTCGTGCGTCAGCTCCGCGAACAGTCCCGCACACAGCTCCCGATACCGGTCGGCGTCCGCGCCCAGCGGCGTTCCGGCCCGGGCCAGCAGGTCCGCGAACCCGGCCACCGAACCGGCGCCGACCACTGCGTCGAGTTCGTCGAGGGAGGCGCGCAGCGCCGCCCGGGCGGCGGCCGCGTGCGGATTGCCGGCCTGCACGTCGAGATACACCTCGGGCGCGCCGGCGGTGATCCGCGCGAGCAGCGCCCGCAGCAGCACGTGCGGCGGCGGTGCCGTCGCCCCCGCCACCGACGGGGACACGTCGAGCCGGCCCAGCGCCAGCCCGAACGCCAGAACGGCCGCGTGGGTGGCGGCCTGGGTGGCCGCCGCGACCCGGTCGTGCTCGTCCGCCGTCAGCCGCACCACCTGCGCACCCCACCGGCCCAGCGCCCCGACCAGCGACTCGACCGCCGGGCCGGGCCGGTGCTCGACCACCGCCACCGGCCGGCCGGCCATGCCCAGCGCCGGCGCGAACATCGGGTTCAGCCCCACGCACTGCGCGGACCACCCCGGCTCGCGCACGGCCCGCGCCCACGCCGACTTCACCGACAGCGTCTCGACGAGCACCGCGGCCGGCGACAGCAGCGCACCGAGCGGGGCGGCGGCGGCGAGTGCGGTGGTCTCGGGCAGGGCCAGCACCACTGCCGGAGCGACCCGGACCGCGTCCCGCATCGCCGCCGTGGGGGCGGTGACATCGCCGCGCAGCGCGGCCGGGTCGTCGCCGGCGGCCGGGTCGATCACCACCACGGCGGTGCCGTCGCGACGGAACGCCTCGACCAGCATCCGGCCGACCGCGCCGGCACCGCCGGCGACGACCACGGGACCGGCCGCGGCGTTCACGCGCGGGGGCCGTCCTCGGGCGACTCGTTCACCGACAGGGTGCGGCGCATCGCCACCGCCTTGACCATCGTCTCCTCGAGCTCGTCCGCCGGATCCGACAACGCGACGATGGCGCCGCCGATTCCGAACCCCACCTCGTGCTCGGTGGCGACCATGGTGCGGATGACGATCGACAGATCCGCCGCCCCCGTCGGGGACAGATATCCCAGCGCCCCCGAATACACGCCGCGGGGGCCGTCCTCGAGCTTGTCGATGATCTCCATGGTGCGCAGCTTCGGAGCCCCGGTCATCGACCCGCCCGGGAACGCGGCCCGCACGCAGTCCACCGCGGTCGCATCCGGGCGCAACGTGCCCCGGACCGTGGAGACCAGTTGGTGCACGGCCGCGTACGTCTCGACGTCGAACAGCTTCGGCACGTGCACCGAGCCGGGTACGCACACCCGCGAGAGGTCGTTGCGCACCAGGTCGACGATCATCAGGTTCTCCGACCGGTCCTTCTCGCTGTCGAGCAGGCTCTGCCGCAACGCCCGGTCCGCGTCCTCGGTGGTGCCGCGCGGCCGGGTGCCCTTGATCGGCTTCGACTCGACCACCCGGTCCGGGCCGATCCGCAGGAACCTCTCCGGCGAGGCGCTGAGCACCGACACCTCCGGGAAGCGCAGCAGGGCGCTGTACGGGGTCGGGCTGAGTTCCCGCAGCGTCTCGTAGGTACGCAGCGGATCCACGCTGCGCTCCACGGTCGCCGCATTGGTCAGGCACACCTCGTACGTCTCGCCGCTGCGGATCTCGGCGATCGACTGGGCGATCAGCTCGAGGTACCGCTGCGGCTCGTGCCGCAACCGCACCTGCGGATCCTGCTCCGCCCGCACCAGCGGCGCCGTGGCCGGCGCCGTGGCGGACTCCGGCAGGGACTCGAGCACCGCGGCGGTCTCGTCGAACCACGCGGTCGTGGCCGGCTCACCGGTCCGCTCGCTCAACGCCAGCAGATAGCAGCAGCGCGCCTCGTGGTCGAGCACGACCGCGCGGTCGGCGAACACCATCGCCGCGTCCGCGATGGGGGACGTGTGCACCAGCTGGCCGCCGGTGTCGGCCTTGAGCTCGTACCCCAGGTAGCCCACGTACCCGAGAGCGAACGCGAACGGCAGGTCGTCCCGCCGGGCGACCGTGCGCTCGGCGAGGCGACGGTCGACGTGGTCGAAGAAGGTGGTGTGGAACTCGGCGACCGGTTCCCCGGCCCGCTGTTCGCGCACCAGGGTCTCGGCGACGCTGTAGGTGACGAACTCGGCGCGTGGTCCCGATCCGTCCCCGAGGATGGAGAACCGCGAGTTCGGCTCGGTGGCGGCACTGCCGTCCAGCCAGAAGCTGTGCGGGCCCTCGGCGAACAACGCTTCGAACACCCGCTGCGGGTCCGGGTTGTGTGCGATCCGGCGGCTCTCGAGCACCAGCGCCGGGGGCGGGGCCGTCGGCGCTGGCGGTAGGGCCGGCTCCGGCGGGTGGGGCCGGGCCGGGGTCGCGTCGCGGAAGTTCGCCAGCAGTTCGCGGCCGTACTCGGTGCAGATCGATTCGGGGTGGAACTGCACCCCCCACAGCGGACGGGTCCGGTGGGCGACCCCCATGAGCAGCCCGTCCTCGGTCCAGGCGACGGCCTCGAGCTCGTCGGGCACCCGGTCGACGACCAGCGAGTGGTATCTCACCGCCGCGAACGGCGAGGGAATGCCGGCGAACAACCCGGTGCCGGTGTGCCGGATCCGCGAGAGCCGTCCGTGCACCGGTTGCGGGGCGCGCACCACGTCGCTGCCGAACAGGTTGCACAGGCCCTGGTGGCCCAGGCACACCCCGAGCACCGGCAGACCGGAGTCGAGCAGGGCGTGGGAGCTGATCCCGAAGTCGCGGGCCCGGTCGGGCCGCCCCGGCCCGGGGGAGACGACGACGTTGTCGAACCGGTCCAGGTCCAGGCACTCCCACGGGGTGTCGTTGCTGACGACCGTGGGCGCAACACCGTTGACCTCCGCAAGCAGGCTGTAGAGGTTGTAGGTGAACGAGTCGTAGTTGTCGATCAGCAGGGTGCGGATCGAACCGGCGGGCGGCGGCGCGGCCATGACCGGCCTCAGGTCCGGGTCTCGCGCAGCTCGGCCGACGCCGAGCCGGTGCCGTCGATGATGAGGTCCTCGACCCGGCACGCCTCAGCGATGAGCAGCGCGTACAACGAGTGCAGGAACTCGGGCGACATGGCGTTGCGGTGCGCGTAGGTCTCCGCGCGGTCGTGCACGACCTGCATCCGCCCCGGCTGCAGCATCGGGATGGCGTGCCGCTGTTTCAGGTGCGCGATGCGGGCGCAGATCCGCAGCCGGTCCCGGACGTCGTCGAGGAGCCGGGCATCGACGCGGTCGAGTTCGGTGCGCAGCCCGTCGAGCAGGCGGTCCGGCGTGGATTCGGCGGTGCCGCCGGCCCTGCGGTCGTTGCTGTTGTCCATTGCTTCTCGCCCCCTGTACCACGTCCCGAAACCCCAGTGGGTCATTCCGTTTCGCGTCGTCCGAGGTCGCCGGTCCGAGAATCCGGCCGGTGTTCGATCATGATGACACGCGCGCGAAGGCGCTGTCGGCGTTTGATCTTTTTGTGCCGTGCGCGCAACACGGCCGACCCCTGGGGGCCCGTGATACGCGATGCCGCCCCCGGGACGGATCCCGGGGGCGGCATCGTGAGGTGCCGGTGGGGGCGGGTCAGGCGCCGCGCCGCTTGGTCTTGAGCAGTTCGAGGCGCTCCTTGAGCAGTTCGTCGAGCTCGTCGATGGAGCGGCGCTCGAGCAGCATGTCCCAGTGGGTGCGCGGCGGCTTGACCTTCTTAGTCTCCGGTGCCGCGCCCTCGACCAGGGAGCCTTCCAGGCCGTTCTTGCAGATCCAGGTGCCGGGGATCTCCGCGTCGTCGGCGAACGGAACGTCGAACTCCTCGCCGTTGTCACAGCGGTAGCGGGCGATCCGCCGCGGCGCCAGATCGTGGTCACGGTCGGTCTCGTAGCTCACCGCCCCGAGCCGGCTGCCTCGCAGTACACGATCTGCCATGGTGGTGTCCTCTCTTGTGTGCTCCGCCCGGTGCGCTCGCCTCCGAGGGAAGCGAGCGTCCACAGTGCGGTCGACATCGGCGGATGCCGACCACTCTTGTCAACGCCCGCGCGGTCGAATCGGTTCCCGACCGCCCCGGGGCCGTGGGCGCGGGTCATTCTACCGGGCTGCCCCGGCCGCTCCGGCGCCGCGGGCCGGTAGGGTGTGCGGCCATGACCGGACGTACCCGTAAACCGGAGAACTGCCTCTGGTGCGGCCGGCCGGTCGCCGACGCCCCGCTCGGGCGCCGCCGCCGCTATTGCCGCCGCTCGTGCCGCCAGCGGGCCTACGAGCACCGCACCCTCGCCCGGGAGGCGGGCCTGCCGGAGGACGCGGTGGTCCTGACCGCCGACGAGGCGAGCGCGGTCGCCGACCGCGCCTTCGAGGTGCGGTGCGCGGCCGAGGACGTCGCGACCGCGGTGGGCGAGGGCGCGGGTCCGGAGGAGCTGGCGCCGCTGTGCGCCGACCTGGTGCGCCTGGCTCGCGCCGCCGAGCGGCTCCGCTGAACCGGGCTCCGCCGAGCCGGCGGCGGCCTCAGGCGAAGAACGCCCCCATCGTGTACACCACCTGGCAGAAGGTGCCGTCGACGTACTGCACGGAACCGAACAGTGCCGACAGCACCGGCCCGGTGCCGGTGTCGAGGGTCTTCGACAGCTGCGGCACCCCGCCGACGGTGTCGTCGAGGGTGGCCACGCCGCCGCGGAAGTTCTCCATGTTCAGCCATACGAACTTCAGGTCGGCCCGCGCCGGCAGGGTGGGGATCGTGGGGGAGACGAAGATCTTCAACTGCCCGATCTGCACGGGCGGCACCGCGTTGGGGCCGGGCTGGGCCCAGCCGGTGGTCATCGCGTACGGGGTGAAGCCGCCGCCGCAGCCGAGCCCGAACGTGGGGGCGGGCTGCATGAACGGCTGCGGCGTGTTGCGCGGCGGCGGCTCGAACAACGCCGGGGTGCGGGCCGCGTCGAGCAGGGACTCCACCGCCCGCAGCGCCTCGGGGGAATCCGCGGCGGCCGCCGCCCGCAGCGCATCCGGCGGCAATCCCGGGGGTGCCGGCTCCGCGACGGCGTGGGCGGGCACGGCCACGGCGACAGCCGCGGCCGCCGCGGCGGTGAGCGAACGAACGGTCCATCGACGCTGCTGCATCCAGAGCTCCTCGAGGATGGGGCGGGCACGGGCGACGGCGTGGTCGGCTCGACAATAGGGGGACCGGGTCCGCCGCGGGGCGTTTCCGGGGTCCGGTTCGAAAAGCGGTTACCGAAACTGTGATTCGAGCGCATCCGGTGACCGGATCGCGATCGAACGGTAACAAATCCTCGTCGATTCGCCGCGAGCGCCGCGACAGGTCCCCCCTCCGGTCTCGACTCGGGATCGATGCGGCCCGAGGGGTCGATTTTTCGGTCCGGTTTCGGGCCGAGACGTCGTCGCGGTGGTCTAGCTTGAGGGAGCGCTCCTGTCACACATTCGAGGGCGCGGACGATCGAAGGGGAAAGAGCTACAGCCACGTCGATCCGACCGAGGGGTTTTCCTGCACGGTGCCGGGGGGTGCCAGGACATCACTGGAATCACTTTCGTGAAGGGGAGTTCGTTGCAAGAGCGGCTGCACATTCCGCCCGGGGCCTTCCCGTTGTCCTCTGCCCAGCGCTCGATCTGGTTCGCACAACAGCTGGCACCCGAGGTGCCCGTCTGCATCGCCCAGTACGTCGACCTGCCCGGGGACCTCGATCTGGATCTGCTGCGCGAGGCCGCGCACGAGGCCGCCCGCGAGTTCCAGTCGCCGTACCTGCGGGTCGTCGAGGTCGACGGTGAGCCGTACCAGTACGTCGATCCCGACCTCGACCTCAGCGACATCCCGCTGCTGGACTTCTCCGATGCGCCCGATCCGATGGCCACGGCGCAGCAGTGGATGAACACCGACTACGCCACCCCGGTCGATCTGGCCGACGACTCGCTGGTGAACATGACGATCCTGCGGATCGGTGAGCGACGGCACCTGTGGTACAGCCGGATCCACCACGTCGCCCTCGACGGCTTCGGTGCCATGACGATGGTCAACCGGATCGCCGCGCTGTACTCGGCGGCCCACGAGGACCGCGTCCCCGAGCCACCCACCGCCGCCGACCTGCACGACCTCTACCAGTCGGATCTCGACTACCGCGGTTCGAACCGGTACGCGAGCGACCGGGACTACTGGATCGGGCGGGTCGCCGGGCTCGAGGACGGATCGACCCTGGCGCGGCGGGCGGTGCCGACCGCCGCGCGCAGCACCCTCGAGAGTGTCACCCTGCCCGACGACCTGGTCGCCCGATTGACCGACGCCGATGCCACGAGCGGATCCTCGGCCGCCGCGACGGTGGTCGCGGCGGCCGCGTGCTATCTCTCCCGGCTGACCGGCCGCGCCGACGTGATGCTCAATCTGCCGGTGTTCGCGCGCACCACCGCGGCGGCGAAACGCTCCGGCGGCATGCTCGTCAACACCGCACCGCTGCACATCCGTCTCGAGGACGACGACACCCGCGCCGACCTGGTGCAGCGGGCCCAGCTGGAACTGACCGGTGCGCTGCGCCACCAGCGGTTCAGCCTCGAGGACCTCCGCCGCGAGACCGGCACCGCCGGCCGGGCCCACAGCTACGGCGGACCGATGATCAACGTGATGCTCTTCCGGCAGGAGATCACCCTGGGCCCGGTCCGCGGCGAGTTCCACATCATGACCTCGGGTCCGGTCGACGACCTGCTGGTCAACATCTACCAGAGCGGCACCCCCGCGCGGACGTTCCTCGACTTCCGCGGCAACCCCAACCAGTACGAGCCGGACGAGCTGCGCGCACACCACGGCAGCTTCGTCGAACTGCTCGCCGAGTTCCTGCGGGCCGACCCGGACACGCCGGTCGCCCGCATCCACCACGCGACCGCCACCGTCGCCGAGCGCCTGCGGCGCGATGCCGACGTCGAGCGGTTCTGGCGTGCCGCCCTGGCGGGGGCGCCCGAGCACCTCGAGCTGCCTGCCGACCGCCGCCGCACCGGCCCGCGCGCCCCCACCGCCGCCCACCTCGAGGTGCCGGTCCCCGCCGCGCTCGGGGACCGGGGCACCGAGCTCGCCCGGCGTCACGGCGCCACCTCCACCGAACTACTGCACGCCGCCGTCGCGGTGCTCGTCGGCCGGCTCACCGCCGGCACCGACACTCTCGTCGGCGTCCCCGGCCCCGCCGGGGCGCTGCCGCTGCGGGTGCAGTTCGACGAGAGCGAGCCGTTCGCCGCGCTCCTCGGCCGGGTCACGGCGATACACGCCGCCGCGACCGCCCACGCCGACGTGCCGGCGGACCGGCTCGCCCGAACCTTCGACGGGCAGCACGTGCCGATCCTGCCGGTGCTGCTCGACAGCGGCGAGCCCGCCGGGGGCGGCGGGCTCCTCGCACACGCCGAAGTCGCGGTGCACACCGCGACCGGCCCCGAGGGCACCCGCCTGAGGTGTACGTACGCCGCCGACCTCTTCGACGCCGATACGGCGCGATCGTTCTGCGAACGTTTGCTGCGGATCCTCGACGCCGTCACCGCCGACCCGACGGCACCGATCGGGGACGTCGACATCGTCTTCCCCGACGAAGCCGCGGAGCTGAGCCCGGTCCGCGGACTGCCCGGCTCGTCCCCGCAGCTGTGGCCCGAGATCCTCGCCTCCGTGGCCGCGCACGTGCCCGACGCGACGGCCCTGGAATTCGAGGGCCGCACGATGACGTACGGGGAGCTCGACGCCTGGTCCAACCGGGTCGCCCGGGTGCTGATCGACGCCGGCGCCGGCCCGGAGACGTTCGTTGCCCTCGGCATCGCCCGGTCCCTCGAATCCGTGGCCGCGATCTGGGCGGTGGCCAAGTCCGGCGCCGCGTACATGCCGGTCGACCCCGCCTACCCGGCCGAGCGGATCGAGTACATGCTCGCCGACTCCGGAGCCGTCCTCGGCGTGACCACCACCGCCCACCGCGACGGCTTGCCCGCCGACGTGCCGTGGCTGGTGCTCGACGACGCGGAGTTCGTCGCGGCGCTGGACTCGGTCTCCGACGGGCCGCTGTCGGACCTCGACCGTCACGGCGCGCTGCATTTCGACCATCCCGCCTACCTGATCTACACCTCCGGGTCCACCGGCCGCCCGAAGGGCGTGGTGGTGCCGCACCGCGGGCTGGCGAACCTGTGCGCCGAACTGCACGGCCGGCACAGCCCCACCCCGCACTCGCGGGTCTCGCACTTCTCGTCCCCGAGCTTCGACGCCTCGGTGTACGAGTACATGACCGCGTTCGCGATCGGCGCCACCCTCGTCGTGGTGCCCCCGACGATCTACGGCGGCGAGGAACTGGCCCGCTTCTTCCGCGAGCAGCGCATCACCCACGCCTTCTCCACCCCCGCGGCGCTGGCCTCCGTCGATCCGGAGGGCGTCGCCGCCGAGTCGGTCACCGTCGCCGGCGACGCGTGCCCGCCCGAACTCGTCGCCCGCTGGTCCCGGGGCCGGCGGATGTTCAACGCGTACGGCCCGACCGAGTGCACGATCGTCGTCAACATCTGCGGTCCGCTCGCGCCGGCCCCCACGATCCCGATCGGCACCCCCGTGCGCGGCACGCACGAGGTCGTCCTGGACTCCCGGCTGCGGCCGGTGCCGATCGGCGTCGCCGGCGAGCTGTACATTGCCGGCCCGGGCATCACCCGCGGCTACCGCGGCAAGCCCGGGCTCAGCGCCGGCCGGTTCGTCGCCGACCCGTTCGGGGCACCGGGGGAGCGGATGTACCGCACCGGCGACGTGGTGCGCTGGCGGCGCGACGGCGCCCTCGAATACCTCGGCCGGTCCGACTTCCAGGTCAAGGTCCGCGGCTTCCGCATCGAACTCGGCGAGATCGACGCGGTCCTGACCGCCCACGAGGACGTCACGTTCGCGGTGACGATCGGGCACACCGCCCCGTCCGGCGACACCGTGCTGGTGTCCTACGTGCTGCCCGCGACCGGACGCACCGCCGAACCCGCCACCCTCACCGCGCACCTGTCGCGGAGCCTGCCGGCGCACATGGTGCCCACGGCGATCGTCGTCCTCGACGAGATCCCGCTCACCCCGGTCGGCAAGCTCGACCGCCGCGCCCTGCCCGTGCCCGTGTTCGCGGTGGACGGCACCACCTACGTCGCGCCGTCCACCGACGCCGAGAGGACGGTGGCGCAGGTGTTCGCCGAGCTCCTCGGCGTCGACCGCGTCGGTCTCGACGACAGCTTCTTCGACCTCGGCGGAAACTCGCTGATCGCCACCCGTGTCGTCGCCCGCATCAACGCCGCCCTCGGCACCGACCTGGGGGTCCGGGCACTGTTCGAGGCCCCCACGGTGCGGACCCTCGCCGCCCTCACCGCCGACGTCGGCACGGGCACCCGGGTGCCGCTGGTCGCCGGGCCCCGTCCGGGGGTGCTGCCGGTCTCCGCGGCCCAGCAGCGGATGTGGTTCGTCAACCAGCTCGACACCGCCTCGCCGGCCTACAACATCCCGATGGCGATCCGGCTGCGCGGCCGGCTCGACCGGGACGCGCTCGCCACCGCCGTCACCGATGTGCTCGCCCGCCACGAGGCGCTGCGCACCGAGTTCCCGGCCACGGCCGACGGTCCCGTCCAGCGGATCCGCCCGGTCGAGGAGGTGCGCCTCGATCTCCCCGCGACGACCGTCGCCGCCGACGAGCTGCCGCAGCGTCTGGCCGCCGAGGTCACGGCCGGGTTCGACGTGGCGGTGCAGGTGCCGGTGCGGGCGCGGTTGTTCGCGCTCGGCGACGGGGAGCACGTGCTGGTGTTCGTGGTGCATCACATCGCGGCGGACGGGGCGTCGATGGCGCCGCTGGCCCGGGATCTGATGACCGCGTACGCCGCCCGCACCGGCGGCCGCGCCCCCGACTGGACGCCCCTGGAGGTGCAGTACGCCGACTACGCGCTGTGGCAGCGGCAGGTCCTCGGCGATCCGGCCGACCCGGATTCGCTCGCCGCCGCCCAGCTGCGGTACTGGCGCGAAACCCTTTCCGGCGCACCGGAAGTGCTGGCGTTGCCCACCGACCGGCCCCGCCCGCCGCAGCAGTCGTTCCGCGGCGCCACCGTCCGCTTCGAGGTCGGCGCCGAACTGTACCGGGCGGTCGGCGACCTGGCCCGCACGCACGGCGCCACCCCGTTCATCACGGTGCACGCGGCCCTGGCGGTGCTGCTGGCCCGGCTCTCGGGCAGCGACGACGTCACCGTCGGCACCCCGGTCTCCGGTCGCGGCGACCGCGCCCTCGACGATCTGGTCGGCATGTTCGTCAACACCGTCGTCCTGCGCACCCCCGTCACCGCACAGCACACCTTCGCCGAGCACCTGACCCACATCCGCGACCGCGACGTCGACGCCCTCGCCCACGCCGACCTGCCGTTCGACGCCCTCGTCGACGCCGTCACCGACCACCGATCCGAGGCCTACGCGCCCCTGTTCCAGGTGATGCTGGCCTTCCAGAACACCGAGTCCGCCCACTTGCGGCTGCCCGACCTGACCGTCGACGTCTCCGAAATCGACACCGGCACCACCAAATTCGACCTGCACCTGATGCTGGCCGAGGTCCCCGGCGACGACGGCGCCCCCGCCGCCCTCACCGGCGCCCTGTCCTACGCGACCGACCTGTTCGACGCCGGCACCGTCACCGCCCTCGCCGACCGCTTCGTGCGGCTGCTCACCGCCGTGACCACCACCCCGCACGTGCCCGTCGGCGACCTCGACCTGCTCGAGCCGGGCGAACGCGAGCTGATCCTGCGGCGCTGGAACGCCACCGACGCCCCCCGCGGCCCGCACACCCTCGCCGACCTGTTCGCCCGGCAGGCGGCCCGCACCCCCGACGCCGTCGCCGTCGTCTTCGGCGACGAGGCCCTGACCTACGCCGAGTTCGATGCCCGCACCAACCGGCTCGCCCGGCGGCTGATCGCCGAGGGCGTCGGCCCGGACCGCCTCGTCGGGCTCGCGATGCGCCGCTCGATCGAGCTGCTCGTCGGGATGTACGCGGTGATCAAGGCCGGCGGCGCCTACCTGCCGCTCGACCCCGACCACCCCGCCGACCGGCTCGAATACGTTCTGGGCAACGCCCGTCCGGTGTGCGTGCTCACCACCGCCGCCGACCGGACGGCGCTGCCCACCCCGGCCCCGATCCTCGAGGTCGATCGCCTCGACCGGACCGGCGCCTCCGACGCCCCCGTCGCCCCGGAGGAGCGCGCCGCCCCGCTGACGGGGGACCACCTCGCCTACGTGCTGTACACCTCCGGCTCCACCGGCCGGCCCAAGGGCGTCGCGGTCGCTCACGCCGCGATCGTCAACCGGTTGCGGTGGATGCAGCACGCCTACCCGCTCACCGCCGAGGACACCATCCTGCAGAAGACACCGTTCACGTTCGACGTGTCGGTGTGGGAGTTCTTCTGGCCGCTGCAGACCGGGGCGCGCCTCGTCGTCGCCGCACCCGACGGGCACCGCGATCCCGCCTACCTCACCGCCGTCGTCGAGCAGCAGCACGTCACCGTGACGCACTTCGTGCCGTCCATGCTCGCGGTGTTCGTCGCCGCCACCGACCCGGCCCGCTGCACGTCGCTGCGGTTGCTGTTCTGCAGCGGCGAGGCGCTGCCCCCGGCCACGGTCGCCGCCGCCCACGCCGCGTTCCCCGCCGCGGACCTGCACAACCTGTACGGGCCCACCGAGGCCGCCGTCGACGTCACATTCTGGGCCTGCACCGACGACGACGTCGACGTCGTCCCGATCGGCGCCCCGGTGTGGAACACCCGCGTCCACGTCCTCGATGCGCGGCTGCACCCGGTTCCCGTCGGCGCCGTGGGGGAGCTGTACCTGTCCGGCATCCAGCTCGCCCGCGGCTATGTCGGGCGCGGCGACCTGACCGCCGACCGGTTCGTCGCCGATCCGTTCGGTCCGTCCGGCACCCGCATGTACCGCACCGGCGACCTCGTGTCCTGGCGCCGCGACGGCAATCTGATCTACCTGGGCCGCACCGATTTCCAAGTCAAGCTCCGGGGCCTGCGGATCGAGCTCGGTGAGATCGAGCAGGCGTTGCTCGCCGACCCGGCCGTCGCGCAGGCCGCGGTCGTGGTGCACCGGCACCCCGCCGGCGCCGCCGACGGCTCCGACGGGGTGCTCGTCGCGTACGTCGTGCCCGAACCCGGCCGGAACAGCGATACCGCGGCGAGCCGTGCATCCGATACCGCGGCGAGCCGCGCATTCGATACCGCGGCCCTGCTCGGGGCCGCCGCGGCCCGGCTGCCCGGCTACATGGTGCCCGCCCACGTCGTCGTCCTCGACCGGTTCCCGCTCAACCCCAACGGCAAGCTCGACCGCAAGGCACTGCCCGCCCCGGACCTCACGGCCGTGCGTGCGGCGGAGCACGTCGCGCCGCGCACCCCGGTCGAGCAGGTCCTGGCCGAGGTCTTCGCCGGCCTGCTCGGGGTGGAGCGTCTCGGCGTGCACGACAGCTTCCTGGATCTGGGCGGCAACTCGCTGCTGGCCATGCGGCTGGCCGCGCGGATCGCCGCGGCGACCGGCACCGACGTGGGCGTGCGTGATCTGTTCGACGCGCCCACCGTCGCCGCCCTCGCCGAGCGGCTCCGCGACCGCGATGCCGCGGCGCGGCCCGCGCTGACCGCCGCCGCGACCCGGCCCCCCACGATCCCGCTGTCCCCGGCCCAGCAGCGCATGTGGTTCATCAACCAGTTCGACACGACCTCCCCGGCCTACAACATCGCCGTCGCGCTGCGTCTGACCGGGGAGCTGGATCTCGCGGCGCTGCGGGCCGCTGCCGCCGACGTCGCCGCGCGCCACGAGACGCTGCGCACCCGCTACCCGCTCACCGACGACGGCCCGATCCAGGTCGTGCTGCCGGTCGCGGTGGCGCAGCCCGACTTCACCGTCACCCGCGTCGAGACCGAGGACACGGTGCCCGCGCACATCGACCGGATCGTCGGCGCCGGGTTCGACGTCGCCACCGAGGTGCCGGTGCGGATCCGGCTGCTCACCCTCGCCGACACCGACCACGTGCTGGTCCTGGTCGTGCACCATATCGCCGCCGACGGGTTCTCGATGGGACCGCTGGGCCGGGATCTGATGACCGCGTACGCCGCCCGCGCCGGTGGTCACGCCCCCGACCGGTCGCCGCTGCCGGTGCAGTACGCCGACTACACACTGTGGCAGCACACCGTGCTGGGCGACGAGTCCGATCCCGCCTCCACCGCCGCCCGGCAGCTCGCGTTCTGGCACGACGCGCTGGCCGGGGCGCCGGAACTGCTCGAGCTGCCGTGGGACCGGCCCCGCCCGGTGCAGCAGTCCGGGCGCGGTGCCCGCGTGGCGTTCGAGATCGACGCCGACACCCACCGCGGCATGCTCGCGCTGGCCCGCGAGCACGACGCGTCGTTGTTCATGGTCGTGCATGCGGCGCTGGCGGTGCTGCTGGCCCGGCTGTCCACCAGCGACGACATCGTGGTCGGCACCCCCGTCGCCGGGCGCGGTGACCGCGCCCTCGACGATCTGGTCGGCATGTTCGTCAACACCGTGGTGCTGCGGGCCCGGGTGGACGAACGCGAACGGTTCGACTCCCTGTTGCGGCGGGTCCGTTCGGCGGACCTGGCGGCGTTCGGCCAGGCCGACGTCCCGTTCGAGCGGCTCGTCGAGGCCCTCGACCCGCCCCGGTCGACGTCCTACCCCCCGCTGTTCCAGGTGCTGCTCGAGTTCCAGGACATCGAGCGCCCCGAGATCGCGCTGCCGGGGGCGACGGCGCGGGTGCTCGACCTCGATCCCGGCCTGTCGCCGTTCGACCTGCAGCTGTCGATCGCCGAGCGGCCCGGCGGCGGATCCGGCGTGCGGGCGGCGTTCACCTACGCCACCGACCTGTTCGACGCGGACACGGTCGCCTCGTTCGCGGACCGGTTCGTGCGGATCCTCGACGCGGTCACCGCGGATGCGTCCGTGACGGTGGGGGACGTGGAGATCGTCACCCCGCGTGAGCTCGCCACCCTGGCCCCGGCGCGGGGCCGGCCCGCGGTCTCCCCGCAGCTGTGGCCCGAACTGCTGTCGTCGGTGGCGGCGATCGTGCCGGAGGCGGTCGCCCTGTCCTTCGAAGGCCGCACCGTCACCTACGGTGAGCTCGACGCCTGGTCCAACCGGCTCGCCCGCGTCCTCACGAGCCACGGGGTCGGACCGGAATCCTTCGTGGCCCTGGGAATTTCGCGTTCGATCGAGTCGGTCGCGGCGGTGTGGGCGGTGACCAAGTCCGGGGCGGCGTTCGTCCCCGTCGACCCCGGCTACCCGCCCGAGCGGATCGCCTACATGCTCGACGACTGCCGGGCCACCCTCGGCCTGACCACCACCGCCCACCGCGACGTGTGGCCCGCGGACGCGGTGTCGTGGCTGCTGCTCGACGACCCCGGCCTGCGCCGCCGCCTCGACGACGTCTCGCCCGCCCCGGTCACCGACGACGACCGCCGCACCCCGCTACGGTACGACCATCCGGCATACCTGATCTACACTTCCGGCTCGACCGGCCGCCCGAAGGGCGTCGTCGTCACCCACCGCGGCCTGACCAACCTCAACGCCGAAGTGCGCGAACACTTCTCGATCACCCATCGGGCCCGCGTCTCGCACCTGGCGTCGCCGAGCTTCGACGCGTCCCTCTTCGAGCTGACCAAGGCGTTCTGCGCCGGCGCCACCCTCGTCATCGTGCCGCCCAGCGTCTACGGCGGCGAGGAACTCGCCCGCATCCTGCGCGAGGAACGCATCACCCACGCGTTCGTCACCCCCACCGCCCTCGCGTCGCTCGATCCCGCGGGCCTCGACGAGCTGCGCGTGCTCGTCGTCGCCGGGGAGGCCTGCCCGCCGGAACTGGTCGACCGCTGGGCGCCGGGCCGCCACATGTACAACGGCTACGGCCCGTCCGAGGCCACCATCGAGACCAGCGTCAGCCCCGACATGCGCCCGGACACCACCGTCACCGTCGGTGGCCCCGCCATCGGCTTCCACGAGGTCGTCCTCGACGAACGGCTGCGGCCCGTCCCCATCGGGGTCGCCGGCGAGCTCTACATCGCCGGCGCCGGCCTGGCCCGCGGCTACCACCGCCGACCCGAGCTCACCGCGTCCCGGTTCGTCGCCGACCCGTTCGGGGCGCCGGGGGAGCGGATGTACCGCACCGGCGACGTGGTGCGCTGGCGCACCGACGGCACCGTGGAATACCTCGGCCGCTCCGACTTCCAGGTCAAGGTCCGCGGCTTCCGCATCGAACTCGGCGAGATCGACACCGCCCTCGCCGCTCACGACGACGTCGCCTTCGCGGTGACGATCGGGCACACCGCCCCGTCCGGCGACACCGCCCTGGTCGCCTACGTCCTGCCGGAGACCGGCCACCACGTCGATGCCGCCGCGCTGCGGGGGCACGTCGCAGGGCAGCTGCCCGCGCACATGGTGCCCGCCGCGATCGTCGTCCTCGACGAGATCCCGCTCACCCCGGTCGGCAAGCTCGACCGCCGCGCCCTGCCGGTACCCGACCTGTCGGCCACCGGCGAATACCGCGCCCCGGCCACCGACACCGAGGCCACCCTCGCCGACATCGTCGCCGAGGCCCTCGGCCACGAGAAGGTTTCCGTCGACGACAGCTTCTTCGACCTCGGCGGCAACTCGCTGATCGCCACCCGTGTCGTCGCCCGCATCAACGCCGCCCTCGGCACCGACGCCGGCGTGCGGGTGCTGTTCGAGGCCCCCACCGTGCGGACCCTCGCCGCCCGCATCCTCGACGACC
Source organism: Rhodococcus aetherivorans (assembly GCF_011058165.1). Taxonomy (GTDB): domain Bacteria; phylum Actinomycetota; class Actinomycetes; order Mycobacteriales; family Mycobacteriaceae; genus Rhodococcus; species Rhodococcus aetherivorans. The sequence continues at coordinate 17,024 of NZ_JAALEG010000109.1, forward strand.
ACGCCGGTGGCACCCGCGTCCCCCTCACCGCGGGCCCGCGCCCCGACCGGATCCCGCTGTCC
>NZ_JAALEG010000010.1 GCF_011058165.1 Rhodococcus aetherivorans
TCGCCCACGCCGGCAAGACCATCTCCGACATCGACCTGTTCGAGATCAACGAGGCGTTCGCCGTGCAGGTGCTCGGCTCCGCCCGCGAGCTCGGCATCGACGAGGACAAGCTGAACGTCTCCGGTGGTGCGATCGCCCTCGGTCACCCGTTCGGCATGACCGGCGCGCGGATCACCGCCACCCTGCTCAACAACCTGCAGACCCACGACAAGCAGTTCGGCGTGGAGACCATGTGCGTCGGCGGCGGTCAGGGCATGGCAATGGTGCTCGAGCGCCTGAGCTGATCGTCCCCCTCGGACCGGGAAGTCGGATGAGGCGCGGTCGCGGGCCCGAAAGGGCTTGTGGCCGCGCCTTTTTCGAATATCAAGTCTTGAACTCGAGCGCGAATTCAACTATACAATTCGCATAGGTATCGACTATCGGAGGAGACTACACACATGTCCGTGCTCGACAAGTTCCGCCTCGACGACCGCGTCGCGATCGTCACCGGCGCCTCCTCGGGCCTCGGCGTCGCCTTCGCCCAGGCTCTCGCGGAGGCCGGGGCCGACGTCGTGCTCGCGGCCCGTCGCGCCGACCGGCTCGAGCGGACCGCCGAACTCGTCCGCGCCGCCGGCCGCCGCGCGCTGAGCGTCGAGACCGACATCGCCGAGCCCGAGCAGGCGCAACGGATGGTCGATGCCGCGGTCGAGCACTTCGGCAAGGTCGACATCCTCATCAACAACGCCGGCATCGGCACGGCCGTCCCGGCCACCAAGGAGACCCCGGAGCAGTTCCGGCGCGTCATCGACATCAACCTGAACGGCTCCTATTGGGCCGCGCAGGCCGCCGGGCGCGTCATGCAGCCCGGCAGCTCCATCGTCAACATCTCCTCCGTCCTGGGCCTCACCACCGCGGGACTGCCGCAGGCCGCCTACGCCGCCAGCAAGGCCGGCGTGATCGGCCTGACCCGGGACCTGGCCCAGCAGTGGGGGGCACGCAAGGGCATCCGCGTCAATGCCATCGCGCCGGGATTCTTCGAGACCGAGATGACCGACGAGTACCAGCCCGGCTACCTCGACAGCATGAAGCCGCGAATCGTCCTGGGCCGCACCGGTGATCCCGCGGAGATCGCCGCCACCGCCGTGTGGCTCACCTCGGAGGCCGCCGGCTACGTCACCGGCCAGACGATTGCGGTCGACGGCGGCCTGACCATCAACTGAAGTTTCCAACCACAACAGCACGGAGGTAAGCAGTGAGCGAAACAGTCACCCGCACCGCCATCGTCACCGGGGCCGCGCGCGGCATCGGCGCCGCAGTCGCCAAGCGGCTGGCGCAGGACGGATTCCAGGTCGCGGTCCTGGACCTCGACGAGTCCGCATGCGGCGACACCGTCTCGGCCATCGAGGCGGCCGGCGGCAAGGCCCTCGCGGTGGGTGCGAACGTCGCCGACGAGCAGTCCGTCGCCGCGGCTGTGGAGAGGGTCGCGAACGAGCTGGGCGATCCCACGGTGCTGATCAACAACGCCGGCATCACCCGCGACAACCTGCTGTTCAAGATGACCGTCGACGACTGGGACGCCGTGATGAACGTGCACCTGCGGGGCGCGTTCCTCATGTCCCGGGCGACGCAGAAGTACATGGTGGAGGCCAAGTTCGGCCGCATCGTCAACCTGTCGAGCACCTCCGCGCTGGGCAACCGCGGTCAGGTCAACTACTCCGCCGCCAAGGCCGGCATGCAGGGCTTCACCAAGACCCTCGCGATCGAGCTCGGCAAGTACGGCGTCACCGCCAACGCGATCGCCCCCGGCTTCATCGAGACCGAGATGACCGCTGCGACGGCCGAGCGGATGGGCATGTCGTTCGAGGACTTCAAGGCCGCCGCGGCCTCGCAGATCCCCGTCGCCCGCACCGGAAAGCCCGACGACATCGCGCACACCGCCTCGTTCCTCGCGAGCGAGGGTGCGGGATTCGTGTCGGGTCAGGTCATCTACGTCGCCGGTGGTCCGAAGGACTGACGGCGGGGACCGATCCACGACGACGCCGTGCGTCCCTCCCCCCTGCGGGAGGACGCACGGCGTCGTCGTCTGTGCGGTCGGCTACGGCTGCCGGACCGTCTGCCGGCGGTGCAGAAGCCAGCACGCGCCCGCGATCGTGGCGGTGAGTGCGCCCGTCGCGATGAGCTGGGTGCGGGCGGCCGTGTCGAACAGCGCGAGCACGGCGATGCCGGCGAGCAGGCCGAGGGTCGCGTACGACAGGTACGGGAAGCCCCACATCTTCAGCGGCAGGGCGTCTTCGGTGCCGTCGCGCCGGGCCCGCCGGCGCAGCACGAGGTGCGAGACCGCCACGAACGTCCACAGTACGAGGATGGTCGAGCCCACGGCGTTGAGCAGCAGCGGCAACACCTTGTCGGGACGCACGTAGTTGAGTGCGACGGTGACGAATCCGAACGCGACCGAGGCGAGGACCGCGTTGCGGGGCACCCCGTTGGGGGCCACCCGGCCGAACGCGGGGTAGGCCGAACCGCGTTGCGAGAGAGAGTAGATCATCCGTGAGGCGCTGAAGAGCATCGCGTTGAGCGAGGACAGCAGCGCCACCACCACGATCACGGTCATCACGGCGGCCGCCCCCGGCACGGCGCCGGCGTTCAGCACCGCGACGAACGGGCCCGTGACGAGATCCTCGGACGTCCACGGCAGCACCGTCACCATGATCAGCACCGAGCCGATGTAGAAGACCAGGATGCGCCAGATCAGCGTGCGCACCGCGCGGCCGACGTTCCGGCGCGGATCGGAGGTCTCGGCGGCCGCGATGGCGATGATCTCGGTGCCGCCGAACGCGAACACCACGATGAGCAGGCCCGCGGCGATACCGGCGATACCGGTCGGCGCGAAGCCGCCGTGCGCGGTGAGGTTCGCGAACCCGGTGCTGTCGAAGGCGGGCACCCATCCCGCGATCATCGCGACGCCGATCGCGAGGAAGGCGACGATGGCGACGATCTTCAGTGCCGCGAACCAGAATTCGACCTCGCCGAACCGCCGTACGCCGACGAGGTTCACGCCGGTGAGCACCACCATGAAGAACAGTGCCGCGGCCCACTGCGGGATCCCGGGAATCGAGGCGGCGGTGATGGCGGCGGCGCCGGTCGCCTCCGCCGCGATCACGATGACCACCTGGATCCAGTACAGCCAGCCGATGGTGCGGCCGGCGACGGAGCCGAGGGCGTTCTCCGCGTGCACGGAGAAGGCGCCGCTGGCGGGGTTCGCGGCCGCCATCTCGCCCATCATCCGCATGATGAGGACGACGAGAGCCGCGGCGGCGAGGAACGAGACGAGGATGGCCGGTCCCGCGACGGCGATGCCGGCGCCGGAGCCGACGAACAGTCCCGCGCCGATCGCGCCGCCGAGACTCATCATCACCAGCTGTCGCGGCCGCATCGCCTGGTGCAGCATCGCCCGCGGCGCCGGCTCGGTGGTGGTGGCCGGCGTGGTGGCCAGGGTGTCAGTCATCGATGCGCTCCCCGGCCGGCACCAGCTGGTCGAGGGCGATCTCGAACGCGGTGGCCGCGACGCCCGTATGGTCGGCGCAGCGGTCGTGGCAGCGCTGCAGCGCACCCGCGACGGTGTCCGAGACGTCGCCGAAGATCGCCGCGTCCGAGACCTCCACGTCACCCTCCATGAGCTGGGCGAAGGCGCGGGCCATGCCGCTGTTGGCGATGAAGTCGGGGATCACGGAGACGGACTTGTCCGCGTGCTCGTAGGTGGGGCCGTAGAAGATCTCGTCGTCGGCGAAGGGCACGTTCGCTCCGCTGGCGATCACCTCGAGGCCGGCCGCGACCATACGATCGACCTGTTCGCGGGTGACCAGGCGGGAGGCCGCGCAGGGGAGGAAGATCTCGGCGCCGAGGTCCCAGATCGCGTCGTGCACCTCGGTGAAGGGACGCATCCGGTCGCTGCGGAGCGCGTTGCCGTCCTTGTTCAGCAGCAGCGTGCGCACCTCGTCGAAGTCGAGACCGGCCGTGTCGAGGATGCCGCCGTCGCGGTCGATGATGCCGACCACGCGAGCCCCGGCCTGGGCCAGGTAGTAGGCCGCGGCCGCGCCGACGTTGCCCCAGCCCTGGACGATCACCCGCTTGCCCCCGAGCCCGTGATTACCGGCGGGGTCGCCGTAGATGCGGTAGTGGTGGCGCACCGACTCGGCGACGCCCCAGCCCGTGATCAGATCGGCCACCGTGTACTTCGCATCCGGTGCCGGGGTGAACCGGGTGTCCTCGACGACCTTCGCGACACCGAGCCGCAGCTGCCCGACCCGCTGGACGCGTTCGCGGTCGTCCGCCGCGAAGTGCCCGTTGACGACGCCCTCCTGTGGATGCCACAGCCCGTTGCTCTCGGTGAGCGGCACGACCTCGGTCATCTCGTCGACGTTCAGGTCGCCGCCGGTGCCGTAGTAGGCGCGCAGCAGCGGCGCGACCGCCCGGAACCAGCGCCGCAGCACGCCGTCCTTGCGGGGATCGGAGGGGTCGAAGTCGATGCCGGACTTGGCGCCGCCGATGGCCGGACCGGAGACGGTGAACTTGACCTCCATCGTCTTCGCCAGCGACTCGACCTCGCGGCGGTCGAGGCCGCGGCGCATCCGCGTGCCGCCACCGGCCGCGCCGCCGCGCAGGGAGTTGATGACGACCCAGCCGCGGGCGGTGGTCTCGGTGTCGTGCCACTCGAAGACGATCTCGGGGGCCTTGTCCTCGAAACGGGTCAGCAGGTTCTTCATGTCTTCTCTCGGGAGTCGGGACGGTGCGATGCCCGGGGAGCGGGCGAATGAAGAAGACTGTGACCGTGGTTACAGAGGGGGCGCAAGTGCGGCCTGCACTACTGGTCAGGCTGAAGAGCTGTAGCGCAGCCGCCCGTCGTTTTTCTGTGCAGTGTGCAGAGCTGTTTCGACGTTTTCGGCGGGCGGGGGCGAGCGCGCCGACCTTCAGCTCTACCGACGGTAGGCGGGCGCTTTGGCGGTTTTGCCCGGCTGCAGCGTGCGGAGCAGCGGCATGGCCCGGTACCGCACCACCTCCGACAGCACCATGACGCTGGTCGACCGGGCGACGATCGACGACCGGTTCAGTTCGATCAGCGTCTGCTGCAGACCGAGGTGGGAGTCCGCGGCGATCCGGCACAGAATGTCGCCGGCGCCGGTCGTCGCGAACGCCTCGAGCACCCCCGGAATCGCTTCGAGGACATCGGTGATCGCTTCGAGCGCGCCCTGGACGATCTCCATCGTCACGAAGGCCTGGACCTCGAATCCGGCGGCCGCCAGGTCCAGCCGCGGTTCGTAGCCGGCGATGATCCCGGACTCCTCGAGCCGGCGCAGCCGTGCCGAGACCGTCGCGCGCGCCACCCGCAACCTCCGGGACAGCTCCAGGGCGCCGATCTTCGGATCCGTGTGCAGCGTGTCCAGGAGCGCGAAATCCAACTCGTCCAGCTGCACGGCGTCACGCATGGCCGTTCCTTCCGAAGAGGCGGCGGAAACTGTGCCGATTGTATAGCGGCTCGCCCGGCATCCCGCATTTTCCAGTCAGGTCGATCAGCTGGGAGAGGCGAGATTGCACCGTCGCCGCGACGGGGTTTTTCCTGGTGACACACGACACACCGATGGCGCCGCGTCCGGCGGCAGGAGGAATCGCCATGACTCTCGAGTTCACCCTCACCGACAGCGAGAAGCTCGCCCAGCTGAACCCCGAGGAACTGCGGCAGCTCGTCGGCCTCGTCGAGTACGACGCCGAGCGGGACCCGTTCCCCGTCAGCGGCTGGGACGCGGTGGTGTGGGTGGTGGGCAACGCCACCCAGGCCGCGCACTACTACCAGTCCGCGTTCGGGATGGAACTGATCGCCTACTCCGGTCCCACCACCGGCAACCGCGACCACCACGCCTACGTCCTGCGCAGCGGGGCGGTGCGGTTCGTGGTCAAGGGTGCGGTCGATCCGGACAGCGCGCTCGTCGAGCATCATCGCCGGCACGGCGACGGCGTCGTGGACATCGCGCTGCAGGTGCCCGACGTCGACAAGTGCATCGCGCACGCCCGGGCCCAGGGCGCGACGGTCCTCGAGGAGCCGTACGAGATCAGCGACGAGTACGGCACGGTGCGGCTCGCCGCGATCGCCACCTACGGCGAGACGCGCCACACACTCGTCGACCGCTCCCGCTACACGGGCCCGTATCTGCCCGGCTACGTGGAGAAGTCGTCGACCTACCGCAAGCGCGACGGCGCGCCCAAGCGGATCTTCCAGGCCCTCGACCACGTGGTCGGCAACGTCGAGCTCGGCCACATGGACGAGTGGGTCGGCTTCTACAACCGCGTCATGGGCTTCACCAACATGGCCGAGTTCATCGGTGACGACATCGCCACCGACTACTCGGCCCTGATGAGCAAGGTGGTCTGCAACGGCAACCACCGCGTCAAGTTCCCGCTCAACGAGCCGGCCGTCGCGAAGAAGCGCTCGCAGATCGACGAGTACCTCGATTTCTACCGTGGTCCCGGCGCGCAGCACCTGGCGCTGGCCACCAACGACATCCTCACCGCCGTCGACCGGCTCCGCGAGGAGGGCGTGGAGTTCCTCGCCACGCCCGACGCCTACTACGAGGACCCCGAGCTGCGCGCGCGGATCGGGAACGTGCGGGTGCCGATCGAGGAACTGCAGAAGCGTGGCATTCTCGTCGACCGGGACGAAGACGGTTACCTCCTGCAGATCTTCACCAAGCCGATCACCGATCGCCCGACGGTGTTCTTCGAGCTGATCGAGCGGCACGGTTCGCTCGGCTTCGGCAAGGGCAACTTCAAGGCCCTGTTCGAGGCGATCGAGCGCGAGCAGGCGGCGCGCGGCAACTTCTGACCGGACGCGCGGCGGGTCAGGAGATCCGGCTGACCTGCTCCCGCAGCGCGTGCTCGGTCCGGCGGACGATCGTGCCCACCAGCGGCTCGATCAGCAGCCCCGCCGCGCGACCGGCCGCGCCGCCGGGCAGCCGGTAGCCGAAGTCGACGGCGAGACGCATGCGACCGTCGCCCAGATCGTCGAACTGCCACGACGACAGGGTGCGGAAGCCGGAGATCGAGCTCAGCACGATCCGGTGGTTGTCTTCCCACTCGACGATCTCGAGCCGGGAGTCGAAGGTGGCCGGCCCGATCCGCATGCTCGCGTCGAAGCGCGCGCCCACGCCGCGGACCCGATCACCCACGGGCTCGAAGCGGGTGACTCCGAACATCCACTCCGGGACCGTGCGGTGATCGGCGACGTAGGCGAAGGCGGCCTGGCGGTCCACGTGCGCCACGCCGTCGTGGCACACGTGGATCATGCGGCGATCGTCAGTCATCCGGCGGCACCTCCGCCGGTGAACCTAGCGGAGTTGCTCGCGTCTCCGGGATCCGCCCGCGCAACTGTGTGGGCGGATTCCGGAAGGGCGCGTGAATTCCCTTGTTCTCCAAGAATTTGTCACCCGAAGCGAGCGGGCTCGCTCACGGGTGCGGCGCGATGCCGAACAGCAGGGCCTCGATCCCGGCCCGGAACGCGGCATCGTTGTCGACGGGTGTGGCGCCGGCGTTCCCGCCCGCGGAAGCGAGCAGGCCGGCCAGGTGGGGGTAGTCGCCGTGGGCCAGCATGGCGGTGATGTGCTCGGCGCCGCCACCGGCGGTGGGGGCGGACAACCCCGCCGCCTCCTGCGCGGCGAAGGTGGTGACCCAGCCTGAGAGCAGGGCGATTCCCATCATGGTCGCGGTGGCGTCGAGGCCGGTCGGTGCGAGGGCGCCGACCATGTGGTCGAGGTATCGCATCGAGTGCGGACCCAGTGTCGTCGTGCCCGCGACGCTCAACCACGGATGCCGACGGTGCAGCTGCCGGGCCTGCTCCGCGAGGGCGAGGACGTCGGTCCGCACGTCCCCGGTCAGGGGCGGGTACCGGTACTCCGCGGCGACGCGGTCGACCATGAGAGCGACGAGATCGTCCTTGCCTGCGACGTAGCGGTAGAGCGAGGCGGCCGCCGTCCCGAGTTCCTGCGCGACGCGCCGCATCGAAACGGCACGCAGCCCGTCTGCGTCGGCGAGGCCGACGCACGCCTCGGCGAGCTGCTCGAGCGTATGGGCAGGGCGCGGCCCGGGCCTGGGGTCGTCGGCACGCAACCACAGCGAGGTCGGGGGTTCGGCATGCGGCATGGGTGCCAGCATGCACTACCCGGACAGTTGCGAACGACGTTCGCAGACGCGTACGGTGTAATTGCGAACGATGTTCCCAATCGTGGAGGTCGGAATGACGGTTCTGGAAACCGAGGCGCTCACCAGGCGGTACGGCAGCCACCTCGTGCTCGACGGGCTGAACCTGGAGGTGCCCGCCGGTCGGGTGCACGCGCTGCTCGGCCCCAACGGGTCCGGCAAGACCACGACCGTGCGGATGCTGGCGACCCTGCTGCGACCGACCTCCGGCAGCGCCCGGATCCTCGGTCACGACACCGTCCGCGAGGCTGCTCACGTCAAGCGCAACATCGGCTTCGTCGGCCAGTACCACGCGGTCGACCCCCGCCTCACCGGCACCCAGAACCTGACGATGGTTGCCCGCCTGAACGGGTACAGCGCCCGGGGCGCCCGCCGGCACGCAGACGACCTGCTCGAGCGCTTCGACCTGACCGACGCCGCGGCCCGGCAGGTGCACACGTACTCCGGCGGCATGCGAAGGCGGCTCGACATCGTCGCGGGCATGGTCGTCCGTCCCGCGGTGCTCTTCCTCGACGAGCCCACCACCGGCCTCGATCCCCACAGTCGCAACGAGATCTACCGGTATGTACGGTCTTTCGTGGAGGAAGGCACCACCGTCGTGCTCACGACCCAGTACCTCGACGAGGCCGAGCGGCTGGCGGACACGGTCACCATCCTCGACGCCGGTCGGGTCGTCGCCACCGGGACGCCGGACGCGATAGCCCGCACCGTGGGCAGCGGCCTCGACGTCGTCGTGCTCGATCCGCACCGGCGGGGCGACGTCGCCGCGATCGTCGAGCGATTCGGCGGAAGACCCGTCGACTCGCCGGCCCGGGACGAGAATGCGCCGCTGCGGCTGACGTTCGGATTCGACGGCGAGCCGGCCACCCTGCTGCCGATCCTGCGCGCCCTCGACGCGGAGGGCATCGCGGTGCAGGACATCGGCCGCCGGCGCGCCACCTTGGACGACGCTTTCCTCGCACTCACCGGTCGCCCGACCGAAGGGATTCCCGCATGACTGCCCCCACCGCCACCCGCACCGTCTCGCCGGCGGCGGGTGCCTGGATTCTGTTCCTGCGGGTGGCCGCGACGTACCGGAACGCGCCCGGCCTGCTCGCGGTGACCCTCGCGGCACCGCTGGGAATGATGCTGCTGTTCGGCTTCGTATTCGGCGGCGCGCTCGCCGGCGGATCCGACGCTGCCGCCTACCGGTCGTACCTGACGCCCGGAGTCCTCGTCCTCGTCGCGGCCATGGGGCTCGTCGTCACCGCGTCGACCGTGAACGCCGACCTCCGCAGCGGCCTGACGGACCGGCTGCGGGCCCTGCCCGTCCCGCCGGTCGCGGTGCCGGCGGGCCTCGCACTCGCGGAGACGGTGACCGGCGCCTCGGCGCTGGCGACGATGGCCGGCGTGGGATTTCTCGCGGGATGGCGGGTCGAGGCCACCCCCGCCGACGTGGCGCTCGCCGTGCTGCTGCTGCTCGCGTTCCGGTTCGCGCTCGCGTGGCTCGGGATCGTGCTCGGCGCCTCGATCCGCGACGAGCAGATGCTGCAGCAGGTGGCGCCGCTGATCTTCGGGGCGGTCATGTTCTCCAACGTCTTCGTCCCCACCGAGACGATGCCGGCCGTGGTCGCGACGATCGCCGAATGGAACCCCGTCAGCGCCGTGGTCGCGGCCCTGCGGCAGTTGTTCGGATCCGGGACGACGGTCGCCGCCGACGCGGCCTGGCCCATGCAGCATCCGGTCGTCGCGGCCTTCGCCTGGACGGCGGTGATCCTTGCCGTGTCCGTGCCGATCGCCGTGCGAGGGTACGCATCCTCCCGCTGATCGGATCCTTGCGCAGGTGGCGCGTCGCTCAGGCGACGCGGCCGAGGTTCGAGCGCAGCGCCTGCTCGGTCTGGCGGATCGCGGTGCCCACCACCGGTTCGATGAGCTTGCCGAGCGCCCGTCCGGCCAGGCCGCCGGGAAGCTGGTATCCGAAGTCGACGTCGAGGCGGATCCGCCCGTCGCCGAGGTCGGCGAGTTCCCACGACGAGGCGGTGCGGAACCCCGCGATGGAGTCGAGAACGATCCTGCGGTCGAGTTCCCAGTCGACGATCGCGAGGCGGGAGTCGAGGCCCCTCGGTCCGATCTGCATGGTCGCGTCGAAGACCGCGCCGAGGCCGTTGACCTGCGGTCCCACCGGCACGAAGCGGTTGACGCCGTACATCCATTCGGGGACCGTGCGGTGATCGTCGAGGTAGGCGAACGCCACCTCGAGGGGAACCTCCGCAACGGCGGTGTGGCGGATGTGGATCATCGTGTACCTCCATGAGGACATTTCCGTTACCCAAGGTATCAGGTAACTCGCGTCCCGGGGAGATCCTCAAACTCGTCCATGCGGACGCTCGTCCTGCTCTACTCATGGTGACACAGTTCACAGTGGATCCGGTGGGAGGGTTCGTGAAGACCAAGGCTGCGGTGATCAAAGGGCTCAATCAGCCATGGGAGATCGAGGAGATCGACCTCGGAGACCCGGTCGCCGGTGAAGTGCAGGTGCGTCTGGCAGCGTCCGGACTGTGCCATTCCGACGAACATCTACGCTCCGGCGCGACGCCGATTGCATCCTTCCCCGTCCTCGGCGGGCACGAGGGCGCCGGCGTGGTCACCAAGGTCGGACCGGGGGTGTCCAACATCCGGGAGGGCGACCATGTGGTGCTCGCCTTCATCCCCGCGTGCGGGCGATGCCGCGCGTGCGCGAAGGGCCTGCAGAACATCTGCGACGAGGGGGCGAACCTCCTCACCGGGCAGGCCATCGCCGACAAGACGCACCGGGTGACCCTCAATGGTGATCCGGTCATCCAGATGTGCCTGCTCGGCACGTTCGCGCCCTACGTCACCGTGCACGAGGCCTCGGTCATCAAGATCGAGGACGACATCCCGCTCGACAAGGCCGCCCTGCTCGGCTGTGGCGTTGCCACGGGCTGGGGCTCCGCGACGGCGATCGGCGGCACCAAGGTGGGCGACTCCGTCGTCGTGATCGGCATCGGCGGCGTGGGCATCAACGCGGTGCAGGGGGCCGCGCACGCGGGTGCCCGGCACGTCGTCGCCATCGACCCGGTGGAGTTCAAGCGGGATCAGGCCAAGAAGTTCGGGGCGACCCACACGTTCGCCTCGATCGAGGAGGCGCTGCCGGTGATCGGCGAGATCACCTGGGGTGCGATGGCCGACGTCACGATCATCACCGTCGGTGAGATCCACGGGGACATCATCGCCCCGTCGATGGCGCTGACCGGCAAGGGCGGCCAGGTGGTCGTGGTGGGCATGGGCAGCGCCGCCGACACCCAGGTGACGCTGAGCCTGTTCGAGCTGACCCTGCTGCAGAAGCGCCTGCAGGGCGCGATCTTCGGTGGTGTCGGCCCGCGCTCGCAGATCCCGAAGCTGCTCGACCTCTACCGCAGTGGACAGCTCGAGCTCGACAAGCTGGTCACCAAGACATACCGGCTCGAGGACATCAACGACGGCTATGCCGACATGCACGAGGGCCGAAACCTGCGCGGCATGGTGCTCTACGGCGACGACGACTACTGACGGGAGCCGGCACCGGCACCGCGATCCGGTGACGGGCCGGCCGGCGGTGACGTTCGGCCGGCCCGCCGGCGGTGACGTTCGGCCGGCCCCTCGGGGTCGCCTACGGTGAAGCCATGGAAACGCGTGAGGAAGCCGTCGAATCGGGATCGTGGCGGCAGTACGGGCCGTCGACCCTGCCCAAGCCGCTCGAGGCCGCACTCGAGGCGTTTGCCGAGCGCGGTTACGACGGCACCTCGATCCGGGAGATCGCCGCCCGGGCCGGGCTGTCGGTGCCGGGCCTGTACCACCACTACCCGTCGAAGCAGGCGCTGCTGGTCTCGCTGACGACGGCGGTGATGGGCGATCTGCTCGACCGCAGCCGGCGGGCTCTGGCGGAGGCCGGCCCCACGGCCTCCGAGCGGTTCGACGCGGTCGTCGAGTCCCTTTTGCGGTTCCACATGTTCCGGCGCAATCAGGCTTTCGTCGCCTCCACCGAGATGCGCAGCATGGAACCGGACAGCCGGAAGGCCTACATCGCGTTGCGCGACGAGCAGCAGCGGATGCTCGACGAGATCGTCCGGGACGGGGTGACGAGCGGGGAGTTCGGTACCGAGTTCCCGGAGGACGCGAGCCGGGCGGTGACCACCATGTGCGTCGCCGTCGCCGGGTGGTACCGACCGGACGGGCCGCTTGCTCCCGACGAGGTCGTCCACCGCTACCTCGCCATCGCGCGCTGCGCCGTGGGCGCACGGTAGGGACTGCGCCGTGGGCGCACGGTAGGGACTGCGCCGTGGGCGCACGGTAGGGACTGCGCCGTGGGCGCCCGGTAGGGACTGCGCCGTGGGCGCCCGGTAGGGACTGCGCCGTGGGCGCCCGGTAGGGACTGCGCCGTGGGCGCCCGGTAGGGACTGCGCCGTGGGCGCCCGGTAGATCGTCCGGGTTGACCGCGCGGGGTGGGGTGTGTCACGGTTGTCGTAACCGAGCGATCGATCGGTCGGGGTGAGGAGGAGGAATCGCGATGGCTGTCGATCTGTCGTACCCGGAACACGTCCAGGCACTGGTGGCGAGGACCGAGGAGTTCGTCCGGGAGCACGTGCTGCCCGTCGAGGACGCCCACAACGGTGACATCACCGCCGCCGGGGGCGACGACCTGCGGGTGAAGCTGCAGCAGGCGGCCAAGGACGCCGGCGTCTTCGCGCCGCACGCGCCCGTCGAGTACGGCGGCCACGGACTCGGCATGGTCGACCGCGCCCCGGTGTTCGAGGCGGCGGGCTACTCGCTGTTCGGGCCCATCGCACTCAACATCGCCGCCCCCGACGAGGGCAACGTGCACATGCTCGCGCACATCGCCAGCCCGGAACAGAAGGAGCAGTTCCTCGCGCCGCTCGCCCACGGCGACGTGCGGTCCGGATTCGCGATGACCGAACCGGCACCCGGCGCCGGGTCCGATCCCAACGCGCTCACCACCCGCGCCGAGAAGGTCCCTGGCGGCTGGAAGATCAACGGCCGCAAGTACTTCATCACCGGGGCCGACGGCGCCGGCTTCTTCATCATCATGGCCCGCACCTCCGGCGAACCCGGACAGCGCGGCGGCGCCACGATGTTCCTCGCCCCCGCCGACACCCCGGGCCTGACCGTCGGCCGGCACATCGACACCATCGACCGCGCCATGATCGGCGGTCACTGCGAGGTGTTCTTCGAGGACCTGTTCGTGCCGGATTCCGCCGTCCTCGGTGAGGTCGACCAGGGCTTCGCCTACGCGCAGGTGCGGCTCGGGCCCGCCCGCATGACGCACGTGATGCGCTGGCTCGGCGCGGCGCGCCGCGGCCACGACATCGCCGTCGCCCGCGTCGCCGAGCGGGAAGGCTTCGGCGGCAAGCTCGGCGACCTCGGCATGATCCAGAAGATGGTCGCCGACAACGAGATCGACATCGCCGCCACCCGTGCCCTGCTGACGCAGGCGTGCTGGGAACTCGACCAGGGCTCGCACGCGTCCAACTCCACGTCCATCGCCAAGACCTTCGCGGCCGAGGCGGTGTTCCGCATCGTCGACCGGTCGATGCAGATGTGCGGCGGCCTCGGCGTCTCCGCCGACCTGCCCGTCGCGCGGCTCGCCCGCGAGGTCCGCCCGTTCCGCATCTACGACGGGCCTTCCGAGGTGCACCGCTGGGCCATCGCCAAGCGCGCCGTCGGCGCCGCGAAGAAGGCCGCCGCCGCGAAGGAGAGCCGGGCATGAAGACCGCACAGCACGAGGGACTCGACCTGAGTGCCCTGCACCGCTACCTGGAGGACTCGGGCATCGCCCTCGACGGCGAACTGCGCGCCGAACTCATCTCCGGCGGCAAGTCGAATCTGACGTACGCGATCTTCGACGACACGTCGCGGTGGGTGCTGCGCCGGCCGCCGACGGCAGGGCTCACCCCGTCCGCACACGACGTCGCCCGCGAGTTCCGCATCACGTCGGCGCTCCAGGGTTGCGGCGTGCCGGTCGCGCAGACCGTCGTCCTGTGCGAGGACGACTCCGTGATGGGCGCTCCGTTCACCGTCGTCGAGCACGTCACCGGGCGGGTGATCCGCACGACCGAGGACCTCGCCACCCTGAGCGACGACGAGATCGAATCGTGCACCGGCGAGCTCGTCCGCGTGCTCGCCGCCCTGCACTCGGTGGACTACGAGGCCGTCGGCCTCGGAAACCTCGGCCGCCCCGACGGGTACGTCACCCGGCAGGTGAAGTTGTGGGCCGGCCAGTGGGACCGGGTCAAGACCCGCGACCTCGACGACCTCGATCGGCTCCACGCCGCCCTCGCCGACGCGATCCCCGCGTCGTCGGCGGCGTCGATCGTGCACGGCGACTACCGGATCGACAACACCATTCTCGATCCTTCCGATGCCGGAAAGATTGCGGCGGTGGTGGATTGGGAACTGTCCACGCTCGGTGACCCGCTCACCGACGTCGCCCTGATGTGCGTGTACCGCAACCCCGCGCTCGATCAGGTGCTCGGCGAATCCGCCGCGTGGACGAGCCCGCGCCTGCCGTCGGCCGACGACCTCGCACAGCGCTACGCGGTGGCGACGGGCCGCGAACTCGCCCACTGGAACTTCTACATGGGCCTGGCGAACTTCAAGCTCGCCGTCATCGCCGAGGGCATCAACCACCGCTGGCGCGTGGGGGCGACCGTCGGCGACGGCTTCGACCGGGCAGGGGAGGCCGTACCGGTCTTCGCGGCCGCCGGCCTGGAGGCACTGCGGGGAGGCGCAGCGTGACAACCGATCTCGTGAACCCCAGCGCCCTGGTCACCGGCGCATCCCGCGGCATCGGGCTCGGTGTCGCCACCCGCCTCGCGGAGCAGGGCTACGGTCTGACCCTCACCGCGCGCGACGAGGCGCGGCTCGACGCGGTGGCCGCCGGCCTGCGCGACGCCGGTGCGCCCGAGGTCCGGGTCGTCGCCGCCGACCTCGGCGACCCGGACACCGCGGCACGCGTCGTCGCGGCGCACGAGGAGACGTTCGGCAGCATGCGGGCGCTCGTGCTCAACGCCGGCGTCGGCACCGCCGGCACCATCGCCGAGTTCCCGATGCGGCGCTTCGGCAAGACGGTGTCCGTCAACTTCGAGACCCCCTTCGCCCTGATCCAGGCATCGTTGCCGCTGCTGCGCAAGGCCGCGACCGCCGCCCCAGGCCGCGGTGCGAAAGTGGTTGCGCTGTCGTCGATCACCGGCGTCTACGCCGAGGCGGGCCTGGCCGTGTACGGGGCGACGAAGGCGGCGCTGATCTCTCTGGTCGAGACGCTCAACGCCGAGGAGTCCGGCAACGGTGTCAGCGCGTCCGCGATCGCACCCGCCTACGTCGACACCGACATGTCCGACTGGATCAAGGACCGCATCCCCGCCGAGGAGATGCTCGAGGTGAACGACGTCGTCGAACTCGTCGACGCGGTGCTGCGGCTGTCCTCCCGTGCGGTGCTGCCGCGTCTGGTGCTCAGCCGGGCCGGGACGGACGCCTACCGGGCCTGAGCTCTCACCGGCCGTCCGCGAGCGCGCGGACGGCCGGGCTGGTCGCGTGCCGGACGAACGCGCAGTCCGCGAGGCGTTCGGCCGTTCCGAGGGTGAGCGTCATGTCGACCGAGTCGGCGAGCCGGTAGGGCCGGCTCTCGACGACGGAGCCGAGGACGCGGCGCAGCCGGGACACCTCCGCCCGCACCGCGACGGCGTGGTCCGGGTCGCCGTAGATGCCGTTGCTCACCTCGGTCACCGTCATTCCCTGCGGCCCCCGCAGGTGCAGCAGGAGCAGGATCTCGGCGTGCCGGGCGGACAGCGGGCTGCGCCACGCCGAGTCGGCGCCGCTGACGACGACCGTCGGCGTGCCGGACAGGTCCAGTTCGATCGCCATCCGCGCCGGGCCACCCGCTGGCCGGATCAGCCAGCCGTGCGCGAGCTGCTCCGGCACGCACAGGCCCAGGCCGGGCACGCTCAAGGTCCGCTCGGACGTCGGCGCCGCCACGCGCTTGGTGGCCGCAACGCCCGACGCGTGCGCCACCCACCCGTGCTCGTCGACGAGCAGCAGCGGCCCGCTCATCGAGGCGAGCACCGGCGCCGCGGCCGTGCGCAGCCGTTCGAGCCGGTTCTCGTGCAACCGCCACAGCTGCGCCTCGGCGAGCCGCACCGCCGTCTCGACGAGCGCGCTGATGGTGGGATGGATCGTCAGGGCGGGGCCGCTCACGTCGACCACGCCGAGCAGTTCCCCGGTGCGCGGATCGTGGATCGGTGCCGCGGTGCAGTACCAGGGGTGCTGGGACTGCTCGAAGTGCTCGGCGGAGAACAGCTGTACCGGGGCGGCCTCGGCGAGGGCCGTCCCGATCGCATTGGTCCCCACGGTCGCCTCCGTCCACCGGGCGCCCTCGCTGAATCCGAGGCTGTCGGCGCGGCTGCGCACCTTGGCCGACCCGGCCCGCCACAGCACGATCCCGTCCGCGTCGGTCACGACCATCAACATGTGCGACGCCTCGGCCACGGAGCACACCACCTGCTCGAGGTCGCCGATCACCCCCGACAGCGGGGAGTTCCGCCGGCGCCGTTCGACCTCGGCGAGCGGCAGCAGGGCGCGGGCGTTGCTGCCGTCCGGAGCCAGCCCCGCGACGAGCACCCGGGACCAGGACCGGGCCACCACCGACCGCGGCCGCAGCGGCGACCGACCGCCGCCGATGACCGCATCGTGCATGCGCGCCAGCTCCCGCGCGTATCGATGCAGGTCGGTGCCGGGTTCGATGGCGCTGAAGTTGCCCACGGTCTCCGTCTCTCGTCGGTCGGGTTGCGGTGAGCATATGCCGAATTGTGTGGCCGGCACCACACCCGTCACGCGGCGGTGCCGCGGCGCAACGCACTGCAACACTTGTTGCGGCGACGCCGGCGCTGTGTTCTGGATCACGCGCCGGCCTCGGTAGCGGCGCACCCGGATGGTCCCGCGTCGGACATGGCCGAACAGGTCCGACGCCCGTACAGCGAGGAGATCGACCCATGAAGGCAGCCCGCTTCCACGGCCCCGGGGACATCCGGGTCGAGGATGTCCCCGAACCGGCGACCCGGCCCGGAACCGTCAAGGTCGAGGTCGAGTGGTGCGGTATCTGCGGCACCGACCTGCACGAGTACCTCGAGGGCCCGATCTTCGCCCCGCCCGCCGACGCACCGCACCCCATCACCGGCGAGACCGTGCCGATCACCCTCGGTCACGAGTTCGCCGGTGTCGTCGCGGAAGTGGGCGACGGCGTGGACGACGTGCGGGTGGGCGACCGGGTGGTCGTCGAGCCGTACATCATCTGCGGCCGCTGCGACGCCTGCCGTAACGGCCGCTACAACGTGTGCAGCACACTGGGATTCGTGGGCCTGTCCGGATACGGCGGCGGCTTCTCGCAGTACGTCGTCGCCGAGCGGCGCTGGATTCATCCGCTCGGCGAACTCGGCACCGACGTCGGCGCCCTCGTCGAACCGCTCGCCGTCGCGTACCACGCCGTGCGGCTCTCGGGTGCGCGGCCGAGCCACTCGGCGCTCGTGTTCGGGGCCGGGCCGATCGGGCTCGTCACCACCTCGGCGCTGCGCGCGGCGGGCGTCGAGCAGATCATCGTCGTCGAACCGGCCGAGGTGCGGAAGAAGAAGGCCGAGCCGGCCGGGGCGGACCACATCATCGACCCGCGCGACGGCGACGTCACCGAGCAGGTGCTGGAGCTGACCGGCGGCCGTGGCGCCGACGTCTCCTTCGAATGCGCCGGCATCGACGCGGTCCTGAAGACCGCTATCCAGTCCACCCGGGCGGGCGGCACGTGCGTGAACGTCGCGATCTGGGGCCACGAGGCGAGCGTCGCCATGAACGACCTCGTCTTCCGCGAGGTCAACCTGCTCGGCAGCCTCGCCTACGCGAACGATCATCCCGCCACGATCGAGATGATCGCCTCCGGCAAGGTCGACCCCTACCAGTTCATCACCGGCCGGATCGGGCTCGACGACATCGTCAAGGACGGCTTCGAGGAACTGATCACCAACAAGGAGGAGAACGTCAAGATCCTCGTCCAGCCGTGATCGTCAGTCGTCGTCGCCGTTCTCCTTGTCCTCGCCGCGACGGCGCAGAAAGTTGAAGCCCGGGACGCCGACGATCGCCTGCCGCACGTCCTTCGCGACGCCCAGCAGCTCGTGGATCTCCGGGGCGACGCTCTCGAGCGTGCCCAGGATCGGCATCAGGGCCGTCATCCGGTCCGCGAGCTCCGGCAGCTGATCGAGCAGGACGACGGCCGCGTGGACCTCCTCGGCGCTGAGTTCCTCGATGAACTGGCCCGCGAGCGGCGCGGCCCGCGTCGCCATCGGCGCGTAGGTGTCGAGCAGTTCGCCGGCCGCGTCGGACGTGCGGCCGGCGGACGACACCACATCCTGCGCCCGGTGGGCCACGGCCGCGGCGTCGCCGACCACCGTCGAGCTGCTGTCGATGACCTCGTCGACCCGGCCCACGGCGGCGCGGGCGTCGGTGACGACCTCGTCGATGCGCGCGACGATCGCGCGGGCGTCGGTGACCACGTCGTCGACGCGGGCGACGAGCGCCTCGGTGGCCTCGAACAGGCTCGTGACCCGCCCGGGAACTGACACCGCGAACTCGGCGACCTCCACGGTCCGGTCCAGGGCGATGCGGGCGGCTCCGAGGGGCGCGGCGAGAAGCGACATCATGTGCTCATCCTGCCGGACGGGTGACCCTGCCGGTGTCATCGGGGAGCAGCCCTCCGCTAGCCTCTCCACTGCGGCCCGACGGACTTCCGCTGCGATGAGCGGTCCCGGACATGTCCCCACCCGCACGACTGAATTCGTGCTGCCCAGGGGACCTGACCGTGACGCTGCTTCGTACATCTGCCCGCCGGATCGCCGAGTTGGATCGGCCCGATTCGCTGGCGGAGCAGTTGTTGGAGCAGATGCTGTTTCGCACCGGTCATCGTCCCAGTCAGGCCGAACAGAAGTCGTGGAGCCGAAGCCTGCCGGTGCTTGCGCAGGATCTCGTCGATGCCGGCCTCGGCGATGTCGAGATGCTGCTCGAGTACCATCTGCCGCTCACCTCGCAGCGTGCCGACGTGGTGCTCGCCGGCACTCATCCGGCCACCGGGGCCGTGTCGTATGTCGTGGTGGAGCTGAAGCAGTGGTCGGCCGCGCGGCGCTTCGAGGACAATCCCGAACTCGTCGAGGTGGCGGGAATGCCGGGCGGGCCGAGGCTGCATCCCGTCGCGCAGGTCAAGGGGTACTGCGACTACCTGAGCGATTTCGCGCGCGCTGTCGTGGATCAGCCCGATGCCCTCGCGGGACTCGCGTACCTGCACAACGCCACCGATCCGTCCGCGGTGGCGGAGCTGCGCGCCTATCCGGGCGGGATCACCGGCCGGTTGTTCACCGCCGCCGACCGCGGCGACATGATCGACTTTCTCCGCACCCGGCTCGCCCCGGTGTCCGGGCACACCGCAGGCGACACACTCTTGAAGTCCGCGGTCGCACCGTCCCAGCAGCTGCTGAAGGTCGCCGCCGCCGAGGTGCGCGACCGGCCGCAGTTCCATCTGCTCGGCAATCAGCAGTTGGCCGTGGACCTGGTGCTGCACGAGGTCGAGATGTCCCGCGCCGCGGACCGCAAGCGCGTCGTCATCGTCACCGGGGGACCCGGCAGTGGCAAGAGCGTGATCGCGCTGTCCCTGCTCGGCGAGCTGGCCCGCCGTGGCCGCACCGTCCTGCATGCCACCGGGTCGCGTTCGTTCACCCAGACCCTGCGCAAGGTCGCCGGGGCGCGCGCCCCGCGGGTGCAGAAGATGTTCAAGTACTTCAACCAGTTCATGTCGGCCGAACGCAACGGCCTCGACGTGCTGATCCTCGACGAGGCGCACCGAATCCGTGAGACCTCCGTCGATCGGTACACCCGCGCCGAGCTGCGCACCGATCGACCGCAGATCGACGAACTCATCTCGGCGGCGCGCGTCCCGGTGTTCCTGCTCGACGAGCACCAGGTGGTGCGGCCGGGTGAACTCGGCTCGCTCGAACAGATCGAGCGCTACGCCGCGACGCTCGGACTCGAAACCCATCACGTGCACCTCGGGGAGCAGTTCCGCTGCGGAGGCAGCGAGGAGTACGTGCTGTGGGTCAAGCGTCTGCTCGGTCTCGTCGAGGGTGGCCCGGTGCGGTGGTCGGGGGATCCGCAGTTCGCGGTGCGCGTGGCCGATTCCCCGGAGGAGCTCGAGTTCCTGCTCGAGCAGCAGCGCGACCGCGGATACTCGGCACGCATGACGGCGGGGTACTGCTGGCCGTGGAGCAACCCCGACAAGGACGGCCGTCTCGTCCCGGATGTGCAGATCGGCGCGTGGGCACGGCCGTGGAACAGCAAGAGCGAACGCCGCACCGGCGACGCGCCGCCGGCCGCACTGTGGGCCACCGAGGACGGGGGTTTCGGGCAGGTCGGCTGTGTCTACACCGCGCAGGGTTTCGAATACGACTGGAACGGCGTCATCCTCGGACCGGACCTGGTGTGGCGGGACGGAGGATTCGTTTCGGTCCGTACGGCCAACAAGGATCCCGACTTCAGAAATGCGAAGAAGATCAGCGATATTCGATTCGATCGTCTGGTGCGAAACGTGTACAAGGTTCTCCTGACGCGGGGCATGATCGGCACCGTCATCTATT
Organism: Rhodococcus aetherivorans; assembly: GCF_011058165.1. Classification (GTDB taxonomy): domain Bacteria; phylum Actinomycetota; class Actinomycetes; order Mycobacteriales; family Mycobacteriaceae; genus Rhodococcus; species Rhodococcus aetherivorans. The sequence continues at coordinate 20,937 of NZ_JAALEG010000010.1, forward strand.
CCACCGACGAGCCGACTCGCGAGGCGCTGAGAAGGCTGATTCCCGAGGGAAATTGACACTACGCCGGGAGAGGCCGCGATCCGATCGCGTGTGGTTCGGCGACGGGACGCCGCATCACCCTGATGCGCTCACCAGCGCACGCCCGGCGCCCGCTCGATGCGATGGAATGGCGGAATTCAGGCGAGAGGCAGCCGCACGAGCTGCTCGATGGTGACGACTGACCGTGTCGCGGTAGATGTGAGGGTCGCCGGCCTCTTGTGAAGCACCGGAACCCGGCGCACGCTGGACGTATGGCAGTCGCACCGAAGATTGCGGTGGCGGGCGCGGCGACGGCCGTGGTCTACGGGAGCCTCGTGCGCCCCCGGCTCGTGCGGTGGGGCGCCACCGACGAGGAGATCAGCGGGCCGTTCCCCGGCGCCGACCTGGTGCCCGACGGCGAGAGGTCGGGAGCGATGGCCGTCACCATCGACGCGCCGCCCGAGCAGGTCTGGCCGTGGCTGGTGCAGATGGGCTGGGACCGCGGTGGGTGGTACTCCTGGGATCACCTGGACAACGCCGGTCGCCCGAGCGCCCGGGAAGTGCACCCGGAATGGCAGGACATCCGGCCCGGCGACCAACTGAAGTACTGGGCGCCCGGCGCGGGACCTCTGGACGCGTACAAGGTCGCACGGATCGAGCCGAATCGTTTCCTCGGGCTGTACGGGCTGATCGATCTGCGGGGCCGCACCCTCGACCCCGGGCAGCCGCGACCGTCCGGCTATCTGGAAGGACTGTGGGGCTTCCAGCTGAAGGAGCTGCCCGGCGGGCGCACCCGCCTCGTCATCAGCGGATATCAGGCGGGCCGACCGCGATGGATTACGCGCCTCGTCTACTCCGGAATCTTCCCCCCGGTCGTGTGGATCATGCAGGCGCGCATGCTGGTGGTCCTCAAAAGAAGAATCGAAAATAACTCGCGGGCAACAGATTCGAACACGGCGACAGGAGAGGCGCGAGGACGCGACTCGCGTGGTCCTTCGTCGGCGGTGGTGAAATGGCGCGGCAGCCTGCACCGCGTCCGGCCCGGCCGGGTCCCGATCCGGGACACCTCCCTCTACGTCGACGTGGTCGGGCAGGGACCTCCGTTGGTGGTCATGCACGGCGGACCGTCGGCGGACATGTGGACGATGCAAGCCTTCCGGCAGTGCGCGGACCGGTTCACGTTGGTGTTCTACGACCACCGCTGCAACGGGCGCTCGATCGGTGCACCCGTCGAAACGATGACGTGGGAGAACCTCACCGCGGATGCCGACGCCCTGCGCGAGAGTCTCGGTTTCGAGCGGTGGGCGGTGCTCGGGCATTCGTTCGGCGGGCAGGTCGCGCTCGAGTACGCTCTGCGCTACCCCGAGCGGGTCTCGCATCTCGTGCTGCTCGACACCGGCGCCGACAGTCACTGGGAGCGCCAGAACGTTCCGAAGGTGCTCCTCGAACGCGGCTACAGCCGGGAGAAGGCGGAGCTGGCGCGGCGGTGGTTCACCGGCGAGTTCACTCCCCGCGAGTACTTCCCGATCTTCGCGCAGATCGGGGACGCATACTTCTACCGTTCCGGCCTCGACATACTGGCTCGCGAGCTGAGCAGCGGAGCGTGGCGTTCGAGGCTGCGGCCGGCGCCGCTCATCTTCGCCGGCCGGCATCTGCTGAAGGACTGGACGGTCACCGATCGTCTCGGTGGGATCACCGCGCCCACGCTCGTCGTGGCCGGGCGCGAGGACTTCGTGTTCCCGCCGGAGTGCCAGCGGGAGCTGGCCGCCGGCATTCCCGGTGCGCGCCTTCGGATCATCGACCGGGCCGGGCACAACCCGCACGACGAGCAGACGGCCGAGGTCGTGCGGGCACTCGAAGACTTCCTGGGTGCCGACATTTCCGCCGGATAGATCGCGCGCCTCGGTTGTGGCGTAGGTGAACGTGCCGCGGCGCAGGACGCTTCGAGGAGACGGACGCCCTGCGGGCGACTGTCCTCGACCGAGCGGAGACCCTACGGGTCCCTGAGTCTTTCGGCCCCTTCCCCAACGCTGCCCGGTCGCCATACCCCGATAGACCTTCTCGGCCAGCACTTTCGGCCCCACGTCGCGGGCGACGTGCGGCTGTGCTGGACCCGAACGAACGTGTCGACCCGCGCGATCAGGTGCCCCGCCACCAGCTACGGGGACAAAGGTACTGGTGCCCAGTCGGTTTCGAGCACGACGAAGTCGCGCTCGCAGCGTCCGTGCGCTGACGTCGGACCACGGGAGAGTAGCGACGTGGACCGGTGTGTCTCGGTTACCGTTGCGCACACCGGGAACAGCGATGCACGACGAGCCCCTCGAAGCCGAGGGGCTCGTGCGTCAGGACGTCGACCGGGCGCGGCGGTGTGAGATCGGCGCGACGGAACGTGCGCGCGGTTGCGGATACACGCCCCTGCCGGGCGTGTGGATAGACTCCACCCTACGGTGCATGACAGCTCTTTCTGTCGTGTGCCCAGACCCCGGTGCGGTGCTGCAACACCTGCCGGGGTCGACCTGTTTTCAGGCCAATGGAGGGATGGTGGCACGGCCGACGCGTGCCGTCAACTCGAACGCGCGTTCGGATTCTGGGGCGCGCGTGGCGAAATCCGAAGAGAGTCCGGCGCGTCGAGCACGCCCGAGGTGGGACGCCCGGCGATGGTAGGGCGTGGCGTCAATTTTCCGATATGTCCTTCTTGTCGTCGGCGGGTTCACTGCGGGGCTGGTGCTGGCCGCCCCGAGCGTCGACACCTATCCCTTGGCCGACGGGTTGCTGCCCGGCCCGGTGTTCACATCCGACGTTGCTGCCGCCGCAGCCGGGGGGCTCGCGGCGCTGGCCGTGGCGACAGCGATTCGCCGGCGCGTGCTCGCGACCGCCCTGGTCGGCGCGATGGTCGTGGCCGTCGTCGCGCTGCCGGGAGGGTGGCGGTTCGACATGTACGTCGCGACGATCGGGGCGGGCCTGCTGCTCGGCGCGCTCGTCGTGCTGGGCGCCGAGAAGCTGCACGCCGCCCTGCCCGGAGTGGTGGTCGCCGGGCTGCTGACGGCCGAGCCGCTTGCGCAGTTCCGGGAGCTGGACTCGGCGCCTCAGCGGTACGCGTCCTACCTTGCAGCGAGCGTTCAGCCGGTCAATGCCGTGTGGCTGTCGCTGGCGATCGTCACCGCCGTTGCGGCGGGGGTGGTGGCGCTGACCGCCGGAAACGACACGGCGCCGGTCGCCCGGGCGCGTGGGCGGGAGGTGGCCGTCGGCATCGGTGTGCCGATCCTCGGGGTGGGGCTGTACTGGTCGTTCCACCACGCGCTGTTCTCCCTGGACGACCTCGGGGAGGGGCGGTGGCTGTGGGGTCTGGTGGCGGTGCCGGTGCTCATCGCCGCGGCGCTGTGGCTGCGGAGACGGACAGGGGCGGTGCTCCTGGCGGCGACGGCCGTGGTCGTCGCCGCGGGCGGCACCGTCTTGTGGTCGCCGGCCGCGTGGCCGGCGCTGCTGATCGGGCCGGTTCTCGTGGCCGTTGGTGTATGGCTGGGTCGCCGCAGGCCGATGCCCCTGGTGGGCGTGGGGCTGCTCGCGCTCGTCGCGGCTTCCGGGATCTTCGATCGTCCGCCGTGGGACAACGTGAACTTCGCGGCGACGATCCTCGTGGTGCCGTTCGCCGCCGCATACACGATCATCGCGTCACTGCCGTCGACGGCGCCCGTGACCGCCACCTCGCTGGCTCTGCCGGCGGTGCTGGCGTTGCCGCTGCTCGCGCAGTTCGGCTGGACCGCCTACACCCCGCTCACCGACGACCCAGCCGGGTGGAGCCCGAGTGCGTGGACGTGGACGTCGGTGGGCGCGTCGACCGCCGCCATCCTGGCCTGCGGTGCGGCGATGGTGTGGCTACGGCATCGCGGGACGAGCGAGGACATCGGAACCTGACCGGGACGTTCGCTGAGGAAACGAGTGCTGCGAGAATCCGAGCATGCCTGACTCCATGCGCGGATACTTCACCGAATCGGACGGCACGTACCTTCCCACGAAGTACGCCGTCAGCCCCTGGTCGTCGACGATGCTGGCCGGACCGTGCGTGACCGGCCTGCTCGCCCGGGAACTCGACAAGGACCACGGTCCCGACGGGTTCGTCCCCGCCCGGCTCACCGTCGACCTGTTCAGGCCGGTGCAGAACGCGCCCGTCCGGTTCGAGACGACCCGCGTGCGAGACGGCAACCGCATCCGCGTCGCCGACGCCTACCTGATCCAGGGCGACGACGTCACCGCCCGCGGGACCGTCGTCTACCTGCGTCCATCCGAGCAGCCGCCGGGCACCGTCTGGACCCGTGACGAGCACCCGACGCCGCCCGCCGAAGCACTCGACGGCCCGGAGGCGGGATTCGCACCCACCTGGTTCGGCAGCGACGCGCACCCTGAGGGCTGGTCGCAGGTGCGGTCCGAGCATCAGAACGCGAGCCGGAAACGCATGTGGTCCCGGCAGATTCCGGTGATCGTGGGGGAGGAGATGTCGCCGTTCGTGCGGACCGCGGTCGTCGGCGAGGGCACCAGTTTCATGGCCAACTGGAGCGACGAGGGCGTCGGCTTCATCAACGGCGACCTCACGCTGACCCTCTCGCGGCTGCCCGTCGGCACCGAGGTCGGCGTCGAAGCCGATCACCACCTCAGCGCCGCCGGCGTCGCGGTGGGCACCTCGGTGCTGTTCGACCGGTTCGGTCCGTTCGGGACGGGCGCCGTCACGTGCCTGGCGAACGCTCGTCGTCAGGTGAACTTCGGTTGAGCGGCACTGTGCCGAGCGCGCAGTTCTCGTGGACGTTGCCCGGCGTGTCGTCACGAGAACTGCACATCCGAGCGAACCCGTGACTCCCCGCGGGGCATGGGCCGCGTCCGGCCCACATCGCTTCAATCGATAACAAAATCTGTTATCGTGATGTCGTGGCCGTCGGCTTCGGTGACTTCGTTCGCATCCGGCGGGGGATTCTGGGTCTCTCGCAACGGGAGCTCGCCGAGCGCTCCGGCATCAAGCAGCCTCTGATCGCCGCAATCGAGACCGGACGACGGCAGCCGTCCGAGCCGGCCCGTTCGGCGCTGACGGCAGCCCTGCCCGTTCGCCCCTCCGAGGCTCTGGCAGCCCGACGCGAAGAAGTGCGCGAACTCTTCGCCGAGGCGGGACTGCCAAACCCGAGGGTGTTCGGATCTGTGGCGCGCGGCGACGACGACTTCGCCTCGGATATCGACCTCATCGTGGATTTCAGCGATCGCCACGACATCGTCGACCTCCTCGGGTTGCAGCAAGCATTGGAAGACCTGCTCACCGTGCGGGTCGAGATCGTCGACGGGCGAGCCGGGGGGCGCGTGGGGGACCGGGCCCGGGAGGAAGCCGTGGCGCTGTGACATCGGAGAAGCTGTGACGTCGGAGGAGAATGCGGACGAGCGTGTTCGCCGTCGTTTACAGGACCTTGCCGACTTCGCGGCGGATGCCGCCTACACGGTGGGACTCGGTCTGGATGCCTACCTGGAGGACAGTCCCTACGGGCGCGTGCTGCGGAACAACGGTCGGCACATCCTGATCCAGGTGGCCACGGTCGTCGAGAAGCTGCCGGAGACGTTCAAGTCCGAGTTCCCCGGCGTCGACTGGGTGGCGATCGGACGGATGCGAAACCTGATCGCGCACCACTACGACAAGGTGAACGACCGTCTCGTCTACTCCGCCTTGGCGACCCGGATCCCCGAACTGAGCGCCACGCTGGGGCTGGGGCGCTGAGCTCGGTTCTCCTCCGCTCACCTCGCAGGCTGGACAACGCCGGACATCGACAACCGTCGCTTTCGTTGTCGATGTCCGGAGCAGGTGTGGAGGGACGGGCGTAACGCCCTGAGGCGCGACAGGACGCCGAAGCGTGCGGTTGTCGTCGTCGCTACGGCGCCCCGAACCCGTAGGTGAAACTGCCCGTCGTCCAGTTCATCGTCGCGTGGTACTTGTACCCGCTCATCGTGCCGTCGCCGTTGTCCTCGGTCGCGACGAAGCACTCGAACACCGTCGTCGTCTCGGTGAGGTTGTCGGTGGACCCGCCGTTGCCGGGTGAGCAGGTCACCTCGATCACCGGCCCGTCGAACATTCCGTTGTCGATGTGCTTGCTCGCCATCTGCTCCACACTCGACTCGATCTCAGAGACGGATCGCGCGCGGGAGGCGCGCTCGGCGTTGTCGCGCTGCTGCTGCGCCGCCTTCTCGGCGGCCAGGCGTTCCGCTTCGCGCTGTGCAGCTTCCTCTGCCGCCGCGACCTGTGCCGCAACCTGGGCGTCGTGATTGAGCTTCCAGGTGAGCGCCCCACCCCCCACGGCGAGCAGCAGGACTGCCAGCACGATCAGGAGCGGCTTCTTCCTGATTCGGCGCTTCTTGCCGTCGACGGCGCCGGAACCAGGGAAGTCCAGCCACCGGGTGCCGTCCAGTAACGCTGGCCCCCGTTCGGACCGGGGTACCAGCCGGCGGGTGCGGGCGTCTTGTCGTCCGACATCGTCATGCCCTTCTTGAACTGTCCGGCCGGACAACCGGCGGGATCTACTTCACGACCCTGCAGAAATTCGGGCGCAGCCGTGACGAACGCGAATCCGGCCACAGCCACCCCCTCCTCTCGGCCCGGCGCAACATCATCGTCATCGTCGACGAGGCGCACCGCAGCCACTACGACAACCTCGACGGCTACGCGCGTCACCTGCGCGACGCGCTGCCGCACGCGACCCTCATCGCCTTCACCGGCACGCCCGTCTCGTTCGAGGACCGGGACACCCGGGCGGTGTTCGGCGACTACATCGACGTCTACGACCTCACCCGTGCGGTCGAGGACGGCGCCACCGTCCCGGTCCACTTCGAAAGCCGGCTGGTCAAGGTTGCGTTCGCCGGCGACGTGACCGAGGAGCAGATCGACGCGTCCGCCGACGAACTCACCGTCGGACTCGACGACACCGACCGCGACCGCATCGAGAAGTCCGTCGCGGTCGTCAACGCCGTCTACGGCGCGCCGGCCCGGCTGCACAAGCTCGCCGCCGACCTCGTCGAACACTGGGAGAGTCGCCGCGAGCAGATGGCCAAATTCGTCGGGTCCGACGACAACCCCACCGCGCCCGGCAAGGCCCTGATCGTGTGCGCGACCCGCGAGATCTGCGCCAATCTCTACGACGAGATCGTCGCACTGCGCCCGGATTGGCACTCGGGCGAGATCTCCAGCGGGCGAATCAAAGTCGTCTACTCGGGAACCGCGGCCGATCAGCCGCCGATCGACAGGCATGTGCGCCGCGACTCGGCGAACGCCGCGATCAAGAAGCGGCTCAAGGACATCGACGACGAGCTCGAAATCGTCATCGTCAAGGACATGCTCCTCACCGGCTTCGATGCGCCGCCGCTGCACACTCTCTATCTCGACCGGCCGTTGAAGGGTGCGCTGCTCATGCAGGCCCTCGCCCGGGTCAACCGCACCTTCCGCGGCAAACGCGACGGGCTGCTCGTGGCCTACGCGCCCGTCGCCGACAACCTCGCTGAGGCGCTGGCCGAGTACACGGCGACGGATCAGGAGACCAAACCGCTGGGCCGGCCGATCGAGGAGTCCGTCGACGCCGTCAAGAACCTGCTCACGGTGCTCGTGAACATGCTGCACGGTTTCGACTGGCGGTCGCGCCTCCGGTCCGCCACCGGACCGCGTGGCTATATCGAAGCCGTGCTCGCCACCGTGAACTACCTGCGCGACCCGAAGCTTCCGGAGAACCGGGTGCCGGAAGGGGACGAGACCCTGGCGGCCCGCTTCCGGAAATTCTCCTCCCAACTGTCCCGCGCCTGGGCGATCTGCGGCACTCATCCCGATCTGGGAGGGCTGGCCGCCGACGCGAAGTTCTTCGAGGAAGTCCGCGTCTACATGGCGAAGTTCGACGCCGAGGATCGGCAGGCGCGGGGGCTCGCTGTTCCGGAGGACGTGCGGCGTGCCTTGCGTCAGCTCATGGCCGCCTCGGTCGAATCCGGCGAGGTACTCGACATCTACGACGCCGCCGGCATTCCGCGACCGTCGCTCACCGAACTCAATGCGGAATTCCTGGCACGGGCCGAACATGCGAAGAACCCGAACCTCGCGATCGAGGCGCTCCGCAAGCTCATCAACGAGGAAGCGCGAAAGGTTGCACGGCACAATCTGGTACGTCAGCGAGCGTTCTCACAACGTCTGCAGGAACTGATGAACAAGTACACCAACTCGCAGCTCACCTCCGCGGAGGTGATCGCCGCGCTGGTCGAGGTCGCGCAGGAGGTGCAGGCCGAGGGCGACCGCGGCCGCCGCTTCGATCCGCCGCTGGACTGGCACGAACTCGCCTTCTACGACGCCGTGGCCCAGAACGAATCCGCCGTCACCGAGCAGGGCGACGACGTGCTCGCCCAGATCGCCCGGGAACTCGTCGCTGTCATGCGTCGCGACGTCAGGACCGACTGGCGCGTGCGGGCGGACGTCAAGGCCAAGTTGCGCTCGCAGATCAAGCGGTTGCTCACGCGGTACAAGTACCCGCCGGACCGGCAGGCAGGCGCGATCAAGCTGGTGCTCGAACAGATGGAGGCGATCGCGCCGACGATGGCCGCGTGAGTGTGCACGCGTCTCGCGTGAGGCAGATGCGGGCACGAACCCCCACGTCCCTGCCAATACCGCAGTGGCGAAGTGGCCGCTCGGGGCGAGGCCGTGGGATCACGGTGTCGACCCGTCAGGGTCGTGTGTTCCCCGGATCGATGGGCTGCCCGAGACCGGTGGCACGCCCGGTTCGGTCGCGTTGCAGCTGCCATGTCACCTGGTAGGCCATCCGTCCCACACCGCCTTCGCGCACATAGGCTTTCGCGCGCATCACCAGTACGAACGGGCTGCCCTGGATGCCCGTGAACTGGCGTTGTTCCAGGCCGACGACGGCGGAGTCGACCGCGAGGATCGCGCCCGTATCTCGAACGTGCAGGCTCGTCATCGAGGCGCTCACCATCGGCACGGCCACATCCTGGCGGGCGAACGTCTGGATGGTGTCGTCGGCGTAGGGGACGAACGAGAGGATGTCGACATGCTGGCCGCTGTCCTCGGCCGACAGATCGAACATGAGCCATCCGGAATGGATCATCAGCAGACCATTCGTGCCGGCATCGATCATGTAGGGCACTCGGAGGTGTTGGACAGCATCGATGTCGCGCACCCGAAGTCGGACGGTCATGTGTACTCCTGAGGAAGGGGCTGGGGCATTACCACCATCCCGCCGGGGCTTCCGGACGGTAACCCACCCCAGGGCTTCGGTTCGTCCCCCCTGCCCGCCGCCGGGCACTCCGGTCGGTGCGGGCGGACGCCGTGCCGGTCAGGGTGCGGGGGAGTGGCCCCGCCCCCGGGCAACCCGGCGGACGAGCAGCGTCGCGGCGGCGACGGCGCCCGCTCCCTCGGTCCACAACCTCGGGTTCGTCGCCGGCGGCCGCTTCCGGGCGGACAGCGGCATCAGCTCGAAGTGCACGGACATGTCGTCCGTTCCGGGCTCGCGCCCGAACACGACCCGGCTGGAGCCCAGCCCGTCGCCGAGGTCGAACCGGAACGCGTACGGATCGGCCGGGTCGTCGGGGTGCAGCGGCAGGCCCCGGTAGAGCGGAGGCAGCGGGGTCAGGAACCGGAGCAGGAGTTCGCCGCGACGGACGAAGACCTCGACGCCGGCGCCGATCATGGCCCGGACGCGGGTGTCCGTGAGCCGGCCGGGTAGGTAGTACCACCCGCAGATCTCGGACCAGACCTCGGGGCGCTGCGGAACGTCGGTGCGGATCTTCTCGCCCGGAACGCCGAGCACGGACCCGAGCAGCGTCCCGGTTTCCACCGGCAGCCACATCACGGCCCGGTGCGCTCCGTTGGTGAAGGCGAGGATCCCGACGCCGTCGCCCGGGGCGACGGTGATCTGCGAGTTGAAGCCGGGCAGAATGCCCTGGTGCTCGGCCACGTGGTGGCCGCCCACGTCGCCGCGGAAGAAGGTCAGGCCGACGCCGGGCAGCCGCGGATCGGCCTGGTACTGGGGCGCGAACATGGTGGCGAGCGTCGCGGGTTCGAGCACCGATCCGTGCTCATTGGCGCCGCCGCCCAGCAGCGCCGCGACGTAGCGGGCCATGTCCGTGGGTGTCGAGTACGCCGCGCCGGCTCCCGCCGTCACCGGTTCCCGTTCGGGGACCGCCCTGGGGCCGCTCGAGCGCAGGGTGTAGCCGGTCGCGATCCGCGCGGCGTCCAGGTCGGCCCGGACGAGGCTGGTGCTCGTCATGCCGAGGGGTTCGAAGACGTGCTCGCGCAGGTAGCGGTGCAGCGGCTGCCCGGTCATGTCCTCGACCATCTGGCCGAGCGTCGCGTGCGAGTGGTTCCCGTACCGGAACCTGGTGCCGGGCTCCGCGTCGATGCGCAGTCTTCCTCGATAGTGCTCGGCCAGGGATCGTGGCCGTCCGGGCTCGACGTTCTCCCCGAAATTCGGTCGGAGCGCGCCGGACGCCGGCGCCACCTCGCCGAGTCCCGCGGTGTGGGTCAGCAGGTGGCGCACCGTCGCGGGCCGCCAGCCGGACCGCGCGGGGACCAGCCGGAAGGCGCGCAGATAGTCGGCGGCGGGCGCATCGAGGTCGACGAGTCCCCGTTCCCACAGCTGCATGACCGCGATCGCCGTGAACGTCTTGGTGATCGATGCGATCCGGAAGATCGTGTCCTCGGTGACGGGTCTGTTCGACGGGATGTCCGCGACGCCGTGCCCGTGGAAGAACTCCAGCGTTCCGTCGCGGACCACGCCGACCGCCAGGCCGACGGCGGGCCGGCGGTTGAGGATCTCGTCGACGGCGGCCCGCAGCTCGGGCCTCTCGATCTCGGACATGGCTCCCCCCTCGGGCGTCCCGGCTCGAATCGATCGTAGGTGGGTTGCTCGCGTCGCGCCCGAAAGTGCGGTCCGCGCGGGTAAGAACACGCGCGAGAGAACACCGATGGGCACGGGTGTTCCGGGCCGACGCAGCAACCGGTGCGTGTGTTGCCCACAATCGGCGTTTCCGACTGGGCCTGCGGTGCCATACTCTCTGAATGTCCTTCAGCCGAGCCCTGGCTGGGCTGCCCGGTGTCGTGACGGTACGCCGTTACCGCCGCGAATGGTTGCGCTCGGATGTGACGGCCGGGCTCGTTCTGACCGCACTGCTCATTCCTGCCGGCATGGGCTACGCCGAAGCCGCCGGGCTGCCCGCGTACGCGGGCCTGTACGCGACCATCGTGCCGTTGCTCGCGTACGCCGTCGTGGGACCGTCCAAGATTCTCGTTCTGGGACCGGACTCGTCGCTGGCGCCGCTGATCGCTGCGGCGGTGTTGCCGCTGACCGTGGCCGCGGACCCGGAAAGCGCACTGGTCCTGGCGGGCGTCCTGGCGGTGCTGGTCGGCGTGATCATGATCCTCGGAGGGTTGCTGCGGCTCGGGTTCGTCACCGAGTTGTTGTCCAAGCCGTTGCGCCTGGGCTATCTCAACGCGATCGCGTTGATCGTGATCGTCGGGCAGCTGCCGAAGCTGCTGGGCTTCTCGGTCGACGCCTCGGGCCTTCTCGACGAGCTTGCCGGGATCGTCGGGGCGGTGCTGGACGGGGACGTCGACCCGACGACGGCGCTCGTGGGCGGTGTGTCGCTGGCGGTGATCATCGGGCTCAAGGTGCTGCATTCCAAGGTTCCGGGTGTTCTGGTCGCGGTCGGGGGAGCCATGGTCGTCGCCTTCGCGATCGACCTCACCGACGACATCGACATGGTCGGCGCCCTGCCACGCGGTATGCCCCTCCCGTCGTTCGGCGGGGTGAGCTGGGATGAGGTGGCCGCGCTCGTGGGGCCGGCGGCGGGTATCGCGTTGATCGCCTTCGCCGACTCCGGCGTGCTGTCGCGCACCTTCGCAGCCCGGCGGGGCGAGAACGTCGACGGCAGTACGGAGATGAAGGCGATCGGAGTCGCGAACGTGGCCAGCGGGGTGTTCGGTGGGTTCCCGATCTCGGCCAGCGGTTCCCGTACCCCGGTGGCAGAGGAGAGCGGAGCCCGCACCCAGCTGGCCGGAGTCGTCGGAGCCACAGCGGTGCTGTTGTTCGTTCTGCTCGCACCCGGAGTGACGGCGTATCTCCCCCAGGCCACGCTGGGGGCGGTGGTGATCGTCGCGGCGTGGGCGCTGGTCGACGTGCCCGGTGTGGTGCGGATGTGGCGGATGAGCCGCGTCGAAGCGGGTCTGGCCGCTGCAGCGTTCGTCGGCGTCGCCTTGGTGGGGGTCTTGCAGGGCATCCTGGTGGCGATCGGATTGTCCTTCGTGGCAGTGGTTGTGCGGGTATGGCAGCCCTATCGGACGGAGCTGGTCGCCCTTCCGGACCGGGACGGGTTCCACGACATCACCCGGCACCCCGAGGGCCGGCGCATCCCGGGTCTGGTCCTCGTTCGATTCGATGCTCCGTTGTTCTTCGCCAACGGGGAGATATTCGACAGCTACGTCCGTTCATTGGTGAACGACTCGGCGTCTCCCGTCGAATGGGTCGTCGTCGCCGCCGAGCCGATCATCGGATTGGACACCACAGCCGTCGACGAAGTGGTCGACCTCGACCGGTATCTGGAGAGCCAGCACGTCAGGCTCGTCTTCGCAGAGATGAAAGGCCCCGTGAAGGATCGGCTCGTGCGCTTCGGCGTGGGTGACCGATTCGATACGTCGCGGTTCTATCCGACGATCGAAGCTGCGGTGAGCGCCTTCGAGCAACGGCGTCGGCGCCACGGCGACGACCGGTCCGAGGGCGACGGCCCGGAAACCTCGTGACGTACCGCGGATCGGTCCGACGAGCGAAGTGCGGCACGTGCCTCCTCGTCGGACCGTCGCGGCGCAGAAGCCGTCATCCGGTCGCGAGAAACGCATCGATGACCGGCACGACCTCGCCGGCTCCGGTGAGCACGTCGATGTGCCCCCCGGAGTGCATATGCAGGGTGGCATGGGGAAGCAGCCGGTGCATGATGCGGGCATTGACGGCGGGAACGATCGGGTCGTCGGTGCCGGCGACCACGAGGACCGGTTGCCGGATCAGCGGCAGCATCGGCAGGCTCGTCCACAGGGCCCCGGCGAGCAGTTGCTGCAGATATCCGGTTCGCGACGTCGTGCGGGGCTGCCTGCCGAGCAGGCCGGCGACCGCGCCGGCGTTCGGGCGGGCGGTACCGCCGTACAGTTCCGCGACGTTCGCCGCGGCCCAGGCGGCGTCGTCGAATCGCCGGCGGGTGAGCATCTTCGCCAAGGTGCGCGGACTGCCCGGGACGGACACTGCCCCGGTGCTGGTGGCGACGAGCACGAGACGCCGGCAGCGCCGCGGATTCTGCAGGGCGAACTGCTGAGCCAGCGCGCCGCCCCACGAGTATCCGACGACGTCGACGACCCGGAAACCGAGGGCGTCGAGGACCCGGCCCACGACCCATGCCAGATACGGGAAGCCGTACGGCACCAGCGACGACGGCGACCCACCGGCGCCGGGTACGTCGAAGCGCACGATCGTCGCCCCCGCGTTCCAGGACTCCACGATCGGACCGAGGATTTCCAATCCGGCGCCGAGACCGTTGCACAACACCACAGGAACTCCGCTCCCGTGGCGCACGCTGACCCGGATCCGGTGGCAGCCGACGCGGACGATCCGCTCCTCGAACCGGGTGTGGTGATCGAGCACGTTTCCGGCGGTCACGTGGAGAGCACAACCATCTCGGCGATACACACCGGTCGTGTCCCACCGTCGATCTCGCAGTTGATCTCGAAGACCACCTCGAGACCTGCCGGCTTGTGCTGAAGTCGAAGCGTCATGATTGTTCCTCGAGATGTGGGGCGTTCTGCCCGGGGAGTGCGGGAGCGGCGTTGTGTCAGGCGTGCCCGGCACAGTCCGATTCGGGCACCCGACCCTGGGAGGACAGTTCCTCGAGGAGGAGTGGCACGCCGATGTTCAGCGAGTGGATGCCGATGGTGGTCGCGAGCTTCAGGACTTCGACGATCTCGCGGGCGGTGACGCCCAGATCGAGTGCGGCTCGTATGTGTCGCCGCAGCCCGGGAGCGTACATGTGGGTGCAGGAGGCATCGACGGCGATGCACAGCAACTGGACGACCTGCGGTGAGAGCACGCCGCTCTGGTACGGCTGCATCGTCGCCGTCAGGTAATGCTCGGTCCATTCGGGATCGAGTTCCTCGATCCCGTCCCACAGCGGGTTCCAGGTGCCCTCCGCCTTCATGCGGTCGACGATGGAAGGAGCCGCACCGGGCGTGTGGGCGGTCATCGGCCGCGAACCTGGTCGACGACGGCCGAGACCAGCTCGCGCTTGAGGATCTTTCCGGTGGCGGTCATGGGCAGGGCCGCGGTGAATTCGACGGACCGGGGGTACTTGTAGCCGGCCATCTGGTCCTTGCACCAGTCGATCAGCTCCGTCTCGGTGATCCGTGCACCCGGTTCGAGGATGACGAATGCCTTGACTTCTTCGCCGTGCCGTTCGTCCGGGACGCCCACGACGGCTGCGAGCGAGACCGCGGCGTGCGTCATCAGTACTTCCTCGATCTCTCGGGGGTAGACGTTGAATCCGCCGCGGACGATGAGATCCTTGGCCCGGTCGACGATGTAGTAGAAGCCGTCCTCGTCGCGCCGTGCGAGATCGCCTGTGCGGAACCAGCCGTCGCGCATCACCTCGGCGGTGGCGTCGGGCCGGCCGAGGTAGCCCTTCATCACGTTGTGGCCGCGGAGTGCGAGCTCCCCGACCTGGTCGTCGCCGAGAACGGGGTTCCAGTGCTCGTCGACGAGCTTGGCCTCGATGCCCCAGACCGGAACACCGATCGAGCCGGGGCGGGGGTCGCGTTCGGGGTCGCTGAAGACCGCCAGCGGCGAGGTTTCGGACAGACCGTAGCCCTCGAGAATCCGCACGCCGAAGCGGCGTTCGAACTGGGCGTGGATCTCCACGGGCAGCGCGGCGCCACCGGAGATCGCGCGCCGCAGGGAGCGGGAGATGCGGTCGACGTCGACGGTGTCGTCGACCGCGCCGAGCAGAGCCCAGTACATGGTCGGCACCCCGGCGAAGACGGTGATGTCCTCGCCGACCATGAGCTCGAGCGCCGCCTTCGCGTCGAACCGCGGCAGGAGCACGAGGGTGGCGCCGACCGACAGGCCGGCATTCATCGTCACGGTCTGGCCGAAGGAATGGAACAGTGGCAGGGTGAGCAGGTAGGTGTCCGGGCGCAGCGGGGTGCTGTCGAACAACCGGTTGGCGGTCAGGGCATTGAGCAGCATGTTCGCGTGCGTCAGTTCCGCGCCCTTCGGCCGGCCGGTGGTGCCGCTGGTGTAGAGGATCACCGCGGTATCGCCGGGCTCGCGAACGACGGTGTCGAATGTGTCCGGACGGGTCTCGACGGCCCGGGCGAGGGTGCCGACGCCGGGGATCGGCGACGACGTGTCCGGGTCCGCGGTGAGGAGAATCATCTCGCGGCATCCGGCGGCGTTGTCGAATCCGGCACGGCCGTATTCGCCCATGGGCAGGTCGTCGGTGCCCTCGAAGCAGAAGTAGAGGGCGGCACCGGAATCGTCGAGATGGTAGGTGATCTCGCGCGGCTTGAGCAGGATGTTCAACGGCACGACGATCGCGCCGGCCTTGAGGATCCCGTAGTAGACGGCGGGGAACTGCGGGATGTTCGGGCACGAGAGCGCGACCTTGTCGCCGGGGCCGATGCCCCGGGCGGCGAGCAGGTTCGCCACCTGGTTGGCCAGGGCGTCGAGGTGGGCGTAGGTGAGGCGTTCCGTGCCGAAGACCAGTGCGACGCGATCGGGGTAGCGACGGACGGAGTCTTCCAGTAGTACGGAGAGATTGAGCACGAGAGTGTGTCCTGTCGTTGTGACGAGGGAGACGGTGGGGTCAGCCCAGGGGTGCGTCGGTGGCGGCGCGGACCTGCTCGGCGGTGACGCCGGGTGCGCACTCGACCAGCACCAGTCCGGTGTCGGTGACGTCGAGGACGGCGAGGTCGGTGATGATCCGCTGCACCACGGCCTCCCCGGTGAGCGGCAGGGTGCACCGCTCGACAATCTTCGATGCGCCGGTCTTGTCGGTGTGCTCCATCAGCACGATGACCGTGCGGGCGCCGTGGACGAGGTCCATCGCCCCGCCCATGCCCTTGACCATCTTGCCCGGCACCATCCAGTTCGCCAGATCCCCGGTGGCGGAGACCTGCATCCCACCGAGCACCGCGGTGTCGATGTGCCCGCCGCGGATCATCCCGAACGAGATGGCCGAGTCGAAGAACGCCGCACCGGGGTGGACGGTGACCGTTTCCTTGCCGGCGTTGATCAGGTCCGGATCGACGGCGTCCTCGGTCGGGTAGGGGCCCGTCCCCAGGATCCCGTTCTCCGAATGCAGCGTGACCCGCACGCCCTCGGGTAGGAAGTTCGGAATCAGCGTCGGCAGCCCGATGCCGAGATTGACGTACTGCCCCGGCGTGAGTTCCTGCGCGGCGCGGGCCGCCATCTCGGTACGTGACCAGCCGAGGGTGTCGATCACTGCGGTCATGCTCGGGCCTCCTTGGCGGCGCGCACGGTGCGCTTCTCGATCTGCTTGTCCTGCATTCCGGTGTGCACGATGCGGTCGACGAAGATTCCCGGAAGGTGCACCTGGTCCGGGTCGATCTCGCCGGGTTCGACGAGCTGTTCGACCTGGGCGATGCAGATCTTCCCGGCCATCGCGGCCAGCGGGTTGAAGTTCATCGCGGCCTTGTTGAACACCAGGTTGCCCTCGGTGTCGCCGCGCAGCGCATGTACCAGGGCGAAGTCCGCGGTGATCGATTCTTCGAGCACGTACCGCCTGCCGCGGAACTCGCGGATCTCCTTCGGCGGCGACGCGAGTGCGACGGATCCGTCCGCGTGGTAGCGCCACGGCAGCCCGCCCTGCGAGACGGGGGTGCCGACCCCGGCGGGAGTGAAGAACGCCGGGATGCCGGCGCCGCCGGCACGCATCTTCTCCGCCAGGGTGCCCTGCGGGGTCAGCTCCACCTCGAGTTCACCGGAGAGGTACTGACGGGCGAACTCCTTGTTCTCCCCCACATAGGAGGCGGTGACGCGGCGGATCCGCTTGTCGCCGAGCAGGATTCCCAGTCCGTGCCCGTCGACGCCGCAGTTGTTGGAGAACACCTCGAAATCGGTGCCCTTCCCCTCCGCGAGCGCCGCGATCAGCTCGTCTGGGATGCCTGACAGGCCGAAACCTCCGACCGCGAGCGAGGCACCGGACGGGATGTCGGCGACGGCCTCGGCCGCAGTTGTGTAGATCTTGCTCAATTTCTTTCTCCGTACTGGCGCAGGACGCGCGATGCAGGGGGCGTGTGGCTGGCGTGAGGGGCGGGCCGGCGACCTCGAGTCGTGGCCCGCCCCGGAATCAGCACCGCGCTGCGGCGGATGCTGCGGTGTGCTCGATCAGTTCCTGCAGCAGCTCCTCGGCGCGCGGCCAATATCCGTAGCCGGCGGCGGGATTCAGGTGCCCGACGTTGCCGAGGTCGACCAGCCGGCTGCCCCACAGCTCGGCCATGCCGGTCACACGGCGGTAGCAGGCGAGTGGATCGTTGCGGCTTGCTGCGACGACACTCGGGAACGGCAGCCTCCGGCGAGGGATGGGGTTCCAGCCGCCACGGTCGAGGTCTTCGCCGGAGGGGTAGCCGGCGGGCAGCGGCAACTCCAGGTCCGCCGGGGTCGCCAGGAGGGCGCCCTGGATCGGCCGGGTGGGGTTCTGGGCCCAGTGGACTGTGGTCATGACTCCGGCGCTGTGGGCGACGAGCACGACCGGGCCGGAGATGTCGTTCAGGACGGTGTCGAGAGCGGCGACGCGGGCGGCACGGTCGAGCTTGTCGTGCTCGAGCGGGGGCACGGTGCGCGCGTCGTCGAGGCGTTCGGCGAGCAGGGTCTGCCAGTGGTCCGCGACGTGGTCTCGCAGACCCGGCACTATCACCACGGTCGGAGAGGTGGGGCTGTTCAAGATCGGCTCCAGGAGCTTGTTCGAAGTGACGGGGAAGCAGGAGTGTCTGCCTCAGCGGGCGACGGGAGTGCTCAGTGCGAGGAGTTTGCGCAGTCCCGCAGGATGGAGGCGCTTGCCGGCCAGCAGCGCGGCGATGGCGGCGAGGTAGACCAGGGGCGACAGCTGCAGCGCCTCTCGCAAGCCGAGCCGATCGGCGAGGATGCCGACGACGAACGGGCCGAGGGCGAGACCGAGCAGGTTGTTGGCGACGGTGAGCGTGCCCATCGCGGACGCGCGCACCGACGTGTGGGTCAGGTTCGCGACCATCGCTGCGGTTGGACCCGAGGAGCCGGCGGAGAAGAAGGCACCGATTCCGATGAGCACAAGCTGGGCGGGGCCGGCCTCGAGCCGGAAGGCGGTAAGCAGGCACACCAGCGCGATGATGCAGAAGACGACGGCAGCGGTCCACTTGCGGGTGATGTCGTGGCGGCCGAGGCGGTCGGTGATGATGCCGCAGACGACCATGCCACTGCCGACGAGAAGTACGACGATCGAGGCGGCGGCTCCGGCCTTGTCCGGGGCGAGGCCGTAGTACCGGTTGAAGTAGCTCGGAGTCCACGACAGCAGCACTGCGGCGGTGAATATCTGCAGTCCGCCACCGATGTAGGCGAACAGCACTGCCGGATTGGTGAACAGGCTCGACACCGGGGCGCGAAAGCCGTCGGGTGGGGTTGCGGTCTGCCTCGGGTGTTCGTCGGCGGCGTTCTCGGCGAGCCTGCGTTCGGTGACGAGCGTCCGGAACAGCGCAACCAGGATCAGGCCGAAGACCGCCATGGCCGCGAACGACCATCGCCAGCTCAGGTGCACGGCGATCACTCCGCCGAGGGCGACGCCGATCACCGACCCGAACGATCCGCCGGCCATGAAGGCGCCGCTGAGTGAGGCGTGCACCCGCGGGGCGAATACACTCAGCACCACCGCGATGCCCACGCTGCCGTAGGCGGCTTCGCCGACGCCGACGAGGAATCTGGCACCGAGCATCTGCTCGAAGTTGGAGGCGACCGCACAGAGCAGGGTGGCCGCGCTCCACAACACGGCCATGAGCACGAGGCTCTTGACCCGGCCCCACCGGTCCGCGAGCAGCGACAACGGCAGGGTGAGCAGGCCGACCATGAGGGCGACGATGCTGGTGAGGGAGGCGAGCTGTGAATCAGACAGGGCCCATTCGCTTTTCAGGAACGGGAAGACGGCGCTGAGGACCTGTCGGGACATGTAGTCCGAGAGCAGCAGCCCGAAGGTCAGGGCGAAGACGATCCACGGGTACGTCCGTGAGCGCGTGTGGGGGCGGGGACCGGCGGCCGGTGTACCGGTCGGATTCTCCACGGGGGAGGTGGGCAGTCCCATGGGAACTCCTGTGGGCGAGGGTGGCGGTGAATGCGGAGGAACGACCGCGAGGAGGACAGAACGAGACGTCGTGGGCCTCTCCCGTGGCACCGCCACGGGAGAGGTGGCACCCACGGCCGGGGCACGCACGGTGCTGTGTGCGTGCCCCTCCGGGGAGGTGTCCGGTGTGCCTGGCTCAGGCGTGCTGGGTGAAGCCGCGCTGGCCGGGCTTGCGGTTGGGTGCGAAGCCGACCTTGGCGAGGGTCTCGTCGGCGTCGGCGTAGCGCTCGTCGAGCTTGTAGATCTCGCGGGCCTCCTTGCCGGTGGCCACCTGCCGGCCGAGTTCACCGGCGATGCGCACGAGCTGTTCGATCTGCTGGACCGAGGTCATCTTCTCCTTGGTCGGCGTCCACAGGGTGTCCTCGTTGCCGACCCGGCAGTGCAGGCCCATCGCGATTGCCATGGTGTTGATCGGCAGTACCGACCGCATCAGGGTCTCGAGGGTCAGCACCGCGCCGTCGGGGGTGCGGCGGATGAACTCCATCATGTTGTAGGGGTTGGGGCCGTCGAACCCACCGCCGATACCGACCCAGGTCACCATCAGCGGGCCGGTGTAGACGCCGCGGCGGATCAGCCGTTCGACGGTTTCGAGCTGCGGGATACTCGAGAGCTGGAAGTGCGGCTGGATACCCTTGGCCTGCAAGCGCTTCAGGTGCTCTTCGACCCATTCCGGGCCGGCCGGGACGACCATCTCACGGTACGCCTCCCACACCTCGGGACGCTCGAAGGAGGTACCGCGGATGTCGTCGGGGGTCATCAACTCCACGATGTTCATCTGGCTGGTGTTGATGGCGATGGTGACCTGATCCGGGGCTGGATCGAGCTCGGCCAGCATGTGGCGGGCGTCGTCCGAGAGCCACTTGGCGTCGGCGCCCTCCCCCTCGGGGGCGAACGAGATCGACCCACCGACCTGCAGGATCATGTCGGGCACGGCCTCACGCAACCGGCCGAGCAGCTCGTTGAACTTCGACAGCCGCTTGGAGCCCTTGCCGTCGAGTTCACGCACGTGGATGTGCAGGACGGTCGCGCCGGCGTCGTAGCAGTCCACCGCCTGCTGGACGTGCTCGTCCATGGTCAACGGCAGGTCCTCGCGGAAGTCGTCGAGTTCCCATTCCGGGCCGTACGGCGCGGCGGTGATGACCAGTTTCTCCTGGTTCTCGGGGAACAGGGAATCGTCGAGGAAGTGCATCTGTGGTCTCCGTTTCAGAGTCGATGAGGAAGGAAGAGGAAGTCAGAAGGGGCGGTCGCCGATGATCCCGGCGCGCTCCATCTTGCGTACGGCGGGCCAATAGTCCTGCACCGCATAGTGTTGGGTGGAACGGTTGTCCCAGATGGCGATGCTGTTCTTCGTCCACCGCCAGCGCACCTGGTACTCGGGGATCGCGGCCTGGCTGATCAGGTACTGCAGCAGATTGCCGGCGCCGGGGGCGTAGTCGATCCCGAACCGGACATTGTCGGGGGTGTGGTAGTTGACCAGGTGCGTGGCAAAGGCGTTGACGAACAGGATCTTCTCGCCGGTCTCGGGGTGGGTGCGCACCACCGGGTGCTCCGCGTCCGGGTACCGCGCATGCAGCTGATGGCGCTGTTCCATCGGCAGGGCGGCACCGAAGCTCGCCTCGATGCTGTGCCGGGCCCGCAGTCCGGCGACCTGTTCCTTCACCGGCGCGGGCAGCCGCCGGTACGCCTCGGCCATGTTCACCCAGACGGTATCGCCACCGACCGGCGGCGTCTCCACGCACCGCAGCACGCACCCCATGGGCGGGTTCTGCCGCCATGTGGCGTCGCAGTGGTAGGCGTTCTCGTAGTGCTCGGGCGGGCTGTCGACGTCCTTGTAGATCCGCACCAGGCCAGGGTTGTCGGGGTCGCTGCCGACCATCGGGTGATCCTCGAGCGGACCGAACCGTTCGGCCAGCGCCACATGCTCGGCGCGAGTGATGTCCTGGTCGCGGAAGAAGAGCACCTTGTGTTCGAGCAGGAGCGCGTGCAGCTGCTCGAACAGCGCATGGTCACGCGAAACCTCCCCGAGGTCGACGTCGAACAGCTCGGCGCCGATGGTGCAGGTGAGCGGTTCGACGCGGAACTCCCGCGTGGTGGCCGTGGTCGTCTCCGACGGCCGGGTGGTGGTAGTCATGACAGATCCTTCGTGGGTGGTGGGATGGCGGTGGCGTCCGGAGCAACATCCCGCCCGGCCGGGGTCAGAGGGTGAAGACCGACGAGCCGATGCTGCGACCGGCTTCGAGATCGTGGTGGGCGCGGACCGCGTCTTCGAGTGCATACCGCTGGTTGATCTCGATCGCGATCTTCCCGGTGGCGACGTGGGAGAACAGCTCTCCGGCGAGTTCGGCGCGCTCGGCCGGGTCGGCGATGTAGTCCGCGAGCGCCGGACGGGTCACGAACAACGATCCCTTGACCGCGAGCTGCATTGCGTCGATCGGGGGGATGGGCCCGGAGGCGGTACCGAAGCAGACCAGCAGACCGCGGCGCGCCAGCGAATCGAGGGAGGTCGGGTACGTCGTCTTGCCGATGCTGTCGTACACCACGGGAACGCCGGCGCCGTCCGTCAGTTCCCGCACTCGCTGCGCGACGTCCTCCTGCGTGTAGATCACGACGTGATCGCACCCGTGGGCGCGCGCTGTCTCGGCCTTCTCCTCGCTCGAGACCGTCCCGATCACGTTGATTCCCAACAACTTCGCCCACTGGGTGAAGATCAGGCCCACGCCTCCCGCCGCGGCGTGCAGCAGTACGGTGTCCCCGGCCTTCAGCGGGTGGATGCGGCGCAGCAGGTAGGCGGTGGTCAAGCCGCGCATGGTCATCGCCGCGGCGGTGTCGAACCCGATGGCATCGGGCAGGGGGATCAGGTGTTCGGCGGGCATCACGCGCTCGGTGCTGTAGGCGCCGAGCGGGCTGCCGGTGTAGGTCACCCGATCGCCTTCCCGCACGTGCGCCACGTCCGGTCCGACGGCCTCGACCACGCCGGCGGCTTCGACACCCATGCCGGCCGGCAGGGGGGCGGGGTACAGGCCGGTGCGGAAGTACGTGTCGGCGAAGTTGAGACCCACGGCCTCGTGCCGGATCCGGACCTCGCCCGGGCCGGGGTCTCCGACCTCGACGGCTTCCCACCGCATGACCTCGGGGCCACCGGTTTCGTAGAAGCGGACGGCTTTTGCCACAGTCTTCTCCTTGTCGCGCCTGCCGGCCCGTTCCACGGGGCAGGCTTCGGCGTCTTGATGTTTCCTCGGGATGTAATTGCTTCCCGCTGTACGGGATCCGGTCTGTCGAGGGCACGTTGCCGTACCCGACGGCGGTCGGTGTTCCGGCGGGAGGAGGTGGGCGATGTCGCGGCCGTGGCCGACGTTCCCTCTCCCCAACCGGCTCTGTGTGATGGACCTAACAGTAGTGGAGTGTCTGCCCGAATGCTTATCCCTGAGGGACGTAATTCTGTTCATTTGGGGACATGCCCTGTGCACTGGGGAAGGCTCCCGGTCCGGGCGGATCACCACATCCGGACTCGTCGATCGGATCAGGTCGACGTGGGCCGCGAATCCGGTGAGGAATCAGCGCGTCCCGGGCCGGTTCCAGGGGACGGCGCAGCAGGCCGACAACCCCACCGGTGTCGACTACCGAACCGGCTCGTGCCCGCCGGAGTCGACGTCAGTGCGTACCGGCTCGTTGCGGGCCGACTGCGGCCTCGGGCGGAAGCAGTGCCGGCGGTCCCGATCGGCGGCGGCGGCGCAGCGCCTTCTCCGCTTCGACGACGATCGGGACGATCAGCGCCCAGCCGAGGCAGGCGAGCCACTGGCCTCCGGTCAGCGACGTGGTCATCAGAAGTTCTTGGAGGAAGCCGATTTCGACGGCGAATACGGTAACCACGACGGGAATCGACAGGATCTTCAGCGCCCCGAGTATCGGGGCCTCCAGGCCGGATTCCGGATCGCGGCGCATGACGAGTCCGGCGAGAACGGATCCGAACGACAGCACCACGAATGCCGTCGTCATGGGGACGTTCGCTTCGGTGGTGCTCATCTCGCCCGGGGCGAGGAGCATCGCGGCGAGGGTGACGGCGAACTGCAGGATGCCGTAGGCCAGCCACTGCGTGAACGCCCTCCGGTTGGCGATGGGCAGCTTCGGGTCGCGGGGCGCTTTGTTCATCAGGTCGGGCGCCGGCGGGTCGAGCATGATGACGGCGACCGGGAACAGAGTGATGAAGAAGTGCTGGAACAGCACCATCAGCGGGGTGAGTGCGACGCCGTCGTTGATGTCGAAGATGCTCGCGACGAGGAACAGCAGAACCAGTGAGAACAGTTTCGACATCTGGTAACGGATGTAGGAGACGATCTTGTCGTAGATGTTGCGGCCAAGGCGGATCGCGCTGATCAGGGTCCCGAAGTTGTCGTCGGTGAGGACCATCTTGCCGGCCTGTTTGGTGACTTCGCTGCCCGATCCCATGGCGACACCGATGTCGGCCTTCTTCAGCGCGGCGGCGTCGTTGACGGCGTCGCCGGTCATCGCCACGACCGCGCCGGTCTTCTGCATGACGTCGGCGAGGCGGAGTTTGTCCTGCGGGGTGACGCGGCCGAACACGTGCAGGTCGGGCAGGGCAGCCGACAGTTCCTCGTCGGTCATGGCCTGCAGTTCGGTGCCACCGATCGCGCCCGGTCCGAGGCCGAGTTCGGCGGCGATGGCGGATGCGGTGATCGCGTGGTCTCCGGTGATCATTCGGACTTCGATGCCGGCCTCGTGGGCGGTGCGCACGGCATCGATTGCCTCCGGCCGGAGTGGGTCGATGATGCCGACCATGCCGACGAACGTGAGGTCCTCGACGAACGACATGGGGTCGGCTTGCACGGCCTGCTCCTGCCCGTCGAGCACGCGTGCTGCGAACGCCAGGACGCGCAGGCCCTTCTCGGACATGGCCTGGTTCGCCGCGATCAGTTCCTGCCGGACGTCGCCGATCGGTACCGCCTGCCGGCCGGGACGGAAGGCGTTCGTGCACCGCGCGAGAACGACGTCGGGTCCGCCCTTGACCAGTTCCACGAATCGGGTGGTGCCGTCGACCGGTAGGTGGTGGAACGTCGCCATGAACTTGTACGCGGAGTCGAACGGCACGGCGGCGACGCGGGGATACGTCCGCCGGGTCTGGGGAGCGTCGACGCCGACCTTCGCTGCGAGCACCACCAGGGCGGCCTCGGTGGGATCGCCGACCACCTGTCCGGAGTCGGAGACGGTGGCGTCGCTGTCGAGGCACAGCCCGTAGGCGAGCAGGGTGAAGTCGGGGGCCGCCTCGCCCGCGACGTGGGTGACGCGCCCCGACTTGCTGTATCCCTCACCGTCGACGGTGTACCACCGGCAGTGGAAGTACAGTGACCGCACGGTCATCTGGTTCATGGTCAGCGTGCCGGTCTTGTCGGAGTTGATCGCGCTGGTGGCGCCGAGGGTCTCGACGTCGGTGAGGTTCTTCACGACGGCCTTCGCCTCGGCCAGCTGGCGGGCGCCGTAGGCGAGCATGGCCTGGACGAACGTCGGCAGGCCGGTCGGGATCGCGGAGAC
Organism: Rhodococcus aetherivorans; assembly: GCF_011058165.1. Lineage (GTDB taxonomy): Bacteria > Actinomycetota > Actinomycetes > Mycobacteriales > Mycobacteriaceae > Rhodococcus > Rhodococcus aetherivorans. Next base: position 45,930 of record NZ_JAALEG010000010.1, read on the forward strand.
CCCCATGGAGATGCCCAGCAGCAGGACCGTGGTCACGCTCTGTCCGCGGATCACTCCGAGGACGACGATGAGGGCGACCGCGGTCCACGCGATGATGCCGAGCACCTTGGTGAGCGAATTCAGTTCGCGTTGCAGCGGCGACTTGCTCGGCGTGACGGCCGAGAGCATCGAGGCGATGCGGCCCATCTGGGTGTGCATACCGGTTTCGGTGACCACCATGGTGGCGGTGCCGCGCGTGACCGAGGTGTTCTGGAAGACCATGTTGCTGCGATCGCCGAGGGGGACGTCGGCGGCGCCGAGGGTCTGGGGATCCTTCGGGACGGGGGCGCTTTCGCCCGTCAGTGCCGCCTCCTGCGTCTCGAGGGTGGCCGAGGTGAGCAGTCGGCCGTCCGCGGGGACGATGTCGCCCGCCTCGAGCTGCACGACATCGCCCGGCACCAGGTCGGTGGCGGCGAGCTGAACCAGTGTCCCGTCACGGGTCACCCGCGCCTGCGGGGTCTGCATCTTCGCCAGTGCGTCGACGCTGGCGCGGGCCTTCAACTCCTGCCGGGTGCCCAGGACCACGTTGAGTCCGACGAGTACGGCAACGACGATCGCCGTGGGGATCTCCCCGATGACGACACTGACGACCGCCACCGCGACCAGCATCAGGTTCATCAGGTCCTTCAGCTGGAGCAGCGCGAGCGCCCGTGCCGACGGTGCGGGTTCGGAGACGATGCTGTTGGACCCGTAGCGTCGTCGACGCTCGCCCGCCTCGTCGCTCGTCAGTCCGGTCTGCGTGTCGGTGGCCAGTGCGGACACCACGACGTCGGCCCTCTGGGCGTGCCACGTCGTGTGCGTTTGCCCCGTAGCGGGGATGTCCGACCGTTTCGGCGTGCGTTCTGTCGAGGCCATGGCTGACAGGTCCTTCCCGGCGCGGATGTCAGTAGGGAGTGGGTATCCAGTGCAGCGGTTGTGTCGTCACCCGGTAACCGTCGGGCTTCTGCCGCGCCGGGAGGGTGATGTCGTGACCTTCCAGGGGCTCATAGGGGATCTTGCTCAGCAGATGGCTGATGATGTTGAGCCGTCCGCGCTTCTTGTCGTCGTTGTCGGCGACATACCACGGTGCCCAGCCGGTGTCGGTGAACCGGAACATCTCGTCCCGCGCCCGTGAGTAGTCGTACCACCGGCTGTACGACTGCAGATCGAGGTCCGACAGCTTCCAGATCTTGCGCGGATCGTCGATCCGGCTCTGCAAACGTGCGGTCTGTTGCTCCTCGCTCACCTCGAGCCAGTACTTCAGCAGGATTACACCCGACTCCACGATTGCGCGTTCGACCGCCGGAACGAGCTGGAGAAAGTGGCGCGAGTCCTCCTCGGTGCAAAAGCCCATCACCCGTTCGACGCCGGCGCGGTTGTACCAGCTGCGGTCGAAGATCACGACCTCTCCACCGGCGGGCAGATGCGGCAGATACCGCTGCACATACATCTGCGTCTTCTCCCGCTCGGTCGGTGCGGGCAACGCGACCACGCGGAACACCCGCGGGCTCACCCGCTCGGTGATCGCCTTGATGACCCCACCCTTCCCGGCGGTGTCGCGCCCCTCGAACACGACGCAGATCTTCGCGCCCGACGCCTTCACCCATTCCTGCACCGCGACGAGTTCGGCGTGGAGCGGTCTGAGCAGATGCCGGTACTCTTTGTTCTTCATCGGTGGGGTGAACTCGACAGTCGGCGCGTGCAATTCGCCGGTATCGGCACGAGGCTGCGGCCCGTGCTTCGCGTCCCTGTGCGCCGTGCCCTTCTTCTTCGATTTCGAAGATGCGGATTTCGATCCCACAGCTGTATCTCCTGCCACCAGGAATCCGATGCGATCAAACCCGGGACCGGCCCGGGGCCTTTCCGGTCCGACGTCGAGTTCTCGAGTCCTGCACCGGGGGTGCGGACGATGCGGATGAATCGAGGGGGTATCGCCGGACGTCGCGCTCGCGTGTTCCGTCGATGGCGTGCATGGGTGGGATTCTCCTCCCCACCCCGCCCGATTGGCCGCGTTTCGCGCCAGGACGGTCGGCGCTGTGCCGATTTCGAGGAGCTGTGCCGATTTCGCGGAGCGGCGGGGTGCCCCCTGCCCTCGTTCCTGCGACCCTGCTCGGTGCCGGTCACCGGACGGGGTCGCTCATCCGAACAGCAGGATTCCCGTAAGTGCGAGGGCCGAGACCCATGCCGTGGATGCGGCGGCGAGGGCGAAGGGCCGCCAGCCCACGCCTCGGAGGACGTCGATGCGTACGCCGGTCCCGAGCGCGAACATGGCGGCGGTGAGCAGCGCGGTCTGCGCAAGTCGAGCCGACCCGAGGACCTGATCAGGGAGCAGACCGGTGGCGCGCAGGGCCACGCAGCCGAGGAAGCCGAGGAGGAAGAGCGGCACCAGCGGTGGGCGCCGCGTGTCGGCCTGCGTGGCGGTGACGCGGCGCGAGGCCACGCCGATCCAGGCGATCACGGGCGCGAGCAGCGCGACCCGGGCGAGTTTCACCGTCACCGCCACCGTGAGAGCGGTCGCTCCGGCCGCGCCGGCACCGTGGGCGTCGATGGCCCCGCCGGCGGCCACGACCTGCGCCACCTCGTGGATCGCGGCGCCGGCCCACACGCCTGCCCGAGTGTGGTCGAGCCCGAGCGCGGACGCCGCGAGCGGGAGGCCGGGGATCATCGCAGTGCCGAAGACGACCACCAGTGCGACGGCGGTGACCACCTCCTGCTTCCGGGCCTCGACGACCCCGTCCGCGGCTGCGACGGCGGCCGCTCCACAGATCGAGAATCCGCACGCGATGAGCAGTCGCTGCGTCCAGCCGAGACCGAGGATCCGGCCCAGTGCCATGGTTCCGGCGATGCCGCAGGACACGACGGCGACGACGATGCCGAGCACGCCCCAGCCGAGGTCCAGGACGTCGGTGACCAGGAGCTGAAGTCCCAGGAGCGCGACTCCGACGCGGAGCAACCGCCGGGAAGCCATGGTGATGCCCGGTTCGGTGACGGTCGGCAACCTCGTGGTGTTGGCCAGCAGTGCACCGGCGAGAATCGCGATCAGCAGGGGGCTGAGGCCGTCGACGAGTGCCGACGCAGCGAGCGCAGCCGCGGCACCCGCGCCGCAGAGAACGAGTCCGGGGACGGGCGTGCGCAGGCGAACCGAGACCGGCGGTGCGGGCGTGGTGGGGGATACGGCCATGGTGCCCAGCCTGACGGCTCCCGGGTCGGGCGGATAGACCGTGTTTCCGCATCACGTCATATCGATTCGATATGGCGCACCCGGTGCTGATCCGACGACGATTCTCCGGCGCGCCACCGGCTGGGGGTGCACCCGAAGCGCTTCCGGAACCAGCGCGAGAAGCTGCTGGGCGAGGAGAATCCGAGCAGGTCGGAGACTTCGGTCAGGGAGTAGCGCCGGTTGCCGACCATGTGCCCGGCCAGTTCGGCGCGGACCGAATCCAGGAGCGACGAGAAGGTGTGGCCTTCCTCGGCGAGTCTGCGGTGCACCGTCCTGCGGTCCACCCCCAGGCTGCGAGCGACCTGCTCGATCGAGCAACGACCGGTGGGAAGCAGGAGTTCGATCAGTTCGCGGACACGATTGAGAGTCGTCGCCTCGCGTGTGGCGTGCATCGAGTCCAGGAGTTGTTGGGTGTAGGGCCGCAACAGCGGATCGGACATCGTATTGGGGGCGTCGAGATCTTTGGCATAGAGGGTGATTCCGTCGAAGTCCTGCTCGAATTCGACGACGGGTCCGAAGAGTCGGAGGTGAGTGCGCATGCTGCGCGGAGCCGGATGGGAGAACGACACGGTGACGGGCTGCCAGGCCGGCCCGAGAAAGCCTTGCAGCAACCGGTGCAGAACTCCGACGGCGAGTTCGACAGACTGGCGGAAGGTCCCCGGCTGCCCCAGGTCGAGGGTGAGTCGGAGGGTTGCGACACCGCCGTGCTCGTTCAGGCGGATGCGCAGGGCTTCGTTGTACATGTGCTCGTGGCGCATGAGGACCTTCAGGGCGCTGCGGACGTCCGGTTCCTCCCGGATGACCAGGCTCAGCGGGCCGAGGTTGGAGAATCGCCGGCGCTCGGCGAGGGCGAGGCCGAAGTCGTCCCGGCCGGACTCGGCGGCGGAGCGTTCGAGCAACTCGGCGATCGCCGCCGCCGGCACCCAGCGGTCCTGCAGGCTCAGGCTGGCCGGGTCCAGGCCCGCGCTCCTGGCGAGAGAGGCGGGATTCAAGCCCAGCGAGTGGGCGAGCTCGACGTAGTTGTTCAGTGAGGCATAGCGTGCGAGAGGCTTCAACTGCCGCTTCCTGTCCCGAATCGATAAGCCACGCGACGAGTGATGACGACTATATCGGCGTCGACCGGGAGGCTCGACGCCGCGACCGCGGGTTCGCCCGGCCCCGGGACGGGGCCACGCCCGCGAGACGGGAAGAAAGAAAAAGGACCGGCACGTCCGGTCGCCTCACGGCGACAGGCGCAATGCAGCTCCAGCCGGACGGAACTCTGCAAAGGCAAAACAACTGAGCCCGGGGGACACGGAGCGTGCCGATCCGAACTCTTCAACACCGCCCCCGTCCCCGATATTCCATCCCCGCCCGAGTGAACTGCATCTCCGATCGCTGGTTTCTCACAATTCTCTCCGCCGATGCGTCTACCTCGTATACGCCGGATGGAAGGATCAACCCCGTGAACGCGACGCGAACCCACACGGTCGTCGACTCACCGATCGGACCGCTGACCCTGGTGCGGACGGACGGAGCACTCAGTGGCCTGTACCTCGCCGAACACCGGCACCGGCCCGGCCCGCGCACCTTCGGAGACGTCGCGGCGACCGGTTTCGAGGAGGTCACCGAGCAGCTCGCCGAGTACTTCGCCGGGCAGCGCACCGAGTTCACCGTGGCCCTGGCACTGCACGGCACCGCCTTCCAGCTCCGCGTCTGGCAGGCGCTGCGGACCGTCGCATACGGCACGGTGTGCACCTACACGGACCTGGCCGCCGCCGTCGGGCACCCCACGGCCGTGCGGGCGGTAGCCGCCGCGAACGGCCGCAACCCCGTCAGCATCGTCGTGCCGTGTCACCGCGTGATCGGCCGCGACGGCAGCCTCACCGGATATGCCGGGGGTCTCGCCCGCAAGCGCTACCTGCTCGACCGGGAGGCGCAGGTGACCCATGCCGTCCCCTGACCCGCTGCCGCCGTTCGAGCGGGTCGTCGCCGAGCACGGCGCCACCGTCCTGCGGGTGTGCCGCGCGCTGCTCGGTCCGGTCGACGCCGACGACGCGTGGTCCGAGACGTTCCTCGCCGCGCTGCGCGCCTACCCGGCGCTGCGTCCGGGCAGCAACGTCGAGGCGTGGCTCGTCACGATCGCGCACCGCAAGGCCGTCGACGTCCACCGTGCCCGGGCGCGGACCCCGGTGCCCGTCGCCGCCCTGCCGGAACGCCCCCTCGCCTCCGGGATGCCCGAGCCCGACGACGACCTGTGGTCGGCGGTGGCCGCGCTGCCGTTCACTCAGCGCGCCGCCGTCGTCTACCACCACGTCGTCGGCCTGCCCTATGCCGAGATAGCCGCGATCCTCGGCAACTCCACCGACGCCGCGCGCCGCGCCGCCGCCGACGGCCGGGCCGCGCTGCGCCGCCGCTACCCGACGGAGGAACCGTCATGACGCTCGAATCGTCGCCTGTCGATGCTGCCGGCCTGACGCGCCTGCACGCGCGGCTGATCCTCGACGCCGAGGCCGCCGACCTGCTCGACGTCGCCTACCGGATCGTCGACACCCCCGTGGGACCGCTGCTGCTCGCCGCCACCCCCGCCGGCCTCGTGCGTGTCGCCTACGCCGCCGAGGATCACGAGGCGGTCCTCGCCCGGCTCGCCGCCGACATCAGCCCGCGCATCCTCGCCGCGCCCGCCCGGCTCGACGACGCCGCCCGCCAGCTCGACGAGTACTTCCGCGGCGCCCGCACCGCGTTCGACCTGCCGCTCGACCTGCGCCTGGCCCGGGGCTTCCGCCGCGAGGTCATCACGCACCTGCCGGGCATCGGCTACGGCCGTACCGCCAGCTACGCCGAGGTGGCGGCCGTGGCCGGCAGCCCGCGTGCCGTCCGGGCGGTGGGTACGGCGTGCGCGCGGAATCCGTTGCCCGTCGTCCTGCCGTGCCACCGGGTGGTGCGCAGCGACGGAGACCTCGGCAGGTACGTGGGCGGCGTGGACGCCAAGCGCGCCCTGTTGCGGCTCGAGGCCGCGGCGTGAGCGTCGCCCTGCGGTTGGCGGTGACGCCGCCGCTGGCCACCGCCCCGATGCTGGCGGCCCTGCGCAGCCACACCGTCGCCGGTCTCGAACGACACGACGCGGCCACCGGCACGCACGTGCGGTCGGTGCGGGGCCGGCACGGCCCGGCGGTGGTCGCGATCCGGCCCCGGCCGGCCGCCGAGCACGTGCCCATCCGGATCGACGCGGACCGCCGCGACCTGCCCGAGGTCGAGCAGTTGGTCCGGCGGTGGCTGGACCTCGACGCCGAGCCTGCCGTGATCGACGCGGCGCTCGGCGCCGATCCGCAGCTCGCCCGGATGGTGGCTGCCCGGCCGGGACTGCGCGTGCTCGGGACGACGGACTGGTTCGACACCGCCGTGCAGACCGTGCTGGGCCAGCAGGTCAGCGTCGCCGCCGCCGCCACGTTCGCCGGCCGGCTCGTCGCCCGCTACGGCGATCCGGGATCCGGTGCTATGCGCTGCTTTCCGGCCCCGGAGCGGCTCGCCGCCGCGGATGCCGACGAGATGCAGGGGGCGGTGGGGCTCACCCGGGCACGGGTGCGGACCGTGCTGGCGCTCGCTCGCGCCGCGGCCGACGGGCTCGATCCGGCCGAACCGGTGCGGTTCCGCACCGATCTGGCGGCACTGCCCGGCATCGGGCCGTGGAGCGTGGACTACCTCGCCGTCCGCGTCCTCGGGGACCGTGACGCGTATCCCGCCGGAGATCTGGTGCTGCGCAGGGCCCTCGGCGTGGGTTCTGCCCGCGAGGCGACGGCCCGGGCCCGGCAGTGGAGTCCGTGGCGGGCCTACGCCGCGTTCCACCTGTGGACGCACGCCGCCTACGGCTCGTCCTCGCCGTAACGGTCCCGTATCGAGACATGCATGGGGAAAAGAACTTTCGTGTCACCGAACAACAGCCGGGTCGCCGACTCCACCGCGGCGGACAGGTGCGCCGTCGCGGCCTCCGGGGTGCGGGTGTGGACCACGATCTCGTCGTGCTGGAAGAAGACGAGTTCGCCGGTGTCGTCGGCGGCCAGGCGCAGGCGCAGATCGGCCAGCACGCACAGCGCCCATTCAGCGGCCGTCGCCTGAACGACGAAGTTGCGGGTGAACCGCCCCCGCGCCCGCGCGTCGCCGTGCGCGAAGAAGTCGGCACCCGGCGGCGGGCACGCGCGGCCGAGCCACGAATGCACCACCTCACCGCGCTCGCCGGCACGTGCGGCGCGTTCCACGAACTCCACCGCCTCGGGAAAGCTCCTGCGCAGCAGGGTGAGCAGCGCACGTGACTCGCCGGCCGTCGCACCGTAGAGCACGCCGAGCACGGCCACCTTCGCCTTCGCCCGGTCACCGCCGAACGCGGCCGCAGCCACCGGTGCGTACAGGTCGTCGCCGCCCGCCGCCGCCGTCATCCGCGGGTCGCCGGACATCGCGGCCAGAATGCGCGGTTCGAGCTGGCCGGCGTCTGCGATCACGAAGACGTGCCCGTGCTCGGCGATCACGCTCGACCGCAGCGCCTTCGGGATCTGCAGGGCCCCGCCGCCGCGGCTCGCCCAGCGCCCGGACACCACGGCACCGGGCACATAGACCGGATGGAACCGCCCGCCGCGCACCCAGGTGTCGAGCCACTGCCACCCGTTGGTGCTGTGCAGCTTCGACAGATCCCGGTGCTGCAAGAGCAGCGGCACCGCCGGATGGTCGAGTTCGCGCAGCACCCATTTGCGGGTGGACGACAGGTCGATGCCTTCGCGTCGGAACGCCTCGAGAATTTCGGTGTGCGAGGCCGGATTCAGCGCACGGCCGAACACCTCGCCGATCCGTGCGTTCAGTTCGGTGATCCGGGGCGGCAGCCCGTCGTCGGCGGGGCGCGGACCGAGGGTGCGCTCGAGCACGCGGCGGTGGGCGTCGGCGGAGAACGGCAACCCGTCGAAACCCATCTCCGCGGCGGCCAGCGTGCCCGCCGATTCGGCGGCGACGAGCAGTTCGAGCCGGGCATTGCCGGCGAGTTCGGTGCGCTGCCGCTCGAACTCGGCGAGCACGGTCTCGGGGTCGACGGTGGGGGCGACGTCGAACAGCCCGGGGCGCTCGTCGACCGGTTGTTGCTCCGGTGGTGCGGGAATCCCGGCGCGTACGTTCAGGATCGCGCGTGTGGACGCCAGATCGTGGCATCGGCGCACCCGGACCCCGGCGCGCAGCAGGGCGGGGTACACGGTCGCGGTGCCGGTCCAGATCCACCGCGGCGGGTCCGCCGCCTCGAGCGTCCGCGCGGCCGTCGCGAGGTCGTCGTGGTATTCGGCCGCGGCGAGCGGGCGTCCGTCGGCGCCGACCGGAACGGTCCATCCGCCGGGCGGCTGCCCGCCGGCGGTGTCGGGAACCAGTACGGTGCGCACCCGTCCAGTCTGCACCGCCGTGCCGACACCGCCGGCGGACGGTCCCGTCCACCGTCGCCTCCGGACCCGCACGGTTACTCGGAAAGCAGGCCGGACTCCTCGAGCAGGTCGCCGATCTCCGTCGTCTCCAGCTTTGCGATCAGATTCTCACGCAACAGTTTCGGATAGGGAGGCGAGCCCGGCCCCGACGAACCATGCTGTCCTCTCGTCCACCCCTGTGGGCTTGCGGGGCTGCTGTAGGACGTGAGGCGTCGCCCCTTCGCGGTATCTGCCGCTACTTGTCGTTGGGGTAGCGGTAGAACCCTTCGCCGGTCGCCGCACCGAGCTTGCCGGCGTCGATGTAGTTCTCCTTCAACCATGCGGCGATGGTCCGGTCCTTCTCGTCGCCGTGGGACAGGATGTTGTAAGGCGTGGTGAGTCCGATGACGTCGTAGATCTGGAAGGGACCCATGGGTGCGCCGGTGGCGATCCGCCACACCCTGTCGACGTCCTCGGGGTCGGCGTAGCCGCCCGCGGCGAGCTCACCGGCGGCGTTGAGGAACGGCACCAGCAGCGAGTTCAGGACGTAGCCGGCCTTCTCCTTGTGGATCGGGACCGGGACCATGCCGATGGCCGCGGCGAAGTCGACGACCTGGTCGAACACCGCGGGGTCGGTGTCGTCGGTGCCCATGATCTCGGCCGTGTTGAACTTCCACACCTGGTTGGCGAAGTGCAGCGCGAGGAACTTGTCGGGACGGCCGGTGAAGTCCTTCATGTCGCTCGGCAGGAGTGTGGAGGAGTTGGTGGCGAAGATCGTGTCCGCGGGTGCGACCTCGCCCAGCTTCGTGTAGGTGTCCCGCTTGATGTCGAGGACCTCGGGCACGGCCTCGACGACGAGGTCGGCGTCCCGGACGGCGTCTGCGAGGTCGGAGGACAGGCGGATGCCGGTCGCGGCCGCCTCCGCCTTCCCGTCGCCGGCACCGGGAACCTCACGCTGGTACGTCTCGGCGAGTTCGCCGAAGCGCTTCTGCGCGTTGGCGAGGGCGTCGTCGCTGATGTCGTAGGCGGTGACGGCGAATCCGCTGTAGGCGGACTGGAACGCGATCTGTGCGCCGAGGACCCCGGTCCCGAGGACGGTCACCTTGCTGATCCGGCTGGTCATGCTTCCTTCTTTCGTTGTGGGGAGGACGCGCCCGGTTCCGGCCCGCTGCGGGCCGGGCGGTCGTCGTCGAGTGCCGCGAAAAAACCCGTGACGATCTGGTCGATCTGGGCGTGCAGGTCGGCCTCGGGGTCGTCGTCGGGATGCGCACCGGTGAATGCGCGCGCAAGTATCAGGTGCAGGATCGCGAAGATGCTCCGGCCGGCGTGCCGGGCCTGGTCCTCCGCTCGTCTCTCGTCCAGCCCACGGTTCCGCGCGGCCTCGACGAGCCGACGCGCGATCGTCTCCTCGAAGCGGGCGACGAGATCGAGTCCCTCGGAACGGTATTTCTCGCTTGCGGAGCCGAACAGCAGCTCACGTTGGTAGTTCACCGTGTTCTCGACGTGGCTGTCGGCGGCCTCGAGAATAGGTCGGACGACGGCCTGCACCGCGTCCACCGGGTCGCGCCGCGATCGTGACTCGCGGTCGCCGGCGCTCAGGGCCGACCGGAACTGCTGGTTGTAGACCATCATCAGCAGTTCGCCCTTGGACGTCGCGTAGCGGAACAACGTTCCAGCCGCGACGTCCGCACGTTCGGAGATCTGCTGTGTCGTGACTCCCGCGAAGCCCTTCTCGGCGAACAACGATGCGGCGGCGGCGAAGATGCGGGACTGCTTGTCACGCATGTTCCGGTCTCGACGACCCGGAGTTCCCGATGAGGTAACCATCCTGCGCCTCCCAAAATGAGTGGACTCATTAATGAGCGTACTCCGATACCGTCCTGCAGGCACCCGATGTGCCCGCCCGGCGTCGCCGTCGAGGACCCGTTTCATCCCCCGTTTCACCCCGTCGCGGCTGGGCCGGGCGGAATCGGAACGCTACGTTCGAGACCTGGGACCCCGCTGCTCTGCCCTCGAGGAGCAGCGGGGTCCTGTCTTTCGCGTCGTTACGCTGCGGCGGACACAGGCTCCGCGTCGCTGCGGCGGTGGAATCCGCGCACGTCGTAGATCCGGGTCACCACCCCACCCAGCACGAGGCCGATGCCGAGTCCGAGGAGTGTCATCAGGGCGCCCCGGGTCAGACCCGCCGGCCCGCTGCCGTCGAAGTACAGGATGGCCCGGGTCGCGATGTACACCTGGTGCATCGGTTCGAACGTCGACAGCCACGAGTACAACGGCGGCATGGCCTCGAGTGGCACGGTGCCTCCCGACGACGGCAGGCCCAGGATGATGAAGATCAACAGGTTCACCAGCAGTCCGGCGGAACCGAACACGGCCATCACCGAGATCGAGGTGACACCCACGGCGGTGATCGCGAGGGCGCCGTACTCCCACAGCAGCAGGGCGCGGGTCACGGGCATGCCGAGCAGGGTGGCGATCCAGAGGTAGAGCGCGGAGACGATCAGTGCCAGGATCACCATGATCGCCCACTTCACGAGCAGGACCCGGAACCGCGACAGGTGCGCCGTCTTCCGGTCGACGTACCAGGGCCCGTACTCGGTGGGGACGAAGCCGAGGGCGCTGTCGACGAGCGAGTTGACGATGGTGGCGCCGGTGAAGCCCGCGAGGATGAGCAGCAGCGTGTAGTAGAACGCGGACAGGCCCAGTCCGGTGCCGTCGGGCAGGGGCTTGTGCTCGACGAAGCGGATGTCGATCGGATCCGCCAGCACCAAGCGGCTTCCGCCGGACAACTGCAGATCCGGGGCACTGGTGGCGAGGGTACCGGTGACCGTGGTGGTGAGTTGCTCCCCGACGGTCGTGTTCACGGTGGTCAGGGCGCGGTCGGCGATCGACTCGACGATGCCCTTGCCGAAGGTGCCGGTGCGCGGGTTGGTGTAGACGGTGATGATCGGCTTCTCGATGTCGCCGGGGATCACGCTGCCCTGCGCAAGAATCGACGTGCGTTTGGTGAAGTCGCTCGGAATCACGATCGCCCCGTAGAGCCGGCCCGAATCGAGTCCCGAGGTCGCCGCGGAGATCCCGACCTGTTGCAGATCGATCTCCTCCGGATCGACCCCGTCGGCGATGGCGGCGGTGATCTCGGCGCCGAGGTTGCGCTGCTGATCCGAACCGGGGAGCACGTCGCCGACATCCTGGTTCACGATCGCGACCGGGAACTTGTGCAGATTGTCGGCCGGATTGATCATGCTGCCGATGTAGAGGGCCGCCAGGGCCGCCATCACGGCGGTCACCACGACGACCGGCGCCAGCCAGAAGCGGGGGCTGCGCAGTGTGCCGGCGTGGGGGTCGGCGCTGATCTCCGTCGAACTCATTCCGGGCCTTCCATGGTGCGTGCAGTCGGGTAGTGCGGGTGGCCGGTCGGAACGGGCCGGCCACTCAATTGTGCACGCCCGTGAGCAGATAAGCGTCCTACTCGGCCCACTCGTGGCAGGAGACACGTCCCCGCCTCTCGCGCGAGATGGCTCACTCATGGGCACGCTGGGGGCCGAGTGAGCGAATGTATCGTGCTGTCGGTCTGATCGAGTGAGCGATACATTCGCTGTTCATCCCGCAGGGCGCGCCGTCATCGGTAAGAACGCCACCGCCGACGATGTCACCATCGGCCTGTATTTCCCGATCGGGTGCCTGCTCGTGGCAGGAGTGATGCTGGCGCTGGTGAAGCTGCCGCGGGTTGCGGCGCCGGTGGACACCACGAAACTGGTCAGGCCCACAAACGTCTGAGCCCGAGGCTTGACGCAGCCCTTCGACCTCATGGTCGGAGGGCTGCGCGGCGTCAGGAGTGCCTCTTGCCGCCTCGACAGGTCGTCTTCCTGGGGTTATGCAGCACCGGGACGCAGAACTACTATTACCTTCACAAATATTGCCATAGTTGCTATGGTTCACATCGGGATGGAGAAGTGACGTGAAGCACTTCCCTGTTCCTTCGAGGAGGGCGTCGGCCGGAAGCGCAGATGAGGTCGTCGCATCGTGAGCGTGTTCTCAGATAGGTGGTGAAATGGGCATCGCAATGGTCCTGGACATGGCGTCGTCGGCCACACCCGATCGGCTCGCAATGGGCCGTCGGTCCGACGGGACGACCTACGGCCGGCTCGACGAACTTGCGGCCAGAGGAGCCACGCTCCTGGAGGAACTCGGCGCGGGTCACGTCGTCTTCGTGGGCGTGAACGGCCCCGTTCTGCCGGTCCTGATGTTCGCCTCGGCACGCGCCGGCATCCCGCTCGCGCCGCTGAACTACCGACTCGGCGCCGACCAGCTACGCGAACTGATCGAGCGGCTCGACCAGCCGATCGTCGTCGCCGACGACGTGTACGTCGACAAGCTCTCCGGGCTCTCGCACCGGATCGTCACGCCCTCGCAGTTCCTCGAGCTCGCACGCACGACGGAGCGGGCGACGGGGGATCGCTCGGCCGATGACGACACGGCGATCGTGCTGTTCACGTCGGGAACGACCTCGGCACCCAAAGGGGTGTTGCTCCGTCACCGACATCTGCTGTCGTATCTGCTCAATACCGTCGAATTCGGTTCTGCGGGAGAAGAACAGGCGACGCTCGTCAGCACCCCGCCCTATCACATCGCGGGTCTGGGGGCGGTGCTCAGCAACATCTACGCCGGCCGTCGGATGGTGCATTTGCCCGACTTCTCGCCCCAGGCGTGGCTCGATCTCGTCCGAGAGGAGGAGGTATCGAGCGCGATGGTCGTGCCGACGATGCTCGCGCGCATCGTGGAACATCTCGACGGCGCACCCGCCGACACACCGTCCCTCGCGTCTCTCGCGTACGGCGGAGCCCGCATGCCACAGCCGGTGCTCGAAAAGGCCCTGACGGCCTTCCCCGACACCGGCTTCGTGAATGCCTACGGTCTCACCGAGACCAGTTCGACGATCGCCGTGCTCGGTCCCGAGGACCATCGGGCAGCGTTCGCCGACCCTGCCCTCCGCGGTCGGCTTGCTTCTGCGGGACGCATCGTTCCCGGGATGCAGGCCCAGGTCCGGGACGAGGACGACGTGACCGTCCTCGCCGAGGGGGAGACGGGGCTGCTCTGGGTTCGCGGCGCACAGGTCAGTGGCGAGTACATGGGCAAGGGTTCGGTGCTCGACGCGCACGGCTGGTTCCCCACCCGCGACCGCGCCCGGATCGAGGACGGCTTCCTCTACATCGGCGGCCGCGCCGACGACACCATCATTCGGGGCGGTGAGAACATCGCACCGGCCGAGATCGAGGACGTCCTTGTGCATCACGGCCAGGTCCGTGAGGCGGCCGTGATCGGTGTGCCGGACGACGAGTGGGGCGAGCGGATCTGCGCGGTGATCGTGCCGAACAGCGAGGTTCACGACGATGCACAGTCGTTCCGGGCCTGGTGCCGTGAGCGGCTGCGCGGCTCCCGCACACCGGACGACGTCGTGTTCGTCGACGAGCTGCCGCGGACGCCGACCGGCAAGCTCGTGCGGCGCGACCTCGTCGACCGGATCTGCGCCGTCGCCTGACCGCCACTTCCGGGTACCGCCCCGGGCGCTCATCAGCTCTTTCGCAGTTCCCGATCCGACATGGAGGACGAGACCGACGTGAACCTCACCGGCACAGCAGATCCGACTCAGCAGGCGTGGGTGCTGCGCGCCCGGCCGAGCGGCCGGCCACGCGACACCGACGTCGAACTCGTGGCGACGACGATCGGCGCTCCCGGAGCCGGCGAGGTCCGCGTCGCGAACCTGGTGATGTCGGTCGAGCCGTACATGCGGGGGCGCATGGGCGGCGAGGCCACCTACGCGGAGCCCTACGAGATCGGCGAGCCGATGCTCGCCCCGACCGTCGGGCGCGTCACCGAATCCTTCGACAGCGCCGTCCCCGTCGGTGCTCTCGTCCTGCACGACCACGGCTGGCGGGAGCATTCGCTGGTCCCGGCATCCGAGTGCCGTGTCCTGCGGCACGACGACCTCCCGCCCGCCATGCATTTGGGACTGTTGGGGACTCCCGGCATGACGGCATGGGTCGGCGTCGAGCGGATCGCTCGCGTCGTGGCCGGCGATGTCGTGTTCGTGTCGTCCGCCGCCGGAGCGGTCGGCTCGACGGTTGTCCAGCTCGCGAAACTGCGCGGTGCCACGGTGATCGCGAGTGCCGGGTCGCCCGAGAAGGTCGCGCTCACGCGGAGCCTGGGAGCCGACGCCGCGTTCGACTACCACGACGGCCCGATCAAGGACCTTCTGCGCCGTGCGATGACCGAACTCGGTGTCACGGGCGTGGACGTGTACTTCGACAACGTCGGCGGAGAACATCTCGAGGCCGCAATCCGGGTGATCAACGATCACGCCCGCATCGCGCTGTGCGGAATGATCAGCATCTACAACGCGGCCGCGCCGCAACCCGGCCCTAGCAATCTCCTCAAGCTGATCTGGCGGCGCGCGCGCATGGAGGGTTTCCTGCTCGGCGACCACCTCGATGCCCGCGACGAATTCGAGTCGGAAATGGCCGGTCTCGTCCGCTCGGATCGGATTCGCTCGGTGCACACCGAGTTCACCGGTGGCGTCGCGGGCGCGTGGGACGCATTCCTCGGCATGCTCGACGGTACCGCCACCGGGAAGGCCGTGGTCCCGCTTGCCGCGGACACCGCCGGCGGCTGACCGAACCGAACCCGAAAGCACACCTCGATCGGCACCGCTGCTGCGGTACCGGCCTCGAACCTACCGAAAATCCGGCACAGCACCCGAAGTACACGGTGCGGCCCCATACCCGAAGGAGTCACACGATGACCGACCAGGCGCTGCCGTTGGAAGGAAAGGTCGCCCTCGTCACGGGCGGGAGCCGCGGCCTCGGCCGGGAGATGACCCTCGCGTTCGCCCGTGCCGGTGCTGACACCGTGATTGTCAGCCGCAAGGTCGAAAGCTGCGAGAAACTGGCCGCGGAGGTCGCCGAGACCACCGGTCGCCGGGCCCTTCCGCTGGCCTTCCATGTCGGTGACTGGGACGCTCACCAACCGCTCGTCGAACGTGTCTACGAGGAATTCGGCCGCATCGACGTCCTCGTCAACAACGCGGGTATGGCCCCGCTGTACCCGAGCCTTGACCAGGTTTCGGAAGCCTTGTTCGACAAGGTCATCGACGTCAACCTCAAAGGCACCTTCCGCCTCACCGCACTGATCGCGCCGCGGATGGCCGCCGGTGCAGGCGGTTCGATCATCAACATCAGCTCGATCGCGGCCGAACGCCCGACGCCGAACGACCTGCCGTACGCCGCGGCAAAGGCGGGACTGAACGCCCTCACCAAGGGCTTCGCGCAGGCGTACGGGCCAACGGTGCGCGTCAACACGGTCATGGCCGGTGCGTTTCTCACCGACATCAGCAAGGCATGGGACATGGACTACGCCAACGAGATCTTCGAGGCCCTGCCGCTGCAGCGAGCAGGGAATCCGGACGAGATCGTCGGTGCCGCCTTGTACCTGGCCGGCCCTGGGTCCACCTACACCACCGGCGCGATCATCCCGGTCGACGGTGGTCGGACGTCGACCGCCTGATCGGGCGAACCCGTGATCGCGAACCCGTGATCGCCGGAACGCGGTGATCCCCTTTACGTCGGCCGTGCCGACCGTTCGACAGGAGTCGTCCCACATGCGTATTCCCTCCCGGCGCTCGCACGCTGACCGCACCGTCCGTCGCCGGTTCTCTCTCACCCGACCCACCGCCGTGATCGCCGTCGCCGTCGTGTCCACGCTGCTCGCCGCGTGCGGCGGGGGCGGTGACGATCGCATCACCTCCGAGGCCGTCGGAGCGACCGGACCCGCCGGGGACGAGTCGTGGCAGAAGATCGTCGGGGCCGCCGAGGCGGAAGGTGAGGTAACTATCTACTCCTCGAACGCGGCCGATGCCCTCGCCGAACTCGGCCGCCGCTTCGAGGCGGACTACGGGATCCGCGTGAACGTCGTCCGCGACGTCGATGCGAACATCCACCAGAAGGTCGGCGCGGAGGCGGACACCGGCAACCAGGTCGCCGACATCGTCACCCAGGCCACTTCACCCTGGGTCGTCGAGCTCGCGGCCGCCGGTGGGATCGCCGAGCCGATCGGTCCGGCCTTCACCGACCCGTCCTCCGAATACGACACCGACACGTTGCTGCGCGGGTCCGGCGACTTCGTCACCGGCGCCTCCGTGCTGACCTTCGGCTGGAACACCGACCGGTACCCCGCGGGACTGGAAAGCTATGAGGACCTGCTCGACCCGGCGCTTGCCGACGGCAAGATCGGTATCGTGCTGCCGACGTCGACCGCGCACGTCGACTTCTACGGCAGCTACCTCGAGCAGGTCGGTGGTGAGGGCTTCGTCGAAAGGCTCGCCGCGCAGAAGCCGCGGATCTACCCGGGCGCGCTGCCGGTCGCGCAGGCCCTCGCCTCCGGTGAGATCGCCGCGACGGTGTTCGCCCAGGACCAGACGGTGGAGAAAAAGAACGGCGCACCGGTCGACAGCGGGTTCGACAAGCTCGTGTGGGGGGCCCCGATGTACACGTCGATTCTGGCGAAAGCTCCGCACCCCAACGCTGCTCAGCTCCTGGCCAACTACATGGTTACCCCGGCCGGGCAGGAGGCGCTCTCGTTCCGCAACGCGGCCGTGCTGCCGAACGTCTCGTCGGCCGTGACGACGATCGACACGGTGGCGCCGCAGGACCTGAGCGCGATGACGCCCGAGGCGCTGGAGGCCCTGAAGGTCCGGTTCGGCCAGCTGTTCAACCAGTGATCCCTGCCGGCAGTGACTTCCGTTCACCGAGCGCTCTCGAGCGGGTCTCGACAACCAGTGGTATTCCGAGAAGGAGACGGATCGATGGGAAGAGTTGAAGGCAAGGTTGCGCTCGTCACGGGCGCAGCCCGCGGACAGGGCCGGTCGCATGCGCTGCGGCTCGCTCAGGAGGGCGCGGATGTCGTCGTCCTCGACGCATGCACCGAGATCGACTCGGTGCCTTACCCACTCCCGACCGAGGTGGAACTGAAGGAGACCGAGGCGCTGGTCGCCGCGACCGGGCGGCGCGTACTGGCACGCACCGCCGATGTGCGCAGCCAGGAGCAGCTCGACGCGGTCGTCGACGAGGCCCTCGCGGAGTTCGGCCACATCGATATCGTCGCCGCCAACGCCGGCATCGTCGGCTTCCGTCCTACGTGGGAGCTCAGCGACACCGAGTGGCAGGACATGCTCGACGTCAACCTCACCGGCGCCTTCCATACCGTCAAGGCGGTCGTGCCGGCGATGATCGAGGCCGGCCGGGGTGGTTCGATCGTCATCACGAGCTCGATCCAGGCCATGCTCGGCTCCGCCAACATCGCCCACTACAACGCTTCCAAGAGCGGCGTCATGGGCCTGATGCGCACGCTCGCCGCGGAACTCGGCCCGCACGGCATCCGGGTGAACACCGTCAACCCGAGCGCCGTCGAAACCCCGATGCTGCTGAACGAGGCCACCTTCCGCATCTTCGGCCCGGATCTGGAGAACCCGGGGCCGGACGACCTGTGGGAACGCTCCAAGAACCGCAATCCGATGGGCGTCGGGTGGCTTTCGGCGGCCCACCTGAGCAACGCGGTGCTGTTCCTGGCTTCCGACGAGGCCCAGTACATCACCGGGGTCGCGCTCCCCGTCGACATGGGGGTGCGGCTGTGACGATCACCGAGACCAGCGGAACGACGTCCGCGGACCTGACGCAGCGGCTCGCCGGGCGGCGGGTGTTCCTCACCGGTGGCGGCAGCGGAATCGGCGCGGCCGTCGCACACCGCCTCGCCGCCGAGGGCGCGGCCGTCGCGGTCACCGACGCCCGTGAGGACGCGGCCGTGGAGGTCGCCGATGCGGTGCGCGCGGCCGGCGGCACCGTGATCGGGTCGGTGTGCGACGTCGGCGACGAGGCTTCCGTCGCCGCGGCCGTGGAAGCGGCCGTCGCCGAGTTCGGTGGATTGGACGGGGTGGTCACGTGCGCGGGCATTTCCGGGACCGCGATGCTGCACGAGATGGACCTGGGCCACTGGGAGCGCATCCTGCGGGTGAACCTCACCGGCACATTTCTGCCGCTGCGCGCGACGATTCCGCACCTGCTCGACGCGGACGGGGGGTCGATCGTCACCGTCGGATCGGTCGCGTCGCTGGTGTCCACGAATCTGAACACCCCCGGCTACGACGCGTCGAAGGGGGGCGTCCTGCAGTTGACCCGCTCGGTTGCCATGGGATACGCCGCCCGGGGGATCCGGGCCAACTGCCTGTGCCCGGGTCTGGTGAGCACCGGACTGCGCGCGAATTCCGCCGCGCTGCAGGGCCCGGAGCCGGAGGCCACGCGCAGCCGGGTGGTCGAGAACACGGCGCTGGCGCGGTCCGCGGACCCCGGCGAGATGGCGTCGGTGGTCGCGTTCCTGCTCTCCGACGACGCCTCGTTCATGACCGGAGCCGCGATTGCCGCGGACGGCGGCTTGACCGCGAACTGACGAGACCGGTGGAATCCGGCCTCGACCTCGAGCATTCCGAAAACGACAGAACCCATCCGCCCGCCGCTTCCCGGCGAGCGCTACGCAGAGGTGACCGCCTATGTCCACCGACCCCACCTGGCGCAGGGATGCCTGCGCGATCGCCGGCATCGGCACGACGGAGTACTCCCGCGACTCCGGCGTGTCGGTTACGGCTCTGGCCGTCGAGGCCGCAGCGAACGCCCTCGCCGATGCCGGACTGACCCCGGCCGATGTCGACGGCATCGTCCGCAACGACATGGACCTGGTCTCCTGCGCGGCCCTGGCCGACGGACTGGGCGTTCCGAACCTGACCTACTGGGGCGAGGCCGGCCCGGGCGGCTCCGGCCCGGCCGCGATGGTCGCGCAGGCCGTCGCCGCGATCATGAGCGGGCAGGCCACTACCGTCGTGGTGTTCCGCTCCCTCAACGGCCGCTCCGGCCGTCGCTTCGGTCTGTCCCCGGTCGCCACCCCCGAGGTCGGCGGTAATGAGACGTTCGAGGAGTTCTTCGGCCCCTACGGCCTGCTGTCGTCGGGTCAGTACTTCGCCCTGGTCGCGCAGCGTTATATGTCCGAAACGGGCTTGACCTCCGAGCAGCTCGCGCAGATCGCCCTGGTAACCCGCCGCCGCGCCAACTCCAATCCGGCCGCACAGATGTACGAGCGCACCATGACGCTCGACGACTACTTCGACTCGCGCATGCTGTCGTCGCCGCTGCGTCTGTACGACTACTGCCTCGAGACCGACGGTGCCGCCGCGGTCGTCGTCACCACCACCGAACGGGCCGAGGACCTGAGGCAGACACCGGCCCTGATCCGGTCGGTCGCGATGTCCACCTGTCCGCACCCGCAGCCGGGCCTCATGTACCCGACGCTCATGCGTGAGGACATCACCGCCCTGCCGTCGAGGGTGTGCCAGGAGACGCTGTACTCGCGGGCCGGTCTCGGCCCGGCCGACGTCGACGTCGCACAGATCTACGACTGCTATTCGATCACTGCGCTGATTCAGCTCGAGGACTACGGATTCTGCAAGCGCGGGGACACCGGCGATTTCCTTGCCGACGGGCAGATCGACCTCGGCGGGTCGATCCCGATCAATACGAGTGGAGGACACATGTCCGAGGGATACATCCACGGAATGAACCACGTCGTGGAGGGAGTGCGGCAGATCCGCGGCACCTCCACCAGCCAGGTCGAGGGAGCCCGGGTCTCCCTCGTCACCTCCGCGCCGCCGCCGGCGGCCAGCGCGCTGATCCTGGTGTCGGCATGAGCGCCCGCGGCACCGCCGTACCGGCGGACACCACGCGGGACCGGCTGCGGCCCCTCGTCACCGAGCGCGGCAGCAAGGGCTTCTTCGACGCCGCCGCGGACGGAGAGCTCGCGATCCTCACCTGTGAGGACTGCGGCCGCCGCATACACCTGCCCCGGCCGCGTTGTGTGTACTGCGCGAGCACGTCGGTGCGCTGGAAGCCGGTCGCCCGCACAGGCACCGTCTATGCCCACACGATCGTCGAGCATCAGGTCCATCCGCTGTTTCCGGTGCCGTACACGGTGATCGTCGTCGACGTCGACGGTGAGGCGGACGGGGTTCGGCTGATCGGCAACCTGCCCGGCCGCATCGACGTCGCGGCCGGTACCCCCGTGCGTAGTGCGTTCGAGGACCTCGGCACCGACGCGGCGGGCAACCCTGTGGTGCTGCCGGTGTGGGAGATCGACACCGAACGCACGGCCGCTACGGATGGAGCCGGCCGATGAGCGCCTCCACCGCAACGTGGCGCCCCATCGACCCGGAGTTGTTCGTCGGCGGCGACCCCGGGGCCGCGCTGCGGGGCGCCCGCTGCCCGTCCTGCGGCACGGTCACCTTCCCGTACCAGAGCGGTTGCCCGCGGTGCGGCCGGAATGCGATGACGGATCTCGAACTGCCGCGCGAGGGCGCTCTGTGGTCCTACACCGTGCAGTCCTTCCCGCCGAAAAACCCGTTCGTGTGCGTCGAGCCGTTCGAACCGTTCGGCGTGGGCTATGTCGACCTCGGTGACGTGATCGTCGAGGCGCGGCTGACCATCGCCGATGCGGGTGCGTTGCGGATCGACATGCCGATGCGGCTGACCACGATCGTCAACCACGTGGACGAGGACGGCACCGAGATCGTCACATTCGCGTTCGCCCCGAGCAGTGAGGAGCAGCGATGAAGGTCGCGATCGTGGGTGTCGGCATCCACAAGTTCGGCCGCACGGAGGGCGTGAGCGGACTTGAGCAGGGCGCGTATGCGGCACGGCAGGCACTCGCCGACGCCGGAGTCGAGTTCAAGGACATCCAGTTCGCGTACGGTGGCAGCGATTCGGCCGGCAACGCCGACACGCTCGTCTCTGCCCTGGGCCTGACCGGGCTGCCGTTCGTCAACGTCAAGAACGGCTGCGCGACCGGTGGCAGTGCCCTGACCTCCGCGGTCAGCCGGATCCGTTCCGGCGAGTCCGATCTGGGCCTGGTCGTCGGGTTCGACAAACATCCGCGTGGCGCGTTCAATGCCCGCCCCGAGGACAACGGTATCGGCCGCTGGTACGGCGAGAGCGGCATGATGGTCACCACCCAGTTCTTCGCGATGAAGATCCAGCGCTACCTCGTCGAACACAACCTGCCCAGGTCGCTGCTCGCGACAGTCGCCGCCAAGGCGTTTCGCAACGGCGCGCTCGCCCCACACGCGTGGCGCCGCACGCCGATGACGGAGGAGCAGATCGCCGGCTCCACGATGGTCAACGACCCGCTCACGCAGTACATGTTCTGCTCACCCGCCGAGGGCGGGGTGGCGCTCGTCCTCGCCCGCGCGGACCGGGCTCACGAATACGCCGATGCCCCGGTGTTTCTCGAGTCCGCGGAACTGCGCTCCAGGGAGTTCGGCTCGTTCGAGGTGTTCAGTCCGTGGACGTCGCCCGCACGGGCCGACGGCCCGACCGTCACGGCCTCCCGCGCGGCGTTCGAGGCCGCCGGCATCGAACCCGGCGATGTCGACGTCGCACAGATCCAGGACACCGAGGCCGGAGCCGAGATCATGCACCTCGCCGAGACGGGGCTGTGCAAGCACGGCGAGCAGGAGTCCCTCATCCGGTCCGGTGCCACCGAAATCGGCGGTTCGATCCCGGTCAACACCGACGGCGGCTGCTTGGCCAACGGCGAGCCGATCGGCGCGACCGGCCTGCGCCAGGTCTACGAGAACGTCGTACAGCTCCGCGGCGTGGCAGGGGACCGGCAGGTCCCCGGGGAGCCGAAGGTCGGCTTCACCCACGTCTACGGCGCGCCGGGCATCAGCGCCTGCACCGTCCTCACGCGCTGACCGGCGCATCCCGACTTTCACCTTCCGAGTAGGAGACCACCGATATGGCATGGGATTTCGAGACCGATCCGCAGTTCCAGGAGAAGCTGGACTGGGTGCAGCGGTTCGTGGACGCGGAGGTCGCCCCGGTCGACCGCGTCGTCGAGCACGCATGGGACGTCACCGACCCCACCCGGAACAAGCTCATCCGGCCCCTGCAGGACGTCGTGCGCGGGCAGGGCCTGTGGGCGTGCCACCTGGGCCCGAAGCTCGGCGGCCCGGGCTACGGCCAGCTCAAACTCGCACTGCTCAACGAGATCCTCGGCGCCACCCACAGTGGCCCCGTGGTCTTCGGCTGCCAGGCCCCGGACTCCGGCAACGCCGAGATCCTCGCGCACTACGGCACACCCGAACTCAAGGAGCGGTACCTTGGCCCGCTCATCGACGGCGACATCATGTCGTGCTATTCGATGACCGAACCGCGGGGCGGCTCGGATCCGACCAGCTTCGTCACGCGTGCCGTCCGGGACGGCGACCACTACGTCATCAACGGTGAGAAGTGGTTCTCCTCGCACGCACGGTTCTCGTCGTTCCTGATCGTGATGGCCGTGACCGATCCCGATGCCCCGCGGACGAAGCGCGCGTCGATGTTCGTCGTCCCCATGGACACCCCGGGCATCGAGATCATCCGCAACGTCGGGGTGTGGGGACACAACGAGTCGGAGGGCACGCACGCCTACATCCGCTACACGGATGTGCGGGTGCCCACCGACCACCTGCTCGGCGAGGAGGGGGAGGGCTTCGCCGTCGCGCAGACCCGCCTGGGCGGCGGGCGCATCCATCACGCGATGCGCACCGTCGGGTTGGTCCGCGCCTCGCTCGACATGATGCTCGAGCGCGCGGTGTCTCGTGAGACGCGCGGCCGGAGCCTCGCCGACATGCAGCTGGTGCAGGACATGATCGCCGAGTCGTGGGCCGAGCTCGAGCAGTTCCGCCTGCTCGTCCTGCAGACAGCCTGGAAGATCGACAAGCTCGACGACTACAAGAAGGTCATCGCAGACATCTCCGCCGTGAAGATGGTGATGCCGAAGGTGCTCAACAACGTCGTGTCCCGGGCGATCCAGCTGCACGGTTCCCTCGGCATCTCGAAGGAGATGCCGTTCGGCAAGTGGCTGCTCGAGAGCTACCACATGGGCCTGGCCGACGGCGCCACCGAGCTGCACAAGCAGCAGATCGCCAAGCAGCTGCTGAAGAACGCCACGCCGGCGTCGGGCCTGTTCCCGACGACGCACCTGCCGGCGCTCGACGCGGCCGCCGAACTCAAGTTCGGCCTGCCCGCGGTGGGAGCCCAGTGATGACGGGCTCGGTCGTGTCCGGCGAGCAGCCGTCGGCCTCGAACGTCGGGGAGCCGCGCACGGAGGTTGCGCCGGTCCGGACGGGGGAGGACCTCGACTGGGCCGCGCTCGAGGCATACCTGCGGATGCACCTCGACGACGTCGACGGGGAGTTCTCCGTCCTGCAGTTCCCGCGCGGCTCGGCGAATCTCACCTACCGCGTGGGCTTCGGCGACCGTCTCCTCGTCGTGCGCCGCCCGCCCTTCGGTCAGCTCGCTCGGGGCGCTCACGACATGACGCGCGAATATCGGGTGCTGTCCCGTCTGCACCGCGAGTACGATCGCGCCCCCCGGGCACTGTTGCACTGTGCGGACGAGAGTGTCGTCGGCGCCGAGTTCTTCGTCTCCGAGTACCGTGACGGTGTCGTGGTGTGGGATTCGGTGCCCGAGTCGATGTCCGGCGTCGACGATGCCGGCCGGCGGATCGGCTACGCGGTGATCGACGCGCTCGCGGATCTGCATGCGGTCGACCCCGCCGCATGCGACCTGGCCGGCCTCGGCCGGCCCGAGGGCTACCTGGAGCGGCAGGTGCATGGCTGGTTGGCACGATGGGACGCCGTCGCCGAGTACGCCCCGGCCGAGACCGCGGCACTCGTGGCCGAGGTGACCCGGCGGATCCGTGCGGCGATCCCGGCGAGCCAGCGGGCCGGGATCGTCCACAACGACTACAAGGTCGACAACTGCCAGTTCCCCCACGGTCACCCCGACCGGGTCAAGTCGGTGTTCGACTGGGACATGGCCACGACCGGGGACGTGCTGGTCGACCTGGGCACGCTGCTCAACTACTGGCCGGACCGGACCGTGGATCCGGAGTCGGATGCGGCGTTCATCGTCGTGCCCGGCATGCACGGCCTCGACCTGCCTTCGCGGGCGGAGGTGGTCGAGCGGTACGCGGCCGGTAGCGATCTGGACCTGTCGAACATCGACTGGTACGAGGCGTTCGGATGCTGGAAGACCGTGGTCATTCTGCAGCAGCTCTACGCACGGTTCGTGCGCGGCGAGACCACCGACGCGCGGATGGGTCAACGCGGCGAATTCGTCGCGCCCTTGGCCCGTCGCGCGCTCAGCCTGCTCCCCGCCTGACCCCGCCTCCGCACGCCCGTCCGCGCGGTGGCACCGGCCACCGCGCGGACGAGTCGTCTCACCATCGATCACACGAAAGGCGAACCCCATGGCCTCCATCGGACTGAGCGCATACGGAATGAATCCCACCGAACTCGTCGAACTGGCGGTCTGCGCCGACGACCTGGGATTCGACGCATTGTGGCTGGGGGAGCACGTGCTCCATCCGGTCGCATACTCCAGCAGCCACCCTTCGACGGGGACGGCGCAGCACCACACGGGACCCATCGTCGATGTGTCGACGGAGCTGACGGATCCGTGGGCGGTGCACGCGGCCGTGGCCGCGACCACGAACCGCATCAAACTGGGCACGGCCGTGTATGTCACTGCCCTGCGGCACCCACTGCACACTGCGCGCACCACCATCACCGTGCAGGAACTCAGCGGCGGTCGTCTGCTCTTCGGGGTCGGCGCCGGATGGCTCGAGGAGGAGTTCGCAGCGTTGGACGTGCCGTTCCGCAAACGTTTCTCGCGCACCGACGAGTGCGTGACGATCCTGCGGAAGGCGTGGTCGGGCAGGCCGTTCTCCCACGAGGGCGAGCACTACCGGTTCGATGAGGTACAACTGCATCCTCGCCCCGTGCACGTGCCTGTCATCCACGGCGGTAACGGCCCGAAGGCGCTTGCCCGCGCGGCGCGGCTGGGAGACGGATGGTTCTCCTCCGGCACCCCGAGCTTCGGGCAGGCGGTGGAGATGGTGAACGAGATTCGCAGGCTGCGGCGCGAATTCGGTCGGATCGGCGAGTTTCCGTGCTACGTGCGCGTCGACGCGGCGACTTCGGCGGACCTGCGCCGGTACCGCGACCACGGCATCGAGGACCTCGTGGTCTGGGCCGACTCGGTCTGGAAGGGCGACTCCGCCGAAGAGCGCCGCGCCTTCCTGACCGCGGCCGCCGATCGCCTGGGTGTGGGACCGTCGCGGGTGTAAGAGTCAGTCCGAGCCTGCGACGTTCACGACCGGGATCGACGCGCCGCTGACCGCGCGCGAGGAATCACCGAGCAGGAAACCGATGACCTCGGCGATGTCGGTGGGGCGGGCCCAGCTGGAGCGGTCGGCCTCGGGCATTGCGTCCCGGTTGGCGGGGGTGTCGACCATGGTAGGCAGCAGACCGTTGACGCGGATGTTGTCGCCGGCGTATTCGACTGCGAGCGCCTGGACCAGGGCGGAGACGGCGGCCTTGGACGCGACGTAGGTGGCGGCGCCCGGGAAGGGCCGGACGGCGGCGGCGGAGCCGATGCACACCACGGACCCGCCGCCGTGGCGGATGAGTTCGGGTAGGGCGGCCTGGATGACGCGGTAGGCGATCGTGAGGTTGATCGACAACTGGGCTTCGAGGACCTCGATGGGCGTTTCGTGGACCCGGCGGCCGGCAGCGAATCCGCCGACGAGGTTGACCACGCCATACAGGGGCCGGGCCTCGTCCTTCGTCGCGCACTCCACGACCGCCTCGACGTCCTGCTCGTCGGACAGATCGGCGCGGATCGTCTCGAGGTTCGGGTGCGGAGCGACGCGGTCGAGTTCGGCCTCGACGTACCAGGGGACCACCAGCCGCCAGCCGGCGTCGAGGAGGTGGCGGGTGACCGCGGCGCCGAGGCCGCCGGTGCCGCCGGTGACGATCACGGTGCGGGCGGGGGACGTCTCGTTCATGGGCAGAGCCTTTCGAGGTGCGAACGGGTGGTATCGGGATGGGAGGTGCGGTCAGGGCACGCGAGGGTCGGCGCGCCGGATCTCGGGGGCCGCGCGCCAGTCGTCCAGCCCGTGCTCGACCGTGCCGATGCAAGTTTCGCCACGGGTCAGCGCGGACCAGTGGGCGTGATTGAGTTGGTGAAGGGTGAAGCCCGCGTCGAGGGCGGACTGGAATCCGCCGGCGTCCTGGCTCTGGTTCACCGATTCCTTGATCAGCAGGGCTGCCATGGTGGGGATCCGGGCGATTCGGCGCGCGAACGCGAGGGTCGAGTCGGCGAGTTCTTTCTCGGGGAAGATCTTCGAGACCATGCCGAGGGCATGGGCATCGGCCGCGTCGAGGCAGTCACCGGTCAGGAGCAGTTCCTTGGTCTTGCGGGGACCGAACTCCCACGGATGTGCGAAGTACTCGACGCCGCACATCCCCAACCGGGTGCCGACGACGTCCGCGAACGTGGTGTTCTCGGCTGCGACGATCAGATCGCAGCTCCACATCAACATGAGCGCCGCGGAGTACACGGCTCCGTGCACCTGCGCGATGGTGATCTTGCGGAGGTTACGCCATCGGCGGGTGTTCTCGAAGTAGTAGTGCCACTCCTGGTGGAGCCGCATCTCTATCTCGGAGTAGGTGGCTCCGTTGCAGGCGTAGGAGACGTGCTGGCCCGAGCCCGGAGCGCGCTCGCGCACGTCGTCCGAGGACCCGAGATCGTGCCCGGCCGAGAAGGACGGTCCGTGGCCCCCCAGGATGACCACGCGCACCGTGTCGTCGGCCTCGGCGCGTGCGTAGGCCTTGCCGAGTTCGACGAGCAGGCCCCGGTTCTGGGCGTTCCGCTGCTTCGGGCGGTCGAGCATGATGCGGACGATGCGACCCGCGTCGAGGGACTCGTAGGTCAGGTACTGGTAGTCGGTCATCACGGTCCTCACGGAGTCCGGCGCCGGCCGACGGTGTGTCCGCGCGCCCGGCTAAATATTGCAATATTTGGTGTGGTTATCGATATGTACCGTATCCTTTGCTGTGGCGCAAGTCACCGGGCCGCTGTAAGGCTTTGCGGTTCAACGCTGCCGACGGTGGTGAACGGGCAGTCGGCGCCGGCCGAGGGCCAGCACCCCCAACGCCAGCGCGACGGCGCCGGCGGCGGCGGCGAACGGAACGTGAGGGTTGAAGATCTCGCCCATCCGGCTTGCGAGCCACGGGGCCACCGCGCCGCCGCCGAAGCGCACGAAGCTGTACGCCGCGGCTGCGGTGCTCCCGTCCACCGGCGCGGCGTCCATACCGATTTCGGTCACCAGGGTGTTGAGGACGCCCAGGAACAGGCCCGAGACGACGATGCACGTCACGACCGCCGGTCGGTTGCCGGTGAATACGGCCACGACTGCAAGGGTGAGGGCGAACAGGGCCAGGCCCAGGGCGGTCGCGCCGATCGCGCCGAGCGCGGTGCGCAACCGAGGCGCGACGGACACCGACGAGATCACCACGCACACGCCCCAGCCGCAGAAGACGAATCCGAGCCGAAGTGGATCGAGTTCGAGGACGAACGGCGCGTATGCGAACAGGGCGAAAAGGCCGAGGTGGTACAGCAGGGAGACGAGGGCGATCGACAGCAGGCCCGCGTGCCCGAGCGCCCGGAGCGGTGCGATGAGCGGGATCGGCCGGTCGGGCGTCGTGGCGGGCGGCAGCAGGACGACGAGCAGCGCGAAGGCCACGGCCATGAGTACGGAGGCGCCGAGGAAGGCGGCGCGCCAGGAGATCTGGCCGAGAAGCCCGCCGACGAGCGGGCCCGTCGCGATGCCGATGCCGACGGCCGACTCGTAGAACACGATCGCTTTCGGCGCACCGCCGGTCGCGGCGCCGACTATCGCGGCGAGCGAGGTCGCGACGAACAGCGCGTTACCCAGTCCCCATCCGGCGCGGAAGCCGATGATCTGGCCGAGCGTCCCCGACAGGCTCGCGCCCAGGGAGCACCCGGCGATGACGAACAGGCCCAGCAACAGGGTCTTGCGGGTGCCGATGCGGCTGGATATCGCGCCGGTGACCAGCATCGCGAGACCCATCACGGCCATGTAGCCGGTGAACAGCAACGACACCTGTGACGGCGTGCCGCCGAGCTGCTCGGCCAGCGGGCGCAGGATCGGGCTGACCACGCCGATACCCATGAACGCGACGATCACGGCGAACGTGATGGCCCATACCGCGCGCGGTTGCTTCGGCTGTCCCGGTGCCGCACCCGGGGGAGGCGCGGCAGCGGCTCTGAGCGGTTCTGCCGGACGCGCCGGGAGGGAAGTCTCGGCGGCGGGTATGGAGGGTCTGGTCGTCAAGGGGTCTCCGCTCTCGTTCGTCACCCGACGGGACACGCTCGACCGAGAACGCCGCGGAACTCCTCCGGATACGGTCATGCCGCATACGAACGGGCCGCACCTGCCGGGTGGACCCGGGGAGGCGGCGGCCGGACGACGAAGGGCAGGCTAGTCGGTCAGAGCCACTCCACCCGCTCGTCGAGGATGCGCGGGTTCTGGCGGCTGATGCGGTCGATGACCTCGCGCATGTGTGCGCGGGTCAGAGTGCGGGCGAGTTCGGCGTTGCCGGCAGCGATGGCGTCGTGGATCTGGCGGTGCGGCTCGGTGAAGGCCTCCCGCTCCTTCTCGTTCCACTCCTCGGGGTGGGCGCCGAGCATCCGGTCGGTATACAGGTGGGCCAGGGCCGAACCGGTGAGGTCGAGGACGTAGTTGCCGGTCAGGTTCCGCAGCGCGCTGTGGAATCCGGTGGCGGTCTCGGTGACCTCTTCGTTCGACATGTCCGGTCTGAGATCGTGGGCGGCCAGGGGAGTGAGGTCGACGTCCTCTCCGGCGGCGATCCGATCGGCGAGCATTGCTGCGGCCAGCCCCTCCATCTCCAGGGCGGCCTCGGCGACTTCGCGGAACTGAATGCCGTTCGCCTGCAGATACATCGACAGCGTGTCGCCGAACTCGGAGCCCGAGGGCTCCGACACGATCGGGCCCCCGCCCAGGCCCTGCCGGACCGTCACCAGCCCCTGCGCCTCGAGCAGGCGCAGGCCCTCTCGCACCGACGCGCGGCCGACCCCGAACCGCTTGGCCATGTCGTTCTCGGACTCGAGCGCGGAACCTGGGCCGAGCCGGCGGTCGGCGATGTCCTTGGCGACCATGCGCGCGACCGTCCGCGAGACCTTCTCGTTCCGTGTCATCGCGATGGCGCGTCGGAGGGCGGCGGTTCCTGTGGGAGAACCCATGGTGTTGCGCGTCATTCGATGTCCTCGTCGGTTGTTCGGTCGGCGATCGGGGTGGTGATGAGTATAGGGACGGGGACCGCCCCGACCGGGCACTCCTCCTTAACCATGCCAATATTTCGTATCTAATGCTATACCAAAGCTATGACGCAGCACACAGTGGAACCCTATTCGACGCACTCCGGCTCGCGGCACCAGGCGCTGGTCGGGCAGAATGCCCTGGTCACCGGCGGTAGCGAAGGCATCGGTCGCGGTATCGCGGAGCGGTTGCTCGACGCCGGCGCGACGGTCGCGGTGGCGGCCCGCCGACCCGAGGTCCTCGACGAGGCCGTCGCATCGTTGCGCGCCCGGTGCGGAGACGAGTCGCGGGTTGCGGGCATCGTGGCCGACATCGCCGACGCCGACTCGGTAGCGGCGATGTTCGAACGGGTCGAGCGGGAGTTCGGTTCGCTCAACGTCCTGGTCGCGAACGCCGGCAGCGGCACCGTGGCGCCGTTCCTCGAACTCACCGAGGAGCAGTGGCAGGCCTGCATCGACCTCAATCTCACCGGCACGTTCCGGTGCGTGCAGGCCGCGGCCCGCGCGATGGTCCGCCGAGAGGGGACGAATCGCTCGATCGTCGTGGTCTCGTCGATCCGGGCGCTGGGAGTGCGGCCGAGCCTGGTGCCGTACGGCACCGCAAAGGCCGGTCTCAACCAGTTGGTACGAATGGCTGCCTACGAGCTCGCCCCCACGGGCATTCGGGTCAACGCACTGTCCCCCGGGATCACTGCGACGCCACTTACGCAGGAGCGCAATTCGCTGTTCGACGAGCGTGCCGCCACCGTGCCGATGGGGCGCGCCGGTACGCCGGCGGACATGGCGAGCGCGGCGCTGTACCTCGCGGGCCCGGACTCGGCGTTCGTCACCGGGACGAACCTCGTCGTCGACGGCGGGGAGTCCCTGTACTGACCTGTCGCGCGGAAGCCGCGGGACCGGATCCCGTGCGTATCGAACAGGCCTTCAACGGTGATGTGATGTACAACTCATAAAACATTGCTATAGTTACGGTGTTTTTCACCCCGGCTCTGGAGGCCGCTCCGTCGAATCCGCGCCCGTGTGTCGCCGCGCCGGCCGACGGAACCACCACCACACGCAGCGTAGCTGCCGTGTGGCCCGAAAATCTTTGCAGTAGAACGTGACTGCGGTACGACGAAGGAGAACGCTCGATGACCAAGGTGATGAACGGAATCAAGGTCGTGGAGGTCGCGTTGTATGCGTTCGTCCCCTCGGCCGGCGCGATCCTGTCCGACTGGGGAGCCGACGTGATCAAGGTCGAGCACTCCGACTTCGGGGATCCGATGCGCACGACCGCGGCGTGGGGCGTGCCCGGCGACGTCGACGGCATGTCGGGTCTGTGGGAGATCAACAACCGTGGCAAGCGCGCCATCGCCCTCGACATCGCCACCCCGCAGGGTCGCGAGGTCCTCATGAAGCTGGTCGAGACGGCCGACGTCTTCTCCACCAATTTCCTGCCGGATGCGCGGACCAAGCTGGGTATCGACGTCGACGACATCATGGCGCGCAATCCGCGCATCGTCTACGCGCGCGGCACCGCCCAGGGGGTGGCCGGACCCGACTCCGAGAAGGGGGGATTCGACGGCATCACCTACTGGGCGCGCTCCGGTGCGGCGGGGTCGATCGCCCCCGGCGACCTCGAGTGGCCGGCCAACATGCCGGGCCCGGCCTTCGGCGACGTGCAGAGCGGCATGGCGCTCGCCGGCGGGATTGCGGCCGGACTGCTGCACCTCGAACGCACCGGGGAGGGCATCGTCGTCGACACGTCGCTGTTCGCGGTCGGCGCGTGGGCGATGCAGGCGACCATCGCCGGCGCCCAGCTCGTCGGGGCCGCGGAACTGCCCTATCCGGACCGGTCCGCGCCGGTGAACCCGGTCTCGAACATCTACCGGACCAGCGACGGCCGGTACATCCATCTGGCGTTGTTGCAGAGCCAGAAGTACTGGCCCGGGCTGTGCGAGGCGATCGGCCGACCCGACCTGATCGACGACCCGCGTTACGCGACGTTCGAGGACCGCGCCCGCAACACTCGCGAGTGCACCGCCGAGCTCACCGAGGTGTTCCGGACCCGCACCCTCGCGGAGTGGACGGACATCCTCGGCAAGCAGGAGGGACAGTGGGACGTCTTCCGCAAGCCCCTCGACGTGCTGACGGACCCGCAGGCGATCGCGAACGAGTACGTCCGCACCGTCGAGTACGAAGACGGGCGCACTCTGGATCTCGTCACGGCGCCGATGCGGTTCGGAAACGAGGCGCCGGTGCTCACCCGTGCCCCCCAGCACGGTGAACACACCGAGGAGGTGCTGCTCGAGCACGGCCTCGACTGGGATCAGATCGTCCAGCTCAAGGTCGACGGCGCGATCAAGTGAGCCGGCTCCGGGACGCGACGGTGGGCCACCGACGCCGTCGCATCCGGGTCGGCCTGGGAGCGCTGACCGCCCAGACTGTCGGCGGGACCGCGGCGGAGTCGGGCCGGGCGTTGGACGCCCTCGTGCGGCATGCCGTGACCGCTGAGAAGTCCGGGTTCGACTCGGTCTGGCTCAGCGAGCACCACTTCGCAGAGGACGGCCATCTTCCCAGTCCCCTGGTGGTGATGGGTGCGCTCGCTCGCGAGACCACCGCTGTCGACCTCGCGACCAACGTCGCGATCGGGCCGCTGTACGATCCGCTGCGGCTGGCCGAGGATGTCGCGGTCGTCGACCAGCTCAGCGGCGGGCGCGTGATTCTGGGCCTCGGACTCGGTTATCGCCCGGAGGAATTCGCGGCCCTCGGCGTCGATCGTTCGCGGCGCGGACGAATTCTGGAGACGACCGTCTGCACACTGCGTGCGGCCTGGTCGGGCGAGGCGGTCGTGACGGACGGACGGACCGGACATGCTGTGCCGGTGCGCCCGCTCCCCGCACAGACCGGGGGACCGCCGATTCTCCTCGGGGCGTTCGCGAGTCGGGGTGTGCGCCGCGCGGCGCGCATCGCCGACGGTTGGATCGCGCCCGAGCTCGCGTCCGTCGCGCAGCTGGCCCGCCGGATCGGGACGCTCGAACTCGCAGACCTGGACCGGCCCTTCCACATCGCCCTGACGATGTGCGCGTTCACCGCGGCTTCGGGGGCGTGGGAGACGGTGGCGGCCGGGCATTCCCTTGTCGGCGACCGGTACCGGCGCTGGATGGCGCAGGCCGGGGACGGCGCCGTCCCGGACGGGCCGGGCACGAACGTGCCCGTCTCGACGCGGCCGGACCATGTCGTGGCCGGCACGCCCGAAGAGTGTGTCGACCAACTGCGTCCGTGGTGGGAACTGCTGAGGGCGCTGCCGCAGACGGTGAGCGCGCACGTGACGGTGCGTGTGGTGTTCCCCGGAGTTGACGATGCAGCGACCCGCGAGTCGATCCGGCTGCTGGGAACGGACGTATTCCCGGCTCTGGCCGAGTGACTCGGCCCTCGTGACGCGGAACGCTTCCGGGTATGGACTGTGATCTAAATCTCCGTTAATATTCGCATGTTCCTAATAGTAAGGGCATGCAATCCGCCGAGCGGATCTTCCGTTCGAACTCCATCCGATTCTCAGGAGGATTACGTGTACGACCTTCGCGATATCAAGATCATCGACACCGACACCCATGTCGTCGAGCCCCCGGACCTGTGGACATCGCGGATGTCGACCAAGAAGTGGGGCGATCTGGTGCCGCACGTGCGCTGGGACGATCACCGCGGTGACCAGGCGTGGTTCGTTGCCGGCAAGCGCATGAGCGCGGTCGGTTCGCCGGCGATGGCCGGCTGGCACGAGTACCCGCCGAGCTGCCCGCCGCGATTCGAGGACACCGACCCGCGCTCGTGGGATCCGGCCAAGCGCCTGACGATCATGGACGACTACGGCATCCACGCGCAGATCCTCTACCCCAACGTCGCGGTGTTCAGCTCCAAGACGCTGCAGTCCAACGGTGACAACGAGTTGCAGATCGCGTGCATCAAGGCCTACAACGACTACCTGACCGAGTGGGCGCAATTCGCTCCCGGGCGGTACATTCCGGTCGGCATTCTGCCTTTCTGGGACATGGAGGCCACGCTCGCCGAGGTCGAGCGCGTCGCCGCGGCGGGTCACAAGGGGCTGGTCTTCACGCAGAATCCGGCGGCATTCGGTCTGCCGATGCTCACCGACCCGTACTGGGACCGCCTGTGGGCTTCGGCGCAGGAGAAGAAGCTGCCGATCAACTTCCACATCGCGTCCGGCGAGGTCGACCTCAGCGGCTTCGGCCACGAGAGCAACGGCGTGCACGCCAACTACGCGATGATGGGCATCTCGTTCTTCATGGACAACGCCCGCACCATCTCTCAGCTCATCTGCGGCGGCATCTGCGATCGATTCCCCGACCTGAAGTTCGTCTCGGTCGAGTCGGGCATCGGCTGGATCCCGTTCGCGCTCGAGGGCCTGGACTGGCAGTGGAAGAACTCGGGTGTGCACAAGGAGCACCCGGAGTACGAACTGCTCCCCAGCGAGTACTTCAAGCGGCAGATCTACGGCTGCTTCTGGTTCGAGCAGGACTCGGCCCGCAGCGCGATCGAGCAGCTCGGCGCCGACAACGTCCTGTACGAAACCGATTACCCGCACCCGACGTCGATGTCGCCCGGTCCGGCCTCCGATGCGCTGGCTCCCGACGAGTACCTGCGTCGCAACTTCGCACACCTGTCCGAGGCGGACGCCCGGAAGATCCTGCACGGCAACGCCGCCGCGCTGTACAACCTGGACTCCTGAGTCCGCAGCCCCGCCGCTACCCCGTCTGCCGCGCATTCGCACGGCCCAGCACTGTGGAGGAAAGATGTCCCTCTCGGAGTTCGAGTCCCGCGCCCGCGCGTGGGTCGTCGAGAACGTCGCCCGGCTCGGGTTCGACCGGGTCGACGACCCTTACGACGTGGCCGTGTTCCACGATCTCGGATTCGACGAGGAGAAGGCACTACTCGATCAGCACCGCGTGTGGCAGAAGGTCAAGCTCGAAGCAGGCTACGGCGCCCTCGACTGGCCGGAGGAGTTCGGTGGCGCAGGTCTCGGCGCCGATGTCGCGGAGGCGTTCTCCCGTATCGAGAACGATCACTGTCCTTTGCGGCCGCACGAATTATTCTCCGTGACAATGCATCTGATCGCTCCTACTATACGGCTCCTCGGAACGGACGGGCAGAAGCGCGAGTTCCTGCCTGCGATGCTGCGAGGCGACCTGCTTGCGTGCCAGCTCTTCTCCGAGCCCGAGGCTGGATCCGATCTGGCGAACGTGGGTACCCGAGCCGTGCGCGACGGCGACGACTGGGTGATCACCGGACAGAAGGTGTGGACGTCGGGCGCACAGTTCGCAGACTGGGGTGAACTCATCGCGCGCACCGACCCGGACCAGCCCAAGCATGCGGGCATGACGGCGTTTCTGATTCCGCTGGACGCCCCGGGTGTCGAGATCCGCCCGATCCGGCAGATGTCCGGTGGCAGCAGCTTCAACGAGGTCTTCCTCGACCGGGTGCGCATCCCCGATTCGCTGCGCCTGGGTGGAATCGGCAAGGGCTGGTCCGTCGCGCTGACCACGCTGGCGTTCGAGCGGGAGGGCGGGTCCAACTCGGCGAACGTCGGCGGGCAGTTCGACCAGCTCCTCGCCACCGCCCGCACTCTCGGCCGCGACACCGATCCGCGGGTGCGCGAGCTCCTCGCGCGGGTCTACCTGCGGCAGAAGCTCGCCCAGGTCGACGTGCTGCGCGATCGTCAGGCCCGGGAGGCCGACGCCGCCCCGACGGCGGTCGGGTCGGTGCGCAAGATCCAGTGGGTCGACAAGCTCGCCGCGGTCTCCGAGGCTGCGCGCATCATCCTCGGACGCGATCTCGTCGCGGACACCGGCGTGCCGGGCACGTTCGGCTGGAACGCGCACGTGCTCGGCGCGCCCGGGTACAGCATCGCCGGTGGCTCCGACGAGATCCAGCGCAACATCGTTGCCGAGCGACTGCTCGGACTGCCGGCGGAAGTTCGAGTAGACCGCGGAGTGACCTGGCGGGAAGCACGCGCCCGTGCCGCCGCCGCGACCGCCTGAGCCGACCCTCGACGCCACGATCCGAACATCACCCTTGTGTACTACCCCTCGAGTACTGCTCTTCACGAAAGGCCGTGTTCCATGAGAATCTCGACGCTGCGCCGCACGATCACCGGACTGGGGGTCGCCGCGCTGACGTTCACCGCGGTCGCCTGCGGTTCCGGCACCACCACCGAGGTCGCCGCAGAGGACCTGGGCCCGCAGGGGGATGCCGCGTGGCAGGAGGTGATCGAGGCGGCCAAGCAGGAGGGCTCGGTGACGTACTACACCGGGCAGGCGACCGACAATCTCGAGAACCTCGCCAACCGCTTCGAGTCGGCGTACGGGATCACGGTCGACATCGTCCGCGACAACGACGCGAATCTGCAGACCAAACTGGCCGCGGAGGCCTCGACCGGCCGGCAGGTCGCCGATGTCGTCGCCTCGGCGGCCCGCCCGTGGGTCGACGAGCGTATCGCCGAGGGCTACTACGCCCCGGTCACCGGCCCGGCGTTCGACGCAGCCGAGTTCGACAGTGAGAAGTTCATGATCGGCGACACGATCTTCACCTCGTCGGCGGCCGTGCTCACCTACGGCTGGAACACCGACCGGGTCCCCGAGGGCATGGACAGCTACGAGGACCTGCTCGCCCCCGAGCTGGCCGGCGGCAAGATCGGCGTGATCCTGCCGGTATCCGCAGCGATCGTCGACTTCTACGACTACCTCGCCGACACTGTCTCACCCGACTTCGTCGCGAAACTCGCCGCGCAGCAACCACGCACCTATCCGGGTGCGCAGGCAATGGGTCAGGCCCTGGCCTCCGGGGAACTCGCCGCCACCGTCTACACCGTCCCGCTGACCGCCGAGAAGGCGGCCGGCGCTCCGGTCGAGTCAGCCATGCCGAAGCCGGTGTTCGGTGCGGCCTTCTACACGGGCGTCAGCGGCGCCGCTCCGCATCCCAACGCGGCGCAACTGTTCGCGAACTTCCTCGTGACCAAGGCCGGTCAGGAAGCGGTCGCCAACCGGGCCGGCGCGGTCCTGCCCGACATCGCGACGGCGGCGACTCCGGCCGAGAACATCTGGGTCAACTCGCGGACCGTCACCGCCGCCGATGTGGAGGCCTTCCGCGCCGAGTTCGAGCAGTTGTTCGGCGCTTCCCAATAAGCACACACCGGGTTCGGTACGGACCTGACACGAGAGGAACTTCCGATGAACGTCGGTGAACGTTTGAAGAGCGCGGTGTGCACCGCGGAGGTCATCGTCGTCCGTATCGACGACGGCGCGACGGGGCCGCTGCTGTGCGGCGGCGAGCCGATGAGTGCGGATGCGGCGCCAGCCGCACCCGCGCAGGGCGGCGAGCTTCTCATGGGTAAGCGCTACTCCGGTGGCGGCGTCGAGGTCGTGGTCGTGCGCGGCGGCGCCGGGCCGCTCGCGGTCGGCGACGAGGTCCTCAGCCAGAAGCAGGCGAAGCCCCTCCCGTCCTCGGACTGACCGGGCACCCGGCGCTCCCTCATCCACGAAAGGCGACAGCATGATTCTCGGAACCTCGGCCGCGGCAGAGGACACCGCGTTGCTCACCGACACCATCCGCTCGGTGATCCGTCGGACGGACCCGGTCGACGGACGCGCGGAGCGCGTATACCGCGACGGTCCGGTCGATCGTGACCTGTGGGCCGTGCTGGGCACCGAGATCGGCGTGGGTGCACTCGCCGTTCCGGAGGCCGCCGGTGGTCTCGGCGCGTCGTTCGCCGACGTCGCCGCCGTCCTCGAGCTGCTCGGTGCGGAACTGTGCAGGGTCCCGGTCCTCAGTGGCGTCGTTGCCGCCGCGGCCTTGTCGCGCTGCGACGGCGCGCCGCGTGCCGCGGAGCTGCTCGCCGGCATCGCGACGGGGGAGACCGTCGTCGCCACGGTCGTCACCGCACCGGGTACGGACCCCGGATTTCGGGCCGAACACGTGGGTGACGACGTGTTCGTGACGGGCCGAGCCGGTTTCGTCGTGGATGGCGACGTCGCCGACACCGTGCTGCTGCCCGCCGTCGACGAATCCGGGACGGTGGGCCTCTACGCCGTCGACGCAGCCGTGCTCACGTCCGAGCGGATGGACACTACCGATGCGACCCGGATCCTGTCCCGGGTTCGTGCCGAGGCCGCCCCGGCGACCGTCCTCGCGGAGCGCGCTCCACTCGGGTGGATCCACGACAGGGCGGTCGTGGCCCTCGCGTGCGAGAGCCTGGGCGTCGCGCGTACCTGCCTGGCCAATGCCGTCGACTACGCCGGCCGGCGCGTCCAGTTCGGCCGCGTCATCGGCGGATTCCAGGCGATCAAGCACATGCTCGCCGAGGTCTCCGTGGCCGTCGAACTCGCCGAGTCCGCCGTTGCCCACGCCGTGTGGGCCGTCGTGGAGGGGAGCGACGACGATCTGGCCGAGGCCGCTGCGATCGCAGCCCTCGCCTGCGGGGACGCCGCACGCCTCGCCGTCGAGAAGAACGTCCAGGTGCACGGCGGCATCGGCTTCACCTGGGAACACACCGCACACCTGTACTACCGCCGTGCTCTGACTTCCGGCGTCCTGTGGGGGAGCGGTGACGATCATGCCCAGCGCCTCTATGCTCTGGCCGCGGCAGGCGCCGCGACAAGCAGCGAGGCATCCACCGATCCGAGGCAGGAGCCGGCATCCGCCGTGCTCTCCTCCACCGAGTCCTGAACCCCGCTCGTTCAGAAAGCGAGTACACCGTGTCCCACGTCTCCGTACGCCAGCTGCTCAAGAACTTCGACGGAA
Source organism: Rhodococcus aetherivorans (assembly GCF_011058165.1). Classification (GTDB taxonomy): domain Bacteria; phylum Actinomycetota; class Actinomycetes; order Mycobacteriales; family Mycobacteriaceae; genus Rhodococcus; species Rhodococcus aetherivorans. The sequence continues at coordinate 84,710 of NZ_JAALEG010000010.1, forward strand.
AACCACCCACCGTCGCCGTCGACCACCTCGACCTCGAGATCGAGGACGGCGAATTCCTCGTGCTGCTCGGCCCGTCGGGCTGCGGCAAGACCACGACGCTCCGCTGCCTCGCGGGCCTCGAACAGCCGGCCGGAGGCTCCATCACCCTCGGCGACCAGGTGGTGTTCGACCGGCAGCGCGGCATCAACCTCACCCCGGACAAGCGGTTCATCGGAATGGTGTTCCAGTCCTACGCTCTGTGGCCGCACATGACTGTGCGCAAGAACATCGCCTATCCGCTCAAGTCCCGCAAGCTCACCGACGCTCTCGCGAGCGGGCGCGTCGAGGAGACCGCGGCGCTGGTGGACTGCGAGCGGTTGCTCGACCGTCTCCCCGCCGAGCTGTCCGGCGGTCAGCAGCAGCGCGTGGCTCTGGCCCGCGGCCTGGTCTCCCACCCTGACCTGGTGCTGTTCGACGAGCCGCTGAGCAACCTCGACGCCCGCCTGCGCGACCAGGTGCGCGCGGAGCTCCACGACCTGCACCAGCGCAAGCCGTTCACCGCGGTGTTCGTCACGCACGACCAGAGCGAAGCCCTCGCTCTGGGAACCCGGATGGCGATCATGAGGTCGGGCAGCATCGTCCAGATGGGCCCGCCCCGCGAGGTCTTCGAGGAGCCGGTCGACGAGTACGTCGCGGGTTTCACCGGCATGTCGAACCGGGTCCCGTGCGAGTACGTCGACGGCCGCTGGTACGCGTTGGGCACCGAGATCCACGGCATGCAGCCGCGTGCGGCCGCGTCGGTCGGCTCGTTCGTGGTGCGCCTGCGCCCCGAAAAAGTACGCCTGGTCCCGGACGTGGCGGACCTGCAGCCCGGCGAGGCGGGCATGTTCGTCAACGTCGACGACGTCGAGTACGGTGGCCTGCACCTGGACGTCATGCTCTCGGTCGCGGTCGAGGGCTCCCAACGCCGCCAGTTGCACGCCCGCGTCGCGACGTTCGATTCGTTCCGCGCACCGCGGCTGATCGAACGCGACGCGCGGATGGTTCTCGCCTTCGACCCGATCGACGGGCGCACCTTCGACACCGACGGCAGGGCGCTGCCGATGGATCAGCAGGCGCTCGTCAGCGCCCTGGTGGGGTGAGGGCGATGGCGATTCTGACACTGCCACGGACCGAGGAGCACGAGTCCGTCACAACCGCCCCGAACGGCATGCGGAATACGGCGGTGCGCGCCGGGGCACGCCGAATGGGTGTCGTCGCGTTCACCGCGTTGCTCGCCTACCTGGTCGTCCTCCCGATCGTGCGCCTGCAACTGACCGCGTTCGAGGACGGCGCTGCCGGTTACTCGCGGGCATTCGGATTGTCGCGTATCGGTCAGATCCTCTGGTACACACTCGGATTGGCGATCGGATCACTGGCCATCGCGATGGTGCTGGGAACCGCTCTGGCGTGGGCGGCCAGCCGCCTGCCCCGCCGATTCGCGTTCCTCGAAGTCCTGCCGATTCTGCCCATCGTCATTCCGGCTGTCGCCTCGATCGTCGGCTGGGCGTTTCTGCTGTCGCCGCGGCCCGGCTACCTCAACGCCATGCTGCGGAATCTGCCGTGGTGGTCGCACCTCGAGGAAGGCCCGGTCGACATCTACTCGATCGAGTGGATCGTCATCATCACCGGCTTCTCGCTGAGTTCGTTCGTCTTCATGTTCGTCCGCTCCGGATTCGAGAACATCAACTCCGAGATGATCGAGGCCGCACAGGTTTCCGGCATGCCGGAATGGAAGGTCTTTTTCAGGATCACCCTTCCGCTGCTGCGCCCGACCCTCATCTACGGCTCCGGTGTCGCGCTGCTGCTCGGTCTCGGCCAGTTCACCGGACCACTGCTTCTGGGCACCAACTCCGGCGTCAGCGTGCTCACGACCGAGATGTACTTCCAGATCAGTGACAGTCCCGCGCAGTTCGCGACCGCCGCAGCGCTCGGCTCACCGCTGCTCGTCGTCGGTGTCGTCGTGGTGTTCGCGCAGAAGGCGATGCTCGGCAATCAGCGTCGGTTCGTCACGCACGGCGGCAAGGCGTTCAAATCACAGGGTCGGCCCTCCAAGGCCGGCGTCGCGGTGATCCTGGTGTTCTCGCTGCTGTCGACGATCCTGCCGCTGCTCGCCCTGGTGTTCGTCGCGCTGTCCCGATACTGGCGCGGCACCATCGACTTCTCGACCCTGACGTTCGACAACTTCCGCACGATCTTCTCCGGCACGGCCGTGCCGGCCGCGGTCGGCAACAGCTTGATGTTCTCGTTCGCGGCCATGGCGATCGTGCTGCCGCTCGGCTTCGTCGCGGCCGGCCTGATCGTGCGCGGCCAGCGCTACCCGGCCCTTCGCCTCCTCGTCGACGTTCTGGTATCGATGCCGCTCGGAGTTCCAGCCGTGATCTTCGGCGCAGCGTTCCTGCTGACCTACACCACCGGTCCGATCATCCTGTACGGCACGCCGTGGGTCGTGATTCTGGTGTACGTCACGCTCATGCTGCCGTTCGCGACCCGCATGCAGCTGTCGTCCATGCTCGCGCTCGGCGACAGCTACCTCGAGGCGTCCCGCGTCAGCGGCGCGGGCTTCGTCGCCACGAACGTGAAGATCCTGCTGCCGCTCATGCGCGGCAGCTTGGGCGGCACCGCGGCACTGCTGTTCGTGCTGCTCACCCACGAGTTCACGGCGTCGCTGCTCGTGCGCGCGTCCCGGACCCAGGTCATGGGCACCATCCTGTTCGAGTACTGGTCCAACGGCGGGTACCCGCTGGTGGCCGCCGTGGCCCTCGTGATGACGGGCGTGACCGCCGTGGGTGTCACTGCGGCGATGCTCGCCGGCGGCGCGGACGCGATGAGCAAGATGTGACATGTTCCCGGACCGCCCGGCCGACCACGTGTCGGCCGGGCGGTCGTGCGTTCTGCCCGATTGTGCGGTGCCGACACACAACGGCGGACAGCCCGGGTTTCCGTATCGGAATTGATTAACACATATACTAACGCGGCCGTCCTCGGATAAGGTGGCGCCCATGACCGAAGCGGACGCCCGCGACCTCGACTACTGGTCCTTCGTCGAACTCGCGAACCGGCGCCTGAGCAGCCGATACGGCGATTACCACGAGCAGGCCACCGAGGTGCTGCTGACCCTCAACCGGGCCTCCGACATCGTCACGTACGACCTGGAGGCGGCCGTGCACCGCCCGAGGGGGCGGTCGTGGTCGGCGTACCGCCTGATGTTCGTCACCTGGCTTGCCGGCCCCATCGAGCCGAAGGTGGCCGCCAAGCTCACCGGCATGAGCCGCGCCGCTGTCTCCAATCTCGCGAAACCGCTGGTCGAGGCCGGTCTGCTGGCTCGCACCCCGGATCCGGAGGACGGCCGGTCGGTCCGCTTGTCGCTCACCGAGGCCGGCGAGCGGGAGATCGTGGAGACGTTCCGCGCCCAGAACGAGCGCGAGGCCGCCTGGGTCGATGTGCTGACCGAGGCGGAGCAGCAGATCCTCGTCATGCTGCTCAACAAGCTCATCACCAAGCGCAGCCGGTTCGATATGCGCGACCGCAACTGACAACCGATCTTCCCGATGTGGTTGCGCTCACGTCCGAAAACTAGTTAAGGTGTTTACTAACACCGCGGGGGATCTCCGCGGATCAGCCACCCAGAGCCCGAGGAGCGGAATCCCATGGCGTTCTATCGACAGCTCGGCGTCATCCCGCCGAAGCGGCACACGCAGCACCGCAACGAGGACGGCGGGCTGTTCTACGAGGAGCTGATGGGCGAGGAGGGCTTCTCCTCGGACTCGGCGCTGCTCTACCACCGCCACATCCCGTCGGCCATCGTCGACGCGACCGAGTGGAAGCTGCCCGAGCAGGCCACCACCCCGAACCACCCCCTCAAGCCGCGCCACCTGAAGCTGCACGATCTGTTCCCGGAGACCGTCTGGGCCGAGACCGACGTCGTCACCGGCCGCCGGCTGATCCTCGGCAACGCGGACGTGCGCCTCTCCTACGTCGTCTCGACGAAGGAGTCGCCGCTCTACCGCAACGTCGTCGGCGACGAGATGGTCTACGTCGAGTCCGGCACCGCCCGCGTCGAGACCGTTTTCGGTGTGCTCGACGCGAAGGCCGGCGACTACGTGCTGCTGCCGATGGCCACCACGCACCGCTGGATCCCCACCGGCGACGAGCCGCTGCGCGCCTATGTCATCGAGGCCAACAGCCACATCGTCCCGCCGAAGCGCTTCCTGTCGCGGTTCGGCCAGTTCCTCGAGCACGCGCCGTTCTGCGAGCGCGACCTGCACGGCCCGACCGAGCTGATCCAGGTGGAGGACACCAACGTCGAGGTCCTGGTCAAGCACCGCACCTCGCACGGCATCGTCGGCACCCGCTACCTCGTGCCCAACCACCCGTTCGACGTCGTCGGCTGGGACGGCTGCCTGTACCCGTACACCTTCAGCATCCACGACTACGAGCCCATCACCGGCCGAGTCCACCAGCCGCCGCCGGCGCACCAGGCGTTCGAGGGCAACAACTTCGTCATCTGCAACTTCGTGCCCCGCAAGGTGGACTACCACCCGCTGGCGATCCCGGTGCCGTACTACCACTCCAACGTCGACTCCGACGAGATCATGTTCTACTGCGGCGGCGACTACGAGGCCCGCAAGGGCTCCGGCATCGGCCAGGGTTCGATCTCCGTCCATCCCGGCGGCCACGCCCACGGTCCGCAGCCCGGTGCCTACGAGCGGAGCATCGGCGTCGACTTCTTCGACGAGCTCGCCGTCATGGTGGACACGTTCCGGCCGCTCGAACTCGGCGAGGGTGCGCTCGCGTGCGAGGATGCGGCCTACGCCGGAAGCTGGAACCGGGGGCTGCAGAAGTGAGCACTCTCGGAGCCCTGCTGACGGAACTGTGCGACGACGCCGCGCTGTTCCCGCCCGGCAACGCCCCGCTCGATCGTGCCCTGCCGGCCCACGCCGCGCACCGCGTCGCCGACCATGCCGGGCTGGTGGGCACGTTCGTGTTCCCGGCGCCGCGGATCCCGGAGTTGCTCGAGGCACTCGGACAGCGCCCGTTCGGGGGCGACCTCACCCTGAGCCTGACCGTTCCGAGCGGGCCGTCCGCGGTCGTTCCCGCGATGGAGAGCCTGCGCGACGTGGACGGCGTCACCGTGGCCGCCCTCGAGATCGCCGTGCCCGCCGGGGAGAGCCCCGCCGGTGTGCTCGTCGCCCTCGACCTGATCGCCGCCGAGTACCCCGGAGTCGCACTGTTCGTGGAGGTCCCGCGCGACGAGCGCCGCGCCGAGATCCTCCAGGGACTCGTGGGGTCGCGTTACGCGGCGAAGTTCCGCACGGGCGGGGTCGTCGCGGAGGCGTACCCCGACGAACGGGAACTCGCCGACGCCCTCTCGACCGTGGTCCGCACGAAGGTCCCGTTCAAGGCCACGGCGGGCCTGCACCACGCGGTCCGCAACACCGACCCGCACACCGGATTCGAACAGCACGGATTCCTCAACGTGCTCGCCGCCGTCGACGCCGTGCTCGACGGTGCGGACACCGCGGCCGTCGCGGCGGTGCTCGCCGACCGGGACGGCGCCGGCCTCGCCGCCCGACTGCGCGACCTGTCGCCTGCTCGAATCGAAGAGCTGCGCAACAGCTTCCGCTCGTTCGGCACCTGCAGCATTGCGGAGCCGCTCGCCGATCTCGTCGAGGTCGGCCTGGCCCCGTCGACGATGTCCCCGATCACCGAAGGATCCCTTGCATGACCGTCATCGACATTCCGGAAGGTTCGCTCTTCGGCGCGAACAACCTGCCCTACGGTGTGTTCTCCACGGCCGGAACGGAGCCCCGCGTCGGTGTGCGCGTCGGTGACTCCGTCCTCGACCTCTCCGTCGTGTTCGACGACCCCGCCTTCGCCGAGCCCACCCTCAACGCCTTCATGGCGCAGGGCCGCGCCCGCTGGGACGAGGTGCGCGCCGCGCTGCAGAGCCTGGTCACCGGGGACGTGCCCGCCGAGGCCGTGCACGCCGTCGCGGACGTCGAACTGCACCTGCCGATCGAGGTCGCCGACTACGTCGATTTCTACGCGTCGGAGAACCACGCGTCGAACCTCGGACGGCTGTTCCGGCCCGACAATCCGTCGCCGCTGATGCCGAACTGGAAGCACCTGCCGGTCGGCTACCACGGCCGCTCGAGCACCGTCGTCGTTTCCGGCGTGGACATCGTGCGCCCGTGTGGCCAGCGCAAGGGCCCCAACGACCCGGCGCCCGTCTTCGGTCCGTCGATCCGTCTCGACATCGAGGCCGAGATGGGCTTCGTCGTCGGTGTCGGCTCGCCGATGGGATCGTCGATCACCCCGGACGAGTTCGCCGACCACTGCTTCGGGGCCGTCATCCTCAACGACTGGTCGGCCCGTGACATCCAGGCGTGGGAGTACGTGCCGCTCGGCCCGAACCTCGGCAAGTCCTTCGCGACCTCGATCTCCCCGTGGGTCGTGCCGCTGGCCGCACTCGAGGCCGCCCGCGTCGACACCCCGGTGCAGGACCCGGAGCCGCTGCCGTACCTGAAGGGCACCGAGAAGTGGGGCCTGGACATCGATCTCGAGGTCGAATGGAACGGCCACGTCGTCTCGCGTCCGCCGTACGCCCAGATGTACTGGTCGCCGGCGCAAATGCTCGCGCACACGTCCGTCAACGGTGCCGCCACCCGCACCGGCGACCTGTTCGGATCCGGCACCATCTCCGGGCCGGAGAAGGACCAGCGCGGCGCGTTCATCGAACTCACCTGGGGCGGTAAGGAACCGGTTCAGGTCGGCGACGAGACCCGCACCTTCCTCGAGGACGGCGACGAGATCGCGATCTCCGCGACCGCGCCGGGTCCGGACGGCACCCGAATCGGCTTCGGCGAGGTCCGCACCCGCATCCTGCCCGCGAAGGACGCCGGCCGCTGAGCCGACTCTCCCCGGATCCGCGCGCCGGTTCGACAGTGGCGCGGTGCATTCCGCGCGTCGACGTCCGGTCGGTGCGCGGATCCGTTTCAGCGGACGATCAGCGAATCACCCACGGCCAGAACGCCGTCCGATGCCACGTCGGCGTAGATGCCGATGCAGGGGGCGGGCTTGCCGCCCGCCCGGTTCGGGACGCGGTTGCGGTCGGTGACGGTGCGCAGCATGTCGCGCCGGGCCGGCACCTCCTGGTGCGGCAGCGTCACCATCACACACCGCGCCGTGCGCTGCGTCGGCACGAGCGCGACGGAACCGGCCTCGACACGCCGGCCCAGCCAGTCGTCCTCGACGAATCCGGTGTCGCCGGTCGAGACCACGAGGTTGGGCCGGAAGCGGCGCAGCGCGACACCGGCCGTGTCGCCCGTGCCGAGCGCCTCCACGGCGGCCGTCGTGAGCAGGTGCAACGGCGCCTCGTCGTAGGTGCGGGGGCGGGCCTCCAGGGTCAACGCACGCCCGGTCAGCTCGGACAGCAGCCCGGGGGTGCGCGGGTCGTCGCCGCGGGTGCACCGGCCGTCGGGCAGCGTGATCTCGAGGACGGACGGATCCGACGGGTCGGCGTCGTCGAGCAGGCGGGCACGGCACTCGAGCAGCCGCGACCAGGCCCGCACCTTCTTCGCTGACGCGACGGTGCCGGTCTCGGCGTCGATCACCGCCCACATGTGGTCGCCGCGCAGCCCGTCGGACTCGATCGCCGCCGACTGCAGTTGCTCGCCGCCGAACGACTTGACCGGGTAACGCCAGAGCTGAGAGACCTGCACAACGGCCCAGCATACGGACCGGTGTGTCCTTCGGGCGGTCGTGGCAGCCCGAAGGACGCACCGGCGCAGCCTAAGGTGTGGCGTATGAGCGATGATGCGACGCCGCGCCGTTGGGGCCTGACTATCCCTCTCGACGGCATTTCCCTGCCGGATCAGCGAAACCTGATCGCCGAACTGCCCGACCTCGGCTACACCGACGTGTGGTCGTCCGAGAGCAGCGTGGCCGACGCCTTCACGCCCCTGGCGCTGGCGAGTGTGTGGGCACCGACGCTGCGCCTGGGCACCGCGATCGTCCCGGTGTTCACGCGCGGCCCGGCCACCCTGGCGATCTCCGCGGCCACTCTCGCCGCCGCCGCCCCGGGCCGCTTCGTCCTCGGCGTCGGAACCTCGTCCAACGTGATCGTCGAGAAGTGGAACAGCACCCCGTTCGAGGAGCCGTTCAAGCGGGCCCGCGACACGCTGCAGTTCCTGCGCGCCGCGCTCGCCGGTGAGAAGGTCACCCACAAGTACGACACGTTCGAGGTCAGCGGGTTCCGGGCCGGCCTCGTCCCCGATCCCGCCCCGCCCCTGCTGCTCGCCGCCCTGCGGCCCGGCATGCTGCGCCTCGCCGGACGCGAGGCCGACGGTGCGATCGTCAACTGGCTCTCGGCCGACGACGTGCGCACCGTCGCGCCGTACGTGCACGAGGGTGGAGCGGGCAAGGAGATCGTCGCCCGCATCTTCGTGCTGCCCGGCTTCGACGCCGAGACCGCCCGCAGCATCGGCCGTCGCATGATCGCCGCCTATATGAACGTCCCCGTCTACCGTGCCTTCCACGAATTCCTGGGCCGCAGCGAGGATTTCGAGGGCATGTGGCGGTTGTGGGGGGAGGGGGAGCGGTCGGCGGCCCTCGCCGCGATCCCGGATCACGTGGTGGATCAGCTGGTCGTGCACGGTCCGCCGGAGGCGTGCCGGGAGCACATCGAACGGTACGTCGAGGCGGGTGTGACCACCCCCGTGATCGCGATGACCACCGCGGGCGATCCTACGGAGATGATCCGGGCCCTCGCCCCACGCTGAGTGCCGGATCCGCGCCGGGGCGGTCGACCGCGAATCGAGCGCGCCACTGTCCGGGAACCGTGCGGCAGTTCCGTGCCGATCGGTTCGGCGCCGAGCGTCGTCACGATTCGGTCGCGGCGGTAACGTCCCCGTCGGGCACCGACGACATTCCGGGCAGATCGACCGCTGGGAGGCCGCGATGCCTGGACCGGATCTGCGTCGGGTGACCGTCGCCGCCGACGACGGCCTGCCCCTGTCGGTGCGGGTGCACGGACCCGCCGACGCGCCCGTCACGGTCGTGCTGGTGCACGGGCACTGCCTGCGCACCGACAGCTGGTCGGCGGTGCGCGAGCGCCTTGCCGGGCAGGCCGGCGCGGCGGTCCGCATCGTCGCCTACGACCAGCGCGGTCACGGACGGTCGGGGGTCGGCGCGCCCGAGACGTACACCATCGAGCAGCTCGCCCACGACCTCGACGCCGTGCTGCGCACCGTCGTGCCCCGCGGGCCCGTGGTGCTGGCGGGGCACTCGATGGGCGGGATGGTGGCGATGGCCTACGCACGGCTGTACCCGGAGGCGATCGGCAGCCGCGTCGTCGCCGCCGCGCTCGTCGCGACCGCGGCGAGCGGCCTGGCCGACCTGGGGCTCGGCCGCTACCTGCGGCACCCGGCGGTGTCCGTGCTGCACCGCGCGGTGCGACGGGCGCCGCGGGTGATGCAGGGATCGATGCGCGTCGGCGGGCGGATGTGCGCGCCGGTGGTCCGTCGCGGCACCACGGATTCGTGGGCGCGTTCGCTGGCGACGACCCTGACGAACGAGACGTCGATCGTGACGCTCTCGCGTTTCCTTGCGGCGTTCGCGGTGCTGGACGAGTCGGCGGCGCTGGCCGTGCTCGCGGCGATCCCGGTCCTGGTGGTCGGCGGGTCGGCCGACGAGCTGACCCCGTTCGCGCATTCGCGGGCCATCGCCGCGCGGCTGCCGGCCGCCGAACTGGTGCGGGTCGACGGCGCGGGGCACTCGCTCATCGTCGAGCGCGCCGACGAGGTGGCGGCCGCGCTGCTGCGACTGCTCACCCACGTTCGGGGGGTGGCCACCCCCGTCGGGGTCGTGTAGGCAGGAGCACATGACCGACATGCGCACCGACCAGCCCGCCGCCGTTCTCATCGCTGTCGACGAGGCCTCCGGTATCGGCCTGCTCACCCTGAACCGTCCCGATCAGCGAAACCCGTTGTCCGCGGCGGCGATGCGCGAGGTCACGATGGGACTGCGCGCGCTGTCCGCGGAGTCCACGACCCGGGTGATCGTGATCCGCGCCGAGGGACCGGTGTTCTCCGCCGGTCACGACCTGCGCGAGATGATCGGCCGCACCCTCGAGGACGAGCGGGTCATCTTCGACACCTGCACCGAGATGATGCAGACCGTGCAGTCGGTGCCGCAGCCGGTGATCGCGTCGGTGCAGGGTGCGGCCGTCGCGGCCGGGTGCCAGCTGGTGGCGTCGTGCGACCTGGCGGTCGCGTCGTCGGACGCGGTGTTCGGCACCCCGGGGGTGAAGATCGGCCTGTTCTGCTCCACGCCGATGGTCGCGCTCAGCCGCGCGGTGGGGCGCAAGCGGGCCATGCAGATGCTGCTCACGGGCGAAACCATCGATGCGGAGACGGCCGCGGACTGGGGGCTGGTCAACTTCGTCGTCGACCCGGCGGCGCTGGAAACCGAGACCGCCGCGCTGGCCGCGAAGATCGTCTCGGCGTCGCCGGCGACGGTGCGGATCGGCAAGGAGGCCTTCTACCGGCAGATCGAGCTGCCGCAGGAACAGGCCTACGAGGCGATGGCCGAAACCATGGCGACCAACGCGATGATCTGCGACGCGCAGGAGGGCATGACCGCGTTCGTGGAGAAGCGCCGTCCCGTATGGCAGGGCCGCTAGGCTTATCGAGCGTTAAGTCTGGACCATTGGTTGGACGTCCTATAACGTGTCCGATCATGAGCTCAGACCCGCGCGCGAACACCGTCGACGGCGTGCTGCACCGCAGCGCCGCCCGCTTCCCCCACCGCACCGCCCTGCGGTTCGGCGACCGCACCCTCACCTACCGTGAACTCGACGACGCGGTCACCCGGGCGGCCGCCCGGCTGCGCGCGCTGGGCCTGGACCAGGGCGATCGCGTCGCCGCGTACGGCACCAACTCCGACGCCTACGTCGTCGGGTACCTCGCCGTCGCCCGGGCCGGCCTGGTACACGTGCCGATCAACTACGCGCTGCGCGGCGAGGAACTGAGCTACCTGCTCGGTCAGTCCGGGGCGCGTGCCGTCCTCGTCGACCCCGCCCTGGCCGGCAACCTCGAGCAGGTGCTCGCCGACGTCCCGGCCGAACACGTCCTGCCGCTACGCGACGCCGACGACTCGCTGCTCACCGCCGCGTGCGCGGGCGAGGTTCCGGAACTCGACGTGACCGTCTCCGACGCCGACCTCGTGCAGTTGCTCTACACCTCCGGCACCACGTCGAAGCCCAAGGGCGCCATGATGCCCCACCGGGCGCTGGTGCACGAGTACACCTCGTCGATCGTCGCGCTGGACCTGGCTGCGGACGACAACCCCCTGGTCTGCATGCCGCTCTACCACTCGGCCGGCATGCACGTGTTCATGATGCCGTACCTGGCCGTCGGCGCCACGATCACGCTGCTGCCCGCCCCCGACATCCCGGAGATCCTCCGGCTCGTCGAGTCCGAGCGCATCGGCTCGCTGTTCCTCGCCCCCACGGTGTGGGTGCCGCTGGCGAACCACCCCGACCTCGAGACCCGCGATCTGTCGTCGTTGCGCAAGGCCCAGTACGGCGCGTCGATCATGCCCGTCACCGTGCTGAACCGGCTCCGCGGGCGCTACCCCGACCTGGGGTTCTACAACTGCTTCGGTCAATCCGAGATCGGTCCGCTGGCAACGGTTCTGCGCCCGGAGGAGCACGAGGACCGGCCGTCGTCGTGCGGGAGGGCGGTGCTGTTCGTCGAGACCCGCGTCGTCGACGCCGACGGCAACGACGTGCCCGACGGTGAGTCCGGCGAGGTGCTGTACCGGTCGCCGCAGCTGTGCCTGGGTTACTGGGAGAACCCGGAGGCCACCGCGGAAGCGTTCCGCGACGGCTGGTTCCACTCCGGCGACCTCGTCACGCGCGACGCCGAGGGCTACATCACCGTCGTCGACCGCATCAAGGACGTCATCAACACCGGCGGCATCCTCGTCGCCTCCCGGGAGGTGGAGGACGCGCTCTACACCCACGAGGCCGTCGCCGAGGTGGCGGTCATCGGCACGCCCGACGAGAAGTGGATCGAGGCCGTCACCGCCGTCGTCGTGCTGCGCGACGGCGCGGATGTCGACGAGCGCGAGCTGATCGACCACGTCAAGCAGCGGCTCGCGCCGTTCAAGGTGCCGAAGCTCGTCCGGTTCGTGGACACGTTGCCGCGCAACCAGAGTGGCAAGCTGCTCAAGCGCGAGCTGCGCACCACGTGACCGAATGTCACATGAGTTCGATCGAAGTGAAGCGGTGTGACATTCGGTCACACGCGACGGAAGGCTGAAGGACACCGATGGTCAAGAAGCACGTGCCGTCCTGGCACGACGACGAGGTACAGGCAGTCTCCGAACTCGCCCGTGACTTCTTCGAGCGCGAGGTGATGGCCCGCGCCGAGGAGTGGGACGCGCAGCGGCGCATCGATCGCGAGGTGTGGCTCGCCGCAGGCAAGCTCGGGCTGCTGCTGTGCTCGGTGCCGGAGGAGTACGGCGGCGGTGGCGGCACCTTCGCCCACGATCTGGCCGTCTTCGAGGCGCAGGGCTACTCGGGTGACCTCGCACTGGGCATCTCGGTGCACAGCGGCATCGTCGCCCACTACATCCTCGAGTACGGCAGCGAGGAGCAGAAGCGGACCTGGTTGCCCGGCATGGCAACCGGTGAGATCCTCGGCGCGATCGGCATGACCGAGCCGGGCGCCGGCTCGGACCTCAAGGCCATCAAGACCACCGCGATCCGCGACGGCGACACATACGTGGTCAACGGCTCGAAGACCTTCATCACCAACGGCTCGTCGGCCGACGTCATCGTGCTCGCCGTCAAGACCGACCCCAAGGCCGGTGCCAAGGGCGTGTCCCTGCTCATCGTCGACCTGCGCGACTGCCCCGGCTTCGCGGTCGGGCGGGTGCTGGACAAGGTCGGCCAGCACGGCGCCGACACCTCCGAGCTGTCGTTCACCGACGTGCGGGTGCCGGTGGCGAACCTGCTCGGCGGGAGCGAGGGGCAGGGCTTCGCGCAGCTGATGGCGCAGCTGGTGCAGGAGCGGCTGATCATCGGCGCGCAGGCCGCCGGCGCGATGGAGCGCGCGGTCGAGGAGACCGTCCGCTACACGAAGGAGCGGCAGGCGTTCGGGCACAGCCTGTTCGAGTTCCAGAACACCGCGTTCGAGCTGGCGGAGTGCCGGACCATCGCCCGGACGTGCCAGGTGTTCCTGGATCACTGCATCGAGCAGCACCTGAAGGGCGAGCTCGACGACGCGGACGCCGCGATGGTCAAGTACTGGCTGACCGACAGGCAGTGCGAGGTGATCGACCGCTGCGTGCAGCTGCACGGCGGCTACGGCTACATGCGCGAGTACCTGATCGCGCGGATGTACGAGGACGCCCGCGTGCAGCGGATCTACGCAGGCGCCAACGAGGTGATGAAGCAGATCATCGCCCGCTCCCTCTGAGCCCGCCCCGGGTGGAGGGTTCCCGCGAGGAACCCTTCACCTGCCGGCCTGCCGGGTGTGGTGGGCCAGCACCTTCGCGAGCAGGACGGCGAGCTGGTCGCGCTCGGTCGGGTCGAGCGGCGCGAACGCCTCGTCCTGCGCCGCGACGAGCACGTCGTCGAGGGTGCGCAGGTGCTGCCGCCCGCGGCGGGTGACGCTGATGATGTTGCGGCGCCGATCGGTGGGATCGGGGCTGCGGTCGACGAGCCGCCGGTCGGCCAGCTCGTTGACGGTGGCGACGATGTCGCTGCGGTCCATCCCCGCGCGACGGCCGAGATCCGTCTGACACAGCGAGCCGTACTCCTCGAGTGCCGCGAGCGCGCGGTAGTGGTAGCCGCGGGCGTCGGCCTGGCCGAGCCGGTCGACCACCACCCGGTGCACGTGGCGGGCGGATTGGGTCAGCAGCCAGCTCGGGAGCCGCTCGAGCCTCGTGGGCGCGGTCGAAATGTCTGGGTCGGACATGCCACCAGGGTACGGTTCGACGGCCGGAATTCCGACGGTCAGCCGTCGGCGCCGCGGCAGCGCAGCCCCGCGGTACCGGGCCGACGATTCCGGCCCCGGCGGCGCGACCGGCGCGGGGGAACTGCTCAGCGCCCGCGGTGATCGGTGATCGGCGTGCGGGGTCCCCGTCGCGGGACCCGCCCCGCCCCGCCGGTCGCCATGATCAGTCGCACCGCTCGATAACGGTGCGGCCGAAGCGGTTCCAGATACTTCACCATGCCGGCGTCGTCGAGTGGTGCGCCCAGCAGCGACCAGCCGACGATCGTCGCGAGGTGGTAGTCGCCCACCGACAGCGCGTCCGCGTCGCCGAAGGCGCGCTGCGCGACCTCGGCGGCGGTCCATACGCCCACGCCCGGGATCGAGCGCAGCTTCCGCTGCGCCTCGGCCGGCGCGAGGTCGACGAGCCGCTCGAGGCGGTCGGCCAGCCGGGCGCAGCTCACGACGGTCCGGGCCCGGCCGGGGTCGACGTTGGCGCGGTGGAACTCCCACGACGGGACGCAGCGCCACGTCTCGGCGGCCGGGGGCACCCGCATCCCCTCCGGTGCCGGACCGGGCGCGACGTCGCCGAACCACGTGACGAGCCGCCGCCACGACGCGAACGCGGCGACGCTGTGCACCCGCTGTTCGAGGATCGCCGGGACCAGGGCCTCGAGGACGCGGCCGGTGCGCGGGATCCGCAGGGCCGGCAGGCGGCGATGGGCCTCGGCCAGGCTCGGATGCTCGGGCCGGAACCCGGTCGGGTCGTCCTCGGCACCGAGAAGGGTGGGAAGGTGTGCCGACAGTTCCTCGGCCCCGGCACCCCACGCGTGGCAGCGCACGCCGCGCGGACCGTCCTGCACGAGCCGGTAGGTGACCGGCCCCGACGCCAACCGGGACGTGCGCCACACGGCCTGCCCGTCGCGGCGATAGCAAGGGTCGTAGGGCCCGCGCTGCAGGGGTTGCAACGTCAGCGCGACGTCCACCGGCCGGGGCAGCTCGGCGCGGACGACGAGCGCGCCGGTGCTGGGTGGAGCGGGGGAGGGCACCGGTCCACCGTACTGTGCGACGAGGTGACCGTGCGACGAGGTGCGGATCGAAGGCGGCGACCCGCCGAGCGTGCGCTTCTCGCGCCGACACGCCGATGGGTGCCGCGATTTCTGCGCAGCCGCGGCGCGTCGGCGCCTCGGGCGCGACGTCGCCCCTGCCACGGGATATGGTCTGGCACATGATCATCGTGAGCACCGACGGTTCCTGCCTTCGCAATCCGGGCGGCGCCATCGGATGGGCGTGGGTCAATCACGAGGGACCGAGCCGCTCGGGCGGGGAGCACTCGGGCACCAATCAGATCGCCGAGCTGCGGGCGCTGCTCGAGGCGCTGAAGGCCCATCCCGGTCCGGAACCGATGATCATCGAATCCGACTCGCAGTACGCCATCAAGTGCGCCTCGGAATGGTTGCCGGGCTGGAAGCGCAAGGGCTGGAAGACGGCGACCGGCGCGCCGGTGAAGAACCTCGATCTGGTCCAGGCCATCGACCGCGTCCTCGCCGACCGGTCCGGGCCGGTGCGGTTCCGGTGGGTGCGCGGACACGTCGGCAACCACTTCAACGAACTCGCCGACACCCTCGCGGGCGAGGCGGCGCGCGCGCAGGCGGCGGCCCCGCCCGCCCCGAACGCGCCCGTCTCCGAACCGGCCGGGCCCGAGCCGACCGCCGCACCCGCGCGGGCGAAGAAGGCGGTGCGCCGGACGGTGAAGGTGGTCGAGGAGGTCGAGCTCACCCTCTTCTGACGAGCCCTCAGAATCCGCCGGCAACCTCGATCACCGCGCGCCCGGTGAACTTGCCGGCCCGCACGAGGTCGAGCGCGGGCACCAGCTCTCGCGCGGGGATGTGGCGGGTGATGTCGGCCAGGTGCCGGGGCCGCAGGTCGCCCGCGAGGCGCTCCCACAGCGCCCGGCGCGGGCCGATGGGCAGCTGCACCGAGTCGATGCCCAGCAGGGCGACGCTGCGCAGGATGAAGGGCATCACCGTGGTCTGCAGGGCGGCGCCGCCGGTGAGTCCGCTGGCGGCGACCGCGCCGCCCCACTGGACGGTGCTGAGGACGTGGGCGAGTGTGGCGCCGCCGACGCAATCCACGGCCCCGGCCCAGATCGCCTTGCCGAGCGGTCGCGGCTTCGCGTCGGGGTCCTCGGGCAGCCGCCCGATCACCGAGGCGGCGCCCAGTTCGGTGAGCAGGTCGTGGGCTTCCGGCTTGCCGGTCGAGGCGACCACCTCGAATCCGGCGGCGGCGAGCAGGTCGACGCTGACGGTGCCCACGCCGCCGGAGGCGCCGGTGACGACGACGGGCCCGTCGTCCGGGGTCAGGCCGTGCCGCAGCAGGGCCTGCACGCTCAGCGCCGCGGTGAATCCGGCGGTGCCGATGGCGGCGGCGTCGGCTGTGGAGAGCTCGCCGAGCCGGACGAGCTGGTCGGCGGGGACGCGGGCGTACTCGGCGTAGCCGCCGTGGCGGCCGGTGCCGATCTCGTAGCCGTGCGCAAGGACCCGGTCCCCGGGCGCGAAGTCGGGGTGATCGGAGGTGACGACCTCACCGGCGAGGTCGATGCCGGGAATGATCGGGTAGTTGCGGACCACGCCGCCGCGCGGGACGACGGCGAGGGCGTCCTTGTAGTTGATGCTCGAATGCAGGACGCGGACGGTGATGCCGTCGTCGGGCAGCATCGTCTCGTCGACGGTCTCGGGGGCGAAGTCGATCGCGTCGTCGTGCTCGCGCGCGACCCAGGCGGAGAACGTGGTGGAGGTCATGGGTCCGACCGTAGTGGCGGCGCGCTCGTCCGTGGGGCGACACGACCCTTGCCAACGGTAAGTAAAGGCATGCTAAGTTAGGCAACGCTTGGCTGAGTTTGAGGCGGTGGGTGGGGCTGCGCGGGTGGCTCCGTCTACCTCGGAAGTTCAATTTTCAAGGAGATTGCCCATGCGTATCCGGTTGTCCGCCGCCGTCGCGTTAGTCGCGGCCGCCTCGCTCGGGCTTTCCGCCTGCTCCTCCGACACCTCCTCCGAGACCGCGGCGGAGACCGGCGAGACCGTCGTCATCAGTCACGCCCAGGGCGATACCGAGGTGCCCGTCGATCCCGAACGGGTCGTGGTCTTCGACCAGAGCGTGCTGCAGTCCATGATCGACCTCGACCTGCCCGACGCCGTCGGCGTCCCCGCGCTCACGAATTGGCCCGAATCGTTCGCGCGTTACCGGGGCGACGACGTCGCCAAGGTCGGCTCGCTGTTCGAGCCCGACTTCGAGGCCGTCAACGCCCTCGAGCCCGACCTCATCATCGTCGCCGCCCGGTCGGCCACCAGCTACGACGCGCTCAGCGAGATCGCCCCGACCGTCGACCTCTCCGTCGACGCCAAGGACTTCCTCGCCAGCGTCGCGAAGCAGAACCGCAACCTCGCCACCATCTTCGGCGCCGAGGGCGCGTTCGAGGAGAAGTTCGCCGGCATCGAGGCGTCGTTCGACGCGGTGTCCGCTGCCGCCGCACAGGCGAACCTGCGGGGACTCATCACGCGCGTCGAGGCCGCCGAGGTCACCGCGTACGGACCCGGCTCCCGGTACGGGATCATCCACGACCTCGGCGTCAAGCCCGTGTCGGAGACCTTCGCCGACGACGTCGCCCACGGTGACGCCGTGTCCTTCGAGTACATCGCCCAGGCCGACCCCGACCTGATGTTCGTTCAGGACCGCGAGGCACCCCTCGGCGACACCACCGGCCCCAACGCGTCCCGAGTCCTCGACAACCCGCTCGTCGGCGGCACCACCGCCGCGAAGGAAGGCCGGATCACCTACCTCGACCTGTACACCTGGTACATGGCGCCGAGCGCGCTGAGCTCCGTCCAGTCGCAGATCGACGTCGTCGGGCAGGCCGTCGGCAAGGCCGCGGCGGCATGACCGCCTCCCGCCCGTGAGCTCCCCGGTAACGACCGGCAGGGCCGGCGACCGCACCCCGCGTGCGGCCGCCGGCCCCGCCGCGCGTCTGCGTCCCGTCCTGATCGGCGCGGCGCTGCTCGCCGTCGCCGCCTTCGCGTCCCTGTTCGTCGGCGTCGCCGACGTCACCCCCGCCGACCTGCTGCGCGGCGACACCGCGACCCTCGAGGTGTTCTTCGTCTCGCGCGTGCCCCGCCTGATCGCGATCCTGCTCGCCGGCGCCGCCCTGAGCGTGTCCGGCCTGATCATGCAGCACCTGACCCGCAACCGGTTCGTGGCGCCGGACACCGCCGGCACCGTCGAATGGGCCCTGCTCGGCATCCTCGTCGCCACCCTGTTCCTCGGCGGACAGTCCGTGCTCGGCAAGATGCTCGTCGCCGTCGCCTTCTCCCTCGTCGGCACCTTCCTGTTCCTGCGGCTCCTGCGCCGCGTCCGGTTCACCGACATGATCGTCGTACCGCTCGTCGGCCTCATGTTCGGCGGCGTCGTCATGGCCGTCACCACGTTCTTCGCCTACCGGCTCGAACTGATGCAGGCCCTGAACACCTGGACCAGCGGTGACTTCTCCGGCATCCTGCGCGGCCGCTACGAGATCATCTGGGTCGTCGTCGCCGTCATGGCCGTCGCCTATCTGTACGCCGACCGCTTCACCGTGGCCGGCCTCGGTGAGGGCTTCGCGAAGAACCTCGGCGTCCCGTACCAGCTGGTGATCAACATCGGGATGGTCGTCGTCGCCGTCACCACCGCCGTCGTCACCGTCGTCGTCGGCGCCATCCCGTTCCTCGGTCTCGTCGTGCCCAACCTCGTCACCCTGGCGCTCGGCGACAACCTGCGCCGCGTCCTGCCGATCACCGCGCTCGCCGGCGCCGGATTCGTGCTCGCGTGCGACGTCGTCGGCCGCGTCCTCCGCTACCCGTACGAGATCCCGGTCGGCACCGTCGCGAGCGTCGTCGGCGCCGTCGTGTTCATCGCGCTGATCCTGCGCACCCGGCGAGGACCGCGATGAGCCCGGCCGTCGCCGCACCCGCCGCGACCCGTCGCCGGAACCCTGCCCGCGTGCTCGTCGTGCTCGCCGTCGTCGCCGCACTGGCGGTGTGCGCCTACCTGTTCCTCTTCGTCACCGGCTCGTGGGACTTCGCCATGAAGATCCGCGGCCGGCAGGTGCTGTCGATGGTGCTCGTCGGCTACGCCACCGCCTTCGCCGCGGTGATCTTCCAGACCGTCACCAACAACCGCATCCTCACCCCGGGCGTGATGGGTTTCGACAGCCTGTTCATGCTGCTGCAGACCCTCGTGGTGTTCCTGTTCGGCGCGAGCGCCCTCGCGACACTGGATCCGCGCCTGAAGTTCGGGGTCGAGGTGCTCGCCATGGTCGGCTTCGCGCTCGTGCTGTTCCGATGGCTCTTCGACCGCGGATCCCGCGACCTGTACGTGCTGGTGCTCGTCGGCATCGTGCTCGGCGCGCTGTTCGGTGGGCTGTCGTCGCTGGTGTCGCGGCTGATCGACCCCAACGACTTCATGACCCTGCAGGACGTGCTGTTCGCCAGCTTCAACAACGTGCAGGTCGACCTGCTCGCCGTGTCGGCCCTGCTCGTCGTCGCGGCGACGGCGTTTTCGGTGCCGCTGCTGCGTCAGCTCGACGTCGTCGCACTGGGCCGCGAGCACGCGATCGGCCTCGGCGTCGACCACCGGCGCGTCGTCACCCGCGCGCTGATCGTCGTCGCGGTGCTGGTCTCGGTGTCCACTGCGCTCGTCGGGCCCATCACGTTCCTCGGGCTGCTGGTGGCCAACCTGGCCCGGGAACTCGTCGGCACGTTCCGGCACCGCTGGACGGTGCCCGCCGCGACGCTTGTCGCGATCGTCGCCCTGGTCGGCGGGCAGTTCGTCCTCGCCCGGCTGCTCGACTACAACTCGAGCCTCATCGTCGTCGTCAACTTCGTCGGCGGCATCTACTTCATCTCCCTGCTCGTGAGGGGTGCGCGCCTGTGATCACCGTTCGGGACCTCGCCAAGAACTACGCCGGCACCACCGTGCTCGGGCCCGTCGACCTCGACGTCCCGCGCGGCGGCCTCACGTCGATCATCGGTGCCAACGGCGCCGGCAAGTCGACACTGCTGACCATCGTCGCGCGGCTGCTCGACACCGACGCCGGATCGGTCAGCATCGACGGGCTCGACCTGCGGGCCACCCCCTCGGACGCGCTGGCGAAGAAACTGTCGGTGCTGCGCCAGGACAACACCACGGCGGTGCGGTTGTCGGTGCGCGAACTCGTCGAGTTCGGGCGCTTCCCGCATTCGAAGGGCCGGCTCTCGGCGGCCTGCCACGACGCGGTCGACCGCGCCGTCGAGTACACCGGCCTGGGCGGGTTCGAGCACCGCTTCCTCGACCAGCTCTCCGGCGGACAGCGGCAGCGCGCGTTCGTCGCGATGGTGCTCGCGCAGGACACCGACTACGTGCTGCTCGACGAACCGCTCAACAACCTGGACATGAAGCACTCGCAACACATGATGCAGCTGCTGCGACGCATGGCCCACGAGATGGGCAAGACCGTGATCCTGGTGATCCACGACATCAACTTCGCGTCGTGCCACTCGGATCGCATCGTCGCGATGCGCGACGGTGCCGTCGTCGCGGACGGGGGCGTCGACGAGATCCTGCAGCCCGAGGTGCTGCGCAAGGTGTACGACATGGACATCGCCGTGCACGAGATCGACGGCCGCCGCATCGCCGTGTACTTCTGAGGCGCCTCCGGCGCCGGTGTGTCCTTCGGGCGGCTGGGGCAGCCCAAAAGACGCACCGGCGACGGGGTCGCTACCTTCGGGTGATGGACGAAGCGCAGCAGGTGGCCGACTTCCGGGCCCGGCACGGCCTCAGCGGCCTGATCGACGTGCACACCCACTTCATGCCGTCGAACGTGATGGACAAGGTGTGGAGCTACTTCGACTCCGCCGGGCCGCTGGTGGGCCGGGCGTGGCCCATCACCTACCGGCACGCCGAGGAGGAGCGCGTCGAGCGGCTGCGGGGTTTCAGGGTCCGTCGGTTCACGGCGATGCTCTATCCGCACAAGCCCGCGATGGCCGCGTGGCTGAACGCGTGGGCGGTGGACTTCGCGGCCCGCACCCCCGATTGCCTGCACACCGCGACGTTCTATCCCGAGCCCGACGCCGCCGGCTACGTGGCCGCGGCACTCGAGCACGGGGCACGGGTGTTCAAGTCGCACATCCAGGTCGGCGACTACGACCCCAACGACCCGCTGCTCGACCCGGTGTGGGGACTGCTCGAGGATGCCGGCGTGCCGATCGTGATCCACTGCGGATCGGGACCGGCTCCGGGGACGCATACCGGGCCCGGCCCGATCGCCGCGCTGCTGGAACGGTTCCCGCGGCTGGCGCTGATCGTCGCGCACATGGGCATGCCGGAGTACCGCCAGTTCCTCGATCTGGCGGAGAAGTACCCGCGGGTGCACCTGGACACCACCATGGCGTTCACCGACTTCACGCAGGAGTCGATGCCGTTCCCGGAGGACGAGCTGCCGCGGCTGCAGGCACTGGGCTCGAAGGTGCTGTTCGGCAGCGACTTCCCGAACATCCCGTACCCGTACGTCCATCAGCTCGAGGCGGTCGAACGGCTCGGTCTCGGCAGCGAATGGGTCCGCGCGGTGTGCTGGGACAACGCACAGGTCTTGTTCGGCGCGGTGTGAGCCGGGGGCTGTGTGGCCGAATGTCACATGGGTTCGATGTGATCGAACCCATGTGACATTCGGCCCCTCTCACGTGCAGCAGTTGGGGTCGAGGACGAGACGCAGTGCCTGCAGAGCCTCGTTGCAGGCGCGATGGTGGACGTTCATGCCGCGGCGCGTCGACTGCACCATCCCGGCCTTGCGGAGCTGGCCGAGGTGATGGCTGACGGTCGACTCCGTCAGGCCCACGGCCGACGCCAGGTCGCACGTGCAGACGTCGTCCTCCCGCGTGGTGAGCAGGATCGACATCAGCTGGATCCGGGTCGGGTCGGCGAGCGCCTTGAGCCGCAGCGCCACCTCGAGGGCGGCTGCCTCGCTCATCGGTGCGGCCGAGACCGGCGCGCAGCAGATGGGGGCGGAGACGTCGATGACCGGGAGCGCCTTGGGCATGTCCCCATCATCCACCCCTCTTGACATATGTCAAAAAGGGGGTGACAGTGGGCGTACTAATTCGATGTATGTCTCACAGGTGGAGGTCATCATGTCCCGCGTTCAGCTCGCCCTCAACGTCGACCATCTGCAGGAGGCCGTGACGTTCTACTCGAAGCTGTTCGGCACCGAGCCGGCGAAGGTGAAGCCCGGCTACGCGAACTTCGCGATTGCCGAGCCGCCGCTGAAGCTCGTCCTGATCGAGAACGCGGGCAAGGGCGGCTCGATCAACCACCTCGGGGTGGAGGTGGAGTCGAGCGAAAAGGTGCACTCCGAAATCGCCCGCCTCACGGACGAAGGACTGTTCACCGACGAGGAGATCGGCACCACGTGCTGCTTCGCCACCCAGGACAAGGTGTGGGTCACGGGCCCGGCGGGGGAGAAGTGGGAGGTCTACACCGTCCTCGCCGACAGCGACACCTTCGGCACGAGCCCGAAGCTGCTCGACCAGGGCGAGAACTCGGAGGGAGTCTGCTGCGGCACCGCCGCCGAACAGGAACCGGCGACCGGCACCGAGAAGGCGCCGGCCGCGACGACGTGCTGCTGAGCGACACCCACGGACCCGCTACGGACGCACGTCCGTAGCGGGCCCGATCCGTCGGAGTCGCGTCGTCGGCACGTCCGTGCCGCCGCAATCCGGTGCCGGACACCCGGCCGGAGTCCTATCGTGAGGGGATGACTGCCGACGAGCGCAGTGGCGGGGCGACGGGCGGGCGTCCGGCCCGGCCGTCGGAGGAGCTCACACCGCTGCCGGATCTGGTGCACGGCCGTCCCCGCGCGGGGCCGGTGCGCCGGCGTCGGCCCGTGTATGTGGACCTGTTGCCGCCGTGCAACGCCCGCTGCCCCGCCGGGGAGAACATCCAGGCCTGGCTGGCGCACGCGAAGGCCGGCCGCTACGAGCAGGCCTGGCGGCAGTTGGTCGCCGACAATCCGTTCGCCGCCATCCACGGCCGGGTGTGCTACCACCCCTGCGAATCCGTCTGCAACCGCGCCACTCTGGACAGCGCCGTGTCCATCCATTCGGTGGAGCGGTTTCTCGGGGACCGGGCGCGCGAGCAGGGCTGGATGTTCGAGCCGCCGCCCGCCCGCAGCGGCAAGCGGGTCCTGGTGATCGGTGCCGGACCGAGCGGGCTGTCCGCTGCCTGTCACCTCGCCCGCCGCGGCCACGACGTCGAGATCCGCGACGCCGGCGCCGAGCCCGGCGGGATGATGCGCTACGGCATCCCGAACTACCGGCTTCCGCGCGACGTGCTCGAGGCGGAACTGGAGCGGGTCGCGGCGCTGGGCGTGGAGCTGACCTGCAACCACCGGGTCGAGGACCTCGCGGCGGAACGCGCCGAGGGTGGTTTCGACGCGGTCTTCGTCGCGGTCGGCGCGCATCTGGCCAAACGGGTCGATATCCCGGCCTGCGACGCGGGCACGATGATCGACGCGGTGTCGTTCCTGCGCGGTGTCGCCGCCGGGGAACCCCCGGCCGTCGGGCGGCACGTTGCCGTCTACGGCGGCGGCAACACGGCGATGGACGCGGCCCGGGTGGCCCGCCGGCTCGGGGCCGAGGACGCGGTCATCGTCTATCGCCGCACCCGCGAGCAGATGTCCGCCCACGAGGAGGAAGCCGAGGACGCCGAACGCGAAGGCGTACGGATCAACTGGCTGCGCACGGTCACCGCCTTCGACGGTCCCGAACTGCAGGTCGAGGTCATGGAACTCGACGAGTCCGGTCGTCCGCGGCCGACCGGACGTTTCGAGACCCTGGCCGCGGACACCCTGATCATGGCGATCGGCCAGGAGACCGAGTCGGCGTTCATGCGCACCCTGCCCGGAGTCGAGTTCGAGCGCGACGGCAGCGTACGGGTGGACGGGTCGCTGATGACCGGTTGCCCCGGGGTGTTCGCAGGCGGCGACATGGTGCCCGGCGAGCGCACCGTGACGGTGGGGGTGGGTCACGGGAAGAAGGCGGCACACCACATCGACGCCTGGCTGCGCCGAGTGCCCGACGAGCGGCCTGCCAAGCATCCGATCGCGACGTTCGACCAGCTGCACCTGTGGTACTTCGCCGACGCGGATCGGCGGGTGCAGCCCGAACTGCCTGTCGAGCAACGCGTTTCCGGGTTCGACGAGGTGGTCGGCGGGGTATCGGCCGAGGCGGCGACGTTCGAGGCGGGCCGGTGCCTGTCGTGCGGCAACTGCTTCGAGTGCGACGGCTGTCTCGGCGCGTGCCCGGAGGACGCGATCGTCAAGCTGGGTGCCGGCCACGGCTACCGGTACGACTACGACAAGTGCACCGGCTGCGCAGAGTGCTTCGAGCAGTGCCCGGTCCACGCCATCGAGATGTTTCCGGAGCCGACATGACGCGTGCCACGGTGGACGGTAACGAGGCGGCCGTGTCGGTTGCCTACCGGCTCAACGAAGTGTGCTGCATCTATCCGATCACCCCGTCGTCGGCGATGGCCGAGCTGGCCGACGAATGGTCCAGCCGGCACCGGCCGAACGTGTGGGGCACCGTGCCGAGTGTGGTGGAGATGCAGAGCGAGGGCGGCGCGGCGGGCGCGCTGCACGGCGCGCTGCAGGGCGGGGCACTGGCGACGACGTTCACCGCGTCGCAGGGGCTGCTGCTGATGATCCCGAACATGTACAAGATCGCCGGTGAGCTGACCTCGGCGGTCATGCACGTCGCCGCCCGGTCCCTGGCCGCGCAGGGACTGTCGATCTTCGGTGACCATTCGGACGTGATGGCGGTGCGCCAGACCGGGTTCGCGTTGCTCGCCTCGGCCTCGGTGCAGGAGGCGCACGATCTGGCGCTGGTGGCGCAGGCCGCCACCCTGCGGACGCGGGTGCCCTTCGTGCACTTCTTCGACGGCTTCCGCACCTCGCACGAGCTCAACACCATCGAGACGCTGGCCGACGACGACCTGCGGGCCCTGGTGCCCGAGGAGCTGATCCGCGAGCACCGCGGACGCGCGTTGTCGCCGGAGCGGCCGTTCATCCGGGGCACCGCGCAGAACCCGGACACCTACTTCCAGGCGCGTGAGACGGTCAACCCGTTCTACGCCCGGGTTCCGGCGGTGGTGGACGAGTTGATGGCGCGGTTGGGGGAGCGCACCGGCCGCGACATGCGCATCGTCGACTACACCGGGCACCCCGAGGCGGAACGGGTGCTGGTGCTGATGGGGTCCGGGGCGCACACCGCGGCCGAAACCGCTGCCGCGCTCACCGCCCGCGGTGAGCGGGTCGGGGTGGTGCAGGTGCGGCTGTATCGGCCCTTCCCCGCCGAGGCGCTGTCGGCGGCGCTGCCGGCGACGGTGCGCACGATCGGCGTGCTGGACCGCACCAAGGAACCGGGTTCGCTCGGCGAGCCGCTGTATCTCGACGTCGTCGCGGCCCTCGCCGAGGCACATGCCGACGGTGAGCGGGCCGTCATGCCCCGGGTCTGCGGCGGACGCTACGGCCTGTCGTCGAAGGAATTCACGCCCGGCATGGTCGCCGGCGTCTTCACCGAGCTCGCCCGCGAGCGGCCCCGGCGCCGGTTCACCGTCGGCATCGACGACGACGTGTCCGGCACCAGCATCACCTACGACCCGTCCTTCGACATCGAATCCTCCGACACCGTGCGGGCGATCTTCTACGGCCTGGGCTCCGACGGCACCGTCGGGGCCAACAAGAACACCATCAAGATCCTCGGCGACGAGGAGCACCTGCACGCGCAGGGCTACTTCGTCTACGACTCGAAGAAGTCCGGCTCGCAGACCGTCTCGCACCTGCGCTTCGGGCCACGGCCCATCCGCGCACCGTATCTGGTGAGCCGCGCGGACCTCGTCGGCTGCCATCAGTTCCGATTCCTCGACAAGATCGACGTCCTGGGGCCGGCCGCGCCGGGAGCGACCCTCCTGCTGAACTGCAGACACCGGCCGGACGAGGTCTGGGACGCGCTGCCCCGCCGGGTCCAGGAACAGATCCTCGACAAACGGATCACGCTGTATGCGGTCGACGCGGGCCGGATCGCTCGTGAGGTCGGGCTCGCCGGGCGGATCAATGTCGTGCTGCAGACCTGCTTCTTCGCGATCTCGGATGTGCTGCCGCGCGAGCAGGCCGTCGCCCGGATCAAAAAGTCGGTGGAGAAGACCTACGGCAACCGCGGAGCCGACGTGCTGCGGCGCGAACTGGCCGCGGTGGACCGGGCATTGGAAGAGCTGCACCGGATCGATGTGCCCGACCGGGTGACCACCACGCGGGTGCCGGCGCCGATCGTGCCCGAGTACGCGCCCGAGTTCGTCCGCACCGTCACCGCGGAGATGATGGCCGGGCGCGGGGACGCCTTGCCGGTCAGCGCGTTTCCCGTGGACGGCACCTACCCGAGCGGCACCACCGCCTACGAGAAGCGCAACATTTCGGAACTGGTCGCGGTGTGGGACCCGGACACCTGCATCCAGTGCGGAAACTGCAGTTTCGTCTGTCCGCACAGCGTGATCCGTACCAAGTTCTACGACAAGTCCCACTTGGACGGTGCCCCGGAGCAGTTCGGCTCGGCGGCATTGGGCGCTGTGGGCCTGCCGGATGCCCGGTACAC
The DNA here is from genome assembly GCF_011058165.1 of Rhodococcus aetherivorans. Classification (GTDB taxonomy): domain Bacteria; phylum Actinomycetota; class Actinomycetes; order Mycobacteriales; family Mycobacteriaceae; genus Rhodococcus; species Rhodococcus aetherivorans. The sequence goes on from NZ_JAALEG010000010.1 coordinate 111,441, forward strand.
CCTGCAGGTCTACGCCGAGGACTGCACCGGATGCGGGCTGTGCGTCGAGGCCTGTCCTGCCGTGGCCCCCGGCGCGACGGTGACCAAGGCCATCAACCTCGCCCCCCGCGAACCGCGGGTGGCCCCCGAACGCGAGAACATCACCTTCTTCGAGACGCTGCCGACGGCCGACCGGGCCCGGGTGGACTTCGGCACCGTCCGCGGAACGCAGTTCCTCGAGCCGCTGTTCGAGTTTCCCGGCGCCTGCGCGGGCTGCGGGGAGACCCCGTACCTCAAGCTGCTCTCCCAGCTGTTCGGCGACCGGTTGATGATCGCGAACGCCACGGGCTGCTCGTCGATCTACGGCGGCAATCTGCCCACCACCCCCTGGACGACCAACGCGGACGGACGCGGCCCCGCCTGGTCCAATTCCCTGTTCGAGGACAACGCCGAATTCGGGCTCGGGTTCCGGCTGGCCGCCGACGAGCACACCCGGCTCGCCCGGCGGCGCCTGACCGAACTGCGCGAGGCGATCGGTGCCGACCTCGTCGACGACATCCTGACGGCGTCGCAACTGCGCGAGTCCGAGCTGCGCGCCCAGCGGGAGCGGGTGGCCGAACTCGAAACCCTGCTCGCAGAGCTGGATCCCGCCGTAACCGCCGACCTGCGCAGTGTGCTCGACCACCTGGTGCGGCGCAGCGTGTGGATCGTCGGCGGCGACGGCTGGGCCTACGACATCGGTGCCGGGGGCCTCGACCACGTCCTTGCCAGCGGCCGCAACGTCAACGTCCTCGTCCTCGACACCGAGGTGTATTCCAACACCGGGGGGCAGATGTCCAAGGCCACCCCGCTCGGGGCGATCGCGAAGTTCGCCGCCGGCGGCAAGACGGTCCCGATGAAGGATCTCGCGTTGCAGGCCATCGCCTACGGCAACGTCTACGTCGCCCGGGTCGCGATGGGCGCCGATCCGCAACACACGTTGCAGGCGATGCGGGAAGCCGAAGCCTACGAGGGGCCCTCGCTCGTGATCGCCTACAGTCAGTGCATCGCGCACGGCATCGACATGCGTCACGGGATGGACCAGCAGTACCGCGCGGTGGCCAGCGGGCACTGGCCGCTGATCCGCTACGACCCGGTGTTGCGGGCGGCCGGGCAGAATCCGTTCCTGCTCGATTCGCACCGGCCGAGGATTCCGCTCGAGGACTACCGCAGCCGCGAACTGCGGTACCGCGCGCTCGCCAACACCGATCCGGCGGAATACGACCGGCTCCTCGGCCTCTCCGAGGAGGCGATCGCTCAGCGCTGGGACCGGTACGAGGACATGGCGTCGCAAGGGTCGCACCACTTCACCGCCGACGCCCGCAAGGACCGCTGATGGACCTGTCGACGCGGTATCTGGGCCTGGCCTTGCCGAACCCACTGGTGGCGGCGGCATCCCCGCTGTCCCGCACGGTCGACGGTGTCCGGCGGCTCGCCGGGGCAGGCGTCGGTGCGGTGGTGCTCTATTCGCTGTTCGAAGAGCAGCTGCTGCGCGAAGCGGAGCGCAATGCGGCACTGACCGAGCACGGTTCGCAGAGCTACGCCGAGTCCCTGTCGTACTTTCCGGAGGAAGCCGTCGAGGACCACGGACCGCGCCGCTACCTGAGTCTGCTCGAACGCGCCGCGCAGGCGGTCACCGTCCCGGTGATCGGCAGCCTGAACGGCGTCACCCCGGGC
>NZ_JAALEG010000110.1 GCF_011058165.1 Rhodococcus aetherivorans
GGGTGGGCGTGGCGGGCGCGCGCCGGTCGGCGGCCGACGACCTGCGGCGGTACTCCCCGAGGACCAGCCCGGCGAGTCCGGGCGTGAACACCGCCTGCCCGGCGGCGGTCGCCCGCACGGCCTCGACCAGCTCCGCGGCCGACGCGCTCTTGACCAGATATCCGGACGCGCCGGCCTTCACCGCACCGAGGACGTCGTCGCGTTCGGAGGAAGCGGACAGCACCAGCACGCGGCTGGCCGGGGAGACCCGGAGCACGGCGACGGTGGCCTCGGTGCCGGTGCCGTCGGGCAGCGACATGTCCATCAGCACGACGGTCGGCTGCACCGCCGCGGCCCGGCGCGCGGCCGCACCGACCCCGTCGGCGGTGGCGACGACGCGGAAGCCGGCCGCGTCGAGGTCCCGCGAGACGCCGTCGCGCCACATCGGATGGTCGTCGACGATCATCACCGTGATCGGCCCGTCACCGTTCGCCGCGTTGCTGCCCTCACGCACCTCGTACTCCTCTCGTCGGCACCCGGATCTCCCATTCGGTGCCCTGGCCGGGCGAGCTGTCGAGCACGGCGGCGCCACCGAGCCACTGCGCGCGGCCGACGATCGACTTCGACACGCCCATCCGCCCCTCGGCGCGGGCCTCGGCGAGACGGCCGTCCGCAATGCCCACCCCGTCGTCGCGGATGCTGAGGATCACCTCGTCGCCGAGGTCCTCGACCAGCACGTACGCCTTCGCCCCTGCGCCCGCGTGCAGCGTCGTGTTGGTCAGGGCCGTCGCGGCGATCGCCGCCAGTTCCGCGGCGCGGACGCGGTCGAGCAGGACCGGGTCGGCGGGCGCGGAGACGGTGACGCCGGCTCCGGCCTGCGCCCGCAGCAGCGCCCGCAGGTCCACGAGCTCCTCGCCGCGGTCGAGCTGGGTGCCCTGCTCGGAGACGAGCATCCGCAGCGCCGCCTCCTGTTCCCCGGCGAGGCGGGCGAGTTCGGCGGCCTCGCCGCCGAGTGCGGTGCCGCGGCGCCGCACCAGGGCCAGCACCTGCAGCACCCCGTCGTGCACCTCCCGGGCGAGCCGGTCGCGTTCCTCGGTGGCGGCCGCCACACGCACGGCCTGTTCGAGCTGCCGGTGGGCGCGCCGGGCGGTAGTGGTGGCGAATCCCATCGCGACGCCGACCGCGACGAGCACGGGGGCGGTCGCGTCGCGCCACAGGTCGAGGTTGACCTGGTCGCGGACGACGGCGCTGACCGTCGCCATCGCCAGCGCCGACGCGACTCCCGCGGCGGGACCGCCCAGGATCGCGGCCGACAGCACGGCGTTGGCGACCCACAGGGTGGTGGGCAGCGTCTGGTGGGCGCTGTACCAGTCGTGGCCGGCGACGAGCCGCGTCGCGCCCATGAGCGCGACCGCGACGACCTGGTCGATCCCGACCACCACGGCGCGCTGCCCGACCCCCTGCGCCAGCAGCACCGCCGACACGCCGGACCACACCGCCAGCAGGGCGACGAAGAACCAGCTGAGCCGCGGCGACGTGTAGTGGGCGACGGTGGAGAACTGGGAGCTGACGGCGTAGACGACGGTGACGAGCCGGAACACCTGCGCGGCCCGCCACAGCGGCGCATCGGGGTCGGCGCCGACCTGGCGTCGGGCGGGCGGGGACGGTTCGGCGGGCACGGCGGCGCGGCGCGACAGCCTGCCGTCGGCTCGGCGCCGGACCATGTGGATGCTCCCTTTCCCGGTCGGTGATCGCGCTGAGAGTAGCCGCCCGAAACGCCCGGATCACGACCATGGCGCGTTGTGACGGTGGGCACAGTGGTTTGATTTGATGTCGTGTTGGGGTCCTATCGAGCCGTCGCGGCGACGTTGCGCAGTCGTTGGCCGCTCTATATGGCCTCGATGGGCGCCTCGAACCTGTTCGGCGCGCTGCTGGTGTTCGCGTTCGTCCGCTACGGCATCCCGCTGTCCGAGAACGAGAACATCATCGCGGACCGGGTCCGCAACTTCGCGGTGTTCGCGGTGTATCTGGTGTTCGCGGGGATTGTGAGCCTGACGGCCGCGGCCCTGATGCTGCGGTCGGTGGTGCGGTGGCAGCTGCGCGGCGGCCCGCCCACCCGATCCGAACAGATGTCGGCGCTGCACGCGCCGTTGCGTCAGGCGATCGTGCACCTGATCCTGTGGATCCTCGGCGGCGTGCTGTTCGTGTTCCTCACCGCGGAGGAGATGCCGGAGCTCGCCGTGGCGGTGGCGATCACCGTCGCAATGGCCGCGACGAGCACCTTCGGCTTCACCTACATGCTGGGCGAGCGGATCCTGCGGCCGGTCGCGGCGCGGGCCTTGAGCGAGGGGGAGTTCGACCGGACCCTGGCGCCCGGCGTCGGCACCCGCCTCGCCATGACGTGGGGTCTCGGCACGCTGATGCCGGCCGGCGGCATCGCGCTGCTGTGCGTCACCCAGCTGACCACCGACGTCGAGTTCCCGCCGGACGCGATGGCGTGGGCGGTCCTCGCGCTGTCGATCATGGCGATCGGCCTGGCCGGGGTGCTGTCGTCGCTCACCGCCGCCCAGCTCTCCGATCCGGTCAAGCAGCTGCGCTGGGCCATCGAACGGGTCCAGCGCGGCGCGACGGACGTGCAGGTCGAGGTGTTCGACGGCAGCGAGATCGGCCGCCTGCAGGTCGGCTTCAACCGGATGATGGCCGAGTCCGACGAGCGGCGGCGGCTGCGGCAGTTGTTCGGTCAGCACGTCGGCGAGGACGTGGCGCGCCGCGCCCTCCAGTACGGCACCGAGCTCGGCGGGGAGACCCGCTACGTCGCGGTGCTGTTCGTGGACATGGTGGGCTCGACGGCGACGGCGGCCGAACGCCCGCCCGGCGAGGTCGTCGAGCTGCTCAACGAGTTCTTCCGGGTCGTGGTGGACGTCGTGGACCGGCACCACGGTTTCGTCAACAAGTTCATGGGCGACGCGGCGCTGGCCATCTTCGGTGCTCCGCTGGACCGTCCCGACGCGCCCACCGCCGCGCTCGCGGCGGCCCGGGAGCTGCGGTTCGCGCTCGACGAGATCACCGATCTCGACATCGGCATCGGGGTCTCGGCGGGGCTGGCGGTGGCCGGCAACATCGGCGCGGCCGAGCGGTTCGAGTACACCGTCATCGGCGATCCGGTGAACGAGGCGTCGCGGCTGACCGAGCTGGCGAAGCTGCGTCCGAGCCGGGTGCTCGCGTCGTCGAGCGCGCTGTACTTCGCCGACGACGAGGAACGCGCCCACTGGGAACTCGGCGACGAGGTGCAGCTGCGCGGCCGGCGCCGGGTGACGCATCTCGCCTGGCCGGTGCGGTATCCGGACTCGGGCCACGACGAGTGACGGACGGCCGGGGCCCCGGCGACGAAAAGGACGATCCGCCCTCCGGCCGGCTTGGCTACGCTGAATCCTGTGGCGCAGCCCCGACGTGACCCGCCCGCACCCGACGCCGCGCGGCGCCGGGGCCGCTTCGGGTGGGTGAAGTGGCTGCTCGCCGTCGCCCTCGTGGCCCTGCTGGTGGTCGAGGGCATCTACCTGTGGCCGACGCTCAGCGACTCCTGGCGCGCCCTGACCGAGCTGCACTGGGGCTGGCTCGCCGCGTGCATCGTCGCGCAGGCCCTGTCGCTGAGCGGCTTCGCGGAGGTGCAGCGGCGGCTGCTGCGGGCCGGTGAGGTCGTCGTCGGGCACCTGCGTTCGGCGTCGGTGATCTATGCGAGCACGGCGATGGCGGTGACGCTGCCGGCCGGTCCGGTGTTCTCCACCGCGTTCACCTACCAGCAGACCCGGCGCTGGGGTGCGACGCCGGTGGTGGCGTCGTGGCAGCTGGCGGTCTCGGGGGTGATCGCGGCGGTGACGCTCGCGGCGGTCGGCGTGGGCGGGGCGTTCGCGGTGGGCACACGGGTGAGCCCGGTGACGCTGGTCCTGTCGGTCGCCGGCGTGATCGCGCTGGTCGTCGCCGTCCGGTACGTCTCCCGGCATCCGTCGTCCGTCGAGTCGGCCGGGGAATGGGTCCTCGCCCGCGTCAACCGCCTGCTGCGCAAGCCGGCGGACACCGGGATGGAGAAGTTCGAGCAGGTCCTCGGGCAGATCGAGGCGGTGCACCTGGGTCGCCGCGACGGGCTCGCGACGATCTGCTGGTCGGCCGTGCACCGGGTCTTCGACGTCGCGTGCCTGGGGTTCGCGTGCTGGGCGGTGGGCGGTGAGCCGTCGCTGCCGGGCCTGCTGATCGCGTTCGCGGCGGCCAAGGCGGTGGGGAGCATCCCCCTGGCGCCGGGCGGGCTGGGGTTCGTCGACGGCACGCTGATCGCGACCCTCACCGCGGCGGGGATGAGCGCCTCGCAGGCCCTGGCAGCCGTGTTCGTGTACCGGGGCGTCAGCTTCATCCTGGTCGCGCTGGTCGGCTGGACGGTGGTGGCCGCCAAGTTCCGGTCGAGCCAGCACGACGAGCACATCGACGCCGATCTCGAACGCGAGGAACACGCCCGTTCGGTGCTCGAGCGACGGCGCGGACGGGCCGCGAGCGAGGGCACCGCCCTGCCGGAGTGACGAAGCGTGTTCCACCTCACATCCGAAGTAGTTGCGGAATCAATCATTCGATGCGATCGTTGAGTACATCGAAGGTTGAAACTTCAACCAAAACTCGACTCGGAGGAATCCCATGACGACCGCTACCACCACCTTCCCCGGACTCACCGCCGGCACCTGGGCCATCGACTCGGTCCACTCCACCGTGGGCTTCACCGTCCGCCACCTCGTCGTGAGCAAGGTGCGCGGCACGTTCAACGACTTCTCCGGCGCGATCACCGTCGCCGAGGACGGCACCCCCGCCGTCGCTGCCGAGATCCAGGTCACGTCCATCGACACCAAGAACGCCGACCGCGACGCCCACATCCGCTCCGCAGACTTCTTCGACGCCGAGCAGTTCCCCACCGCGACGTTCAAGTCCACCGGCGTGCGCGCCGCCGGCAGCGACTACGTCGTCGACGGTGAGTTCACCCTGCACGGCGTCACCAAGCCGGTCGAGCTGAAGCTGGAGTTCAACGGCGTGAACCCGGGCATGGGCCAGGGCCCGGTCGCGGGCTTCGAGGCCACCACCGTCCTCAACCGCAAGGACTTCGGCATCTCGATCGACATGCCGCTCGAGGGCGGCGGCGCCGTCGTCGGCGACAAGATCACCATCAACCTCGAGATCGAGGCCGGTCTGCAGGCCTGATCCGCCGCACCCGCACGACACGCGAGCGCTCTCCGTCCCGGAGGGCGCTCGCTTTCGTCGGCGACCTACGCTGGACGACGTGAAGAAGTACGCACCGGCCCTGCTCGACGTCGTCCTGGTCATCGTGTTCGCCGCCCTCGGGCGCGCAAGTCACGACGAGGGGCTGACGCTGGCGGGACTGGCGAACACCGCGTGGCCGTTCCTCGGCGGCCTCACCGTCGGATGGCTCGCGACGGCGGCCCTCTACAAGGAGAAGTTCGATCCGTGGCTGGTCGTGCCGACCGGCGTGATCGCATGGGTGTCCACCGTGGTCGTCGGGATGCTGCTGCGCGTGATCACGGGCCAGGGCACAGCCGGTTCGTTCATCGTCGTCGCGTCCATCGTGCTGGGCGTGTTCCTGCTCGGCTGGCGCCTGCTCGCCGGGCTGTGGCTGCGGCGCCGCGTCGACGCCGCCTGACCCCGGCCGCGCGGAGGTGACCCTCCGCACCGCCGAAAGCCGCGCGCCGGAGGTGGCCGCGGTGCCAGAGTGACAGCCATGAGCGAGACCGCCGCGCCCCCCGATCGGACGAAGGAACGCACCTTCTTCGGCCAGCCCTTCGCGCTGGCCAACCTGTTCGGTGTCGAGATGTGGGAGAGGTTCTCCTTCTACGGCATGCAGGGCATCCTGATCTATTACCTGTACTACTCGGCGGCCGACGGCGGACTGGGGATCAGCGAGCTCGCCGCCACGTCGATCGTCGGGGCGTACGGCGGCACGGTCTACCTGTCGACCATCCTCGGCGCGTGGATCGCCGACCGGCTGCTCGGCTCCGAGCGCACGCTGTTCTACAGCGCGATCCTCATCATGCTCGGCCACATCTCCCTGGCGCTGCTCCCCGGCCTCGGCGGCGTGGCGGTGGGCCTGGTGTTCGTCGCCGTCGGCAGCGGTGGCCTCAAGGCCAACGCCACCTCCCTGGTCGGGGATCTCTACGACGAGCAGGACACCCGGCGCGACGCCGGCTTCTCGATCTTCTACATGGGGATCAACCTGGGCGCACTGATCGGCCCGCTCCTCACCGGCTGGGCGCAGACCGAGCTGGGCTTCCACTACGGCTTCGGCCTGGCCGCCATCGGCATGGCACTCGGCCTGATCCAGTACACCCTCGGCCGCAAGCACCTGCGCGGGATCGGCGCCACGCCGCCGCACCCGCTGCCCGCCGACCGGCGCACCAGGGCCGCCGGCGTCGCCGTCCTGGCCGTCGCGCTGATCGCGGCGCTGTTCGGCACCGGGCTGGTCACCGTCGACAATCTGTCGGACGTCGTGGTCGCAGCGACCGTCGCCGCGTCCGTCGTCTACTTCGTCGTGATCCTGTCCAGCCGGCAGATCACCGCCGTCGAACGCAGCCGGGTGATCAGCTTCGTCCCCATGTTCCTGGCCAGCGCGGCATTCTGGTCGCTGTTCCAGCAGCAGTTCACCACCGTCGCGGTGTACGCCGACAAGAGGCTCGACCGCAACCTGTTCGGCTGGGACTTCCCGCCGGCGTGGGTGCAGTCGATCAACCCGGTGTTCATCATCGTGTTCGCGGGCGTGTTCGCCGCCGTGTGGACCCGGCTCGGCCCGCGGCAGCCGTCGTCGCCGGTGAAGTTCGCGATGGGCACCGTGATCATGGGCATCGCCTTCCTGTGCTTCATCCCGATGTCCGGCGGCGGCCCCAACAGCGCCCCCCTGCTCGGCCTCGCGGGCATCCTCCTGCTGTTCACGTTCGCGGAGCTGCTGCTCTCCCCCGTGGGCCTGTCGCTGGCGACGAAACTGGCCCCGCGCAACTTCCACACCCAGATGGTGGCGCTGTTCTTTCTGTCGGTGGCGCTCGGCACGGCCATGGCCGGCACCCTCGCCAAGTACTACGACGAGGCCAACGAGAAGCCGTACTTCGCCTGGGTCGGCCTCGGCTCGATCGCGATCGGCGTCGTGCTGGCGCTGTTGTCACCGTGGATCCGGCGGATGATGCGCGGAGTGCACTGACCGGTTCTCACCGCACCGCCAGCCACACCGCGAGCCCGAGGCCGGCGAGCGCGACCGTCACCCGCAGCACCTCGGGTGGGATGCGCCGGACGACGGGCGGCCCGCACCAGCCGCCCGCGACGGCGCCGAGCGCCATCGCGGCGGCCGCACCCCAGTGCACGGGGCCGAACACGGCGAAGCCGATCGCAGCGACGAGGTTGGCGACCCCCAGCAGGTAGCTCTTGAGGATGGTGGCGCGCCAGATGTGCTCGGAGGTGCAGATCAGGGTGAGTGCGAGGAAGACGACACCCGCACCCGCCCCGAAGTAGCCGCCGTACACCGCCACGACGAACAGCAGCGCCGAGTACGTCCGGGGCAGGTCCCGGCTCCCGGACAGGGCGCGGATCCGGGGTTGCGCCAGCAGCGCGAGGGAGGCGAACGCGACCATGTAGGGCACGACCGTCTCGAAGGACCCCGCGGGCGCCCACATCAGGACGACGGCACCGACGAGGCCGCCGAGCGCCGAGTACAGGGTCCACCGCCACAGCCGCGGGCCGGTGTCGACGACCTCGCGGGTCGAGTTGGCGAGCGCCCCGACGCCGACCCCCACCATCGCGACGGTGTTGGTGACGTTGGCGGCGACGGGCGGCAGCCCCGCGGCGAGCAGCGCGGGGTACGAGACGATGGACGCGAGGCCGGTGACGAACCCGATGAGCCCGGCGAAGAACCCCGCGACCGCGAGCAGCAGCAGGTCGACAGGGGTCACGACCGACAAACGTACCGGGGTCCGCTTCGGCCGGTCCGCCGAGGGCGGCAGCGGTCAGCGGTCGGCGGGCGGCTTGCCCAGCTCCCGCAGGAACATGTCGGCCATCTTCACCGCGCGGTCGCCGCCGTCGGCGTTGGCGACGAACACCGCGAACGCCAGGTCGCCGGTGTACCCGTAGAACCAGCGGTCGTCACCGCTCGCGGCCGCGATGCCGGACAGACCGGGGTGCCCCTTCAGGAACGATGCCGGGCCGCTGCGCACGTTCTCGGCCATCGCGGCGCGCAGCGCGTCGGTCACGTGCGGCGGCAGCGGTTCGGCGACCTCCCCCACCGTCGCGGGCTTGCCCTGCACGATCGCGGGCAACGGCGCCTCCCCCCGCGCGACGGACGCGGCGAGCAGCGCGGCACCGAACGGACTGAGGAGCGCCTCCCCGCCGCCGTCCGAGCCGGAGAACTGCACCACACCGGACCGGTTCTCCCCGATCTGCGCGGTCTCGAAGTCGAAGCCGGGGACGTCGTAGTCCAAGCCGAGCCCGAGCCGGCGGGCGGTGTCGGCCAGATCGTCGGTGCTCACCGAGGCCGGGTCGACGCCCCGGTCCAGGCCCGCGGCCAGCCGCACCGGATCCAGCGTCTGCCCGGCCGGATACAGCCCGCGGGAGGCGACGGGTCCGAGTTCCATCGCCCAGTTGTTCACGTCCAGGGCCAGGACGCCGCCGGTGGACGGCTGGATCGCCACGATCGCCGCCGGGGTGCCCACGCTGACCACCGCCTCCTTGGCGGCGAGCTGGACGTGCGCGTCGAGGGTCGCCTGCAGGTCCGGCGGCGGCGGGCCCTGGAAGCCGGCGACCTGCACCGGGTCGGCGCCGGGCTCCTCGAGGGTGACGGCCCACCCGGCGGTGGCGTCACGCTCGAGCTGCCAGGCCGCGCGCAGCGGGTCCAGCAGCGGCGTGGAGATCCGCCGGTCCGCGCTGATCAGCGTCGGGGTCTTGACGACCACCACGCCGGGGATCGGGACGATCTCGTCCTCGAGGAACTGGTAGTCCTGGTCGCGCAGCTTCACCGCGGTGATGCGCGCCCCGGGGTCCGCCGCGAGGTTGCGCTGCAGCAGGTCGGCGGTGATGACCGGCGCGACGGGTTCGAGCACCTTCGCCAGCCGCGTCGTGGTGTCGACCGGGTCGGGCATGAGGGCGGGATCGACGACGACGGCGTTGATGGTCTGCTCGGCCATGAGCAACTGACCGGTGCGGTCGAAGATCTTCGGCGGCGCGGCGTCGGTGCGCACGTGGTGCACGGTGCGGGTCCGGTTCAGGTCGGGCACCAGCACCTGCGGGTCCCAGGAGATCCGCCAGCCGACGGCGAGGTTCTTCGCCACGCCGTCCACCTGGTATCCCCAGTCCTTGCCGGGTCCGAAGTTCCAGTCGGCGCCGAGGGTGAAGAACCCCGTCTGCTCGTTGAGTTCGACGAACTGGGCGACGTCGTAGTCGACGCTGCCGTCCTTCATGCCCTCGAACATCTGCCGGATCGACGCCTCGGCGGCGTTCGGGTACGACGTGAGCGCGGCGGCGCCGGCGGCGTCGCCCTCGTTCAGTTCCGCGACGAAGTCGTCGACGAGTCGCTGCGCATCGCTCCGGGGTTCACCGAACACGCACGACGCCATGCCGGCCGCGAGAACCACGACGGAGACCAGGGCTGTCACGCGGCCGCGCCCCCTGCGCCAGTCCCGAAAACCCATAACGACCAACCTTCACTTCTGTCACTTCAGTAACAAGCACGCCCTGCCTACGATGCGATCACGATTGCGCCACAAGCCGCGCATCACCCCCTCAGCAGGCGTCCCGCCACGTCCACTGCCGGCGCCGAACTGCCCGCTCCCGCAACGAAAACCGCGAACGCGAGGTCTCCCTGCGAGCCGACGAACCAACCATGGGCACCGGTGCCATCACCGTACTCTGCCGTCCCCGTCTTACCGACGAGTTCGGGTAGGTCCCGCAGCGTGCTCGCGGTTCCACCCGTCACAGTCTCCCGCATCATCGTCCGCAACGCGGCAGTGACCTCCGCCGGCGCGGCACCAGGGGTGCGATCGGCCACCGTGGGCCGGCCCTCGACGAGCACCGGCAGCGGCGTCGAGCCGTGCGCGATGGACGCCGCCACGAGTGCCATACCGAACGGTGACGCCGTCACCCGGCCCTGGCCGATCGCGGACTCGACGCGCTCCGCCGGGGTCTGCGCCTCGGGCGCGCTGCCGGTGACCGTGACCAGTCCGGGCGTGACGTAGTCGACCCCGAGCCCGAACTGCAGGGCCGCGTCGGTGAGCGCGGTCGCCGGCAATCCCACCGCGAGCCGGCCCATCGTGGTGTTGCACGAGAAGGCGAAGGCCGTGTGCAACGGGACCGGACCGAGGTCGAAGCTGTCGTCGTTGGGGATGACGCGACCCTCGATGTTCGCCGTCCCGGGGCACGGCACCACCGTGTCGGGGGTCACGGCCCCGGCCTGCAGGGCGGCCGAGGTGGTGACGGTCTTGAAGGTCGAACCGGGCGGATACAGCCCCGTCAGCGCGATCGGTCCCTCGGCGTCGGCGGCGGCGTTCTGGGCCACCGCGCGTACCGCCCCGGTGGACGGTTCGATCGCGACGATCACCGCCGGCTGCGGCAGTGGCGCCAGCACCGCCTCCGCACGGGTCTGCAGACCCAGGTCGAGCGTGGACCGCAGGTCCGGCGCCGGCGGACCGTCGGCACCGGCGACGCGGCGGGCGCTGCCGTCCCCGGACACCGTCTGCACGGCCCAGCCGGCGGACGCGTCCTGGCCCTGCTGCCACAGCTCCCCGAGCCCGGAGAGGACCGGGGACGCGAGCGCGCGGTCGACCGTCAGCAGCCGGGTCTGCCGGACGAGGGTCACGCCGGGCAGCGCGGCGAGCCGCGCCTCGATCGGCGCGATGTCCGCGTCGCGGAGGGTCACCGCGGTCACGGGCTTGCCCTCCGCCGCGGCGAGCGACTCGGCGGTGACGGTGGGCGCGGCGGTCGCGAGCAGCGGCGCGACGGCCGCCGGGTCGGCGGTGGCATCGACGTTCACCAGCGTCACGACCTGCTGTTCGAGGATCGGCCGCCCGCCACGGTCGAGCACGGACGGCGGCGGGCCGACGGTCGTCGTGTAGCTCAGCGTGGTGCCGGCGGTCAGGCCCGGGGCCAGCACCGCCGGGTCCCACTCGATGCGCCAGCCCTCCGCGTCGACGTCCAGGGCACTGCCGGACGTGCGGTACGACCAGTCCCGGCCCTCGGCGAAGTGCCACGCGACGTCGAGTTCGAAGGTGCCGCCGTCGCCCGTGCCGGCGAGCTCGAGGTCGGGCCGGACCCCGCCGAGCCCCTCGAACACGCCGTCGATCGTGGCGGCCGCCGCCGCGGGATCGGTGGTGAGCTCCGCCGCGGCCCGCACGTCACCGGCCTCGAGCGCCGCGGCGAACTCCCCCACGACCGTCTCGGGCTGGTCGGGCCCGAAGGAACACCCGGCGGCCGCCAGCGCGGCGGCGACGGTCAACAGGAGCGGAACCGGTCGGCGTCGGAGGAGTGGCACAGCAACGATCATGCCCGAAGCCGGACGGTGCCGTCGTTCACCACCGCCCGCACGTTGCGTACATGCTGCCTGTAGTGACGCGGCCCCCAATTCGGGAAAATCGATTGCCGGCCCCACGGACGCTGTTCTACCGTCGGTTCCTGTCACATTCCCGTCGATCGGAGAAGGCCGTTGCTCCTGTAGAGGTTTCGCCCGCCGCGCCGCACCTGCGCGCGGTACCGTCACCTACTCCGGGAGCAGCCATGTCACACCCTTCCCCGTCCTCGGGCCTTTCCCTGTCGGACCTGACCTTCGCCTGGCCGGACGGCACCGCCGTGTTCGACGGTCTCGACACCACTCTCCCCGCCGGGCGCACCGGACTCGTCGGACGCAACGGGTCCGGCAAATCAACTCTGCTGCAGATCATGTCGGGTGAGTTTCAACCGACCCGGGGCTCCGTCACGGTGCACGGCCGGGTCTCGCGGCTGCCGCAGGACGTCATCCTCGATCCACACCGCGCCGTCGACGCCGTCCTCGGCATCGACACCGTGCGCGCGGCGCTGCGGCGCATCGAGGCCGGCTCGACCGCCGTCGAGGACTTCGACGCCGTCGGCGAGCGATGGGACATCGAGGAGCGCGCCCTGGCCACCCTGCACCGTCTCGGTCTCGAACGAATCGTCGCCTCCCCCAGCGACTTCGAGCGCACCGTCGGCACCCTCTCCGGCGGCGAGACCGTCCTGCTGGCGCTCACGGCACGCCTGCTCGACGAGCCGGACGTCCTGCTGCTCGACGAGCCGACGAACAACCTGGACTCGGCGGCCCGCGCGCGGCTGTACGACGTGCTGCGCGAGTTCGCCGGCACGCTCGTCGTCGCGACCCACGACCGTGCCCTGCTCGAGCGGGTCGACACCGTCGCGGAGATGCGCGACGGGCGGCTGCGGCTGTTCGGCGGCAACTACAGCGAGTACGAACGCATCGTCGCGGCCGAGCAGGAGGCGGCACTGGCCGCGGTGCGCGACGCCCGGGCGGACGTGCGCCGGCAGGCACGCGAGCTGAGCGACTCGCACATCAAGCTCGCCCGACGAGAGCGCTACGGCCGCAAGATGTTCGAGAACAAGCGGGAACCGAAGATCGTGATGGGGGCCCGCAAGCGGCAGGCCCAGGAGTCGGCGGGCCGGCTCCGCCGCGAACACGAGGGCAAGCTCGCCGGCGCGCGCGAGAACCTCGAGCGCGCCCAGGGCACCGTGCGCGACGACCGGGAGATCCGGGTGGACCTGCCCGAGACGGAGGTGCATCCCGGTGCGCGCGTCGCCGAGGGGCCGCTCGAGATCGTCGGCCCGGAGCGGATCGCGCTACGCGGACCCAACGGCTCGGGCAAGACGACGCTGCTGCGCGACATCGTCGCGGCCGGTCCCCGGGTGCCGTTCGCGGTGCTGCCGCAGCGGCTGGACATCTTCGACGAGTCGCTGTCGGTGGCGGACAACGTCGCGCTGCGGGCCCCGCATGCGTCGCCGCAGCAGGTCCGGGCACTGCTCGCCCGGTTCCTGTTCCGCGGCGCCGACGCGGACGTGCCGGCGGCCGCCCTCTCGGGCGGCGAGCGACTGCGGGCGGCGCTGGCGACCCTGCTCGCGGCGGACCCGGCTCCGCGGCTGCTGCTCCTCGACGAACCGACCAACAACCTGGACCTGCCCAGCCTGACGCATCTGGTGCAGGCACTGCGCGCGTACCGGGGCGCCTTCGTGGTGGTCAGCCACGACGAGCGGTTCCTGGCCGACATCGGGGTGACCCGGTCGGTCAGACTGGAGCGGTGAGCCACGCGATCAACCCCGTCGACGGAACCCGCATCGCCTTCACGGTGATCGAATCGGACGCCGGCGCCGGCAGCCCGTCGCTGCTGCTCGCGCACGGCAGTGCTCTGTCGTCGGCCATCTGGCGGGGATTCGGATACGTGCGCCCCCTGCGCGAGCGGTACCGGCTGATCCTGCCCGACCTGCGCGGTCACGGCCGCAGCGACAAGCCGCACGTCCCCGACGCATACGCGATGGACCTGATCGTCGGGGACGTGCTGGCGGTCCTCGACGCCGCCGGCACCGAGCGCGTGCACTACCTCGGGTACTCGTTCGGAGCGCGGGTCGGCTTGTCCCTGGCGGTGCGCGACGCCGGCCGGCTGCGGACGCTCACCGTGGGCGGCGGCAGTGCCCGCGCGCAGGCCGGGGCGTTCGATCGCCTGTTCTTCCCGGGATGCGCCGACGTGCTCGGGCACTACGGGATCGACGGGTTCCTCGAGGCGTGGGCGGAACACCTCGGTTCGCCCGTCGATGCCGCGACGCAGGCCGCGTTCCGGGCGAACGACGCCGCCGCCCTGGCCGCGTACATGCGACGGTCGGATCGCGAACCCGGGATCGACGACGCCGACCTCGCCGCCCTGGACGTGCCGACGTTGGCGTTCGTCGGTTCGGAGGACCGCGAACGGATCGACGACACCCGCGAACTGTCGCGGACGATCCCCGGTGCCCTGCTCGCGGTGATCCGGGGATACGACCACGCCACGACGATCGCGGCGGCGCCGGAGGTGCTGTCGGTGGTCGGACCGTTCCTCGCGGCGCACGCCGGCCGATCGTCCGGCTAACTCACCGAGGGCGCCTCGTCCATCCACTGCACGAGCTGGTAGACGATGCCGTTCGGGTCGCGCATCTGGAAGTACCGCTCGCCCCACGGCTCGGTCTCGATCGGCGTGACGATCGGAACCCCCTCCGCCCGCAGTCGTTCGTACTCGTCGTCGATGGCGTCTACGACGAACGCGACGAGCGTCCCCTGCCCGGCGTCGCCGGCGATGCTCGCGGGCTTGAAGGTGCCGAGCCCGGTGCGCAGGAAGACGAGGCTGAAGCCCGCGTCCTCACGGGTGAGCGAGACGAACCCGTCCTCGGCCATCGTCTCGGTGAACCCGAGGTGACGGGTCACGAAGTCGGCCGACGCGGCCACGTCGGGAACGTTGAGGGACAGGGCACTGGCGGTGATCTGCAAGGTGAACTCCTTCCGGTTGCACGACTCCGAACGTCCAGGGCCCCCGTCCGGTTCCCGCGCCCCGCTGCGGGGCCGAATGTGACACCGGTTCGATGGAATCGAAGAGGTGTCACATTCGGCCCCCATGGGGGCGTTGTCCGCCGCCCGGAACCGGAGGACTCTCGGAATCACCCCTGTCCCTCTCATCCGGAGGCCCCACCGTGACGCACACCGTTTCCCCCGTCGACACCGTCGCCCAGCGCGTCCTCGACTCGGCGCTCGGCGCCGTCGATCTGATCGC
Source organism: Rhodococcus aetherivorans (assembly GCF_011058165.1). Lineage (GTDB taxonomy): Bacteria > Actinomycetota > Actinomycetes > Mycobacteriales > Mycobacteriaceae > Rhodococcus > Rhodococcus aetherivorans. Next base: position 14,811 of record NZ_JAALEG010000110.1, read on the forward strand.
GATCTATCTCGGCGACCGGCTCGGCTGGTACCGCAGCCTCGCCGCCGACGGTCCCGCCACCTCCGACGAGCTCGCGGCGCGGACCGGGACCGACCCGCGCTACGCCCGCGAATGGCTCGAGCAGCAGGCGGTGACCGGCCTGCTCGAGGTCGACGACGGCGATCCGCCGCGCTTCACGCTGCCGCCCGCGGTGGCCGAGGTCCTCACCGACGAGCACAGTCTCAACTACCTCGGACCCCTGGCCCGCATGTTCGCCGGGGTGTCCGCGCAGCTTCCGGCCCTGCTCGACGCCTACCGCACCGGGGGCGGCGTGAGCTGGGCGCAGCTCGGCACCGATGCCCGCGAGGGGCAGGCGGACATGAACCGGCCGTGGTACGAGAAGGCGCTGCCGGGCGCCCTGGCGTCCGTGCCGGACCTCGACGCGCTGCTGCGCCGACCGGATGCCGAGATCGCCGACATCGGCTGTGGCGGTGCGTGGTCCACGATCGCGCTGGCCCGTGCGTACCCGCAGGCCCGGTTGTTCGCCATCGACATCGATCCGGCGACCGTCGCCCTGGCCCGGACGAACGTCGCGGCCTGCCCCGACGTCGCCGACCGGATCACCGTCGTCGAGACCGACGCGGCGAGCCTGCCCGACGAACGCTTCACGGCGGCGTTCGCCTTCGAGTGCGTCCACGACATGCCACGTCCCGTCGAGGTGCTGTCCGCGGTGCGCGGCTCGCTCGCGGCCGACGGGGTCATGGTTGTCATGGACGAGGCCGTCGCCGACCGGTTCACCGCACCCGGCGACGAGGTCGAGCGGTTGATGTACGGGTTCAGCATCTCGTGCTGCCTGCCGGACGGCATGAGCCACCCGCCGAGCGCGGGAACCGGCACGGTGATGCGTGCGGACACCCTGCGCCGGTACGCGCTCGACGCGGGCTTCTCGGACGTGTCGGTGCTGCCGATCGAGGACTTCGGGTTCTGGCGGTTCTACCGTCTGACGCCCTGACCGGCCTCAGCACGACGTCGGCTGGCGCGCCTCCGACAGCAGTGCCGTGACGGTGTGCTTCATCAGTTCGGCGGCCTCGGCCACCGGCAGGTCCAGCACATCGCGCAGCGCCACCCACGACGCCCAGGTGCTCGCCACCGCCACGGAGCGCACCAGCGTGGCCCGGCGCGACGCGTCGAGCGCGGCGAGTTCCGCCGCGAACAGCTCGTCGACCTCGTTGACCACACGTGCGATGTGCCGCAACCTGTTTCGCTGGATCCTCTTGGACTGCGGGGCCCGGATCGCCGACGCGCGCGCGAACGGCGCCATCAGCTCGAGCAGTTCGGCGCGCTGCCGGCAGAAAGCGTCGATCCGCTCGTCGAGCGGCAGGTCGACGGGGACCGGGGCGAACGCGGTGTCCTGCCGCCGCAGCAGCTCCGTCCCCGTCTCCTCGAACAGCGTTTCCAGATCGTTGAAGTTCGCCCACAACGCCCGGAGCGAGACCCCGGCCCGTGCGGCGATCTGCGCACCGGTCGGTTTCAGCTCACCGGCCTCGATCAGGGCGATGTGCGCCTCTATCACTGCGTGGCGGGTCCGTTCGGCCCGCGCGACGCGTCCGTCGGTGACGGTCACGTGTCCCTCCTCCCGTGTCGCCGACCGGTTCCTCCCAACCGGTGCGGCGCACTCGATTGTGCCAGGGCCTGTGTCACCGACAGCACCCCGAGTCCGGAGGCATGCTCGCGGGCGTAGTCGAGGAGGGCGGTCTTGCCGATTCCCGCTTCCCCGCTCAGCACCACTGCTCCACCCGCTCCCTGCCGGAGTGCGGCAAGCA
>NZ_JAALEG010000111.1 GCF_011058165.1 Rhodococcus aetherivorans
GCCCCGACCGCCCCCGCCGAGGTCGCCGCCGCCGAGCCCCGGCTCGCCGTCACCTACGACGGCGGCATTCTCGTCCTCGACGCGAGCGACCTCGACGTCGTCGCCGACCTGCCGCTCGACGGATTCAACCGCCTCAATGCCGCCGGCGACGGCCGGCACGTGTTCGTCTCCACCGCCGGCCGCTTCCGCGTCCTCGACACCGGCAGCTGGTCCGAACCCCACGGCGAACACGCGCACCACTACGCGGGCAGCGCGGCACTCACCGACGTCGAGTTCGCCGCCGCCAAGCCCGGGCACGTCGTCCGGCACGCGGGCAGGACCGTGCTCTTCGACGACGGCACCGGCCGCGTCGACATCCTCGACCCCGCGGACCTCGCCGACGGCACGCCGCAGACCGACACCTACACCACTCCGGAAGCGCACCACGGCGTCGCGGTCGCGCTCGCCGACGGCAGCCTGCTCGTCACCGTCGGCAACAGCGAGTCCCGCAACGGCATCGCCGTCCTCGACGCCGAGCGCCGGGAGATCACCCGCAACGAGCAGTGCCCCGGCGTGCACGGCGAGGCCGTCGCCGCCGACGAGGCCGTCGTGCTGGGCTGCGAGGACGGCCTGCTCGTCTACCGCGACGGCACGATCACGAAGGTGAGCGCCCCCGACCCGTACGGCCGGATCGGCAACCAGGCCGGATCCGAGGAGTCCGACATCGTGCTCGGCGACTACAAGAGCGATCCGGACGCGGAACTCGAACGACCACAGCGTGTCTCGCTCACCGATACCCGCACCGGCGAGCTGCGGCTCGTCGACCTCGGCACCAGCTACACGTTCCGCTCGCTCGGACGCGGACCCCACGGCGAGGCACTCGTCCTGGGCACCGACGGAGCGCTGCACGTGATCGACCAGAACAGCGGCGCGGTGGTCCGGCGCATCGACGTCCTCGCCCCGTGGACCGAGCCCGACGAGTGGCAGTCACCGCGCCCGGCGCTGTACGTGCAGGGCCACACCGCCTACGTCACCGACCCGGCGAACAACGCACTGCACGCGGTCGATCTCGACTCGGCCGCCGTGACGACCGCGTCGCTGCCGCAGACCCCCAACGAGATCACCGGCACCTAGGTGACCGAATGTCACATGGGTTCGATCCAACCGAACCCATGTGACATTCGGCCGGGCGACCGGCGCACGGGCGGCCGCGACAGCGCAGGCCGACGCACGGAGTCCCCGACCCCTACGGGACACACTTTCGTTGCGATTCGCCGGAGTCCCTCCGTTCAGAGATCGGCGAGGAAGGCGAGCAACATTCCGGTGACGAGTTCCGGCTGTTCCTCCGCTGCGCTGTGACCGACTCCCTCGAGCAGGGCTTTCCTGCGCAAGTTGGGAAGATGGCTCTCCAGACGGTCGTAGAGGGGAGCGAATCGGTCCAACGCGGGATCCGCCGCTCCACCGATGAACAGACTGGGCTGCTGCAGCTTCAGGCCGTCGAGGAACGAGCTCTGCTCCCAGATGCGGTCGCGGTTCCGGTAGAAGTTCAACGCAGGCCCGAACCCGGTGCGCGAGTATTCGCTGACGTAGTAGTCCAGGGCGATCTCGGGTAGCCAACCCGGGAGGAACTCGGGGTCGAAAACCGTATCGAGAAAGTTCTCGCCCTCCGCGACGAACTGGCGCCAGCGTTCCTCACCGACCGCGCTGCCGGAGACCGAGTAGTAGATGCTGCGCAGCGTCGTGCGGACATCGGCATCCATGTGTCGCTCGGCTTCACCCGGCGTCTGGAAATAGTGCTGATAGAAGCGCGTACCGGTCTCCGCTTCCAGCTTCTTCCAATTCTCACTCGGCCGGCAGGGCTCGCGGGGAGGGACAGGGGTGTTCAGCATGGCCAGGGCATGGAACAGATCGGGGCGCAGCTGGGCCGCCGCATGGGCCACGAACGATCCGAGATCGTGGCCCACGACCACGGCCGAGGTTTCCCCGAGGCCGCCCATCAACCCGACGAGGTCGCCGACCGCATCGAACACATTGCAGTCCTGCACCCGCTCGGGACACCCGCTCCGCCCGAACCCACGAATGTCCGGTGCCACCACTCGATATCCGGCCGCGGCCAGTGCACGGATCTGCCGGCGCCACATGTACCAGAGGTATGGGATGCCGTGCACCAGCACCACCAGCGGACCTTCCCCCTCCTCGACATAGTGGATACGCATTCCGTTGACTTCCGCGAATCGATGCAGGAAACCGTGAGGGTCGTCCACGGTAGGCGCTGCCGTTTCCTCGACAGAATCCGATCTTTGCATAGTCATTCAATGTTCTCCCAGTTGAAGCGCGACGGACACGTTCCGCGGATCAGATTCAGGGTTTCCCGGAACGGAGTGGCGCCGCCGCAGAAGGCAAACCGATTCAGGATGGGTCACTCATCGCAAGGATGGGTGCGCCGGGCACGCCCTCCGGTATGCGCACTCGCCCCAGATCGCGGACCAGTTCGTGCGCCTGATCCCAATTGCCGTATCCAGCAGTAGGATCCAAATGCCCGGCATCTCCCGCATCGATCAGACGGCTACCCCAGTGTTCGGCCATGCCGGCCACGCGGCGGAAGCAGGCCAGGGCGTCGTTTCTGCTGGCGGCAACGATGCTGCGGAACGGCAGTCGCCTTCGGGGCAATGGATTCCAGCCGTGGCGGTCGAGATCCTCGGTGGAGGGGTATCCATCGGGCAGCGGTAGTTCGAAGTCCGGTGGAGCCACCAGCAGCGCTCCGTCGACGGGGCGGTTGGGTTGCCGAGCCCAGTGGACAGTGGTGAGCACGCCGGCACCATGGGCGACGAGGACAACCGGGCCCGCGATGCCGGCGAGGACCGCCTCGAGCGCCTCAACCCACGCGGTTCGGCTGAGCGGGGCACAGCCGGGCGACGCGACAATGCGCGCCTTCTCCCATTTCTCGGCGAGCAGACACTGCCAGTGGTCGGCGGTGAGGGGGACGAAACCGGGGACGAGTACCACGGTAGGCGGGGTGATGGTGGTGGTGCTGGTGGTGTTCACGGTCGGCTCCGGTAGATCGCGTCGGGGATGTGCAGGAGATCTCTTGTGATCCGTCGATACTGCTCCGAATCCCACTCGCGGAGTGCGTCTTACATGGAATTCCGCGCGCGCTTCCTCCGCGCCGGATCCCGGCGGTGTGACCGCCGACGGCCGGGCGTGAGTTCGGTTGCTGTGCGGGGTGTCATGACGTCGACTGCGTGGACATCGCGTGAAACGTCATGGATACGCGTTGACGGGAAATCGTTCCGACGACTCCTCCGCCCGACTGCGGCGCTCTTCCCGCCGGAAAGGACCCGCCGTGCAACTTCGATGACCATCGCCGGAACCAGGGAGTCGGGTAGTCGAATCCGGTTGCGGCCGTTTCTCGGCCCGACGGCCGCAACCGGATTCGAGTGGTGTCGATCTGCGGTGGTCAGTCCTGCCAGCTGTTCAGGTCGCGCGCCGCGATGCCGTGCTCGGCGCAGTAGGTGTTGTAGCGTTCGATGTGGGTCTTGTGAGTCTCCTGCCACAGGATCTTGTTGTCCTGGTCGAGGAACAGCAGTTCACCGACGAGATAGAAGAAGACCTCGGTGTCTTCGAGGCTTTCGGGGGTGTGAGAGGAGCCGGCGACCTCGTAGACGGTGTCGCCGCTCCGGGAGATCCAGTTGTTCTCCTTGTAGCGCCAGGCGCCCTTGACGGTGTGCCCGACCACGATGCCGGTGTGGTAATGGGGCGGCAGCTCGAGCCCCGCCGGGATCTTCATCGAAACGACGATCTCGGCCCGTACGGGGTCGACCTTCCAGTACTTGAGGAACACCTGGTCGGTGAGTGGAGTGAACGGGATCCACGGATTGTCGTCGCCCTTGATGTAGTTGACGTCGAGTTGTTGAGCGGTCTGCATGAGAATCTCCTTCAGGGGGTGCTGTGGGTGGTCCGGGCCGTCGCCGTCAGAAGGGCTGGTCTCCGATGATGGTGGCGCGTTCCATCTTCCGGACGGCCGGCCAGTAGTCCTGCACTGCGTAGTGCTGGGTGCTGCGGTTGTCCCAGATCGCGACGCTGTTCTTGGTCCATCGCCAGCGAACCTGGTACTCCGGGATCGCGGCGCGGCTGATCAGGTAGTTGAGCAGGTTGCCGGAGCCGGGCGCGAAATCCGTCCCGAAGCGCACGTTCTGCGGGGTATGGAAGTTCACGAAGTGAGTGGTCACGCCGTTGACGTAGAGGATCTTCTCGCCGGTCTCGGGATGCGTACGCACCACCGGGTGCTCGGGATCGGGGAAACGCTCTTTCAGTTGGTGGCGCAGTTCCATGGGCTTGGCTGCGCCGAAAAGGGTTTCGAAGCTACTGCGAGCGCGAAGTCCGTCGATCTGTTGCTTGACGTGCTCCGGGAGATCCCGGTACGCCTGCACCATGTTCACCCAGATCGTGTCCCCGCCCACCTCCGGTGTCTCCACGCACCGTAGGACAGCGCCCATGGCTGGACGCTCCCGCCAGATGGTGTCGGAGTGGAAGACGTTCTCGTAATGCTCGGGCGTGCTGTCCGCGTCCTTGTACAGCAGCACCAGTCCGGAATCGTTGGGCGCGTTGGGGTGGGGCTCCTCGAGGGGACCGAATCGCTCGGCGAAGGCGACGTGCTCGGCGCGCGTGATGTCCTGATCCCGCAGGAACAGTACCTTGCGCTCGAGCAGAAGAGCCTTCGTTTCGGCGAACAGCGCATCGTCGCGGGCGATCTCACCGAGAGTCACATCGAACAGTTCGGTACCGATATACCTCGAGAGCGGCTTCGCCTTGATCAGTGGCGGCGCGTGATCCGCGTCGACGGGGGCCTGTTCTTCGGCGTGGAGCATGTTCTTCATCTGAATCCTCCCTGGTTGGGATCTGGCCTGGTTGATCAGGACATGAGGGTGGGGCGGGCATCGGGTGCAGCCGCACATGCCGGACCTGCGAACGTCGGGTCGGGGCCGATGGCCGTCGCCCCGAGGTGCTCCCGGCCGGGGGTCCACTGTCCGGACGACGGCGCCACCTCTGTCCGTGACGCGTGCTTCCCGATCCGACACCGTGTGATTTCGGTAACCAGAGCGTAGACCCGCACACGCAATATTTCTTGACTCTGCGTGGCAGAATCATTGACATTACGGGACACGTAAGGAGTCGCATGAACCCCCTGGTCCGCAACACCACCTTGAGCGCCTACCTGGACTTCATGCGCTCCGTCGGCGTGGACCCGCTCCCACTGCTGAGGTCGGTCGGCTTGAGCACAGCCGACCTGGCCGTACCCGGTCAATGGATCGCCGTGCACGCGGTCGCCGAACTGCTCGAAGTGTCCGCAGACGCGACCGGCTCGGCGGCCTTCGGCCTTCAGCTCGCGCAGACCCGGCGCTTGTCCGTCCTCGGCGCGATCGGACTCGGAGCCCGGGAGGAGCCGGATGTGCGTAGCGCGCTGCAGTTGATCAGCCGTTACGAGCATCTGCACAGCGAGGCGTTCCATATTCGGATCTCCGAAACCGATGGTCTGGCCACCGTCAAGATCGAGCTGGACCTGGCGGCGACCGTCAAGTCACGCCAGCTCGTCGAGCAGGTCGTCGGCACCACCGTTCGCGTCGTCCGCGCCTTGGTCGGGGGTGTGTGGAAGCCTGTCACCGTGTGTTTCCGGCACGACCCCCCGGCCGATCTCACCGTTCACCATCGCGTCCTCGAATCCGAGATCCGCTTCGGCGCAGAATTCGACGGACTCGTGATGTTCGCCGATGACCTCGAGGCACCCAACAGCCTGGCCGACCCGCTGCTGCGTCCCCTGGCCAGACAGTACGTGGAAGGAATCGCCGCCGGCCGACCCGGAGACGACCTCGACCGGATCCGCGAACTGGTCGAGGCCCTGCTCCCTACCGGCCGGTGCTCGCTGCAGCAGGTCGCCCGAACACTGGGCGTGGACCGCAAGACGGTGCACCGCCGCCTGGTGCGTGCCGACACGACCTTCTCCGCCCTCCTCAACTCCACCCGCCTGGATCTGGCGCGCCAGTACGTCGGACACCAGCGCCGACCGCTCGGCCAAGTCGCGGAACTGCTCGGGTTCTCCGAACCCTCCGCGTTCTCACGGTGGTTTCGCGGCGAATTCGGCGCCAGCCCCACGTCGTGGCGCGCCACCCACAGAACCGGGGACGTCTCCCGTCCCGACCCGTCGACCGGCGCGGAACAGTCCACGCACTGACGTCGGACGCGACCCCGTCGACGACACTGCGACCCGGACCCGAGGAGACATCGACCACGGGTCGGCAGGCGTACGGACTCGGCGGCGATGGAGCATCTTTGCGCACTCCACTCGGGACATAATGTCAACTCGGGTGCCACGTCAGGTCAAGCACTCGGGCACCGACCCGGGCTACTGTGATGTCCGCCACCTCGAAGTGGTCGCCCGCACGCACCTCGATCCCGGATCGCCCCGCCGCCACAACGCCCGAGTGCGAGAGTGCCGCGGAGGACCGCGGAGGACCGCGGAGGACCGCGCCGGCATACGGCTCGGACGCGCAACATCGGATCGCACCGATCGCGGGCGCCGAGAGGTGAGCTGAACCGACCGTCTGAGGAGCGTCCATGGAAACAAAGGCCACGCCGGAGATCGAATGCGCGTCTGCCACATCGCCCCCACCGACGCCTCGATCCAGGATCTACCCCTGGGTCGTGCTGGCGCTCATCCTCGGACTGATGCTGTCGGACTACATGTCCCGGCAGGTACTCAGTTCGATCTATCCCTTCCTGAAGCAGGAATGGGATCTGTCCGACGCCGAACTGGCCTCCTTCCACAGCGTCGTCGCGCTCATGGTCGGTCTGCTGGCACTACCCTTGTCGATCCTGGCCGACCGGTGGGGTCGGGTGAAGAGCATCGTCCTGATGGCGACCATCTGGAGTGTGGCCACGCTGCTGTGCGCGGTCGCCGCCGGCTACGAACAGATGCTGGCGGCCCGATTCCTGGTCGGTGTGGGAGAGGCGGCATTCGGTAGCGCAGGGATCGCAGTGATCTTCAGCGTCTTCGCTGCACGCCTGCGCGCCTCCCTCAGCGGCGCCTTCTATGCAGCAGGAGCAATGGGCTCGGTGATCGGTGTTGCCCTCGGCGGCACCGTCGCCACCTCTCTGGGCTGGCGGTGGTCGTTCGGCATCATGGCCGTCATCGGGTTCGTCCTGGCCGGATTGTTCAGCCTCGTGGTCACCGACCGCCGAATAGTGCAACAGCAGAGTCCGGAGGCAGAAGCCTCGCCCGCAGAGTCCGGCACGGACGGATACCGTGCGCCGCTGTCGAGCCTGTTCTCGAGCGTCTCGGTGGTGTGCGCATACGCCACCGCGGGTCTGCAGATGTTCACCGTCGGCGCGCTGACGGCATGGATGCCGAGCTTCTTCAACCGCTACTACTCTCTCGCGCCCGACCGGGCCGGAGCGGTTGCCGCAGTGTATTTCCTGGCGATCGGCCTCGGAATGCTGGTCGGCGGGATCGCCACCGATCGGATCTGCCGCAACACCCCGGACCGACGGTGGAGCGTGGCACTCGCCTTGTGTGCAGTTGCAGCACTGCTGTTGATCGTCGGCTTCGGCCTCGAGCCGGGACCGCCGCAACTGGCGCTGCTCGCCGGCGGTGCACTGTGTGCCGCGTCCATCTCCGGAGGCATCACTTCGGTAGTCGCCAGCCTTACCCACCCCAGTCTGCGGGCGTCCGCCTTCGGCACCGTCACCATGTCCAACAGTGTCTTCGGACTTGCCCTCGGACCGATCGTGGTAGGCCTCGCCGCCGACCGGATCGGCCTCGACGTCTCCCTCCAATGGGCACCACTGGCATACGTGGCCGCCGGGGTGCTCCTGATCATCGGACGGCGGACGTATTCGGCGGGAGTGCAGCGGGTGGAGGCCCTTCGACCGGACACCTCCGTCCGGCCGACGTCCCTCGCAGACCGCACCCGAACACACGGCTCGCACGAATCGTCGTCGAATCGCGTTGACAACGAATCGAATCGGCTCGACAACTGACCAACTGCCCCCTATGCTCCACGTCGGGCCATCGCGCGCCGACCGCACGGGGCGCGCAGCCGTTCCGCCCCTCGGATGTGCACGCACTCCGCCGACCGCAGCGCACTCCGCCGATACGGGCCGCAGACGGCACGCCGGGCCGGCGCCTCCGCCGTGAGGAGAATCGTCGCCGATCGACCCGGAGCGTCCGGCCCCGCCCTTCTCGACTCATCGAACCAGGAGAACCACATGCTCAACGGACTCATGATGGATGACTATCAACTGACGATCGCGGCGGTGGCCGAGCGCGCCGAGTACTTCCACCGCAACAAGGAAGTGGTATCTCGACGTCCGGACGGCAGCATCGTACGGTCCACTCTGGGAGCATGTGGCGCACGTGCCCGTCGGCTGGCATCAGCGCTCGCACAACTCGGCGTTGCCGACGGCGACAGGGTAGCCACACTGATGTGGAACCAGATCGAACACATGGAAATGTACCTCGCGGTACCCGCGATGGGCGCGGTGGTCCATACCCTCAATCCGCGCCTGCACCCCGACGAACTGAGCTTCATCGTCGGTGACGCGCAGGACCGGGTGCTCGTGGTGGACGAATCCCTGCTGGACGTATTCGACAACATCCGAGAAGGACACACCTTCGACCATGTCATCGTCGTCGCCCACGACGAACCGGCGCCCGAGGGAACGCTGAACTACCACGACCTCGTCGACTCGGCGGCCCCGATGCCGTGGCCCTCTGTCGACGAGCATCGGGCTGCCGCAATGTGTTACACGTCTGGGACCACCGGGCGGCCGAAGGGAGTGGTCTACTCCCATCGGGCGTTGGTCCTGCACTCCCTGACCGCAGCGCTTCCCGACACGTTGGGGGTCTCCGCACGCGACACGCTGCTTCCGGTCGTCCCGATGTTCCACGCCAACGCCTGGGGCCTGCCGTATGCCGCGGCACTGATCGGCGCACGACTTGTACTGCCCGGCCGGCAATTGGACCCGTCCAGCGTGCTCGACCTGCTCGCGGACGAGCGGGTCACGATAACGGCAGGTGTACCGACGGTGTGGATGGGAATGCTCGCGGAGCTGGATGCGGATCCGCATCGGTGGGACCTCACCCGGCTCGATCGGCTGATCGTCGGCGGTGCCGCCGTCCCGCGCAGCCTGCTCGAAGGCTTCGACCGCCATGGTCTCACTGTCGTCCAGGCATGGGGAATGACGGAAACCACTCCGCTCGGCAGCATCTGCCGACTGCCCGACGATCTCGACGACAGCAGCCGGGACGAGCAGTACGAGTTCCGATCCCGGCAGGGCATCGCCGTGCCGTTCGTGGAGATCCGTGCCCGCCGGGAAGAGGGCGACCTGATCGACTGGGACGACAAGTCCATGGGAGAACTCGAAGTCCGCGGTCCCTGGGTGGCCGCCGCCTATCACAACGGGTCGGGTGCAGACAGCTTCACCCCTGACGGGTGGTTCCGCACCGGAGACATCGTGCGTATCGATCATCGCGGGTGCATCCGCATCTGCGACCGGGCCAAAGACCTGGTCAAGTCCGGGGGAGAGTGGATCTCCTCGGTCGATCTCGAAAACCACCTGATGGCTCACCCCGCCGTCGCAGAGGCAGCCGTGGTGGCAGTCCCCGACGCGCGGTGGGGCGAGCGACCGCTGGCGGTCCTGGCCCTGCGCGAGGGCAAGTCCGTCGATCCTGACGCCCTCAGAGAGCACCTGTCCACCGAGTTCGCCAAATGGCAGATGCCGGACCGTTTCGAGATCCTTCCGGCCATCCCCCGAACGGCGACCGGAAAGTTCCGGAAAACGGCATTGCGTGAGCAGTTCTCGTGACCGAATGTCACATGGGTTCGATCGAACCGTACCCATGTGACATTCGGCCGGTCAGCGGGCGGCCGGGCAGCCGACCGGCGGGCAGCGGCCGGTCGGCGGGCGGCCGCGGCTCAGCGCTCGATCCTCGCCCGCAGCAGGAAGGTATTGTAGTCCGACCACGTCGAGAGCATGAAGTACAGGTCCTCGTCCGTCGACCACGGATGGACGAACCCGCCGTACAGCTCCGGGTGTTGTTCCACGCCGACCAGCCGCGTGCTCTCCGACCACACTCCCTGGGGCGACTCGGCCTCCCGCACGACGATCGCGGCCTTGGCGGTGTCCAGGTACGTCATCTGCCAGCGGTCCGCGGCGGCGTCGTAGCGCACGGACAACTCCCCAGCGGGGCCGTGCACGACCGGCGTCGCCGCAGTGTATCCGCCGGCAGGGGTCCAGTTCCCGTCGCGCCAGTACTGGTAGGCGCCCGGCTCGAGCACCCGGTCCTCGGGCACCCGGGCCAGCGCCACCGAGCCGAGCCGGGTATTGGGGGTGCCGAACAGGTAGACGTATCCGTGTGCCGGCACCGCCGCGGCCACCTGGAAGTTGGTGACGCCGAAGATGTTGTCCCACTTGGCGTACGTATCCTTGGTCCAGGTGGAACCACCGTCGTCCGAGTACGCGATGCCACCGTGGTTGGTCCACCACGTGCCGGGAATGCTGTTCCAGGTCCGGATGGACATGTACGTCAGGTACTGGCGGTCGCCGACCGCGAATCCCGACGTCGGGATCGTGGTGATCTCGACGTTGTCGAGCTTGCGGCTGCCGAGGATCTCGGCGGCATGGCACCGCGAGTCCTGCACCATCGAGTCGAAGCTCATCCCGTCGGCGAGATCACGGTCGGTGGAGAAGGCCAGCACGTTGCTGCGCCAGTCGTCACCCTGCCCGCCCGGCGGATGGAAGCCCCTGCCGACGGTGTCACCGAACGCGACGGCGATCCGGCCGGGCTCCGACTCCCACATGATGCCCAGATCGGTGCCGTACACCTGCCAGCGCTTGTCGGTCCGGGTGACCGATCCGGCGCCCGTCTGCTTGGCGACGGTGGAGACCTCGACGACCCGCGGAGCCGGGAGCGCGGGCGCCTGCGGGGCGGGCTCGATCGGCGGGGTCTCGGGCGCCGGAAGCGGCGGCAGCGGCTCGGCCCCCTCGCCGGGCACCGGGATGCCGAGGTGGAAGGGACTGGGCTTCAGGGCGATCCGGGGAAAGACCGGATCCGGGGTGACCGGCTCGTCGGTCAGGTCCGGGCACGGATCGGCGCACGGGTCGACCGGCAGCGGAGGCGGATCGATCCGCACGGTCTCCGGTTCCGGCGCCGGGTACGGCACGGTGGTGATCACCGGGTACGGCACCGGGATGTCGAGGTCCTTCGGGATCAGCGACTCGTGCTGCCACGTGTCGCTCGCACACGGGCCGCTGCCGGGCACCCCGTCCGTCGCGGGCTCGGCGGGTGCGGCATGCGCCGGCGTCGCCGCCAGCACCGCAGCGAGCAGCGCGATCACCGGCACCTGCCGTGTCATGGGTTCCCTCCCGTGCGTCACCGTGCCGGACGGCCCGGCGCCGCACAGGAGGGTACCGCCGGCGCGTCCGGGCGGCTTCCCGACGTGGATCTGCGCCTTTATATCCCTCTCTCGGAAAAGTCCGAGAAAGTCGTAGAGTTCCGAATCAACGGAACTCGTCGGGCGTGTACTCGCGGGGCTCCACCAGCACGAGCCAGTTTCCCGAGTTGTCCCGGAACACGGCCTCGACACCGTAGGGACGCTCGGACGGCGGCTGGGTGAACTCGACCCCCTTGGCCGTGAGTTCCTCGTACGTCTTGCGGCAGTCCGTGGTGCGGAGCCCGAAACCGCCCATGGTGCCGTCGGCCAGCGCGCGGCGCACCGCCGCGGCCATGTCCGGGCCCAGGGGTGGGCCGGGCACCATCAGCGTCACCTCGAGTTCCGGGTGGTCCGGGTGCGCGACGGTCACCCAGCGGAAGCCCTCACCCATCGCCACGTCCGCGGTCTCCACGAACCCCAGCGTGTCGACATAGAACTTCTTCGCCTCGTCCTGATCGGTGACATAGAGGGTGAACAGGGAGATGTTGGTGATCACAGCGTGTCCTCCGGGTCGATGGTGCGGCACGCCTCGACCGTAGATCGACGGGAACGGTGCGGGCTTCTCCCAAATTGCGCAGTTCGACGGCGGTCGCTCAGACCGTGCATGAACACCCAGCAGCCCGGGATGCGGGGCGCACCGGACTCGGCGAACGTGGCCTGATACTCGGTGGGAGTGACGCCGACCAGCTGACGGAACCGGGTGCCGAACGACCCGAGGCTGCTGTACCCGACGAGATGACAGATCTCCGTCACGGTCAGGTTCGTCGCGCGCAGCAGGTCCTGCGCCCGCTCGATGCGTCGTTCGGTGAGGTGAACCCCGGGCGTCCTGCCGTACACGGCGGTGAAGCAGCGCAGGAAGTGATACTTCGAGACCCCCGCGGCGGCGGCGAGCCCGGCGAGGTCGAGAGGTTGCGCGTATTCCCGGTCCGCGAGATCGCGGGCGCGGCGCAGGTGCGGCAGAAGCTCCTCGGGCACGCGGCGCGGCATGCGCCCAGCATCGCAAGGCCCCGCTCGACAGGAATTTCTGTCCATATCTAGGAGACGTCGTAGAGATCGCGATTTCGTCTCGACTGTGCGAGGCAGGCCGTCGCACGGAATCGCCCGAACCGGACAAACCGGCCGGAAACGCGGTGGGGGACCGGGCAACCCGCGCATCCGGCCCCGAAGGCAACGATTGTGTAACGTATCCGGGAGGTTCCTGTCCCGACAAGCGGAGGTGATCGTCCGTGCTGCTGTCCGAAGTCCGTGCCCGGCCCGGGTACTCCCTGCTCGTGGGGGTGGGGCTGATGGCCTCGGCGATCGTGGTCGGTGTCCACCTCGAGAACGCCGTCACCGGATACCTCATGGACCTGTCCGTCTTCCGCGACGCGGGGTGGGCATTCCTGCACCACACCCCCCTCTACACCGAGGGCTTCCACACCAACTCGGGATTCCGGTTCATCTATCCGCCGTTCGCGGCGTTCCTCTTCGCCCCGCTCCCCCTGCTCAACGCGACGTTGATGCAGGTGCTGTGGACCGCGGGATTGATCGGCCTGGTGTGGTGGGTGCTGAAGGTCTCGCTCGACCGCATGGACGTCCGTCGCGCGAACGTGGTCGCGACCGCCGCGCTGGGCGTGGCGCTCTGGCTCGAACCCATCCGGTCCAACTTCCTGTTCGGGCAGATCAACATCATCCTCATGGCCCTGGTCGTCGCCGACGTCCTCGGTGTGATCCCGCAGCGGTTCCGCGGCGTCGGGATCGCGCTCGCCGCCGCGATCAAGGTGACCCCCGCCGCGTTCGGTGTGCTGTTCCTGCTCCGTCGGGACATGCCGTCCGCGGTGCGCGCCTTCGGTGCGTTCCTCGCCGTCGCAGGCTTCGCGTACTGGCTGCGCCCGGAATCCTCCGTGTACTTCTGGACCACCGAAGCCTGGGCCACCGACCGGGCCGGCGACCAGGACTTCTTCCGCAATCAGGCGCTCAGCGGCCTGCTCGCCCGGCTCGGCCTCGAGGGCCACGCGTACACCGCGGCGTGGCTCGCGGGCGTCGCGCTCGTCGTCGGAGCGGCGCTCTGGGCCGCCCACCGCTTCACCCGGGCCGGCGAGCACGTCGTCGCCCTCGGGGTGATCGCGCTGGCGACCTTGCTCGCGGCGCCCATCGCGGTCACGCACCACTGGGCATACAGCGTGCTGCTCGTCGCGGTCGCGCTGGCTCCCCGGTACCGCTCGTGGTGGCCCGTGCTGCTGCCGGCCACGCTGGTCTTCCTCGTCGGACCCAACTACCTGCTCGAGGACACCTCGACGCACGGCTGGGTCGAGTCGGCCATCCAGCAGACCCTCGGCAACGCGCAGTGCGTCACCGGTCTCGCGGTGCTCGTCGCCGCGGTCGTCGCGGCACGTTCCCGCCGCCCCGGCGTGGTCCCGGCGCCGGTCGGCGCTCGCACCGCTCAGCTCCAGAACGCCCCGGCCAGGACGTAGATCGCGGTTCCGGCCACGGTGCTCAGCGCCGCGCTGCGCCGCCACAGGTGCACCGCGACGGTTCCCGCCAGGCCCAGCACCGCCGGTAGCCACGTCGCCGGCCCGACGTCGCGCAGGGTGTACATCACCAGGATGACCATCACGCCGGCCGGCATCGCGGCGCCGAGGTACCCCACCACGTCCGACTCCCGCAGCCGGGCGAGCGCGGCGAACGGCGCCGCCCGCAGGCCCACGGTGACGAGGAACATCGCGATCAGGGCAGCGACGACGTAGCCGGCGCCCGGTACCGGCTCAGGCACGGGCCACCTTGTTGCGGTAGACGAACCGCACCAGCAGGCACGCGACGAACAGTCCCAGCGAGATCACCAGCATGCCGTCCTTCGACACGGCCGCCCCGACGAGGCCGCACACCACCGCGAGAGCCGAGGCCGGCAGGTCCCGCCCGAGGCGGAAGGCGTCGAGCGCGAGCACGGCGAACAACGCGGTGAGGGCGAATTCCAGGCCCGACAGCCCCGCCGGCAGCGCCGCGCCGATCAGGGCGCCGGCGGTCCCGGAGGCGACCCACAGCAGCTGGCAGGTCGCCGCGACCGTCAGCATCCGCGGGCCGGTCAGCTCGTCGCGGTGCTTGGTGGCGACGATGGCATAGGTCTCGTCCGTGAGGGCGTAGACACCGTACGCCCGGCCGAGCCGGCTGCGGATCTTCTCCAGGGGGAACGACAGCCCGTAGAACACGTGCCGGAAGTTCACGAGCAGGGTCGCCGCGGCGATCGACGCCACCGGCGTCACCGCACCGATCAGGCCGACGGCGAGGAACTCCATCGAGCCCGCGTAGATCACCGTCGAGAAGACGGGCGCCCACCACCAGTCGAAGCCCGCCTGCGTGAGCACGACCCCGAACGCGAGGCCGAGCGGGATCAGGCCGAGACCGACCGCCCAGGAGTCGCGGACACCCGTGCGGATCTCGGGGAGACGGCTACCGGACACGGCTCCAGGCTATGGGGTGCCCTGTTCGACGGCCGCACCAGGACTCTGCGTTCTTCCTCCGAGAACCCGCCCCAGATTCCGTGCCGTTCCCCGGCCTCGAGCGCGTGCCGGAGACACTGCGTCCGCACAGGACAGGATTGGCAGATCCGCTTCGCGGCACGAACCCGGTCGGTGCGCGCCTCACCCCGTTCGTTGTCCGGATGGAAGAACGTCGCGGCATCGGCGTCCCGGCAGGCGGCGTGCAGCTGCCAGTCCCAGGACTCCGTGATCGCCGGGGGCAAGGTCAACAGCTTGGGCGCGGGCATGATTCTCCCTTCTCTGGGCGGCTTCGCCGGTGCGTCCTCGAGGCGGTGGGGGCCGCCCGAGGGACTCACGTGCGGCGGAGGCGCCGGATGGTGCGGACGAGGGTGTCGGTGGAGGTGTCGCCGGTGTCGGGGTCCGCCGCGCCGGTCAGGGCCGGTGCCAGGGCCAGGGCCTGGGTCTTGCCGAGTTCGACGCCCCACTGGTCGAACGAGTCGATGCCCCAGATCACGCCCTGGACGAAGGTCTGATGCTCGTACAACGCGATCAACTGCCCCAGCGTCGCCGGGGTCAACGCCGGGGCGAGCAGGGTGGTCGAGGGCCGGTTGCCGGGCATCACCTTGTGCGCCACCAACCCCGGGCCGGTGCCGTCGGCGGCGACCTCGGCCGCGGTGCGCCCGAACGCGAGCACCTTGGCCTGGGCGAGCATGTTCGCCAGCAGGATCTGGTGCATGCTGCCGGTCCCGTCCCGGGTGGGCAGGTCCTCGCACGCGGCGGCGAACCCGACGAAATCCGCCGGGATAAGCCGGGTGCCCTGGTGCAGCAACTGGTAGAACGCGTGCTGCCCGTTGGTGCCCGGCTCCCCCCAGAAGATCTCCCCGGTGTCGTGGTCCACCGCGGTGCCGTCCCGCCGCACGCTCTTGCCGTTCGACTCCATGGTCAGCTGCTGCAGATACGCCGGCAGCCGGGCCAGGTCCTGACTGTAGGGCAGCACCGCCCGCGACTGCGCCCCCAGCACCGACGCGTACCACACCCCCAGCAGCCCGAGCAGCACCGGCGCGTTCGCCTCCAGCGGGGCGGTGGCGAAGTGCTCGTCCACGGTGTGCATCCCGGCGAGGAACTCGGCGAAGCGCACCGGGCCGATCGCGCACATCACCGCCAGCCCGATCGCCGAGCCCACGAGACCAGTTAAAAAAAAAAAAGCAGGATAAAAGCAGGAAAAGTGAGATACGACAGCCCTTACTGCACCGCCATGTAGATCTACAGGTGAGCCTGAAAGCTAGCCTTGTCAATCT
>NZ_JAALEG010000112.1 GCF_011058165.1 Rhodococcus aetherivorans
GAACCGGGCTTCGATCCCGCGGTCGAGCCCCCGGACCCCGACGCGCCGCAGCTGCCACGGATCGACATCCCCCCCGTCGTGAAGATCCCCCTGCCGTACCCCGAGCTCGTGCCGGTCCCGGTCCCCGGCCCGGCGCCGGACAACACCCGCGTGCCGCAGGAGCCGTTGCCCGCCGACCCGTGCGCCGACCCGTGCCCGGACCTCGGTTTCGCGCCGGACGCTCCCGACGCCCTGCCCGGCGGCTCGAGTGGCTCGAGTGGCTCGAGTGGCTCGAGTGGGTCCGCCGGCTCGAGCGGGTCCTCGAGTTACCTGCCGCGCGTCGAGCTGGATCCGCAGCCGGAGACGATCCCGATTCCCGTGCCCGGCGCGCCGGGTGCACCCGTCCCACCGGCCCCGCCACGGGAGAATCCGCCGTTCGAGCCGGGTACCGTCACCGCCCGGCCGCCCGCCCCCGCCGTGGGCGACGTCGAGCTGGTCTCCCAGCTGACCGGTCCCGGCTCGGAGAACCGCACCGATGCGCGCTGGGCCGTGCACGGCACCGACCTCGGCATCGTGTGGGAGACGCGCCCCGGCGAGGTCGCCCTCGCCTTCGGGGACACGTTCGGGCTCGAATGGACGCCGCCGGGCGGGGCCGGCGGAGACTGGCGCAGCAACGTCCTGGCATTCAGCCGCGACACCGACCTGGCGGACGGCCTCACCATCGACGCGATGGTGCAGGACAGCCCCTGCCACGCCGCGGAGATCCTCGACGCCCGGCATGTGAAGAACTTCGAGACGACCGTCATCCCCACCTCCGGCTTCGCGATCGGCGACCGCCAGTACCTGAGCTACATGTCGGTGCGACGGTGGAGCGTCGTGCCGGGCATGTGGTACACCAACCACGGCGGCATCGCCTACTCCGACGACCACGGCCAGACGTGGACGAAGGACCTGAATGCCCGCTGGGACAACGTGTTCGGGCTCGGCCGGTTCCAGGTCGCGACGATGGTGCCGCACGGCGACCACGTCTACATGTTCGGCACTCCGAACGGCCGCGTCGGATCGGTGGGCCTGGCCCGCGTGCCGGTCGACGACGTGCTCGATCCCTCCGCGTACCAGTACTGGGTGCACGACCGCTGGATGCCCGTCTTCGAGCAGCTCGCCACCCCGCTCGCCGACGGCGCGGCGAGCGAGCTGTCGGTGCGGTTCGACGTCGGACGAGGCCGCTGGCAGATGAGCTACCTGGAACCGATCGCGGGCGACATCGTTCTCCGCGAGTCGGATTCGCCGCAGGGCGTCTGGTCCGATGCCGCGACGCTGGTACGGACCTCGGACTACCCGAAGGCATACGGCGGCTTCATGCACCCGTGGTCCCACGGCGCGGACCTGTACTTCACCGTGTCCGAGTGGGACAGCTACAACGTCTACCTGATGCGCGCCCGCCTGAACTGAATCACTCTCGCGCGCAGCGTAAGCCGAGCGAATGTATCGTTCACCTCCTCAGTCCGACGGAACGATACATTCGCTCGGTCAGCGGGCGGCATGGATGCGGACCTCGGTGGCCTTGACGACGAACCACATCGTCGCACCCGGTGCGAGCGCGAGATCGGCGGCCGCGGACGTGGTGACCTCGGCGGTGATTCCGGACTCGGCGGCCCGGACGAGGACGGTGGCACCGTGGACCTCGAGCTCGCCGACGACGACGGCGAACGAGTTGCGGGGGCTGCCGTGGGGTTCCCCGGGATAGACCGCGACGGCGGCGGGGGTGAACACCGCCACCGCCGAATTCCCTGGGGCACAGTCGTCGTCGAGCACACCGCGGACCCGGCCGACGGGGGTGTCGAGTCCGTCCGCGATGACGGTGCCGGCGAGCAGGTTCAGGCCCGCGATGCGGGCCGCGAAGGCACTGCGCGGCCGGGACAGCACGTCGCGCACAGTGCCCTCCTCGACGATCCGGCCGTCGTCGAGCACCACGGCCCGGTCGGCGAGCGCCAGGGCGTCGAGGGGGTCGTGGGTGACCACCAGCGCCGTGCGTCCCGGACCGCGCAGGACGGTGCGCAGCAGCGACCGCACGGCCGGGGCGGCCGTCACGTCGAGGGCGGCCATCGGTTCGTCGAGCAGCAACAAACGCGGGTCGGCCGCCAGCGCGCGGGCAATCGCGACGCGCTGGGCCTGCCCCCCGGAGAGCTGGTGCGGCCGGCGGTCGGCGAGCTCCGTCGCGTCGACGGCGGCGAGCTGCCGCAACGCCGCGGCGCGGGCGGCCGATCGGCCGCGGCCCGCGCTGCGGGGAGCGAAGGCGACGTTGTCGAGGACGCTCAGGTGCGGGAACAGCAGCGGCTGCTGCGCGAGCAGGGCCACCCCGCGACGGTGCGGCGGCACGGCCACGCCCGCCGCGGTGTCGGTGAGCACGCACCCGTCGAGTTCGATGCGACCGTCGTCGGGCTGCAGCAATCCGGCGATCACGTTCAGCAGCGTCGACTTGCCGGCGCCGTTGGGTCCCAGGACCGCGAGCACGCGGCCGGACTCCACGGCGACAGCCAGGTCGACGTCGCGGGACCCGACCCGGGCCCGCAGCCGCAGGCCGGTCACAGGCCGCCCGCGATCCGCCGCCCCCGCGCGGCGACGACGATCACGAGGGCGGCCACGACGAGCAGCAGCGACAACGCCACCGCCGCGTCGGCGTCGGTCTCGCGCTGGAGATAGATCTCGAGCGGCAACGTGCGGGTGACACCCTGGAGGCTGCCGGCGAAGGTGAGGGTGGCCCCGAACTCGCCGAGGGCCCGCGCGAAGGCCAGCACGGTGCCGGACGCGAGGCCCGGCAGCACGAGCGGCAGGGTGACCCTGCGGAAGACGGTGGTGGGCGGCGCCCCGAGCGTCGCGGCGACCGCCTCGTACCGGGTGCCGGCGGTGCGCAGGGTGCCCTCGAGGCTCATCACCAGGAACGGCAGCGCGACGAACGTCTGCGCGAGGACAACTGCCGTGGTGGAGAACGCGATACGGATTCCGAGCAGCTCGAGGTGCTCGCCGATCAGTCCGCGGCGCCCGAAGGTGTACAACAGTGCGATCCCGCCGACCACGGGCGGCAGCACGAGCGGCAGCAGCACGAGCGAGCGCAGCACCGGAAGGAAACGCACCGTGCTGCGCGCGAGCACGGTCGCCATCGGCACGCCGAGCAGGACACACAGCACCGTGGCGGCCACCGCGGTGCGCAGGCTCAGCGTCAGGGCCTGCAGGGATGCCTCGGACGTCACCAGTTCCGGGAAGCGCCGCCAGTCGACGGCGAGGATCAGCGACAGCAGCGGCAGGGCGACGAACAGTCCGCCGACGATCGCGGGGACGTGGATCCACGTCGGCAGCCCGGCCGGTCGGACGCGCGTCACGGGGCCGCGAATCCCTTCTCGGCGAGGATCCGTCGTCCCTCGGGGCCGGTCACGTACGCGACGAACGCCGCCGCCGTCACGGGGTTCGCGCCCTCGGCGAGGACCGCGACGGGGTAGGTGTTGACGGCCGCCGCGGACTCGGGGAACGGCACGGCGGTCACGTCGTCGCCGGCGCGCAGAGCGTCGGTGACGTAGACGAGCCCGGCGTCGGCCTGCCCGGTGGCGACCTTGCCGAGCACGTCCGTCACCGAGGATTCCTCGCTGACCGGCTCGAGGGTGACGCCGGCGACGTCCTCGACGCGGGCGGCCGCGGCGCCGCACGGTACCTGCGGCGCACACACGACGACGTCGAGTCCGGGACGACTCAGATCCGCGAAAGTCTGCACGTCCTCGGGGTTTCCGGGTTCGGTGACGATGGTGAGGGTGTTGGCCGCGAAGTTCACGGGTTCGCCGGCCACGAGACCGGCATCGACGGCCCTGGTCATGTTCGCCGTGTCGGCGGAGGCGAAGACATCGGCGGGGGCACCCTGGGACAACCGCGCGACGAGGTCGGCCGAGCCGGCGAAGTCGAAAACAACATCCGTGCCGGGATTTTCGGCCTCGAACCGCACTTCGATCTCCCGGAACGGTACCTGCAGCGACGCGGCCGCGAACACGGTCAGCTCGCCGGTGACCGCCGTGGCGGGCGCAGGGTCGCCGTCACCACCGGAGCCACACGCGGCGAGCATCAGCGCCGAGAGCACGACGACGACTGCCTCCCGCCGTCTCACGACGCACCCGCCGGGGTTTCGACGATCACCGTCGTGGCCTTGACGACGGCCACCCCGAGGCTGCCCGGTTCGAGGCCGAGTTCACGGACGGCCTCGGTGCTCATCAGCGAGACGACGCGGTGCGGGCCGCACTGCATCTCCACCTGCGCCATGACGGTGTCGGACACCACCCGGGTCACGATCCCCGCGAACCGGTTGCGGGCGGAGCTGCCCACGCCGAGCAGATCGGGTGCCTCGTCCGCCTGACGGCGGGCGAACTCGGCAAGGTCGGCCCCCTCGACGATCTTGCGGCCGGCCCCGTCCTTGCCGGCCGGCAGGGCGCCCTGGTCGATCCACCGCCGGACGGTGTCGTCGCTGACGCCGAGCAGCCGGGCGGCATCCTTGATGCGAATCTGCGTCACGAAACAGACACTACTTCCGCTTCTGCGGACCTATCAAGCGTAGGGAAACGAATTTGCGGATCAGTACACGTCGCGCACGTAGCGCTTCTCAGCGGCGAGCTGCTTGACGTACGTTTCGGCGTCCTCCTCGTCGAGCCTGCCGTGGACCTGCACCACCTCGCGCAGCGTCTCGTCGACGTCCTTGGCCATCCGGCTCGCGTCGCCGCACACGTAGAAGTGGGCACCGTCCTGCAACCACTTCCACAGCTGCGCCCCGTGCTCGCGCATCCGGTCCTGCACGTAGACCTTCTGCCGCTGGTCGCGGGAGAAGGCCAGGTCGAGCCGGGTGAGGAAGCCGTCGGCGTGCATCGCCTCGATCTCGTCCCGGTACAGGTAGTCGGTGGAGGACCGCTGATCGCCGAAGAACAGCCAGTTCCGGCCGGTGTGGCCCATCTCGCGGCGATCGTGCAGGAAGGCGCGGAACGGCGCGATGCCGGTGCCGGGACCGACCATGATCATCGGGGTGTCCGGCGTCCGGGGCGGCCGGAAGTGGGTGCTGCGCTGGACGAAGATGGGGATGTCGACGCCGTGACTGTGGTCGGCGAGGAAGCTCGAGCACACCCCGGCCCGGCCGATGCCCTCGTAGCTGTAACGCACCACCGAGACGGTCAGCTGCACCTCGCGGGGGTTGGTCCGCGGGCTCGACGAGATCGAGTACATGCGGGGCTGCAGCCGCTTGAGCACGGGCAGCCACTCCTCGATCGGCGCCTTGAACGGATACGCCGAGATCACGTCCATCGCCTGTTTGCCCCACAACCACTGCTGCAGCTCGATCTTGTTACCCGGTCGCAGCAGCTTGGCCAGCTCCGTGCTCTGGGTCTGCTCGTGGACGAACCGCAGCAGCTCCGGGGTCACCCGAGCGATCTCGAGGTGCCGGGTGGCGGCCTCGCGCAGGGGAATGGTCGGCAGATCGGCGAATTCCACGGGTGTTTCCGGATCGAGCGCGGTGACCTGCAGCCATTCGTCGACCGTCTCGGGTCCGTTGGTGGGCATCACGCCGAGCGCGTCTCCCGCCTCGTACACGAAGTCCGGGTCGTACAGCTCGAATCCGAACTGGCGCACGTCCTTCGACGACCCCGGTCCACTGAGCGGGACGTTCCGGGTCAGCCGGGTGACGAGCGGCACCTTCCGGCTGTAGGCGGGTTCGGGCTTCGCCGGGGGTCCCGGGGTGGGCGCGGCCGGTGCGGCACCGTCGGGACGCACGAGTTGTTCGACGACGGCGAGCCATTCGCCGGCCGGTTCGTCGTAGTCGGGCTCACAGTCCACCCGTTGCGTGAGCCGGGTGGCCCCGAGTTCGGCGAGCCGCTCGTCGATGCGGCGGCCGTGACCGCAGAAGTCGTCGTAGCTCGAGTCCCCGAACGCCAGCACGGCGTAGCGGGTGTCGGGAAGGCGGGGCGTGTCGTCACTGTTGAGGGCGTTCCAGAAGGCGGTGCCGTTGTCCGGGGCGTCGCCGTCGCCGAAGGTGCTGGTGATGACGAGCAGGTCGCGCACCCCGGTCAGCGCGGACACGTCGTAGTCGTCCATCCCGACCAGGGCGGCGGGCCGGCCCGCGGCGCGGAGGCGCTCGGCGCACATCCGGGCGAACTCCTCGGCGTTGCCGGTCTGCGACGCCCACGCCACCACCACCGGTGGCGCCCCGTCGGCCTCGTCGCGGTCCGGTGCGGCGTGCGCGAAGTGCCCCGCGAGCAGCCCGTCCACCCATGCCCGGGTGGCAGCCGGAAGGGGAGCCGACGCCGGGAGCACCGGCACACCCGCCTGTCCGGACTCCCGGAATCCCGTGAGAAATCCAGTCAGATAACGCTTTTCGAGATCATCGAGCACGGGCGGCGCGACGTCCCCCAGTCCGAGCGTCGAGGCGAGCCGGTCGGCCGGTGCACCCGACGGTTCGGGCCGGGCGGGCGTTGCCACCTTGGTCAGCGACACCGCGCACACCTTGAACTCCGGCTGCAGCGACGCGGGATCGACGGCGTCGTTGGTGACCGCGTTGACCGACAGGTACTCCCCGAACATGTCGTTCCAGTGGAACGGGGCGAAGCAGCATCCCGGCCGTACCCGGTCGGTGACCACGGCCGGCAGCACCGCCCGGCCCCGGCGGGACGCGACCTCCACCTGGTCACCGTCCACGATCGAGAGTCGTTGCGCATCGCCGGGATTGATCTCGACGAAGGGTCCGGGGTTCAGCTTGTTGAGCTTGGCGACCTTCCCCGTCTTGGTAAGAGTGTGCCACTGGTGCTGGACGCGGCCGGTGCCGAGCACGACGGGGAAGTCGTCGTCGGGCATCTCGGCCGGCAGCATGTGTGGTCGGGGGTGGAACGCGGCCCTGCCGGTGGCGGTGGCGAACCGCAGCCGGGGGGCGGTGCCGTCCTCCGACCTCAGCAGGGTCTGGCTCACCCCGTCGTTGAGATAGCGGATCGGGTTCCGGTCGGTCGCGGCGTCCGGCGGGCACGGCCATTGCACGGGGGTCTCGCGCAACCGGTCGTACGTGATTCCGCGCAGGTCGTATCCGGTCTTGGGGTTCCAGAAGCGCGTGATCTCCTCGAAGATCTCCTCGGGGCAGGAGTAGGTGAACGCCTCGGCGTAGCCCATGGCGCAGGCGACGCGCGCGATGATCTGCCAGTCCGGCAGGGCCTGGCCGACCGGATCGATCGCCTGCTGCAGCAGCGTCAGGTTGCGCTCGGAGTTGACCATCACCGCCTCCGACTCCGCCCACAGCGCTCCCGGCAACAGGACGTCTGCATACGCGGTGGTTTCGGTCTCGAGAAAGACGTCCTGCGCGACGACGAAATCGGCCTTCTCGAGAGCATCGACGACGGTGCGTCGATTGGCCACGGAGGCAACCGGATTGGTGCAGATGATCCAGCAGGCCCGGATGGTGCCCGCGGCCATCTGCTCGAACATGTCGACGGTGCCCTTGCCGACCGTGGTGGGGATCGCGCCGGGCGGCAGCCCCCACTGCTGTTCGACGAAGGCCCGCTCGGCGTCGACGAGGACGGAGCGCTGCCCCGGCAGGCCGGGCCCCATGTAGCCCATCTCGCGGCCGCCCATGGCGTTGGGCTGGCCGGTGAGCGAGAACGGGCCGCTGCCGGTGCGGCAGATCGCGCCGGTGGCCAGATGCAGGTTGCAGATCGCGTTGGTGTTCCAGGTGCCGTGGGTGCTCTGGTTCAGGCCCATGGTCCAGCACGACATCCAGTCACCGGCCTCGCCGATCCACCGGGCGGCCGTGCGGATGTCCTCCTCGGCCAGTCCGGTGATCTCCGCGACGCGTGCGGGGGTGTAGTCGGCGAGGAACCCGGGCATGGCGTCCCAGCCCTCGGTGAATTCCGCCACGAACGCCCGGTCGACGTGCCCGTTCTCGACGATCAGGTGCAGCAGGCCGTTCAGCAGCGCCAGGTCGGTCCCCGGCGCGATCTGCAGGAACAGGTCCGCCTTCTCGGCGGTGGCCGTGCGGCGGGGGTCGACGACGACGAGCTTCGCACCGGCCTTGACCCGGTTCATCATCCTGAGGAAGAGGATGGGGTGGCAGTCGGCCATGTTCGCGCCGCTGACGAAGAACAGGTCCGCGTGGTCGAAGTCCTGGTAGGAGCCGGGCGGGCCGTCCGCGCCGAGCGACTGCTTGTAGCCGGTGCCGGCGCTGGCCATGCACAACCGCGAGTTGGACTCGACGTTGTTGGTGCCGACGAACCCCTTCGCGAGCTTGGTGATCAGGTACTGGGCTTCGAGGGACATCTGGCCGGAGACGTAGAAGGACAGGGCGTCGGGTCCGTGCTCGTCGAGCACCTCCCGCAACCGGCGGGCGGTCTCGGCGATCGCGGCGTCGACCTCCACGGGCACCGGCGCACCGCCGCGTTCGGCGCGACGGTACGCGCTCTCCATCCGCCCGCCGGCGGCCAGCATCTCGGCGCTGGTCGCCCCCTTCGTGCACAGGCGCCCGAGGTTGGTGGGGTGCTCCTTGTCGCCGTACGCGTCGAGCACCCGGCGGGCGCCGGTGGCGGGGTCGAGGCCGACCTCGAGCACCATGCCGCAGCCCACGCCGCAGTATGAGCAGGCGGTCTTGACCTTCGTGATCTCGCCCTGCATCGAACCGCTCCTCACCTGGGTCGGCCACGTTCCTCCGGCCAGGTCTCATGCTCCCGACACCGTGTTTCGTGGGCATTAACCGTGGTGAGTCCCCGGTGACATCTGGCTCACGATTCGCCGCGCGCGGCGGTGAGAGGGCCCGAACGGCCCGATCGGCGGCCCCCGGGCGCCGGAACGACGCACGGCACCCCGCGGGCTGTGTCAGCCGGCGGGATGCCGCACGAGGGGTGTGGATGATCGGCCCCGGGGGCCGATCATCGAGCGCTGCTCAGGCGAGGTCGAACCGGTCGAGGTTCATCACCTTGTTCCACGCAGAGACGAAGTCCTGCACGAACTTCTGCTGCGCGTCGGCGCTGCCGTAGACCTCGGCGATACCGCGCAGCTGCGAGTTCGAACCGAAGACGAGGTCGACGGCCGTGGCCGTCCACCTGACCTCGCCCGTGGCACGATCACGACCCTCGTACACGTTCTCGGTCGACTCGGACACCTTCCACTCCGTGCGCATGTCGAGCAGGTTCACGAAGAAGTCGTTGGTCAGTGCCTCGGGCCGATCGGTGAACACGCCGTGGGCGGATTGCCCGAAGTTGGCGTTCAGGGCACGCATCCCGCCGACGAGAACCGTCATCTCCGGAGCGGTCAACGTCAACAGGTTCGCCCGGTCCAGCATCAGCCGCTCCGGCGGCAGCTTCTCGCCGGCGCGCAGGTAGTTGCGGAACCCGTCGGCCGCGGGTTCGAGCACGGCGAACGACTCCACATCGGTCTGTTCCTGCGAGGCATCGGTGCGGCCCGGCGTGAACGGGACCGTGATCTCGACGCCGGCGTTCTTCGCTGCCTGCTGGACGGCGGCGCAGCCGGCCAGGACGATCAGGTCCGCGAGCGAGACCTTCTTCGCAGACTGCGCGCCGTTGAAGTCCTGCTGGATCCGTTCGAGGGTCTGCAGCACCTCGGCCACCCGGCCCGGCTCGTTGATCTCCCAGTTCTTCTGCGGCTCGAGGCGGATGCGTGCCCCGTTGGCCCCGCCGCGCTTGTCGGTGCCGCGGAAGCTCGCCGCCGACGCCCACGCGGCGGCGACCAGCTGGGGGATGGGCAGGCCCGATTCGAGGATCTTGCTCCCGAGGGCGGCGATGTCGTCCGCTCCGATCAGTTCGTGATCGACCGCGGGAACCGGGTCCTGCCACAGCTGCGGCTCGGGGACCCACGGTCCGAGGTAGCGCGCGACGGGTCCCATGTCGCGATGCAGCAGCTTGTACCAGGCCTTCGCGAATTCCTCCTCGAACTCCTTCGGGTTGTCCAGCCAGCGCCGGGTGATCGGTCCGTAGATCGGGTCGAGTCGCAAGGAGAGGTCCGTGGTCAGCATCACCGGCGAGTGCCGCTTCGACGGGTCGTGGGCGTCGGGGACGGCGTCGGCGCCGGCCCCGTCCTTCGGGATCCACTGCCACGCACCGGCGGGGCTCTTGGTCTTCTCCCACTCGTAGCCGTACAGGGTTTCCAGGAAGCTGTTGTCCCACTGCCGGGGGGTGGGCGTCCAGGCGCCCTCCAGACCGCTGGTGATCGCGTCCCCGCCCACGCCCGTGCCGAAGGAGTTCTTCCAGCCGAGACCCTGCTGCTCGATGGGAGCGGCCTCCGGCTCGGGACCGACGTGGTCGGCCGTGGCGGCGCCGTGGGTCTTGCCGATGCTGTGACCACCGGCGATGAGCGCCGCGGTCTCGACGTCGTTCATCGCCATCCGGCCGAACGTCTCCCGGATGTCCCGGGCCGCGGCGATCGGATCCGGGTTACCGTTGGGCCCTTCCGGATTCACGTAGATCAAGCCCATCTGCACGGCGCCGAACGGGCCGGACAGTTCCCTGTCGCCGGCGTAACGCTCGTCCCCGAGCCACGTGTCCTCGGGTCCCCAGAACACCTCGTCGGGCTCCCAGATGTCCTCGCGCCCGAAGCCGAAACCGAACGTCTTGAACCCCATCGATTCGTAGGCGCAGTTGCCGGCGAAGATCAGCAGGTCCGCCCACGAGAGCTTCCGGCCGTACTTCTGCTTGATCGGCCAGAGCAGCCGCCGCGCCTTGTCGAGGCTCGCGTTGTCGGGCCAGCTGTTGAGGGGGGCGAAGCGCTGGGCGCCCTTGCCGCCGCCGCCCCGGCCGTCGGCGATGCGGTACGTGCCCGCGGCATGCCAGCTCATCCGGATGAAGAGCGGCCCGTAATGGCCGTAGTCGGCCGGCCACCACTCCTGCGACGTCGTCATCAACTCGAAGATGTCCTGTTTCAGGGCCTCGACGTCGAGGGTCGCGAACTCTTCGGCGTAGTTGTAGTCCGGGCCCATCGGATTGGAGAGGGGCGAGTGCTGGTGGAGAACCTGCAGGTCCAGCTGGTTCGGCCACCAGTCCCGGTTGGTCCTGGGCCGATGCGGCTTCGGCTCGGGGGACGGGATTACCGGATTTTCGCTTTCACTGTTGGACACGTCGGCCCTTCCTTCCGGGTTTCGGTGAATCGGACGGTGATCACGGATGTGATCGCGAAGCGTGTGCTGCCGAGCAGTCGGGGCACATGCCCCAGTAGATGACCTCGGCCTCGTCGACGAGGAAGCCGCTGTGGTCGGACGCGGTCAGGCAGGGCGCCTCGCCGACGGCACAGTCGACGTCGGCGATGGCCCCACAGGACCGGCAGACGAGGTGGTGATGGTTGTCCCCGACACGCGACTCGTACCGGGCGACGGAACCGGACGGCTGGATCCGCCGCACCAGACCCGCACCGGTCAGGGCGTGCAGCACGTCGTACACGGTCTGCCGGGAAACCTCCGGCAGACCGGTGCGCACGGCTCCGAAGATCGTCTCCGTGTCGGCGTGCGGATGCTGGTTCACCGCCTCCAGCACCGCGATCCGGGGCCGGGTCACGCGCAGCTCCGCCGTACGCAACTGCTCCACGTAATCCCGCGTCGAGGGCACGTGGATACTATGACGCACTTTTCTGGAATGAGTCACGACTTTGGGTAACCGCAGCGTGATCAGAACTCGCGCGTGTGTTCGGTGGCGCGGGCGGCGGTCGCGCGGACCCTCACCCGTCCGGCTACCCGGCCGCTAGGGCTTCGGCTGCTGCGCCCACCACTTCAGCAACTCGGCCTCGGCCTCGTCGCGGTCGAGGGGACCACGGTCGAGCCGCAGCTCCTTGAGGAACTTCCAGGCCTGCCCGACCTGCGGGCCGGGTTTCAGGCCGAGCAGCTCCATGATGGCGTTGCCGTCGAGGTCGGGCCGCACCTTCGCCAGGTCCTCCTGCTCGGCGATCCGCTCGATGCGCGTCTCGAGATCGTCGTAGGTGGCCTGCAGCGCCGCGGCCCGGCGCTTGTTGCGGGTGGTGCAGTCCGCCCGGACCAGCTTGTGCAGCCGGGGCAGCAGGTCACCGGCGTCGTGCACGTAGCGCCGGACCGCCGAGTCCGTCCACTGGCCCTTGCCGTAGCCGTGGAACCGCAGGTGCAGGAACACGAGCTGACTGACGTCGTCGACCATCTGCTTGGAGTACTTCAGGGCCCGCATCCGTTTGCGGACCAGCTTGGCCCCGACGACCTCGTGGTGGTGGAAGCTGACGCCGCCGCCCGGCTCGTTGTGCTTCGTGGCGGGCTTGCCGATGTCGTGCAACAGGGCCGCCCAGCGCAGCACGAGATCGGGATCCCCGTCCTCGAGGTCGATGGCCTGCCTGAGCACGGTCAGCGAATGCCAATACACGTCCTTGTGCTGATGGTGCTCGTCGATCTCGAGCTTCATCGCCGGGATCTCCGGGATCACCCGCTCGGCGAGGCCGGTCTCGACCATGATGTCGATGCCCTCGATCGGGTAGGCACCGAGGATCAGCTTGTCGAGCTCGGCCTGCACCCGCTCGGCGCTGATCCGCAGGATCTCGTCGCCCATGGCCACGATCGCGTCGTGCACCCGCTCCGCCAGCCCGAACCCCAGCTGGGAGACGAACCGCGCCGCGCGCAGCATCCGCAGCGGATCGTCGTGGAACGACTCGCTCGGCATCGCGGGGGTGTCGATGACCCCGGCGAGCAGGGCGTCCATCCCGCCGAGCGGGTCGACGAAGTCCTCCGCGCCGGTCGGGCCGATCCGTACCGCCATGGCATTGACGGTGAAGTCGCGGCGGATCAGGTCGTCCTCGAGGCTGGTGCCGTACTCGACGATCGGGTGGCGGGTGACACGGTCGTACGCGTCGCTGCGGAACGTGGTGATCTCGATCTGCTCCGGGCCCTTGACCGCGCTGATCGTGCCGAAGTCGATGCCGGTGTCCCACTGGTGGTCAGCCCAGCCGCGCAGCAGCGCCTGCACCTGCTCGGGCCGCGCGTCGGTGGTGAAGTCCAGGTCGGTGCCGAGGCGACCGAGCACCGCGTCGCGGACGCTCCCTCCCACCAGGTACAGCTCGTGACCGGCGGCGGTGAAGCGCTCACCGAGCGGGGCCAGGATGTCCGACAGCGCACGCAGCGTCGCGTCGGCGCCGGCGAGCAGTCGGGCGCGCCGCTCGGTGTCGGTGGAGGGAGAGTTCACGTCTTCGAACCTTACCGAGGTGGCCGAACGCGCAGTCGCGCGATCCGGACGTGCCTGGTTGGACCGCCGGGCACGTCCCGCCAACTAGTATCGATGAGGTGTCGCCCGCAGAACGTGCCAACCGCAACCGCCGCACCTCGCGGCGGCGTGGCGCGGGCGCCAAGTCCGGTGGCCGGGCCACCTCCGACGCGGCGAAGCCTCACCTGCGCACGGTCCGCGAGACATCGGCCGGGGGACTGGTGGTCGACGGCCTCGGCGGGCCCCCCGACAAGTTGTGCGCGGCGTTGATCGGCCGCACGGACCGGCGCGGCCGGCTGCTGTGGTCGCTGCCGAAGGGACACATCGAGAAGGGCGAGACCGCCGAGCAGACGGCGATGCGCGAGGTCCACGAGGAGACCGGGATCCACGGCACCGTCCTCGCCACGCTCGGCAGCATCGACTACTGGTTCGTCACCGAGGGCCGGCGCGTCCACAAGACCGTGCACCACTACCTGCTGCGTTACCTGGACGGCGAGCTCTCCGACGCCGACGTCGAGGTCACCGAGGTGGCCTGGGTGCCGCTGCCGGAGCTGCGCTCGCGCCTGGCGTATGCGGACGAGCGCAGGCTCGCCGACGTCGCCGACCAGCTGATCGCCGAGATGGATCCGTCGATGCTGCTCGGACCCGGCGGACCGGAGGCCCGTCTCGGATGACCTCGGCAGCTCGCCGGGCCGCGGCGGCCGTTCTCGCCGTGCTCGCGCTCGTCCTGACGACGGCGGGTGTGGCCGTCGCCCAGCCGCGCAGCGACGCGTCCGACGCCCCGCGCTTCCTCGAGCTGCGCATCGACTCGGTGACGCCGACGACGATGTCCACCAGCAGCGAGCCGGTGGTGACCGTGACCGGCACGCTCGAGAACGTCGGCGACCGCGATGTCGAGGACATCGCCGTGCGGCTGCAGCGCGCCCCGGCGGTCGGCTCCGCCGAGGAGCTGCGCACGGCGCTGACCTGGGATCAGACCGCCTACGACCGCACCGGGCCGTTCGAATCGGTCACCGACGTCCTCGAGCGGGGTGAGCAACGGCAGTTCCGCCTCGAGCTGGCGCTGCGCTCGGCCGACAGCCCTTCGCTGGGTATCGACACCCCCGGGGTGTATCCGCTGCTCGTCAACGTCAACGGAGCTCCCGAGTACGGCGGTCAGGCACGGCTCGACGACGCCCGGTTCCTGCTGCCCGTGCTGGGGGTGCCCACGGGCGAGAGCAGCGAGAGCCGGCCCGTGCCCCCGGACACGTCCGCACCCGTGGGGGTCACCATGCTGTGGCCGCTCGCGGACCGGCCGCGCCTCGCGGCGGGGGTGCCCGGATCGGCGACGGACCCGGTCCGTCTCGTCGACGACGACCTCGCGACGTCGCTCGCCGACGGCGGCCGGCTCGACGGACTGCTCGACGCCGCCGAGCGCGCGGCCACCGCCGAGGACCGCCGCGTCGCCGACGCGATGTGCCTGGCCGTCGACCCCGATCTGCTCGTCACCGTCGCCAACATGACCCGCGGCTACCTGGTGGTCGAGGACACGGCCGAACCGAGGGGCGATGCCCACGACGGGGAGGGGACGGCCGCGGCCGTCGCGTGGCTGGAACGGCTGCGCACCCTGGCCGCGTCGATGTGCACGGTCGCGGTGCCCTTCGCCCAGGTCGACGTGGCCGCCCTCGCCGAACTCGACGACGCCTCTCTCGCCGGGCCCGCGCTCGCCGCCCCGACCGAGATCGTGAACACGATCCTCGGAATCACCACGACCCGGGAGGACGTGGTCTGGCCCGACGCCGGGGTGCTCACCGAGCAGGCGGGGGCGCTGCTCGCCGCCGACGGCCCGGTGACGACCCTGCTCGCCGACACGGCGGTCGACGCCGCGGACTCGGACGCGGGCACGGGTCCGATGCCCGTGCGGGGGGTGGACGGCCTGTCCACGGTCCTGTTCGACAGCGCCGCCGCCACCGCGCTCGCCGCGCTGGGCGACGCTCCCCAGACGCCGTCGTTCACCGCCGAGGACGCCCGCTACGACCTCACCGAGGATTCCCCGGGCGCCCGGCTGCAGGACGCGCTGGGCGCCCTGAGCTGGTCCGCGCTGCGCACGTCGGAGAGCGCCACCCGGACCGTGTCCACCGGCGACGGCGCGTCCGCGGCCCCGGGCTCCGCGCTGTTCGTGCCGCCGCAGTCGTGGAGTGCGTCCGGCGACGACGCCGCCGCGGTCCTGTCGATGGTCGGCACCCTGATCCGCTCCGGCCTGGCCACCCCGCGTCCGTTCGACACCCTGTTCGCACCCGCCGCCGGGGACGCCCCCACCGTCGCGCTGTCCTACCCGGAGCAGGCCATCGTCGACGGTGCGTCGGCGGAGGTGATCGACGCGGCCCGCGAGCAGGCACCCCGGCTCGACTCGTTCCAGGAGGCGCTCGTCGAGGATCCGCAGGCGCAGCTGACACCGCAGCAGTTCACCGCACCGCTGCGCGAGGACCTGCTGCGCGCGATGAGCCTGGCGGGCCGGCGCGGGCCCGACCCCGGCGCCGCCGCGCGCGACGCGGGGCAGCGCGGCGAGGAGGTACGCGACGCCGTCGACGGGATGTTCGCGGGAGTGACCGTGCTCTCACCGGGCGGTGTCTACACGCTGACCTCGGAACAGAGTCCCCTACTGTTGGTCGCGCGCAACGATCTGCCCGTGGGCATCACCGTGCGGCTGCACGTGGACGCGCCGTCGGCGATGAAGATCACCGACATCGGACCCACCCAGCTGCCCCCGCGCGGCAGCCGCACCCTCACGGTGCCGGCGCAGATCAGCGACTCGCGGAAGATCGGTGTCGAGTTCGCCCTGACCACGGAGTCCGGGCTGCCGCTCGGCACCCCGACGAACGTGACGGTACGGTCCAACGCATACGGCCAGGTTCTCGCGATCGTCACCGGCTGTGCGGGGGCGCTGCTGCTGTTCCTGGCGGGCCGTCGTCTCCTGCACCGCTTCCGCGGCGAGCCCGATCCAGCCGACGAAGGGTACGAGAAACGATGACCGGGAACCCCACCCGTGAGGACGTCGCCCCTGC
>NZ_JAALEG010000113.1 GCF_011058165.1 Rhodococcus aetherivorans
CCCCCGGATTCCGGACGCTCGCCGCGGAGATGCTGATGTCCGCGGTGTGGCAGCCTGTCGGACGAGAGCCCATCCCGGTGGCCTACCGCCTGGCCGCACCGTCCGGCGACACCGAACTCGTTCTCGACCTGGACGGCACCCGCCATCGCTTCGACCTGATCGATCTCGGTGCCGACACGGTCCGGGTGCGATACGACGGCGTGGACTACCCGTGTGCCGTCGCGACCCATCGGGACGGCTCGATCTGGATCAACGATGCGACCAGCCAGTCCGGCTGGGTACCGGAACCGCGTCTGCCCGACCGCACCGTGCTGGCCGCGTCCGCGGCGGGCCCGGTCAGTGAGGTGCCCGGGACCGTCGTCGCCGTCCTCATCAGCGAGGGCGACACCGTCGCGGCAGGCCAGAAACTGGTCGTACTCGAAGCCATGAAGATGGAACACCCCGCGCTGGCCGGCGCCGACGGAGTGGTCCAGAAGATCAACGTGTCGGTCGGCCAGTACGTCGACGCGCAGACCGAACTGGTGACAATCGGCGCCGAGGGGGAAGCATGAACACGACACCGTTGCGTATCGCCAACTGTTCCGGCTTCTTCGGTGACCGCTTGTCCGCAGCCCGCGAGATGATCGACGGCGGCCCGATCGACGTGCTCACCGGTGACTGGCTGGCCGAACTGACGATGGGGCTGCTGGCCAAACAGCAACTCCGCAACCCCGGATCCGGCTATGCCCGCACCTTCGTCACCCAACTCGACGACGTGCTGGGTGACTGCCTCGACCGAGGAATCAAGATCGTGTCCAACGCCGGCGGACTCGATCCGCACGGCTGCGCCGCGCAGATCACCGCGATCGCCGAGCGACTCGGCCGCCCCGTTCGAGTTGCCGTCGTCGACGGTGACGACGCCACCGAGCTGTTCGCACGGGAACGCGCTCGCGGCTGGGACGCTCCGCATCTGGACTCCGGTCAGGCCTTTCCCGCTGACGTCGACCCGATCGTCGTCAACGCCTACCTGGGCGCCTGGGGGATCGTCGAGGCATTGCGGGCAGGGGCCGACGTGGTGATCACCGGCCGCGTCACCGACGCCGCCGTCATCGTCGGCCCGGCGGCATGGCACTTCGGCTGGGACCGAACGGACTGGGATGCGCTGGCCGGCGCGGTCGCCGCCGGCCACGTGATCGAGTGCGGTACACAGGCCACCGGAGGCAACTACTCGTTCTTCACCGAGATCCCCGAGATGAGCGAGGTCGGATTTCCGATCGCCGAGATCTATCCGGACGGCTCGTCGGTCATCACCAAACACCCCGGAACCGGCGGTGCCGTCACGACCGAGACGGTCACGGCGCAGCTGCTGTACGAGATCGACGGCCCCCGCTACGCGAACCCCGACGTCGTCACCCGACTGGACACCGTGCACGTGGAATCGGTCGGTGCCAACCGGGTGCGCCTGTCCGGAGTCCGGGGAGAACCGGCCCCGGCGACCGTCAAGGTCGGTGCTGTGTTCTCCGGTGGATGGCGCAACGACACCACCTTCGTCCTGACCGGAACCCACATCGAGGACAAGGCCCGAGTCGTCCAGGATGCACTGTGGCAACGTATCCCGGAGGGAGAGAAGGCATTCGACAGCGTAACCGTGCGGCTGCTGCGTGCCGATCGGTCCGACCCGGCCACGATGGAAGAGGCCGTCGCGCTGCTGACGATCACCGTCACGGGTACGGATCGCCAGCGAGTGAGTCGGTTCTCCCGAGCCGCCGTGGAGATCGGACTGGCCACCTATCCGGGCACGTACTTCACCGCCCCTCCGGGAACCGGCACCGAGTTCACCGTGTTCTGGCCCACCCTCATGCGGTCCGAGCTGTTCGACCAGCGCGTCACCCTCAGCGCGCGCACCTGGACCGTGCCCGGCGCCCCCTCGTCGGCGGAACTGCCCGACATCCACCCGTCCACCCCGCCGAGCACGAAGACGTACGACGGACCGACACAGCAGCTGCCGCTCGGCGCGGTCCTGGGCGCACGTTCGGGCGACAAGGCCGGTAACGCCACCCTCGGCGTGTGGGCCCGCAACGACGAGGGCCACACCTGGCTGCGCTCCTGGTGGAGCGAGGACACCGTGCGGGAGTTGCTGCCCGAAGCGGCAGGCTGCGAGCTGCGAATGTGGGAGCTTCCGCTTCTGCGCGCCTGCGGCGTGACCATCGTCGGGTTGCTCGGCCGGGGCGTGGCCGCCAATCCACACCTCGATTCCCAGGCGAAGGGCCTGGGGGAGTATCTGCGCGCCAAACACGTCGACATCCCGACAGCCCTACTGCCCCTGGAGACCCGATGACCTCCGCGAACGAGCTCTGGTACACCGACGAGCGTCGCGCCCTCCGTGAGGCCGTGCGCGGCTTCACGCGTCGCGAAATCGTGCCGAACCTGCCGGCATGGGAGGAAGCCGGCGAATTACCCCGATCCCTGCACGAGAAGGCCGCCGAGCTCGGCCTGCTGGGATTCGATTTCCCCGAGAAGGCCGGCGGTGAGGGCGACTTCATCGATCTGATGGTCGCCAACGAGGAGATCATCCTCGCCGGCGGGAGCACGGGGGTTACCTCGGCGCTGTTCTCCCATACCATCGGCGCGCCGCATATCGCGGCCGCCGGTGACCCGTGGCAACTCGACGAGTTCGTCCGTCCCGTTGTTGCCGGCACCAAGATTGCGTCTCTCGGCGTCACCGAGCCCGGCACCGGCTCGGACGTCGGCTCCATTACCACTCGCGCGATGCGTGACGGCGACGAGTACGTGATCACCGGCGGAAAGACCTTCATCACCTCGGGAACCCGCGCGGACTTCGTCACGGTCGCCGCCCGCACCGGCGGCCCGGGCCATCGCGGGGTCTCGTTGCTGATCGTCGAGTCCGATCGCCCGGGCTTCACGGTTGCCTCGAGGCTGAAGAAGATGGGGTGGCTGTGTTCGGACACCGCCGAACTCGTCTTCGACCAGGTGCGGGTGCCGGCCCGTAACCTCATCGGGCAGGAGAACACCGGCTTCCTCCAGATCATGCAGCGCTTCGAATCCGAGCGGCTCACGCTCGCAGTGCAGGCGGTGGCGACCGCAGAACGCTGCGTCGGCCTGGCGAAGGAGCACGCGACGGTCCGCACGACGTTCGGCGTGCCCCTGGCCGAACGGCAGGTGATCCGCCACAAGCTCGCGGAGATGCAGCGACAGACGATGGTGGCACGCACCTACGTCCGCGACGTGACCGCTCGGTGGGCGGCCGGTGAGGATGTCGGCGCGGAGGTCGCGATGGCGAAGAACACCGCGGTCGCTGCCTGTGACTTCGTGGTCGACGAGGCGGTACAGATCCACGGTGGCATGGGCTACATGCGTGAGACCGAGGTCGAGCGGCACTATCGTGACTCGCGCATCCTCGGTATCGGCGGGGGGACGAACGAGATCATGAACGAGATCATCGCCAAGCGGTTGCTGGGCGCACCCCGGGTGGACCGATGACGGCCGCCACGCCGATGAGCCGGCAAGAGCTGGTGCGCAGCGAGGTCACCCGGGGCATCGCCACCGTGACGCTCGATTCCCCCCGCAACCGCAACGCGCTGTCCTCGCACCTGTGCTCGCAGATGCTCGCCCAGCTGACGGCGGCCCTGCAGGACGACGAGGTCCGTGTCGTCGTCGTAACCCACACCGGACCGGTGTTCTGCGCCGGCGCGGATCTGAAGGAGGACCCGCAACGCAAGGGTGCCGCTGCGCGGGACTTCTGCGCCGTCCTCGAGTTGTTGTGGACCTCCCCGAAGCCGGTGGTTGCCCGCCTCGCGGGCCCGGCACGCGCCGGCGGCACCGGTTTGGTCGCGGCATGTGATTTCGCCGTCGCGGTAGATACCGTCACCTTTGCCTTCACCGAGGTGCGGATCGGGGTCGTCCCGGCGGTCATCTCGGTGCCGCTGCGACACCGAGTCGTGCCGCATGCGCTTCATCGGCTGTTCCTGACCGGCGACACATTCGATGCTCATCACGCGGCGAGCATCGGCTTGCTCAGTGCGGTGGCGCCGGCCGACGAGCTCGAGGGCGAAATCGATCGCCTCGTCGAGATGCTGCTGATGAGCGCTCCGAGGGCGTGGACCGGAACAAAGCAACTTCTCCGGTCCGATTTCCCGTCGATTGCCGACGAGCTGTCGACGATGCAGGACGTGTCGGCGAGGTACTTCCGGTCCGACGAGGCCAGAGAAGGAATGCGGTCATTCGCCGAGCGGCGCCGTCCGACATGGGCTCCGCACAGCTGAGCGGTCACCTCGCAGCGGCGGGGCAGTGACACCAAGACCTAGGAGAGATGAAATGCAAGGCGGAATCGGGGACTGGATCGTACGGCGTGCACATCGCCGACCCAACGCAACTGCACTGATCGACGGCGAAAGCGGCCGGACGGTGCCGTACGTGGACCTCGAGCGTGACGTGGCCGCCACGGCGGCCTCACTGCACGAACTCGGAGTGCGCCGCGGGGACCGTGTCGCGATCTTGATGGAGAACTCCATCGAATTCGTGCGCGTGCTGTTCGCCGCGGCGAATCTCGGCGCCATCGTCGTCCCGGTCAACTTTCGGCTCAGTTCCCGAGAAGTCCGGTACATTCTCGCCGACTCCGGCGCCCTCGTGCTCGCGGTGTCCGACAGATTCCGGGACCTTGCGACCGATGCCCTGGCCGAGGGCGGGCACGGTGTCCGACAGATCCTCGTCGAGACCGCCGGCGCGCCGATCGGGGACTACCCTGTCTCGAGGCTCGACGAGTTGCTCACTGCGGCTCGGCGGGATCCTGATCCGCTCGTTCGCGCCGAGGACACGTGCGTGATCATGTACACCTCCGGCACGACCGGCTCCCCCAAGGGGGCGATGCTCACGCATGGAAACATGCAGTGGAATGTGTTCAACATGGCCACGGTGGGTAGTGGGCTGTCGAGTTCGACGGCGACCATCGCGGTGGCGCCGATGTTCCACATCGGTGCGCTCGGCCTGTCCGTGCTGCCCATCCTCTATGCCGGCGGCACCGTGATCACGGTTCGCGCGTTCGATCCCGGCCGAACCCTGGAGTTGATGCAGCGGTACCAGACCACGACCCAGTTCATGGTTCCTGCGATGTGGGCGGCGTTGTCGAAGGTGCCGGATTTCGACTCCTACGACGTCTCGTCGATGCAGTACGTGCTCTGCGGCGGCGCTCCGTGCCCGCTTCCGGTGATCGAGTTCTACCAGCAGCGTGGCTGGATGTTCCTGGAAGGGTTCGGGATGACCGAGGCTTCGCCGAATACGCTGTTGCTGGACGAGGAGTCGGTGGTCTCGCACGCCGGTTCGGTGGGCCGACCGTTCATGCACGTCGACGTACGTATCGTCGACAACGAGGATCACGATGTCGCGGTGGGGGAGGTCGGCGAACTGGTCCTGCGCGGACCGAACATCTTCGCCGGGTATTGGGGCCGACCCGCGGAGACGGCCGAAGCCACCCGGGGCGGCTGGTTCCATACGGGAGATCTCGGGCGCGCCGACGCCGACGGTTTCATCACGTTGGTGGATCGGAAGAAGGACATGATCATCTCCGGGGGAGAGAACGTCTATCCGATCGAGGTGGAACAGGTCCTCTACCGCCACCCTGCAGTCTCGGAGGTCGCCGTCATCGGAGTTCCGGACGAAAGGTGGGGGGAGACGGTCGTGGCGGTGGTGGTACCCGAGGGCGACGGCATCGACGAAGCAGAGCTGATCGACTACACACGCAACCGCATCGCACACTTCAAATGCCCGCGTCGGGTGGTGTTTGTCGATGAATTGCCTTACACCGCAACGGGAAAACTTCTCAAGCGCACACTGCGGGAGCAATTCACCGGTGTGGCTGCGACCGTGCACCGCTGACCCGTGAGAGATGCTGGGCCGACCCGTCGGATCGGTGTGCCACGTCAGACCGCTTCCGTCCTCATGATTCGGCGGCGTCCACAGCCGGATGACTCGCGTGTCATATCATCGACGGACGGGCGTGGCCCCGGCGAGCGGCGGAGCCGTCCCGGAAAGGAGACAGGCAATGGCACAGCCCGTGCGAGCGGCATCTTCGGGCAGCGAGGCTGCGGCTGCGGCTGACAGCAAGGGCAACGGTGGCGGCGGCCAGCCGGTGCCGGTCCAGTCGCTGTCGGCGCGCGGCAAGAGAACCCGTGCCGCGCTCATCCAAGCGGCCCGGGACGCTTTCGAGGAGGTTGGCCTCAACGAGGCCCGGGTCGCCGACATCACGCGGCGTGCGGAGGTCTCCTACGGCAGCTTCTACACCTACTTCGAGTCCAAGGAGGAGATCTTCCGGGAAGTGGTCAAGCAGGTGACCGGGGAGATGTTCGAGGCGTCTGCGGTCGGTGACGCGGCGGGCTCGAGCCCTCGGGACCGTTTGGCGGCGGCCAATCGGCGCTACCTGCAGGCGTATGCGCGTAACGCCCGGATCATGGGGTTGATCGAGGAGGTCGCCCCCTACGACTCCTACTCACAGGAGCTGCTCAAAGGGATTCGCGGCCTGTTCCTGGGTCGGATCGAACACGGCGTGCGCCATCAACAGAAGGTGGGTCGGCTCGACCCGGAACTCGATCCGCAGGTCGTTGCCCGGCTCCTCGGCGGGATGATCGAGCAGGTGGCCCGGGCGTCGTTCATCCAGGGCGAGCCGTACGACGAGGATGTCGTCGTCCACACCCTGACCACTTTGTGGTCGAACGCGGTGGGATCTGTGTCCGACGAGTAACCGTTGGTCGAGCAGCAGGCGGCATCTGCCCGGAATTGTGATCTGTACCATATGAGCGAGGCGGGGTAGACGGAGGTGCGATGGACCTGCGACAGCTGCAGTACCTGGTCGCCGTCGCGGAAGAAGGCAGTGTGCGCCGCGCCGCCCGGCGGCTCTACATGGCGCAGCCGCCTCTGTCCCAAGCGTTGCTCCGGCTCGAACGTGATCTGGGTGTCGAGCTCTTCACCCGGACCAGCAGGGGTGTGATTCTCACCGACGCAGGACGAGAACTTGTCGGCCGGGCCCGCGACATCTTGCACCAGGTCGAGGACGCGCGATCCGCCGTGCAGGCGACGGCCCCGGACGACAGCGCGACCTTGCGGATCGGGGCGGTGGCCGGACCGTTGTCCGCCGGCGAGCTCACCAGGCCCATCCTCGAGGCGTTCCGGGCGCTGCACCCCGATGTCACCGTCAGACTGCGGGACACCAGTTTCGCCGATCAGGTCGACCTGGTCGCGAGCGGAGTGATCGATGTGGCGCTTGTGCGTTGCCCCGTCGTGCACGACGACGTCGATGTCATACCGATTGCGGCGGAGCCACGGGCGCTCTTCGTGCGGAGCACACACGAATTAGCGTCCGAGCAAACTCTTTCCGTGGACGACGTCATCGAGTATCCGATGCTCGGCCTCGATGCGCCGGAGTGGTTCTCGAGTTTCTGGCAGTTGGACCCCGAACGCGGGCATTCCCTGGTCGATACGCAACTCCCACCGGTGTCGACGGTGCAGGGCATCCAGCTGGCGCTGGCAGCCGCCCCGCTTGTCGTGACCGGTTGTGCCACGATGGCGCGATTTGCCCCTTCGCCGTTGATTCGGGCCATCGAGTTGCCCGACGCGAGCCCGTCGATCATCGGGGTCGCGTACCGGCGCGGGGACACCAGACCGGTTGTTCGGTCCTTCCTCGAGGCGGCGGCGTCGGCGGCCGCGGAGAACATCGCTCTGCTTCCGAACGCCACCAGCAGCGTCTGAGCCTCCGTCTGCGGGATGGACGCGGCGGGCGTCCAATCGTGCTCCTGCGGGACGGGGACACTTGACCATGTACTTGACATAGATGTCAAATAGATGTCGGTCCTGTGCAGGCACCTTCTGTGCGCTTCTGTGCGCTTCTTCGTCAATCGAAAGGTCTCGAACATATGCACCCTCGCAACGACCCGCCCTGGCTTCAGGGCGCAGGGATCGTCGTCACCGGCGCCGGTAACGGCATCGGCCGCGCGCTCGCGCATCGACTGGCCCGCGCCGGAGCGCGGGTGGTCGTCAACGACCTCGACCCGCACGCATGCATGGCCGTCGCCGAGGAAGTCGGCGGATACGCCGTACCGGGTGATGCGGCAGCCGAAAGTGCCGTACACGATCTGGTCGTGCAGGCACGGCAGGCGATCGGC
Organism: Rhodococcus aetherivorans; assembly: GCF_011058165.1. Taxonomy (GTDB): domain Bacteria; phylum Actinomycetota; class Actinomycetes; order Mycobacteriales; family Mycobacteriaceae; genus Rhodococcus; species Rhodococcus aetherivorans. The sequence goes on from NZ_JAALEG010000113.1 coordinate 8,151, forward strand.
TCGATCGATGTCTTCTTCGCCAACGCAGGCATCGAGACAGGTGCGAACGACGCGGAACCCGCCTGGGATCGATCATGGAACGTGAACGTGATGGCCCACGTGCGCGCCTTGCGCGAACTCCTGCCCGAGTGGTTGGGGCAGGGGAAAGGACGCTTCGTCGTCACCGCATCGGCAGCAGGGCTGCTCACCATGCTCGGTTCCGGACCGTACTCGGTCACCAAACACGCAGCAGTCGCGCACGCCGAATGGGTCTCCGCCACCTACGGGGACCGCGGCATCACGGTCCAGTGCCTGTGCCCTCAAGGTGTTCGGACCCAGATGTTGCCTACCAACGAGGTCGGCGACGTCGTATTCGGCAAGGGCGTTCTCGAAGCCAACCAGGTTGCCGACGAGGTGCTGAACGCCCTCGGCGACGACCGCTTCTACATCCTCCCGCACCCGCAAGTGGCGCAGTACTACGCCATGCGGGCCACCGAACCCGATCGATGGCTGCAGGGCATGCGACGCCTGCAGCGAAAGATCGACAACGCGGCGTCTACCCGCGCTGCACAGCCCAACGCACCGATGACCGACGAAACGACAGGACCGAAATCGTGAGCACATACGCGCACCTCATCGACGACCTTCAAGCCGAGCAGGCGGCTCTCGACGACGTCGTGGCAGCCTTCGGCGACACCGAATGGAACCGTCTCACCCCCGCGGACGGATGGACGAGCCGGCATCAGATCGCTCACCTCGCCTTCTTCGACGCCGCAGCCGAGATGTCACTCACCGATCCCGAGGCGTTCGCCGAACAGCGACACCGAGCAGATCAGGACCCGGACGCCTACAGCATCGCAGTGCTCGAACCGCTGCTCGAGCTGTCTTCGGCACAACTTCTCGAAACGTGGCGACAGGGTCGCCGATCGCTGCTGCACGCGTTCCGTTCGGCCACGCCCGGCGCGCGCCACCCCTGGTACGGGCCTTCCATGAGCCTGGCGTCGATGGTCACCGCCCGGCTGATGGAGACCTGGGCGCACGGGCAGGACATCGCCGATACCGTCGGCGCCGTGCGGCCGGTGACGTCGCGGTTGGAGCACATCGCCCGGATCGCGTGCCTTGCGCTTCCTTTCAGCTTCGTCAATCGTGGCGTGCCGGTACCGGCCACCGGCGTGCGCGTGTCCCTGTCCGTCGCCCCGGACCGGACATGGGAGTTCGGCGACGAGCACCTCGAGGATTCGGTCAGTGGACCGATCGAGGACTTCTGCCTGGTGCTGACCCGCCGACGCCACGTCGCCGACACCGCCCTGGTCACCACCGGGCCGATTGCCAGGGCGTGGATGACGATCGGTCAGGCCTACGCCGGCCCCCCCGGGCACGGGCGGACGCCTGGTCAGTTCGTGGAGCAGACACCCCAGACCGGGACGGAACAGAGCACACGGGTCTGACCTCGGCCACGACGCGGGCCCACACCGCGAGCATGTCGGTCCTCGCGCATACCGTGTCCACGGTTCATAAATCGTGATTCCCATGTCATATCCGGATTATGGCTGTCCTTCTGCGGTGATATCGGATAAGTCTCACACGATCAAGCCAAATCACTGACATTCCTGTCATTTATGGGAGATGGTGATGTCGCTGACGCTGTAGACGTTCGGCGGTAGAGGTGCAACGAGCCCGAGACGTTCGAGCAGCCCACCCGGCGCGTCGGCACCAAGAGGCCTTGACCGGCTGCAATCGATAATGTCAGGAGCAGACATGCCATCATTCGGAGTTCACACGCCCGAGTTCCCGTCGACCGGCTGCGCGGTGGTGTTCGGCGCCACCGGGGGAATCGGTGCCGCCACGGCGGGCTTGCTCGCCGAACGCGGCTGTGATGTCGTGCTGACCTACCGATCCCGAGAAGCGGACGCGGAGAAACTCGCCGGCTCGATCCGGGAGCTGGGACGCAACGCGACGGCGCTGTCCTGCGACGTGACCGACCGCGAGTCCGTGGCCGCTGTCGTGGACGCCGCGCTGGCCGAGCACGGGCGGATCCACACCGTGGTTTCAGCTGCCGGCCTGGTCTTTCGCACCCGGCCGCTGATCGAGTTCACCGACGACGAATTCGCCGGCGTAATCCAGACCGATGTTCTCGGCTTCTTCAATATCGCCAAGGCAACCGTGCCGGCGCTGCGAGCCGGAGGCGGTGGCTCGATCACCGCACTGATCACCACAGCGGTGGACCGCACGGTTCCCACGGACGCACTGTCCGCCACACCCAAGGCGGCGGTCGCCATGATGATGCGGATGCTGGCCACCGAAGAAGCCGCCCACGGCATCCGGGCGAACGCGGTCGGCCCCGGCGTGGTCGAAGGTGGAATGGTTCCGCCGATGCGCGATGCCGACCAGGTCACGCGCGACCTTCTGGAGCTTGCCGTGGGACAGACGCCGTTGGCGCGCCTCGCGCTCCCCGAAGAAATCGCGGAGGCGATCGCTTTCCTGGCCTCCAGCAAGGCCTCATACATCACCGGGCAACGCCTGATGGTCGACGGGGGGCTCGCCACCTGAGCGACCCCGATCGTCTTGTGCAACGGGCACCCGTGATTGCGAGCGCACCGGCCACGAGCGACCGCATCAGCCGGATCCAGAGGTGCCCCTGAAGCTGTCAACTTTCCTGAGACAGAACGTATTTGAGGTGGATTCCTATCACTTGGGGCAGTCCAGTGCGAGGGGACGGGCCGACGCCGGTTCGGGGGTACCAGGCCCGGACTCGAGCAGACGGAGCGCTCACTTCGAGTCGACAGCACGATCCTGTGACAGCGGGTGATGGAGCTCCCTCCCGTACTGGCTCACTTCCCCTTGGGAATCCATCGGTGAATGGCGGGGCTGGTCAGGGCAAGAACAACACAGCTCGACCGAAGTTTTCCCACCGCTGCCGAATAGTGAATGGAGATGGCATGTTCAAGGCTTACGTCATGATCAAAAGGAAGCCAGGGACCACGCTCGAGGAATTCATCACCTACTACGAGAACAAGCATGCCCCCCTGGCTGTCAAAATGGTTCCGGGCTTGCGCAGATATGTTCGGCACTACTTGCGGAATTGGGAGAATGGCACCTACCGGTCGGACATGGAGGCGCCATACGATGTAGTCACAGAGATTTGGTTCGACGATCGTGCGGCTTTCGATGTCGGCATGGCACAACTGACTTCACCGGAAACAGCCGCCGTCATCGGCGCGGACGAAGAGAAGGTCTTCGATCGACAGTCGATCACCTTTTTAACTGTCGACGACGAACGGGAAACCGATCCCAGCGAATTCATCTGACGATCATCTGCGCAAAGACAGGTGTGCTTCCTCGCCCCAAGTCGGCGTGTGCTCGTAGCCGAGATGTCACGTCGAGCGGGATCGATGACGGTGCGCACGTAGCGGTCCCGGCGACCTGCCTGGACCGCCCACCGGCGCTCCCAGACCCGGCGGCCGGTCACCGGCGCGTACCGCGGCCATGGACGCGGCTGCGGTACGCCACCGCACCCCTCCACACCACCCGACCCGCCACCACACCGCCGCCGCATCGATCGATGGTTGTGGCACCGCGGGATCCGGACACATCCGCTACCACGTCAGTTATGTCGCTCAACAAGAAAGAAGGCTCACCATGAAAGCTTGGATGTTCAAAGGTCTCGGGTCTCCACTCGAGCTCGTCGATCTGCCGGACCCCACGCCGGCCCCCGGTGAAGTCGTGGTCGATCTCAAGGCCGCGGGCCTGTGCCACAGCGATGTCGGCATCACCGACGGCACCCTGACGGAAGTCCTCGGGTTCACTCCTATCATCCTGGGACATGAGGCCGCCGGCATCGTCTCTGCCGTCGGAAAGGGCGTGACCGATGCTGCGATCGGCGACCGCGTCGCGATCAGTGCCATGGGCGACGGACAGAGCGGCGTCATCGGCCAGAAGACGATCGGCATCGGACGCCACGGCGCGTACGCACAGAAGACGATCGCCCCGGCGAGCGAACTCATCCCCATCCCCGACGGGGTCCCGTTCGTCCAGGCCGCTGCAGCAACCGACGCAGGAATGACCTCATACCATGCGGTTTTCGTCCGCGGTGGTCTGCGTCCGGGCATGAAGGTCGGCATCATCGGCCTTGGTGGACTCGGCATGACCGGGGCTCGCATGGCAGTTCTCGGCGGTGCCGAAGTCTATGCCGCCGAGATCAATGCGGAAGTCCACGCCGCAGGCCTCGAGCGGGGCGTCAAGCAGGTCGTCAACGACGTCACGGAACTGGTCCCCTTCGGTCTCGACCTGATCGTGGACTTTGCGGGCTTCGGAACGACCACGGCCGGCGCCATCGAGGCGGTCCGACACGGCGGCCGGATCGTCCAGGTCGGAGTCGGTCGGCAGGAAGCCACGATCAACACGTATCTGCTGGCGATGAAGGACTTGGATCTGGTCGGTTCGGTGGGCGGCACCCCAGCGGACACCGTCGAAGTCATCAAGTTCATTGCTTCCGGCGGCCTGACGATCGCCACCAGGACGATCGGATTCCACGACATTCCTGCCGGCCTGGACGAACTCGCCCGCGGGGTGAAAGGCCAGCGTCTGGTAGCTAGCATCGATGATTGACCCCGTAGATCGGGAGACCCCTGATCTGCAATGGCGCCAGAAGCCTCGGACAATCCGGAGTAACGATATACGCCTGCCTCCATAGAACGGTTCCGCGCTGCGATCTGAGCACCGCTGTCCTAGGTGCACCAGAAGGCACGACATGCGGACCACACGGGGATGCCCGATCGGCCGGATCGGGCATCCCCTCTGCATAGGTACCTTCGATGAGGGCTTCGACCTCGACTTTGATTTCGTTGCGGAGCGGGTATATCGAATCGATGCCGCTGTAGCGGAGAAGGGGAAAGCGCCCTCGGACAGGCTGAAGAGGCTGGCGGCGTCCTTTTCGCGGTCCGCAGTCACCGCCTTCCGACCGACGACCTGTCAGCCGTCGGTGAGAATCAGATCAACCCTGGCGGCTGGATCAACGCGGCTCTCATCACTACCACGCGACTTGAATATGTGGGCAGGGAGGAGTCAAACCTTAGATTGACGTAATCTCCGTTATCGGCCAAATGTATGGCTACATTGAGGCCGAAAATGGGGCTATCATCGAAGCATGACGACGGTACCGCTCGGCGAAGCGAAGGACAAGCTCTCGGCGCTGGTGGACAGTGCCGAAGCCACGCACGACATCATCACGATCACCCGGCACGGCAAACCGGCCGCGGTCCTGATGTCGGCCGACGATCTGGAATCACTACACGAGACGATCTACTGGCTGTCTCGGTCCGGCACCGCCGAGTCGGTCGCGGTCGCCGACCGCGAGTACGCCGCCGGCCAGACCGTCTCGCTCGACGAGCTGCGCGCCGAGCACGGCCTGCCGCCCCGATGACCGAGGAGGCGCCGGCACCCTACGACGTCGCGATCGCCTCACCGGCCCGCCGAGCCCTGTCCCGACTACCGGGGCGGATCGTGCATGCGGTCGTCGAGTTCATCTCCGGCCCACTCGCAGACAATCCCCACCGGCTGAGCAAGCCGCTGCGGAACGATCTCGAGGGCCTGCGCAGTGCCCGTCGCGGCGACTACCGCATCCTGCTCCGCGTCGACGACGAACACCGCACCGTCCTGATCGTCGACATCGACCACCGCGCCCACATCTACCGAACCTGAGTCCCCGAAGCCGAACCTGCAGCTCTTCCCGTACCACCGGGGTTGCCTACGGGGTCGACGGACGTGAGGCGGCACAGGAGTCCGCACCGGACGCCAGCCCGTGCCCATGCGGTCGACCCGCAGATCGCATGCGGACATGATTTAGCATCAGAACCATTGCATCCCAAGGGATTTGATGGATAATCGTGCTTATCCATCATGATCGGTCACGGGTTGCAGAAGACGCGAACCCGTGACGTCCACCATCTCTGGACGCTATGACACGTCCCTGTCGATCGCTCACAAGCGTGCCGAACTGCGGCTTCGTGCCCGACTGGTGCGCCCCGAATCCGCACTGGTCTGATGCTGCACCCGCGAAGGGGCGTACTTGCTGCCGGCGGCCCTCACCTGCACCTTTCTGGCCTGGTGCTTGCACCAAACCTGTCTGTCTGGCACTGTGATGAGTGCACGGGGCATTAGCTCCGGTGAAGTGGACCCGGCAGCCTTCCGGACGGTTGGTGAGCCGGGTTTCGCGTTTCTACCGCACCGCCACGGTCTTGGTGATCAACGGCCGGACCCGGGCAGGCCATTCGCCGCCCTTGGCCAGGCACCAGGCGACCGCGTCGGGAATCCACAGCATCGGTTCCTGCTTGGCGCGCAGATGGTGATACGTCAGCCGATCCCGGATTCCGTGTTTGCCGGTGGCGTCGAACAACGTGCGGCGATCGGACTTGACGGTGGAATCGTCCTGCTCGAGCACCAGACGCGAGACCGACAGCTCGGCAAGGTCGTCCACCAGCGCCTCGAGGCATCGTGGGCGCCCCACCTTGGGTGTCAGCCCGGTCGCGTCGTAGACGTGCACCTGCACGTCCAATGCCTCCAGGGCCGAGCAGATCGTGCGTCGGCGGGCATCGCGCTCGGACTTGAAGTGGATCCGTTCCTGACCCTTCATTCTCAGCGCCGTCAACGTTCTGCGCGCCTGATCGAGCGCCGACGGATCCGCCACTGCGGCCACCACCAGGATGCCGCGGACGGTGTTCTCATCGACGAAAGCGTGCACGAGAGGTCAGCCTAGAGCGACGCCACTTTCCCCTTCCGGATCCCCTTCGATACGCACCAGAGACAGGTGCGCACCTCGAGGGCCCGCATCTCTCCACCCGCGTACTTTCGATGCGCCCACTGTCGACACGGCCGCAGGAGGTCGACCGTCCTCGGGCCTGCCGGCTGTCACCGGTCCGGGGGTGCAGCGGCCGGGCGCACTGCTCGGGCCATCGCGCCGGCATCCCGGGGCGCCCCGCTTTGATTTCCTGCACCGAGTGCCGTAAATGTGGTTGAAGGTTGCACGACCGTCGCCGTCGACTCGGCGAGGCCCGCTGCCGCGCACCGCCACCCCCTGCCGGCGGTGCGCGCGCACCTCGGGCCGACGAGTCGCCCCTCCCGGACGCCCCGCCTTCCCCTGGGGCGGGGTGTCCGGGCCCTCCCCGTCGCCAGGCGGCCACTCGCAGAAGGAAGAGGCACGTTTTGATGATCTCCACCCTGGTCCTCCGCCCGGTGGCCCGCACCCTTGCCGTCGCGCTGATCTTCGCCGATACCGTCCTGGCCACCCGGGTGCCGCCGCTGCCCGATTGGGACGACGCCGGCCATCCCGCCCGCTACTGAACACCCACGGCCGTTCCGAGTACCGCATCCTGCTCCGAACAGACCTGCATCGCACCGACGCCGCCGTGGCATACCCCGCACTCCGATCGATGACACGCGCTGGCGGACACATGCGTGCGCTGCATCCATGCCACGAATGCAGCATTCGCATCGCAGCGGACCGGGCCTACGGCTCGACACCGCCGCCCCGGGTCTTCGCACTCGGTGGGCGCTTGTATCGCCTGCGGGCCGAGGCGCTCGCCCCGGCCCGCAGCGCAGCCGCGTTCGTACTCGCTCGCAGCCCTGCTGGGCGTGCTTGCCCGGCATGGTTGACCGGAGCTCACGGGCGGCATTCCTGCTCCCCCGGCTCGATGCTGCGTCGCAGGCAGGGCCCTCAGTTCTGATCGTCCAACGATGCGAAACGAACGTCCCGCCAGAATTCGCACCGCAGAGCCAATGACCGGTGCTGATCCCACTCCCGCAGCGCCGCCACATACCGGGCATGTGGGGCGGTGTCCCGTTCGACGCTGAGCTCGAGAACGGGAAATCCAGCCGCGGTTGCGTCCATCAGGATGGTGTACGAGCCGGATCGGATCCCGATGACCGGCGTGTCGTAACCGAACGAAAGACGGTCACCGCGTGATTCTTCGAGAGAGCTACCAACTCGACTCGACGAAAGAGCA
>NZ_JAALEG010000114.1 GCF_011058165.1 Rhodococcus aetherivorans
ACCTCGTACGTACCGTTTCGTACGTAACATGATACGTACGAAACGATTGGGGTCGAGCAGCTCGATACGTGGGCGGGTGGGTGATGTCGGTTCTCAGTGCATCTGGCGGGTTTCTCGTGTACGTGGCACGGCGTTGGCGCCGGCTTCTCATCCGATCTGGCGGAAGCGGCGGAACCGCAGGTCGGTACATCGTGGACGAAGCAGATCGGCGCGGTGCCCGCCAAGAATCCGCCAGATCGGATGAGAAGGAGTTGATGGCGGCATGACTGACGCAAGTGGCGCACCGCAGGTCAAGCCAGGTCTGCACCGCCAGATACCTGGCGAACTGACAGGTGACACCTGTCCTTTCCCCTCGCGGGCCCGCGGCGGTGGTCGCCGCCCCTCGGCCTCGCGGGGACAAGTCAGCACGCCGGGTCGAGGCCGCCCAGGCCGGGCACGCAGTCGTCGACCGCGGCCGCGATGGTGGCCTGGTGTTCGTAGTCGTCGATCCACTCGAGGACTCCGTCCGGGCTGTCGGGCCCGGCGCTCAGGCCGATCCGGAAGCGGGTGTCGATGCGCAGACGCAGGTAGGGCGACGGGTGGCCGGTCCGGTGGGTGGCGGCCGTGATGCGGCGCAACGCGGCGGCGCCGGCGATGACGGCGTCGACTTCGGTGGCGGCGGTGCCGGATTCCTGCGCGACGGCCGGATCGCAGGTGACGGTCCAGGTGTGCACGAGCGGGCCCTTTCTTCGGGTCGGTGCGACCTTTCGGTGGATGCCAGTGTGTCCGGCTACCTCGGCCCCGACCGGGGCGGAGACGGGCAGCGGGCCCGGTCCTGTGGAGAACCGGGCCCGCTGTGGACAACTCCCCTCGAGTCACCGGCGCCCGTCGAGAGCGAGGGCCTTGTCGTCGGCCGGGAGCAGCACCGACCGGGCCACAGCCGCGGTGCGGGCGAGCTCGGCGGTGAAGGCGCGGTGACCGGCCCGGTCGAAGAACCGGAAGACCAGCGGTCCGGTCTCGACGTCGACCCAGTGGATGTGTCGGCGACGCTGCGGATCGAACGCCCCGCCGGGGGTGATCTTCGACGGCGGCACCGTCGACCAGTGCACCGTCACCACATGCTCGTCGGTGGCGAAGCGGTCCGGGCGCAGCAGGAACTGCTCGGGCAGCACCGTCGTCGCCCCGTCGGTGACCGGGCGCCGCAGCACCGCCACCAGGCCGCGGACGACGGCCGGGTCGGTGAAGACCATCCGCACCGCGCCGATGGTGGCGAACACCGCCGCGCTCGCGGTCAGCGCGCTGGTCACATCCAGCCGCACCTGCTGCGACGCTCCGGCGATCATGATCGTGGTGCGGGTGGTCGAGCTCGGAAAGCTCGGGGTCTGCGGCGCGGTCATGGCGACCTTCCTGCTGGAGGTGAGAACCGGCGCGGGTCCGCCCGTTCTTTTGCCCTTCTGGCAGGGAGAATGTGGACCGGCATGAGGGCCGCGGAGTGCAACCTCTGGGACGGAAAAATCTCGCCGGAGCGCAGCGGAGGAGAGAATTTTCCGGGCCGTCAGGCCGCGCAGCGCCCAGGGGTTGCGCGCAGCGGACCGCCGGTCACCATCGGAGGCCAGAAGGGCAAAATCAGGCTCGTCGACAGGGCGGAGCGCAGCGGAGCTCGATTCGGTGTCTCGAGATTCGTGGCCAAATCTCCTCTGGGATGGCCACTCGATGGCCAATTGGGTGAGATTGTCTCGGCGTGGCCGTGTGGTGGGGCCGCGTAGCGCGGTGGATGATCTTCCGAGGCTGGGGAGATGCTGCGTTGCGCCTCGTGTCGAGGCAGTAGTCGATACTTCCCGTATGGATGTCGATGCCGAGCCGACGAGTTGGCCGGACGATCCCGTTGATCAATTCGCCGCAGTCGTCGAGTTGCTGGTCCGCGGCGAGAACGACCGTGCGCGGGCGGCGGTTCCAGCGTTGGATCTCGAGGAGATCGAAGCGGTCCGCAGGAAGCGATCAGCCGAGGTCGCGGCATGTCGGGTAGTGGTGCCGACGCGCACGGCGCCGGCGATCAAGCGGCGGACAATGGAACGGGAAAAGCTCGCGGTGTTTGCGCGTGATCGGTGGACGTGTCGGTTTTGCGGATCCCGCACCCTCGATCTCCGGGTGCTGAAGCTTGTTTCGCGCGCCTTCCCAGCGGAATTTCCGTATCACTCGAAGTGGAAGTTCGATCATTCGCACCTGATCTACTGGACCCACTCCAGCAGCCTCGAGCACGTCGTCCCGATCGCCCGCGGTGGCGCCGACGAGTCCAGCAACTTCGTTACCACGTGCTACGCGTGCAACGATGCCCGCAGCCATTACCTCCTCGATGAACTCGGCTGGGCACTTCGCGAGCCCGCATCCTCCACCTGGCGTGGACTCACCGAGTACCTACCCGCCCTGAAGGCCGCAGTGACTGCGAAGCCCTCCCTCCCCTCTGACGATCGGTGACCGGACAGCAGCGGATTCCTTGCCGTTCGCGCTTGACCTTCGAGTCGACTCGAAGGTTTACCGTCGTCTCGTGAGCACTTATCGGATCTCGCAGCTGGCGGAAATCTCCGAGGTTCCGGCCACGACGTTGCGGTTCTACGAGACCGCCGGCCTGTTGTCCGCCGAGCGGACCGCATCGGGTTACCGGGTCTACGGCGACGAGGCGGTGGAACGGTTGGCGTTCATCTCCTCGGCCAAGCACCTCGGCCTGCCGCTGGAGGAGATCCGGGATCTGCTCGAGGTCTGGGAGCAGGGAGTCTGTGCCTCGGTGCGTCAGCGGATGCTTCCGCTGGTCACCGATCGGATCACCGACGCCGACAACAGAATTGCGGAACTGACGGCATTCTCGGCGTACCTGGCCGGTGTCCGCGCCGACCTGTCGGAGCCGGCACCGGACGGGGCCTGCGGGCCGGACTGCGGCTGCCTCACCGCCGCATCCGCATCCACCACCGCGGCGCCGGTATCGGCGCCGGTATCACCGACACTCGAACGCCGGCCCGAGCCGACACCGGATCGCTCCTGGCGGGACGCCCCGGTGGCCTGCACCCTCAGCGGCGACGAATACGACGAGCGGGCCCGGCAATGGCGGCATGTGCTGGCCTCGGCCACCGGCCGCGAGGAGATCGACGGCGGGATGCGTGTGCGGTTCCCGTCCGGCCCCGACCTGGTCGCCGAGGTGGCGCGCCTGGCCGCCGCCGAACAGGGCTGCTGCGCCTTCTTCGACTTCACCCTGCACCTGACTCCCGACGCGCTCGCACTGACTGTGCGCGCCCCCGAGACCGCCCACGCCCTACTGACCGAACTGTTCGGAGCGAACGCATGACCTCACCCCAGCGTCCAGGATCTGCCCGGTGGCAGGCGATGGGGATGGGCGCCGCGGTCGGCGCCTGCGCGGGGTGCTGCGCAGGACCGGTACTCACCGTCCTCGGGGGCCTCGCTGTTCTGGGCGTGGTGGGTGCGGTGTGGATCCCCGTACTGATCGTCGCCGCGCTCGTCGCCGCGCCGCCACCTCCTGCGCGGGGACGACGACGGTGGACCTTCGGAGGCCCTCGGTGGGCGGCGGCGCAGGTGCGCGCACCATTTCCGAACCACGATGACCCGCCGGGCACCCGGTGGGCGAGAATTCAGTGCGCCCACGCAGACCGGTCGGCGCGGGGCACACGATCGGGGAGTCGGATAAGTGGCGCAGCCGCAGGGCGTTGTCGAACGCATGGAACACCACCAGGTGGCGATCTACCTCGCGGCGATGGTCGCGGGCGCGGGGCTCGGCTGGGCCGTCCCGGCAGCAGGCCCGGGCCTCGAGCACGCGATCAACCCGGTACTCGGTGCCCTTCTGTACGTGACATTCCTGCAGGTCCCCGCCGCCGAACTGGTGCGGTCGCTGCGCGATGCCCGGTTCCTGTCGGCCACGATGGTCGTGAATTTCGTGGTGGTGCCACTCGTGGTGGCGGCCATGTTCACGTTCCTGCCCGCCGATCAGGCCGTGCGGGTCGGGGTGTTGCTGGTGTTGCTGTGCCCGTGTGTGGACTACGTGATCGTCTTCAGCGGCCTCGCCGGCGGCAGCAGCCGACGGCTCCTGGCCGCGACCCCCCTGTTGCTGATCACCCAGATGATCTTGTTGCCGCTGTTCCTGGTCCTCTTCATGGGTTCGGACTTGTCCGACATCGTCGAGACCGGCCCATTCGTGGAAGCGTTCGTGGTGCTGATCGTCATCCCCCTGACGCTGGCGTGGGCGACACAGTTCTGGTCCGGTCGGGCAGCGGTAGGCCGGAAGGTGTCCGCCGCGGCGACGTCGCTCATGGTGCCGTTGATGGCGGCCACCCTCCTGGTCGTGGTCGCCTCCCAGATACCGAAGCTGGACGGCAACTTCGCCGACGTGGTCGCGGTGGTGCCGTTCTACGCGGCGTTCCTCGTGGTGATGGCGTTCGCCGGATGGGCGATCGCCCGGCTGTTCCGCCTGGATGTCCCGTCGGGGCGGGCCGTGGTGTTCACCGGTGCCACCCGCAACTCCCTGGTCGTGCTGCCGCTGGCCTTGGCCCTGCCCGACCCGCTCGCGGTTGCTGCGGTCGTAGTGGTCACCCAAACGCTCGTCGAAGTCGTCGGGATGGTCATCTACGTGCGCATGGTCCCGCGCCTCGTCCGGGACGACCGCACCGCCGTGTCCGCCTGACTCGCTGTCAATTGTCCCTGGCACTCGGCCGCAACAGATCCCGGTGAGGCAACCATGACCGGCACGTTCCGAAAGCCGGTCCGTGACCGGAACTCGCTGAGCTGGCCCTTCCCGTTTGCCCGTCCAGGTGATGATTCTGCTTTCGGGGCCTCAATCGAGGCACTCCGAACGCTCGGGAGCGCGCTGCCTGCAAACTCCGCACAAACGCCCCGGAACCATAGGACACGGCCAGCTGGCGGGAGCGAAACTGTCCTCTGAAGAAATGCCACCACGTTGAGACAGGTCGCGGTGGCCATACCGTGAGACCCAAGATGAACGCGCAGATCGCAGCGTCTCGAAATCTCATCGGCAGCGAGACCCTACATCGATTCGGCGTGCGCCGCAGGCGCACCACCGGCCGCGCCCGAGGTCGACGACACCCCTGTCGGCGGAGCGTGCCGGTGCGCGCAGCGGGATCGCGGTCGCAGCTGCCCCGTGCGCACCCGCCCGGCCGCCCCCGTAGTCCCTCCGGCGTGGGGGCGGGCAGTGGTCGTGCCGGCGGCGCAGCCGGCCGACCCTCTCCCCTGCGCTGTGCCGGTGCCGCTGGGGTGTGCCGACCGGTGACGGCCCGGCGGCAGGTCTCGTTCACCCGGGCGGGGCGGCCTCAGCCGACGGAGGCCGGACTGCACGACCGGGCACCCTCTGAGGACATGTGCAGCGGGGCTGGGGATCCCGGGATCCGGTGGGGGCGCGCACGACCGGGAGGCCTCCGCCCTCCCGCGTTATAGGGGTCCCGGTAGTAATGGCGCAAAAAACAACGAGGTTCGCGTAGCGCCTGGTCGGCGGTGATTTCTCGGTTCGGGCTGCGGGCCGGGGTGGTTGGTGCTTGGCTTGGCTGCCGATGAGGTTGGTCGGCGTTTTGGAGGCTGGGGTTCGTGGCGACGCGGGTATTCGCGGACGAGGAGTTGCAGCGCCTGCGGGAGTTCCCGGAGATCAGTCGTGAGGAGTTGTTCCGGTACTTCACGCTGACCCCGGCGGATCTGGCGTTCGTTGCTCCGCAGGGCAGGGGCCCTGCGGTCCGTCTGGGCCTGGCGGTGGCGTTGTGCACCTTGCCGTGGCTGGGGTTCGTGCCGGACAAGGTGTCGTCGGCGCCGCCGGTGGCGGTGGCCCGGTTGGCGGATCAGCTGAATGTCGATGCGGTGCAGCTTCGTTCGTATGGCAAGCGGGCGCAGACGCGGACCGAGCATGTGCGGCTGGTGGCCCAGTATCTGGGGTGGCGGCCTGCCGGGTCGATGGAGTTGAAGGAGCTGGATGAGTTCCTTCTGGCGCGGCCGATGGAGCACGATTCGCCGACGCTGTTGTTCCGGCTGGCGTGTGAGTACCTGATCTCGGCGCGGGTGATCCGGCCGGGCCCGGACACGGTGGTCCGCCGGGTCGCGCATGCTCGCACGCAGGCGCAGCGGGAGACCTATGACCGGTTGGCGCGCGAGTTCACGCCGCAGCGGTGTAAGGAACTGGATGCGTTGCTGGTCGCCGACCCGTCTATCGGGATGTCGCGGTTGCGGTGGTTGTCGACCGGCCCGGTGGAGGCGTCGGCGACCGCGGTGAAGGCCGAGGTCGAGAAGCTGGTGTTCCTGCGCAACCTGGGCGCGGATGAGCTGGATATGTCGGTGCTGCCGGCGGAGCGGCGGCGGTTCCTGGCGACTGTGGGCCGACGCTTGACGGGCCAAGCCTTGGAACGCCGGGATCCGCAACGCCGCTACCCGATCCTGCTCACGGTGTTGGCTCAGTCGGCCACCGATGTGCTCGACGAGGTGGTGCAGCTGTTCGATCAGGCGATCTCGGCCAGGTTGAGCAAAGCCGAACGCCGGATGCGCGACGAGCTCGCCGAGCGCGGTAAGGCCGGAGAGGATCGGCAGGGGTTGCTCGACGACTTGCTGGCCATCATCACCGACACGCAGATCCCTGACGAGGAGATCGGCGGCCTGATCCGGGGCGATCGGATCGGATGGGAGCGGTTGCGGGCCGCGGTCGCGCAGGCCAAACCTCGGCTGCCGCGCGATCACGGGCACCTGGCCGCTCTGGACAGCTCGTACTCCTATCTGCGGCAGTTCACCCCGCAGGTGCTGTCGACAGTCCGGTTCGCCGGCGGCACCGCGGCGATCGAGCTGCTGATCGGGGTGCACATGCTGCGGGAGCTGAATGCGACCGGTACCCGCAAGGTGCCCGACGACGCGCCGACGGGGTTCGTGCCGACGAAGTGGCGCGGCTACCTCGACGAGGCCCGCAAAGCCGGCAACACCACCGCCTATCGGCACTACTGGGAGCTGTGCGTGCTGCTGGGGCTGCGGGACGGGTTGCGCAGCGGCGACGTGTTCGTGCCGGGGTCGCGCCGCTACGCCGACCCGGCCGCTTACCTGCTGACCCCGCAGGCGTGGGAGCCGCAGCGTGACGAGTTCTGCCGCCTGGTCGGCAAGTCCGCTGATCCGGCCCGCGCCCTGGCGACCGCCACCGACGAGCTGCACGACGCTATGAGCGAGTTGGAGAAGGTGCTCGCCGACGGCGACGGCCCGGTCCGTCTCGATGAGGCCGGTGACCTGGTGGTCTCGCCGCTGTCGGCAGAAGACGTTCCGGCCGAAGCGGTGGCGTTGAAGCAGGAGTTGACGGAGATGCTGCCGTTCGCGCCGATCGTGTCGCTGTTGATCGAGCTGGACAAACGCACCGGCTACCTGGACTGCTTCACCCACGCCGGCGGTAAGCAGTCCCGCACCCCGGAGTTGAAGCGCAACCTCATCGCGGTGCTGCTGGCCTACTCCACCAACCTGGGTCTCACCCGTATGGCGGAGGCCTCCGGCATCTCCTACGACATCCTGGCCTGGACTTCGGAGTGGTATGTGCGGGAGGAGACGCTGCGGGCGGCGAACCTGACGATCATCGACTACCACCAACGCCTGCCGCTGACCCCGATCTTCGGGGCCGGCACCCTGTCCTCCAGTGATGGGCAGCGGTTCCCGACCCGTGGCAAATCGGTCACTGCCAGAGCGTTGAGCCGCTATTTCGCGAACGAAGGACTGAGCACGTATACCCATGTCACCGATCAGCACGCCACCTACGGCACGAAGGTCATCGTCGCGACGAGACGTGAAGCTCACTACGTGCTGGACGAAATCCTCGGCAATGCAACGGATCTGCCGATCACCGAGCATGCGACCGACACGCACGGCGTCACCCTGGTGAACTTCGGGCTGTTCGACCTGCTCGGGTTGCAGCTCTCGCCCCGCATCCGGGACCTGGGCCGGATCACCCTGTACCGGGCGGCGCCGCGAGCCCAGGTCGAGTCCGCGTTCCCGCACGCGGGCCCGCTTTTGACCCGGCGGTGCAATCTCGATCTGATCGCCGAGCACTACGACGACCTGCTCCGGCTGGCCGGGTCGCTGAAGTTCGGGCACGCCACCGCGTCGCTGCTGGTCGGCAAGCTGTCGGCGTCGGGCCGGCAGAACGCCCTCGCGGCGGCGCTCAAGGAGTACGGGGCGCTGCGGCGCACGATCTACGCCGCCCGGTATCTGTCCGACCCGGGCTATCGACGCAAGATCTCCCGCCAGCTCAACAAGGGCGAATCCCTGCACGCGCTCCGCCGCGACCTGCTCTACGCGCATGAAGGAACCGTGCGCGCGAGGCACCTGGAGGGACAGACCGAACAGGCATGGTGCCTCACGTTGGCGACCAACGCCGTCATCGCCTGGACCACGGAGTATTACGGTCTGGCGACCGAACAGATGCGGCGGGCCGGGCGGCGCATCGATGACGAGGTGCTGGCGCACATTTCTCCGGCGCACAGCGAGAACATCAACTTCTTCGGCGCCATCGAGGTCGACATCGACGCCGAACTGGCCCAGCTCGGCCCCACCGGGTACCGGCCGCTGCGGGTCCGCGACACCCTCTTCTGACCGCCGGCTACCACCTTCCGGGAGAGGGTGCTGGGGCGTAGCTGGGCACATCGGTGGCCTGGGTTGGGTCAGCGACAGCGTGGTGGTTCGGTGGCGGTGAGGACGCGGTCGCTGATCGGGCGCAGCTGGGCGTAGGCGTCGGCGACGGGCAGCACGAGCCCGGTGGGGTGCCGGCTCTGCCAGTCGGCGGCCGCCACGGCGGTGGCGAAGTAGCGGCCGGGGTTGCAGGTGGTGGCGCGGACCCGGGTCGGGTCGAGTTCGTCGGGGCCGGGTACAGAGATGACCGCGGTGGCCGGGTCGAGGCCGCTGACCCCGGAGGCCGGGTCAACGGACAGTCGGATGGTGGTTCCGGTTGCGGCGCAGGTGGATTCGACGGTGGCGGGGCGACCGATGATGGCGGGGAACAGCAGGGTGTCGGCGGCGCACCAGGTGTAGAGCTGGTGGCCGTCGACGGTGAACCGGTGCGGGGTGGGATTGAGGGTCAGGCCCCAGCCGAGGATGCGGTGCCGGTCGTCGTATTCGATGTCCGCGGCGGCGGGCGCGTTCTCGACGTCGGCGACGCTGGCGCCGGCGGCGGTAGCGAGCTGTTCGATGGTGATCGGTTCACCGGCCGCGAGCAGCCGCATCGCGGTGCCCATCAGGTTCGTTCCCGTATTGGCGGTGGAGTCGAACAGTGTGTCGACGATGGTGGTGGCGAACGGGTTGGTCGTCATCGCTGGTGTCCCCTCGGAGCGTGTAGTCACGGGTGTGGGATCGAGTGTCGGGCTTGCCACCGCAGGGAAGGTCAAGCGCCGCAGCCGCATGTCCTCGGATCCGGCACCCACGGCGGGGCGGCGGCTCGGTCGTGGCTGGTCGCCCGGGTCAACGCGTCGTGGTGGTGGTGTTCG
The DNA here is from genome assembly GCF_011058165.1 of Rhodococcus aetherivorans. GTDB lineage: Bacteria > Actinomycetota > Actinomycetes > Mycobacteriales > Mycobacteriaceae > Rhodococcus > Rhodococcus aetherivorans. The sequence continues at coordinate 9,477 of NZ_JAALEG010000114.1, forward strand.
AACTCGTCGATGCGGCGGCGCTGCTCGTCGAGGTCGCGGATGCGGTCCTCGATCCGGGTCCGGGAGCGGGCCAGTAGTTCGGCCAGCTGCGGTCCGACCGGCCGGGCGCTGTCGTCGCAGGTGGCGGCGAGCTGACGGATTTCGGCCTCCGTGAGGCCGAGGCCGCGCAGGGTGGCGATGACCTCGACGCACCACAGCGCGTGTTCGTCGAAGAGCCGGTATCCGGCCCGGCTGCGGCCGAGGCTGTAGATCAGGCCCAGGTCGTGGTGGCGGCGTAGTACTTTCGCCGGCACTCCGGTGCGGCGGGCCAGGTCTCCGATGGTCATCACCGGTGTGTTCATGACGGCTCGATCCGGTCCTCAGCCCGCGCAGCAGGACAGCTTGGCGACATCGGCGGTGAAGGTTTGGGCGGTGAGTTTCAGCGCTTCGGCCATGGTCAGATACGGCGCCCAGGTGCGGGCGAGCTGGTCGACGGTCATGCCCGCGGTGATCGCGTACCCGGCGGCGGTGATCAGATCCCCGGCACCCTCGGCGACGGCGTGCACGCCTAGCACCCGCCCGGTCCCGGCCTCGGCGACGAGTTTGACCACACCACGGGTGTCCCGGTTGACCAGGGCACGCGGCACGTTCGCACCGGTGAGCAGCCGCGACTCGGTCCGTAATCCGGCTGCGGCGGCTTGGCTGTCGGTGTGGCCGACCGCGGCGATGGCCGGGCTGGTGAATGTCACCCGCGGCAGCGCCGTGTAGTCCAGGGTGCGGCCGGCGTGCCCGAGGGCGTTGCCGGCGGCGAGTGTGCCCTGCGCCGCCGCGACGTACACGAATTGGGGGCCGCCGGCCACGTCGCCCGCGGCCCAGATCCGCGGGTTGCTGCTGCGCTGGTGGGCGTCGACGACGACGGCGCCGCGGTCGTCGGTGCGTACCCCGACCGCCGCCAGATTCAATCCGGGGGTGTCGGGGCGGCGGCCGGTGGCGATGAGCAGCTGGGCGGCCCGCAGTTCGGTGGTGGCCCCGTCGGCGGTGCGGACGGTGACGAGTTTCTCGCCGCCCTCGGCCAGTGCCTTGTCGAGGGTGGCGCCGGTGAGCACGGTGATGGCTTCGTCGGCGAACACCTGCGCGATGGCCCGGGAGATCTCGGGTTCCTCGAACGGCGCCAGCCGATCCAGGGCCTCGATCACCGTGACCCGGGTGCCGAGCCGGGCGAACAACTGTGCCTGTTCGAGACCGATGGCGTTGCCGCCCACCACGATCAGCGACCCCGGCAGGACGTCGAGCTCCATCGCGGTGGTCGAGGTCAGATACCCCGCCTCGGCGAGCCCGTCGGTCGGCGGCGCCCACGGCGCGGCGCCGGTCGCGATCAGGTACTGATCGGCGTCGATCACCCGCGGGCCATCGGCCCCCTGCTCGACCCGCAGCACCGGTGCGTCGGTGGTACCGGTGAAGACGGCGGTTCCCGAGACGATCTCCCAGCCGTAGTCGGCGGCCAGGTCGAGGTACTTCTCGCCGCGAAGCCGGTCGACCAGCGCGTTCTTGCCCGCGATCAGCTCGGCGAAGTCCACCGGTGCCCCGGTCGCCGCCAGCCCCGGGAACCGGTCGGCGCTCGCCGCGGTGTGCCGGGCCTCCGCGGCGGCCAGCAGCGCCTTCGACGGCACGCAGCCCACGTTCACGCAGGTGCCGCCGATCGCGGCGCGCTCGACCATCACCACCCGTTTGCCGAGGTTGACCGCGGCGATGGCGGCGGCGAACGCCGCCGAACCGGAACCGATGATCGCCAGATCGGCGCGCGGGGATGTCGTGGTCACGGCGGGTTCTCCTTGCTGGGGGACTCCGGTCACGGAACAGGTTGCTATTCGCGTTGACGAATATCTCCGGACATCATACTATGCGCTTATCCGAATAGTTCAACTTTCTTCTTGTGGAGGCGATCCCCTTGCCCCGGTCCACGACCGCCGCCGTCACCGCGCCCGGTGGCGAGACGGCCTGCACGCACCTGGATGCGACGGCGAAGTTCTTTCGCGCGCTGTCGGATCCGACGCGGTTGAAGCTGCTGGAGTTCATCTTGGCCGCCGAGCGCACCTCCGCGGAGTGTGTCGAGCATGCCGGGATCTCCCAGCCGCGGGTGTCGGTGCACCTGTCCTGCCTGGCCGACTGCGGTTATGTGACCGCGCGCCGTGACGGCAAGAAGCTGCGCTACTCCGTCGGCGACCCACGCGTCGCGGACCTGGTGATGCTGGCCCGCTCCCTCGCCGCCGACAACGCCGCCGCGCTGACCTGCTGCACCCGCATCGACACCGCTCGTGTGAACGGAGCAGGACATTGATGAACGTACGCAACAACTCCACGGGGATCGGCGGCCCGCTCGCGGTGGTGGGTGCCGCCGTGGCCATGATCGTGTGCTGCGCCGGACCGGCCTTGATCGCGGCCGGTGCGCTCACCGCCCTCGGCGGTGCGCTGCGCAGTTGGGGACCGATCGTGGCCGCCGCGGTGATGGTCCTCGCCGCCGTCGGCTACACCGCGCGCCGTCGTAAGCCGCCGCAGCGAGGGACAGTCCGCGGACTGCTGGGCACCCGCCGATCGCATCAGCCCAACGCGTCGACCGATCGGAGTTCCCAGCCGTGACCACGCCGATCACCCGACGCACGGTGAGCGCGGCGCTCGCCGCCCTGGCGGTCACGGTGCTGGCTGCCTGCGGCACCGACACCGCCTCGCCCCGCGCCGCCACCGACCCCGTCACGGTCACCGCGCTGTCCGGGGCGCCGGTGACCGTGCCCAGCGGCAAGCCGACGGCGATGTTCTTCTTTTCGGTCGGCTGCGGTGAATGCGTGGGCGGCGCGAAGTCGCTGTCGCAGGCTGCGCGACAACTCGGTGACACCGCCGCTTTCGTCCTGGTCGACATGGATCCGGCCGAACCTGCCCAGGTCGTCACCGACTTCCAGCAGCAAACCGGGACCGACACCGTGCCCGCGGTCATCGACACCGATGCGACCCTGACCAAGCGGTACTCCGTGGCCGCCCTGTCGACCCTGCTCGTCGTCGACCCCGGCGGTGCGGTCGCCTACCGGGCCGCCGACCCGTCCGCCGATCAGATCACCGCCGCGCTGGCGAAGGCCGGGGACCGGTGAACGGGCTGCTGGCCTTGGCGTTCACCGCGGGCATGCTCGCCCCGGTCAATCCGTGCGGTTTCGCGCTGCTGCCGGCCTGGATCACCCACACCCTCGGCGACACCGCCACCGAACCGCTCGGGGTACGCACGGCGCGGGCGCTGCGAACCGGCGTCGCTTTTACCCTCGGGTTCGCGGGCACCCTGGCCGTGGCGGGGCTGGCCATCAGCGCCGGTGCCCGCGCGCTGATCAGCGCCGCGCCGTGGCTCGGTCTGGTCGTCGGTGTCGCCCTGGTATTGCTCGGTGTCGTCATGTTCACCGGCCGCGTGCTCGGTCTGCGACTGCCCACCCGAGCGCTGCGCCCGGCCACCGGGCCGGGCGGCACAACCGGGATCGTCCTCGCCGGGATCGGCTACGCCGCGGCGTCGCTGTCGTGCACGTTCGGGGTGCTGCTGGCCGTCATCGCCCAGGCCCAGGCCACCGCGGGCTGGGGTGCGCTGCTCGCGGTGTTCGTCGCCTACACCCTCGGCGCCGCGACGATCCTGCTGCTGGTCAGCCTCGCCGCCGCGGCCGCCGGTACCGCGCTCACCCACCATCTCGCCGCCCTCGCCCGGCACGGCACCCGCATCACCGCGACCGTGCTCATCCTCACCGGCGCCTACCTGGCCTGGTACTGGCTGCCCGCCGTCACCGGCGACACCACCGGCACCAACGGATTCGCGGCCCTGTCCACCACCGCCAGCACCTGGCTGCAGAACCACACACCACTGATGGCGACGATCGCGGCACTGACCGTGCTCACCGCCGCCGTCACCGTCCTCGCTCACCGCATGATCCGGCGCCGCGTTACCGATGCCGCACCCGTCGACTGCTGCACCCCGACGACCGTCATCGAGGAAGGGCGCCCGCAATGACCGAACGCTACGACACCCTCGTGCTCGGCGGCGGAATGTCCGGGCTGCCACTGGCGCTGCGCGCCGCCCGCCACGGCCGGGTCGCCTTCGTCGAGAAGGAACTGCTCGGCGGGACCTGCCTGAACCGGGGCTGCATCCCCACCAAGACGATGATCGCCTCCGCCGCCGTCGCCCATCAGGCCCGCCGCGCCGCCGAGTTCGGCGTCCGCGTCGGCGGTCCGGTCACCGTCGACCTGGCCGCCGTGGTGGAGCGTAAGAACACCCTCGTCGATTCCATCCGGGCCGGATCGTATCGGGCCGTCGAAAAATCCGCCGACCTCGACTTCTACCACGCCGCAGGACAATTCACCGGTAACCGGCGCCTCACCGTCGACGGCACCACCCTGACCGCGGACCGGATCATCCTCGCGACCGGCACCCGCACCACCCTCCCGGCCATCGACGGCTTGGATGCCGTGCCCTACTACACCTCCCGCACGCTGCTCGACCTCACCGAACTACCCGCCCACCTGCTCGTCGTCGGCGGCGGCTACGTCGGCTGCGAATTCGCGCAGATGTTCCGGCGATTCGGCGCCGAGGTCACCATCGTCCAGCGCGCCGACCGGCTGCTGCCCGGGGAAGACCCCGACATCAGCGCCGCCGTCGCCGACGGCATGACTGCCGACGGCATCACTGTCGCGACCGCCACCACCTGTACTCACGCCGCCGGGACGGCCGGCAACATCCGGATCGGCTGCACCGGCACCGAGACCGCCGAGATCACCGGCAGCCACCTGCTGCTCGCCACCGGGCGCACCCCCAACACCGACGCCCTGGGCCTGGAACACCTCGACCTGCAACCCGACCCGCACGGCTTCCTCACCGTCGGCGACACCCTGAACACCTCCGCCGACAACGTGTGGGCGATCGGCGACCTGCGGGGCGGGCCGATGTTCACCCACACCGCCCGCGACGACGCCGACATCGTCTACCGCACCGTCTACCGCGACCAGGACCGCACCACCACCGGACGTGTCGTGCCGCACGCGGTGTTCACCGACCCCGAAGTCGGAGCCGTCGGCCTGACCGAACCCGCCGCCCGCGCAGCCGGCTACGACGTGATCATCGGCCGCCAGAACTTCACCGGCGTTGCCAAAGCACGCGCCATCGGCAACACCCGCGGCCTGGTCAAATTCGTCGCCGACGCCGCCACCGACCGGATCCTCGGCTGCCACATCGCCGGACCCGACGGCGGCGACCTCGTCCACGAAGCCGTCATCGCCATGACCTGCGGCGCCACCTACGGCCAACTCGCCGCCGCCATCCACATCCACCCCACCCTCGCCGAAGCCGTCAACGCCGCCGCCGGCGGCGTCCACCGACCCGCCGCCGACTGATCCCACAGATAACACCCTGTTATCTGTGGCACCATGAAACCCGGCCTGCGACGACTCCGCTCCGGCGGTGCGCGAAGCGGCCCTGTTATCTGTGGCAAGCAGGCCAGGGAGGTCACAATGTTGTCGTCCGGGATCACCGTCCGCGCCGCCGGCGACGGCTTCCTCGACTCGATCCGCTCCCCGAACACCCGCCGCTCCTACGCCATCGCCGTCGATAAGACCACCGCCAGGCTCGGCGAGGCCCGGCCGCTGGCCAATGTCGCCGACGACGAGATCGGCGAAACCCTGGAAACTTTGTGGGGCGAGGCGGCGGTCAACACCTGGAACGCCCGCCGCGCCGCGGTCGCGTCTTGGCTGGCGTGGTGCCGCGAGCACGGACACCTCGCCCCGGCGGTCCCCGCGTGGGTGAAACGCTCCACCCCGCCGGACTCGGCCACCCCGGTGCGCTCGCGCACCGCGATCGACCGGCTCATCACCCGCCGCGACATCGACCTGCGGGATAAGACGCTGTGGCGGATGCTCTACGAAACATGCGCCCGCACCGAGGAACTGCTCCAGGTCAACATCGAAGACCTCGACCTGGCCGGGCGGTGCTGCCCGGTGAAGTCCAAGGGCGCCAAGCCCCGCACCCGCCGCCGCGGCGCCGCCCATCACGAGTACGCGCACGAGCTCGTGTACTGGGACGCGGGTACCGCCCGGCTCCTGCCACGCCTCACCAAGGGCCGCACCCGCGGACCGCTGTTCGTCACCCACCGCCGACCCGGACCCCGCAAAGCCGTCGCCGACCGCGACATCTGCCCCGACACCGGCCTGGCCAGGTTGTCCTACGGCCAGGCCCGCGCCCTGCTCGATGCCGCCACCGCCACCAACGGACCCGGCACCGGCTGGGACCTGCACGAACTCCGGCATTCTGGCCTGACGCATCTCGGCGAGGCCGGAGCCAGCCTGCTCGAGCTAATGGCCAAGTCCCGCCACCGCAAACCCGACAACCTGCGCCGCTACTTCAAACCCTCACCGGCGGCCATGCGCGGCATCACCAGCCTCCTCGGTCCCGACCGCGGCCACCGATAGCGGCCACCAACAACGACTCGTCCGTCTACCCGGACCAGGCGCTACGCGAACCTCGTTGTTTTTTGCGCCATTACTGCCGGGACCCCCCTGAGGGGCGCTGCCCCTC
>NZ_JAALEG010000115.1 GCF_011058165.1 Rhodococcus aetherivorans
AGCACGCTACCGAACCAGCGTTGTCGTTGACCGGCCCGAGCGAAACAGCATAGTATTCACCGCGACTCGTTGATCACCGCGCATACCGCGAGCCGATCCGAAGTCCACCACTCCACGGGGCACTATCATCGAGAGCGGCGAATTCGGTTTCCAGCGACTGGTTCTCCATGCGGTCGATCGTATAGACGATGTCCGCGAATCTCGAGCCGTACACGCGGTGTGTTCGTGAGTCGATTCGCGCTCGGATTCTGTTGTCCCCGGGTGGGTGTCCGGGTAGGCGTTGTGTGCACACGACACAGCGGAGCGGAGAAATGTCGTGTGTGCCCAATGCCGTTAAGCCCGGTGCCCACTTGGGGACAACTCCCCCGCTGTGAAGTCGCGTCGGACGCGCGGAGCGCGGCCCTTTGTCAGCCCGTTCGGGCGCCGGCCGACCACAAGTGCGGAGCGCCCTGGTCCTCATGTGGATGCCCGAGATTCTCTGTCCCGCTCCGCTTGATCTCAGGCACCCACAATCGGGTCCGCACCACAGGTGGGGGCGGCCGGGAAACCGCGCGAAGGAACTCGCTTCGCTCGTCCTGTGCCTTTTCATGATCGGGCACACGACGCAGGCGCTGCGTGCCAACTGATCGAGCACCGGCGGAGCCAGATGGCGAAGGCCACCAACGCCACCGGGGATCTGCCCGAGAATCTCGGGGTCACACTCGGCGAGGTGCGCCGGGTCGCGATGCGAATTGACGGCATTTTGCAGGAGTTCGACGCGCGATGATCGTGAAGATCTCCAGCGGTGAGAAGATGACCGGTCTGCTGTCGTATTTACAGGGCCCGGGGCGGTCGAACGAGCACACCGACCCGCACCTGGTGGCGGGAGATCCGGCGATCATGGCGTGGCACGACGACAACGAGTTGTCGCACCAGGACGCGATCGCGATTGCCCGCCAGATCGATGAGCCGCGCCGGGTTTTCGGTACCGAGGTCCGCGAACCGAACTACCTCCGAAACGATAGTGGCGAGGATGTGCGGGACTCGCACGGCAAGAAGGTCCGGGACCCGATCGACCCGTGGCGGGATGCGAACGTGTGGCACTGCTCGCTGTCGCTGCACGCCGACGAGGGGCAGCTCACCGACGAGAAGTGGGGCGCAATCGCGCAGGAATTCATGGACGGCATGGGGTTCACCGAGACCTCCGGCCGCTCCCCCGCCCGCTGGGCGGCGGTGCGGCACGGTGTGTCCACCAAGGGTAACGACCACATCCACATCGCGGCGTCCGTGGTGCGCGAGGACGGTACGAAGGTCGACTTGTGGCGGTCGAAGAAGCGCGCGAGTGAGCTCGCGGGCGAACTCGAGCGCAAGCACGGACTCGCGGTCATTGCCTCCCGTGAAACCGGTTCAGGCGAACGCGGTTACCACCGGGCCGAGAAGCATCGTGCCGAACGTGAGGGTGCCCCCGAGTTGGATCGCGAACTTCTCGCGCGCCGCGTCCGGGCGTGTGCGACTGCGTCGAAGTCGGAGGCGGAGTTCGTGCGCCGTCTGCGTGGGCAGGGATTGGTCGTGCGGCCGCGTTTCGCGTCGGGGCGAAGCGACGTCGTGGTCGGCTACAAGGTCGCTGTTCGGCCGGCTGCTGGGCACACGCCGGTGTTCTACGGCGGAGGACATCTCGCCAAGGATCTGACCTTGCCGCGGTTGCGCAGCGAGTGGGAGGACAGCCCACAAGCGTCGTCGGCGGCTGTCGACGAGTGGAACGCGGCTCGCCGCGACCGGCCGACGGTGCGAGCCGGACGTGAGAGTCAGGAACTCGACCCGAAGCTGCTCGACCGGGCCACCGCGGACATTGGAAAGTGGAACGCTTACCTGCGGTCCATCCCGCTCGAGGACCGGGCACAGTGGGCACGCGCCGCCGGCCGTACCGCCGGGGTATTCGCGGCGTGGTCCGCGCAGATCGAACCGACACCCGGACCGTTGGCCGCGGCGGCGCGTCAGCTCGCTCGGTCCGCGCAGCTTCCGGCGCACCGGGCGTACCGGGCACCGAAGGGAGCTATGTCTGCCGGTGGTGCCGCACTGATTGTGATGCAGACCAGTGGGCATCTCCCGAAGAGCGTGTCCGCGATGCTGTTGCTGCGGCAGTTGATGAAAGCCATGGAGGCGATCGCTGAAGCGCATCGCGCGGCAGGTGAGTTGCAACGGGCACTCGACATCGAGTACGCCGTGCGGACCGAGCTCGCGACCATCCACGCCCCCCAACAGCCGCGGCTGTCGGTGCCGGCTTCCGCGCGCGTCGAAGGGTCGACGGAGCCGGGTCGCACGACGACATCGACACTCACACCGGAGCAGGAAGAGTCGCGGCGGCTTGTCGCACTCGACAACGCCGCACCACCGTCCGAGGCCGTGAGGCGTCCAGGGTCACCGATTCCCGCGCCGCTCGACCCGTCCCCACGCACTCATGCAGGTCGCGACCGCGCACGCGGCAACGACGGCAACGAAAGGTAGGAACGCATGTCAGCACCGCAGAGTCACGACGTCCACCAGGGCCAGTGTTGCCGGTTCCAAAGTGCGCCTTAACCACCGGAGTACGAGACTAAAGTGCTCGGTGTTCGTGCGAAGTACGAATGTGCTGATTCGTCGCACAGTCGTCGGCATCGGTGATCGTCCTCGGCTGCGCTAGCTCGACGGGGGCGTCACATCGTGGCTGGCCGTCTCGGCGACTGCGGTGACTCCGGTGGCTGCTGCGCGAAGTGCGCGCGGTTCATATCGACGAGCGAACCCGCCCACGAGCGCGAGGATGAGCTGTAAGGCGGCGAGCAGTTGGTAGTAGCCGTGTCCGGCGACAACCAGGTACGTCCGACGTTGCAGCTTCGTGGCCGGGGGTGCGGCCTTGGTGATCTTCTGTGCGGCGGCAAACCCTAGGCGGCGGACTTCGGCAGGGTGTCTGTTGCGTTTGCACACCACTGCCAAGGCACTCTGTTCGCGGCAGTGTCTCAGAGTGATACACCGTGGTAGTTCCGATCATTTGTAATTTTGGTCACATCGGGCGCCGGGGTGGCGTCAGAGACTGGCAAGAGGAGCGATCAGCAGATGGCAGAGATGAGCATCACCCGCGTTGTCACCGGAGTGAACAACGAACGCAAAGCGGTCTTCACCTCGGTTGGAACGCCGCGTTTCGCCGCGGCGGGCGGCATGGACATCGGCAACGTCTGGGGAACCCCTGACGACGGTTCGGTGACCGTTGGTAAGGGCGGCAGCGACGAGCCGGTGTTCGCCCCCTTCTTCCCCGAGGGCACCGGCACCCGGCTGTGCGTCGTGCACTGGCCGCCGGCCGGCGCCGCTGACGATGCGGACAGCGACGGAGACGCGCCTGATTCGGAGGCGGCGCAGCCGGGTCTCATCGGGGCGTTCGAGGAGGCCAATCCCGGAATGCACACGACCGAGACCATCGATTACGGCATCTGCCTGTCGGGCGAGATCTACCTCGAGCTCGATGACGGCCAGGAGCAGCTGATCACCCCGGGAACGATTGTCGTGCAGCGCGGCACCCGGCATGCGTGGCGCAACCGCAGCAACGAGGTCTGCACCATGGTCTACGCGCTCTGTGGTGCGAAGTGGGCCGATTCCTGAGACCGGAAGTGCCCGGGGGTGTTGCCAAGTAGTGGCTGTTTCACGACGAGCTGGCGACCGGGCCACCGATCTGGACAATTGATGAGTTGGAGATGCATGCCGCAGGCTGGAGAGGGTGTGTTGTCGATGAGTACGTTCCTCGCCGAGGATCCGGAAACCGGGATGGACCCGGTCATCGAGAGGTCCTGGCTACGCTCCTCTGCCTGCGGCGTGGCGCGGGAGGCTGAGCTCAGCCTCCCCTATGACGACCACATCGATGACGACAGCAGGCTCTTCCGGGCGGCCGAGCCGGTGCTGGAGCGACTGGTCGGCACGATGTCCAACATGCGCCACGCACTGCTGCTCGCCGACCCCGACGCCCGGATCATCCACCGCTGGGTCGGGGCGAAGTCCCTGCACGGCCCGCTCGATAACGCGCGCATCGCGCTGGGCTTCGGTTTCACCGAGGAATTCGCGGGCACGAACGGCGTCGGAACCGCCCTGGAGGAAGCGCGCGTGGTGACAATCAGCGGGGAGCAGCACTTCGCGGAGCGGCTGTTCCCGTTCGCGTGCGTCGGGGTGCCGATTCGCAATCCGGTCCGGGGCACGATCGAGGGAGTCCTCGACTTCAGCTGCCTTGCCACAGACTTCAATCCCCTCATGACCTCCCTGCTCGTCGAGGTCGCTGAGCACATCGAGACCCGCTTCGCGCAGCAGGCGTCCGCGTCGGAGTCGGCGCTGCTGGAGTGCTTCGTCAAGACATCCCGGGTGCACCGCGGCCCCGTGGTGGGGATGCGACCCAACATGTTCCTGACCAACACTTCGGCGGCGGAACAGGTCAACGCGTCCGATCAGGCGATGCTGTGGGAATTGGCGGGTATCGCGGCACGGCATCGCCGCGACACGGGAGTAGCCGAACTCTCGGCTGGCCGCTACTCGTTTCGGATGACGCTCATCGTGGAGCACTCCGGCATCGATGCCGGAGTGGTCCTGCGCCTGAATCCCGAGTTCACCCAGAGGGCGGCACGAGACCTGACGCCGCGGTCGAGGCCGTCGCCGCTCACCACCCCCCGGACTCGGAGCTCCGAGCCCGCGAAGGCGGGACGCAGCGTTCAGTGGAACAAACTGATCGAGCGGATGACCAAGCTGGCGGACAACGACGAACCCGTCGCGTTCACCGGCGAGGACGGCACCGGAAAGCTATGGGCCGCGAAGCGGCTGGCGTCGATGCGCGGCGGCGGGCTGCGGATCTTCGATGCGGAACAGGAGCGGGGTACCTCGCACAGCTCGCTGCCGGATCGCTGCCGCAGTGCGCTCGCCGCGGGTGAATCCGTGATCGTCCGGCGGATAGACAAGCTGACCGTCCCGGTACGTGCCGAACTCGGGGAGCTGGTGCGGAACGCAGAGGGCCCGCTGCGGCTGATGGTGACGTGCACCGATGATCCGCGCGACACCGTGGTGCGTACGATCGCCGGCTTCGCCCATCAACTGTGGCTGCCACCGCTGGCCCAGCGGCCGGACGACATCGTCGATATCGTGCCGGAGCTGCTCGCCGAGATCGCGCCTGATCGGGTGGTCACCTGCGCGATGCCGGCACGGCAGGTGCTGATGCGCTATTCCTGGCCGGGCAACGTCGCCGAGCTACGTGACGTGCTCGCCGTGTCGCTGGCGGAGGCGAAGGGCAGCCAGCTGCAGGTCTCGGATCTCCCGGGGTGGCTGATGAAGAGGGCTCACCGGCGCAAGCTGACGCCGATGGAGCAGTCCGAACGTGACCTGATCATCGACGCCCTGCTCAGTGTCGACAACAACCGGGCGGAGGCCGCGCGGGTGCTCGGTATCGGCCGTGCCACGCTCTATCGCAAGCTGCGTTCACTCGGCATTTCCAACGGCACCGACCTAACGGTCTAGACAGCCCAATTGTTTCGGGCGACATCCGCGAACGTGCCCAGGCGGCATGGTCAGTCCGCGATCAGGGGCCAGAGGTTTTCCGGGCCGGCGGCGCCGGCGATAGCGGCGAGGCGGCGGTCCCAGTAGGTGACCGAACCGAACTCGGCCCGCCACGCCAGTGCGGCTCGGGTATACCGGTGTAGGGAGTGCTCGTTCGTGGTGCCGATGGCGCCGTGGACCTGGTGGGCGTTGCGTACGACCGTGGTCGCGGCGTGGCCGACACAGGAGCGCGCGACGGCGATGCGGAAGAGCAGGTCGCCGCCGGACCAGTCGTCGCTGCGGATCGCGGCAGCCAGCGCCGCCTCGGTGGCGGCGCGAGCCAGCGCGCACTCGGCTGCCGCGTCGGCGATCAGGTGCTGCACCGCCTGGAACCGGGCCAATGGGCGACCGAACTGCGTGCGGGCCGTGACATGCTCGCAAGACAGCGCCAGCGCGTGGTCCAGTGCCGACGACACCATGATGGCGCGGGTGAGCGCTCCCTTGAGTAGATATCGCTCCACCGCGTCGTCGGTGATCGGTGTGCCCGACATATTGTCGAGGTCGATCTGCACCCGATCGCGCGGCTCCCCGACCAGGTTGGTACCGGCCATGATGTTGAACGACGACGCGGGTACGTCGGCGATAAACCGTTGGTCACCGGCGTGCCACACAGCGAGGATCGACTCGGCGGCCGAGGCCCACGGCACGGACGACGCCATGCCCGAGGGATCGAGGATGGCGACGGTGCGGAGCTTCTCATCGGCCGGCAGGCCCGCCTCCTCCAGCAGAGCGCCGGCGAGCAGGTCATGTTCGGCGACAGGGGTTCGGACGCCGGCGGCTGCGGCGGCCGACAGCAGCTCGGCGGCCTCCAGCCAGCTGGCCCCGCTCCCACCGGTTTCCGGGGAACCGGTGAGCCGGGTCAGACCGAGCTCGCTGAGCTCCGCCCATAGTGCGGTATCGAGCTCGCGGATCTTGTCAGCGGTCGGCCCACCGGCGGCATGCTTGCCGGCGTGCTTGGCGAAGACCGCATGCATTAGGTCCGACAGGTCGGGCTCGACATCGGGAATCATGGTCATCGCAATCCCAATCCCCGCGCGATCACGCCGCGCAGTATCTCGTTGGTGCCGCCCCGGAGGGTGAAACCGGGGCGTTGGTCCAGGCCGGTGTGGACCAGCTTCTTCCAGTCGTCGTCGCTCTCGTCGCCGGTCAGCAGCGCGGCGGCCTCGGCGATATCGCCTTCGGTGCTGGTGCCGAGCACCTTGACCACCGCGGCGGCCACGTCCGCCCGTTCGCGGCGTTCCAGTGCACCGGCCACGGCCGCCGACATCTGGTGCAGTCCTGCGATGCGACCCACGAGCCGACCCAGCTCGGGGCCGTTGTCCATCGCGGTCAGCCCCGCCAACAGCGGGAAGGTCGACAGCACGCGTTCGGGGCCGCTGCGCTCGAAGCTCAGCTCCGAGGTGACCTGTTCCCAACCCTGACCGATGGTGCCGAAAACCTGGGAGTCGGGAACCAGGACATCGGTGAGGAAAACCTCGTTGAAGTGGTGCTCGCCGCTCATCGAGATGATCGGGCGGACCTGCACTCCGGGCGAGTCCAGATCGACCAGGAACTGGCTGAGACCGGCATGGCGGTTCGTCGCATCCACAGGCGCGGTGCGCGCCAGGACGATGAACGCGTGGGCCTGATGCGCTCCGGACGTCCATACTTTCGATCCGTTGATCCGCCAGCCGCCATCGACTCGGGTACCCGTGGTGCGGACGCTGACCAGGTCCGAGCCGGAGTCCGGCTCGCTCATGCCGATGCCGAAGAAGACCTCGCCGCGCGAGATGCCCGGCAGATACTTCTCCTTCTGCTCGTCAGTGCCGTATTTGAGCAGTGAGGGGACGATCTGCCGGTCGGCAATCCAGTGGGCCGCAACCGGCGCGCCGGCGGCGAGTAGTTCTTCGGTCACGACGAATCGTTCCACGAAGGATCGATCGTGGCCCCCGTATTCGCTCGGCACGGTCATGCCGAGCCAGCCGCGGTCGGCCAGGGCTCGGGTGAAGTCTTCGTCCCATGCCGACAGCCAGCTGTCAACACGTGGTGTGTAGTGGCCGGCCGCGCGCTGGTCGGCGAGGAATTCGCGGACTTTCGTGCGGAGCGCAGCGGTCGTGGCCGGATCACCGGAGGTGGGCGGAACCAGGCGCCCCACGTTGGGCGGAATGCTCATTTGGTCCGCCACCTCTCCAGCCGGACCGTGTGCTCGGGGTCGAGGTGGGCCAGTGGCTGCATGGCGGCAGCCATGCCGAGCACGGTCTCGAGCGAACTTGTTCTCGACTCCTGCAACAGCCGCTTGGCCATCCGCAGCGATTCCGAGGGGTTCTCAGCGATGCGTTCGGCGATGTCCATCGCCGCGGAGAGCAGGTCGTCGTGCGGGACCAGCGTGGATATCATGTTCCACTCCTTGGCGGTGGCCGCGTCGATACGTTCGCCGGTGAGGGTCATCAGCGCCGCTCGTTCATAACCGATCGCCTGTGGAAGGAACCAGGTGCCTCCGTCGCCGGGAATGAGACCGATCTGTACGAAGCTCTCGGCGAAGGATGCCTTCTCGGACGCCACTCGCAGGTCGCACATCATCGCCAGGTCGCAGCCGGCGCCGATGGCGGGGCCGTTGACCGCAGCGATGATAGCGACCTCCAGGCGGTCGAGGGCTCGCGGAATTCGCTGGATCGAATCGACGTAGGCACGTCGCTGGGCCCGCGGGTCGAGCCCGAACATCCCCTCCGCGTCAGCCATCTCCTTGACGTTGCCGCCTGATGAGAAGATCTTGCCGGCACCGGTGAGGATTACCGCGCGCACCTCGGTACTCCGGTTGGCCTCGTGGACGGCACGCTCGAAGGCCTCGATGAAATCCAGTCCGGTAATGGCATTACCGACGCCCTGATTGTCGATCGTCCACGTCTGGACGGCACCGGAACTGGTGATGGTAAGTGGGGAAGTCATGGTGAAATCCTTCGTTGGCCGATCGGCGTGAGCAGATCAGCTTGATCACGTGGTGGTGGTGTTCGACATCCTTCGAAGACGTCGACCACATCGCCGGATGCAACCGGTCAGGTCGGCATCTGCAGGGACTTGATCTGCAGGAACTCCTCGTAGCCATACGGTCCGAGTTCGCGACCGAATCCGGACTTTTTGTACCCCCCGAACGGGGCGCGCGGGTTGTATGCGCCGCCGTTGATGTCGAGCTGTCCCGTGCGGATCCGTTTCGCCACGGAAACGGCACGCTCGTCGCTACCGGCCCACACTGCCCCCGACAGCCCGTACGGAGTGCAGTTCGCTATGCGCACCGCGTCGTCGTCACCGGTGTGCGGTATAACCACCAGAACGGGTCCGAATACCTCTTCTTGAGCTATCTCGGACATCGGGTCGACGTCGGCGAGGATGGTCGGCGCCAGATAGTAGCCGGGTGACAGAACCCGCTCCGAGCCGCCGGTGACGGGCCGGGCACCGGCGGCGAGTGCTCGGTCGATGAAGCCGCGCACCGTTTCGAACTGGCTCGCGGTGGCCGACGGTCCGAGGCGGGTCGACGGATCGGTGGGGTCGCCGACAGTGAATTTGGCGGCAGCCGCGGCCGCGATGTCCAAGGCCTCGCCGTACCGATCGGCTGGCACCAGCATCCGGGTCCATGCCATGCAGGTCTGGCCGCCGTTGAGGAAGGCGTTGCTGACGCCGACCTTCACCGCTGCGGTCAGGTCGGCGTCAGCGAGTATGACGTTGGCCGACTTGCCGCCGAGCTCGAGGGCGACCTTGCTGACCGCCGCACCCGCGACTTCGGCCACACGTGCGCCGGCGCCGGTGGATCCGGTGAACGAGACGAAGTCGACGTCGGGGTGCCCGGCGATCGCCTCGCCGACGACACGGCCCGGGCCGGAGACGAGATTGACGACCCCGGGCGGCAGGTCTGCCTCATGCAGGGCATCAAAGAACGCAAATACCGACAGCGGGGCCTCGTTACTGGGCTTGAGGACGATCGTGCAGCCGGCCGCGACTGCGGGAACCAGCTTGGCGATCACCTGATAGAGCGGGTAGTTCCACGGAGTGATGGCGCCGACGACGCCGTAGGGCTCGCGAAGGATCACCGAGTTGCTGATGCGTTCGGTTTTTTCGGGCTGATCGAGCACCTCCAGGATGCCTTTGGCGACGGCCAGCGGTACCTTGGTCTGGACGCTCTCCGCGATGCGGATCGGTGCGCCCATCTCCGCGGTGATCAGGGCTGCGATAGCGGGCAGGTGGCGTTTGGTCGCCTCGATGATCGAGTCGACCCGCCGGCGTCGCTCGACCAGATCCACGTCCGGGTCCCAGGCGCGGCGGGCGGCGGTGACCGCACGGTCGACGTCGGCGGCAGTCCCGTGCGGGACATGGCCGATCACCTGCTCGGTGGCCGGATTGACCACTTCTATGACTCGGGCGTGCTCTGCGGGGGTGACCCAGGCACCGTCGATGTAGAGCTCGTTGCGTGCGTGCATGATTCGTTTCTCCCGGTCTGTCACAACACGATGCTGGCGCGGACGTCGCGCTTGGTCTGGGCTGCGGCGAACGCGTCGTTGATCTCCTCGAGTGAGTAGGTGGCGGCGGCGAGCCGGGACAGCGGGATCTTGTCCTGCCACTCCTGGAGGAACTGCAGCGCACGGGAGAGGACGTCGGGCTCGTAAAGCGAAACGCCGATCATCGTCTTGTTGGAGAACACGAATCGGGACGGGTCGAACTCGACGGTCTTGCCGAAGTTGATGTTGCCGATCTCGACATAACGTCCGTAGAGGCCGAGCAAGTTGAGCCCCTCGTTGATCGCGGCGGGGATGCCGACGACCTCGACGACGACGTCCGCGCCCCGGCCAGAGGTCAAACCCCGCACCAGCTTGGCGCGGTCCTTGGCCTCGGGCACCTCGGTGAGGTCGATGACGTGGTCGGCACCGAAGGCGGTCGCCAGCTCCAGCCGCTCGGTGACCCCGTCGATGGCGATGACGAGCGAGGCACCGCGAGCCTTGGCGACCGCCACCGCGTAGAGGCCCAGTGCGCCGGCTCCCTGCACGACCACCGTGTCGCCGAAGGTCTGATTCGCCCGTTCCAAGCCGTACATGACCTGTGAGAGTGCGCAATTCGCACCGGAGGCCAGGTCGTCGGACAGCGAATCGGGGACGCGGTACACGACGGCGCCGGCTGGCAGGACGAAGTAGTCGGCGTAGCCGCCGACGAAATACGGTGGTTCGTCGGCCTGTCCCAGCATCGCCATGGACAGGTTTTCGCAGGCGGTACGGTGCCCACGAAGGCACTGGTAGCAGCGGTGACAGGAGAAGAAATAGGGGAAGACCACGCGGTCGTCCTCCGACAGTGTGTGACCGTCGGAATCGGCGGTGACGCCCTCGCCGAGCTGAGCGATGGCGCCGACCATTTCGTGGCCCAGCACCGTCGGGAGCCGGCCGCCGAGACCCCTGGTGTTGAAGGTCCCGTGCCAAGCGTGCAGATCGGAGCCGCAGATGTTGGTGCGCTTGACCTTGATCAGGATCTCACCCGGACCGACGCCGTCGAGAGAGGCTTCGGTGAGAGTGAAAGGCTGGCCAGGAGCGTCGAATCTGGCGATGCGACCGGTGAACATGGGGGTCCTTTCGGGAGGAGGTCGAGATGAGAAGTGGCGGGAGACGATCAGTTCGCCCCGCGGCGTCCGACTTTCGCGGTGAGGACGTAGCCGGCCGACCGGCCCTGGGCGAAGTCAGGCAGTGTGGTGTCGTTGTTGACCAGGAACAGGATGTCGTTGTCGGGGCCGCCGAAGGTCAGCGCCACGCCCCAGCCCTTCTCGACGAGAATCCGGTCGGTGATCTCACCGCCTTCCTCCACCCGGTAGAAGCCGCTCTCGGGACCCTCGGTGAGGGCATTGGCATACCAGACGCCGCCATCGGAGTCGACGGTCATGCCGTCGGGATTGTGGGTCTCGGGCAGTTGGGCCCAGGTGCGGTAGTCGGTGAGGCTGCCGTCCGGCTGCACCTGGAATGCTGAGATCTTGTGCGCAAGGGTCTCCGAGAGCAGCAGGGTGGTGCCGTCCGGGAGCAGTTCCGCGCCGTTCGGAAACAGAACATCGCCCGGCTCGGCCGACACCGTGCCATCCGGGGTGACATGGATCAGGTTGGTGGTTTCGGGGTCGGCGCCGCCGGCCAGATCAAACCCGAAGTTGCCGATGTAGCAGTGGCCGTTCACGACACACATGTCGTTCGCGTCGCCACCGCAGTACTTGGACAAATCGGCGAACTCGGTGATGGTGCCATCGGGATCACGGCGCAGCAGCTTGTGGTCGTGCTGGGAGACGATCAAGATCCCGCCGTCGTCGGTGAAGCCGAGGCCGGATGGCGAGTTGGGAACATCTGCGATCTTCGTCCAGGCGCCGGTTGTCGGGTCCATCGTGATGACGCGCCCGTTGAAGAAGTCGCTCAGGTAGAGGGTGCCATTGTGGAAGCGGGGTGACTCCAGAAAGCCGTGGCCGCTGCTGAGCTTGCTGTAGAAATGGTCGGTGACCATCATTCCCTCCGGGGGTAGTGATGAGTGTTGAGGTGTAAACGCGATCAGACGTACTCGTTGCGAAGCCGTTTCTTGTCGAATTTCCCGACGCTGGTCTTGGGCAACTCGGTGATGACCTCGAAGCGGTCCGGAACCCAGAACGAGGGGAATCGCTTCTTCAAGAAGAGCTTGAGTTCGTCGGGGGAAACCGTGTCGGACAGGACAACGAAGGCGACGGGCCGCTCGATCCATTTCGGATCCGGCGCGCCGACCACCGAGGCTTCTATGACCTTCGGGTGGGCGATCAGTGCGTTCTCCAGCTCGACCGAGGAGATCCACTCGCCGCCGCTCTTGATCAGGTCCTTGGCGCGGTCGACGATCGTCAGATAGCCGTCCTGGGTCATCGTCGCGATATCGCCAGTGCGGAACCAGCCGTCGGAGAAGCTCCCCGCAGAGCGGGGATCGTTGTAGTACTCGCTGATCACCCACGGTGCCCGGACGAGAACCTCGCCCGGGGTCTTTCCATCCCACGGCGCTTCGGATTCGTCCTCGCGGACCAGCTTGATCTCGACGAGTGGGAGCGGCTGCCCCTGCGTGCTGAAGATCTCGAACCTGGCGTCCTCGTCGAGGTCCTGGTTGGTGGACGTCAGCCCGGAGAAGGTCAGCACGGGGGAGGCCTCGGTCATGCCCCATGCCTGGGTGATGTGGATGCCGTGAGCTTGTTTCCACCATTTCATCTCGACGACGGGAGGTGCCTGACCGCCCAGCCACATCGTGTGCAACGAAGAGACGTCATAGTCGCCGGGGTGCTCCTCCAGTGCGCGGCGGATCAACATACCGACCGTGACTGCCCCGACGAGGACGGTGGGTGCGGCGTCTTCGATGACCTTCAAATAATCCGCACCCACCGGGTGATCGCCGGGCAGGATGATGGTGGCGCCCTGCAGAACACAGGCGAAGGGCATGCCCCAGGAGTTCACATGTGACAGCGGCGTGACCAGCAGGTATCGCTCTTTCTCGCTCACCCCGATGGTGCCGGTGGTGCACAGCCCGAGGGCGTGCAAAACGGTGCTGCGGTGGCTGTAGACCACGCCCTTCGGGTCGCCGGTCGTGCCCGATGAATAACACATCGAAGCTGCGGTGTTCTCGTCCAGATCCGGGTAGTCGTACTCGTCGGAGGCTTCGGCCATCAGGTCGGTGTAGGCGAGTACCGGTACACCCAGTTCAACGTCGGCGGGTGCCTCGCCGTCGAGCACGACGACGGTCCGCACATCGGCGAGCCGACCGGTAAGACGCGCCAGAAGTGGGAGCTGGTCACTGCTGACCAGTAGGACGGTGTCGCCGGCGTGAGCGATGGTGTACGCGATCTGATCGTCGGACAGCCGAGTATTGACGGTGTGCAGAACGGCACCCATACAGGGGACCGCATAGTAGGCGACGAGATGCTCGGCCGTGTTCCAGGCGAGAGTGCCGACGCGGTCGCCGAACGTGACGCCCAGCCCGGCAAGGACGTTCGACAGCTTGCGAGCACGCCGGCCGAGTTCGGTGAAGGTGAAGGCATCGAAGGCGTCGCCGGTGCGGGCGATGATTTCTTTGTGACCGTAGAGACGTTCCGCACGCCACAGCAGAGTCTTGATCTGAAGCGGTACGTCCATCATCAGGCTTTGCACGAGGAGCTCCTTGAGGTGGGGACACTCGATGGAGGGGAGCCGCCGTGGTGACTCCCCTCCATCGGAGATCAGGCCTTGACGAACTCCGGGTAGCCGTTGGCTGCGGAGGTGTTGACCTCTTCGAGGAACGCCGGGAGGCCGGCGGGCCACATGAGCATCTGCACCTTCTTGCCCGGGATGTTGGCGGCCATGTACCAGGACGCGGCGCGGTCGAACAGCGCCATTTCGCAGACCTCGTCGATCTTCTGCTGCCAGACCTGCTCGGCCTCGCGGGTCGCCTCGACCCGCTGGATATCGTTCTTCATCAGGTGATCGAGGAAGTTGACGACCCACTCACCCTGTGCCTCGGCGTTGGTCGGGCCGTTGCAGAAGGCCGACGGGCTCTGGGGGCCGTAGACGAACATCAGATTCGGAAAGCCGGCGGTCGCGGCGCCGAGAGCGGTGTGGGCACCGTCCCTGAACGAGTCGGCGAACGATTCACCCTCGGCATTGCGGATATCGATCTGAGTGATGCCGCCGGTGACCGCGTCGAAGCCGGTCGCCAGTACGATGAGGTCGAACTCGTGCTCGACACCATCGGCTGTGACGATGCCCTTGGTGGTCACATGGTCAATCGGGTTGTTTCGCAGGTTGACCAGGCTGACGTTGTCCTGACTGTAGATCTCGAAGTAATTCTGCTCGAGTGACGGACGCTTGACACCGAAGGGGTGCGGGGGCTCGGTCGGGGCCAGATCCTCCCAGAGATCCTCGCGCGTGATCCGCTTGCGGGTTTCATCGCGCCAGAATCTGTAGAAGGCGCGGTTGCTGTCCTCGTTGAACAAGAGGTCGTTGAAGTTGCCCAGCCACGGCACGAAGCCGCCGATATCCCACAGCCGCTGGAACTCGGCCTCTCGCTCCTCGGGGGTGACGTCGGCGGCGCCTTTGTCGAGGAAGTCGAAGTCGAAGCCGGCGAAGTGGTGGTTGCGCTGCGCCATTCGCTCGGGGTAGGTCTCTTTGTCTTTCGCATTCTCCTCATCGGTCAACTTCCGCTGGCGCATTGGCAGTGCGATCATCGGAGTCCGCTGGAAGACGGTCAGCGCCTCGGCAACCGGGGCGGACTCCTGAGCTACCTGCACACCGGAGGCTCCGGTGCCGATGACAGCGATACGCTTGCCTGCCAGGTCGACACCCTCCTGCGGCCAGCGTGCGGTGTGGTAGCACTCGCCCTTGAAGGTCTCCAGGCCGGGGATCTCTGGAATGTACGGTTTTGAACCGAATCCGGTGCACAGCAGGAAGTAGCGGGCCGAGATGTCCTTGTGTTCGCCGGTCTCGGTGTTCTCGGTGTGCACCAGCCAGCGCTTGGCGTCCTCATTGAACTCCGCGCCGGTAACCTGGGTGTTGAACGAGATGTCCTTGGACAGGTTCAGCTTCTCGTCGACGTGCTTGAAGTAGGCCCGTACCTCGGACCAGTCCGGGTACAGCTCGGAGAAGTTCCAGTCACGCCACAGCTCCTCGTCGGAGAACTGATACATCGGGCCCCACGTGTCCACCCGGGCGCCGGGGTAGCAGTTCCAGTACCAGACACCGCCGAGGCCTCCGGCCGACTCGACCGCGTGCACGTCGTAACCGATCTTGCGCAGTTTGTCGAGCTGATACAGACCCGCGAATCCTGCGCCGACGATCAGTACATCGCGTTGCTCAATGGCCATTTCGAATCTCCTTCGTTCTTGCCGCTGGGGCTGTGAGGACGATCATTGCGACCTGCGACACACCCGAGCCGTTTCATTGCGAGACACCTGCGCCGGATATCTCGCAGAAGGGGAAGCGGACTATTTCAGCTGGTCACGGAGATTTGATCGTGTTGGGTGCGACCCGCCCGTGGCTCGTCCGAACGCGTTACCTGTCTCATACCGAGACACTGATGTGAGATGCAACACCCCTATGCCTCTTCGGGAATGGCAAGCGTCGCCTTCGACGCGGAGCGGTTCGAACGTCTCATCGACCAGCCGTTCGTCGTCGCCGGGGTGCACCGCCACCCGAGCGAGCAGCTGCGCGGTGCATCGCGGGTAAGTCCCGGGGAGTGGTGGGAATCGGCTGAGGGCATCGGTCCAGGTCCGCGGCGTGTCGTTCCCGCTCTGCGGGTGGGCCATCGCGTAGTGATCAACGAGTTACCTCTCACAGTGACTCACA
>NZ_JAALEG010000116.1 GCF_011058165.1 Rhodococcus aetherivorans
TCTTACGTTGGCGTTCCCACTCGACCTCTTCCTTGGTGCGCATGTGCAGGAACTCGGTGTCGTCGACGATCTTCCACATGCGGATGCCGTCGACGGTGACCTCTTCCATCAGCCCGCTACGAACGGCTGCGACACCCGCAACGACATCCTGCGGCGCGACCTCGTCGACATCACCTACAAGACCGCCACCCGGGACTGCGTGGTCCTCTTCGGCACCCTCCACGACGCCTACACCGGCACGACCATCGAGTTCCGCCGTGGCCAGGACACCTCCGCCGACGTGCAGATCGACCATGTCGTCGCGCTGTCCGACGCGTGGCAGAAGGGTGCCCAGCAGCTCGACCAGCAGACCCGCGCGAACTTCGCCAACGATCCCCGCAACCTGCAGGCCGTCGACGGCGACGCCAACCAGCAGAAGGGCGACGGCGACGCCGCGACCTGGCTGCCGCCGAACCGGTCCTACCGGTGCACGTACGTCGCGCGGCAGATCGAGGTCAAGGCCCTCTATCAGCTGTGGGTGACCCAGGCCGAGCACGACGCGATGGTCCGCGTCCTCACCGAGTGCGGCGCCGCCGCCCCGGCCCCCGTGCCCGCCGCGCCTGCCGCGACCGTGGCGCCGGAACCGGCCCCGTCGGTGGCATCGCCGCCGGCCGCCGCCGCGACCTACCGCAACTGCGCCGAGGCGCGGGCCGTCGGCGCCGCGCCGCTGTACGCCGGTCAGCCCGGGTACAGCGAGGAGATGGACGGTGACCGGGACGGTGTCGCCTGCGAGTGAGCCGCCCGGCGCGTCAGCGCTCCGCGACCGTGATCGTCACCGTGTCGCCCACCTCGACCGACTCGGCGGCGCGCACCGACCTCTTCAACGCGAGGAAATGCCGGCCGTCGCCCCGCGGCTGCAGGGACGTGTCCCACTCGGTGCCGCCCATGCGGGCGCGTACCGGGATCAGTCCGCGTACGGAGACGCTCGTCACGGCCTCGACGATCCGGGCCGGCACGTCGACGTAGTGCCAGCCGCCCGGGCCGGGAAAGACCTCGACGATGCCGGAGAAGCGCATGCCGCGAGGCTAGAGGGTGGGGCCGACACGACAGGGAAGCGAAAAAGCCCCTGTGATCCGCGAAGCTGCGGATCACAGGGGCTTCCCCGTGGCGGAGGATAGGGGATTTGAACCCCTGAGGGCGTTAACCCAACCCGCGTTCCAGGCGAGCGCCATAGGCCACTAGGCGAATCCTCCGTGGGGAAGCATACCGAATATGACCTGGTGGTTGCCAAACGGGGAGGTCGCCGCGGGTTTCGGCGGGGTGTGGCGGTGCCGATTCACGGTTCGGGGCGATGTTTGTCTACACTGGCCGATGGATCCCGCGCGGCGCGCATCCTGTGAACTCCCCCAGGGCCGGAAGGCAGCAAGGGTCAACGGGCTCTGCCGGGTGCGCGGGGTCCCCTAGCTTCCGATGCCGATGCCCGTGCCGTTGGGCGCGGTGAAAGGTCCTTCCGCATGCCTACCCAAACCCAGATTGGGTTGATGAGCCATGAGGAACTCGTCGCAGAGCACGAGCGCCAGTCCCACAACTACGCGCGACTCGAAGCCGAGAAGCTGACGCTGGACCTGACTCGCGGCAAGCCGTCCCCCGAGCAGCTGGACCTCTCCGCGGAGTTGCTGTCGCTGCCCGGGGTCGACGACTACCGCGACGCGTCCGGCACGGACTGCCGTAACTACGGCGGCCTGCGCGGACTGCCCGAGCTGCGCGCCATCTTCGGGGAGCTCCTGGGCATCCCCACCGAGAACCTGATCGCCGGCAACAACGCCAGCCTCGAGATCATGCACGACCTGGTCGTGGCGTCGTTGCTGCACGGCACGGTGGATTCACCGCGCCCGTGGTCCCAGGAACCCGTCGTCAGGTTCCTGTGCCCCGCGCCCGGCTACGACCGGCACTTCGCGATCACCGAGTCGTACGGGATCGAGATGATCCCGGTGCCCATGCACGACGACGGGCCGGACCTGGCGAAGATCGCCGCGCTCGTCGGCTCGGACCCGCAGATCAAGGGCATGTGGGCGGTGCCCACCTACTCGAACCCGACCGGCGCCGTGTACTCCGAGCGCGCCGCCCGCGAACTGGCGTCGATGCCGACCGCCGCGCCGGACTTCCGGATCTTCTGGGACAACGCGTACGCCGTGCATCCCCTGGTCGAGGAGGCCGCCCCCGCCCTGGACATCCTGGGCATGGCGGCCGAGGCCGGGCACCCGAACCGCGTGTTCGTCCTCGCCTCGACATCCAAGATCACCTTCGCCGGCGCCGGCGTCAGCTTCTTCGGCAGCTCGGCCGAGAACCTGGCGTGGTACGAGAAGTTCCTGGGTATCAAGACCATCGGCCCGGACAAGGTCAACCAGCTGCGTCATCTGCGCTTCTTCGGTGATGCCGACGGGGTGCGGGCCCACATGGCCAAGCATCGCGAGCTCCTCGCACCGAAGTTCGCGCTCGTGCTGAAGATCCTCGAGGACCGGCTCGGGCCGTCGAAGGTGGCGTCCTGGACCGAGCCGAAGGGCGGCTACTTCATCAGCCTCGACGTGGTGGAGGGCACCGCCAAGCGGGTCATCTCCCTCGCGAAGAACGCGGGGATCGCGCTGACCGCGGCCGGGTCGGCGTTCCCGTACAAGAACGACCCCGAGGACAAGAACATCCGGCTCGCCCCGAGCTTCCCGTCGCTGAACGAACTCGCCACCGCCATGGACGGCGTCGCGACGTGCGTGCTGCTCGCGGCGACCGAGAAGGCCCTGGGCAAGTAGCTCCTCCCCGTAGGCCCCGGTCGTCACGCGGCGACCGGGGCCTACGGGTGTTTCCCCCACCTGTGGACAACTCTGTGGACAAGCGGTGGACAACTCGGCTCGGTCGGGCCGCGGGCAATTCTCGCCGTCACGGCCCGGTCGTCCTGGGCCGAATGTCACATCGCTTCGGTCACATCGAACGCGTGTGACATTCAGCCGGTGGCCGCGTCCTCGACGTAGCGGTCGATCTGCTCGTGCCAGAACTCCCGGACGCTGTCGGCCGAGTTCCCGGCACCGATCGCGTGTGCGACGAGGGCCTGAACGTCCTCGAGAACGCGGGTGTACTCGGATTCGTCACCGTGCAGTGCCATAGGCGAACGATACGCGCGCACATGGTGCGTCCGGCCTGCGTTCTGTGCCCGCCCGCACCCTTCAAGGGTTCCGCCGGTGGCGCGGATCCCACCGCTGCTCGATCACAGAGACCATCCCAACCGGAGATCGGGTACCGAAGGATCGCCGAGGCGCTCGAGTCGGCGTTCGCGTCACCGGATCCCACCCCAGGCGCACTGGTCGGGGGAGCCCCTGTCGACCGCGGACCGGGAGTAGCGCGCCGGGTACCGGGTATCCGGACGGCGTCCGTGAAGGACCGTCGACGGAGGGAGTCACCATCGCTATGTCGCAGGACTCGGAACGCGCGACGTGCCGGCACGAATTTCTCGCGCAGATCGCCGGCTCCTCGCAGACGAACCCTGCGGTCACCTGACGAACCGAGGACCTCGATGGCGCCACGTGAGGAGATGTATCCGGATCCCGACGACATGCAGGTCATCGCGAGCCTCGATCAGCTCGCCGCTCTCGTCGCGGGGGATCCGCTCATCTATCTGCGCTGTTCACCGGGACCGGCCGCGGACGCCGCGGACGGCCCCACGCGGGATGTCGAAGGCAATGTCACGCTGCCTGGTTGGTCGGTCCTGCCGGTCGCGCCGGAGCCGTGGTGGCGTCGGCCCGTCGAGGACTGGGTGGCACGGCGGGTCCACCGGTACGCCATGCGGGATGCGCCCGACGGATGCTTCCTCTGGCTGCTCAAGGGAACGATGGTCGGCCGCGGACCCGACCAGGAACCGTTGGTGATCGACATCCAGCCGCACGCGCGGCTCAGTCCCAGGGTGCTACGGGAGGCGGAGCAGCGGTATCACGAGCGGTTCGACGTGCAGGCGGAATCCCCAGGGCGGTGAGTCAACAAGGCGGTGAGGCGGGCGGCCGGCGTCGTCCGTCCGACTTCACCGCTGCAGGACGAGGTGGGGCGTCTCGTGTTCCGGAAGAAGCACGTCCTGGACGATGTCCGTTGTCCGCAGAGCCGAGAACGACACCAGCGCGATCGCCACGATCAGCGTCGCGGCGACCGTGCGAGCCCACGGAAGCCGAGGCGGATCGACCAGCGCGTGCACGCGTTCGACGACGTCACCGCCCGCCATCGAGAGCGTGGTCGACGAATGAACCTCGAGGGAGCGGCTTCTCGCGACGGCTGCGGCGGCGACGGCCTGGGCGGCCGCGCGACGGCCACCGGCGGCGGCTTCCTCGTCGGCCCACCGCTCCGCGGCCCGGCGAACGACGTCGGGAACCGGCCGCAGCAGCGGGTGGAGTGCGGCCGCCGTCTCGGCGATCTGGATCCACCGGGAATGATGGTGCCGCAGGTGGGCGTGCTCGTGTGCGAGCAGTACGGTCAGTTCGCCCTCGGTGAGAGCCGACTTCATGGCGGTCGTCACGACGATCCCGCCTCCTCGCCCGGGGACGGAGTAGGCGTCGGCGACCGGGCTCCGGGCGAGGAGGTAGCCCTCCGTCCGGGGGAGGCTACGGCAGAATCGAGTTGCTGCGCAAAGGTTCTGCCGGACGTGCCAGAGGTGCCGCAGGCCTCCGGCTGTGGCACACAGAGCGGCGGTGAGGAGGATCGCCGCGACTGCGACGGATGTCGTGCCGGGCCGGTGGTGGATGAGCGTGAGGGCCACGGCAGTCGCCGACGAGAGCAATGTCAGGGCGCACAGAGCGGAGAGAACAGGTAGGAGCCGTACCGTTGTCGCCGGCCGGGCCTGTACCGCGATGCGCCCGGCTCCGATACCGAGCGCTGCTCCCACCGCGAGTGGAGCGAGGACAGCAGGCATTATCACGGCTCTCTCCCTTCGTCCGGCTCGCCGTCCTCGCGCCCGAGCAGCCTCAGCAGCATCCGCTCGTCGTCGGGTGTCAATTCCGCGACGAACCGGGCCAGCACGTCCGCGCGGCGGCCGTACTTGTCGAGAAGCCGATGCATGTCCCGGGCGGCCTGCGCAGCCGGGAGCGTCTCGATCGGTGCCGCGAGCCGATACGCGTAACCACGACCGGATGGCGTCCGGTCCAGAATTCCCTTGCCGTGCATGCGGGCCAGCGTCGTCATCACGGTGGTGTGGGCGAGTGCTCCTGGCAGCAACTCGTTCACCCTTGCCACGGTGAGCGGCTCTTCCGCGCCGGCAAGGACGTCGACGATCTCCTGCTCCAGGGTGCCGCGTAGGCGCCGCGCCATCGGTTTCAGGCTCCTCTCAGGACGGCTTACTACTATCGAGAAAGTAGTAGATGTCCGGTCATCCCTCTCCCGAGGAGCAGCATGTCCCAGATCAACGGACTCCCGGCGCACATACTGTTCGTGCACGCCATCGTAGTGTTGGTGCCGCTCGTGGCGGTCGGAGTCGTCCTTTCGGCCCTCTGGCCCGCCGCCCGTGTGCGGCTCGTGTGGCCCACTGCGGCGCTGGCCACCGCACTGCTCGTCCTGACCCCGCTGACCGCCGAGGCCGGTGAGTCGCTGGAGCATCAGGTCGACAGCACCGCACTGCTGCACACCCATACCGAGCTCGGTGACACCATGCCGTTCGTCGCCGCTGGGCTGTTCGCCGCGGCGATGCTGGTCGGGGCCCTGCACGTGCTGGATTCGCGTGGGTCGATGCCGGCCGCACGAGTGCGGCTCCTGACCGTGGTCACCGCCCTCGTCGCGGTCCTCGTCGGGGTCGGCGCGACGGTTCAGGTGTATCGGGTGGGCGACTCCGGCGCGCAGGCCACCTGGCAGGACCGGGTGGGCGTCGCCGCGGGGGAGTCGCCGTGACCTGTTCGGCGCCACCCGCGTGCGCCCCGCACCGGCCGCGGCCCGCTTACGACACCGAACGCGCCTCGGCGGAGATCGATCCGATGGAACCGCGCGAGCCCATGGGGCGTGTTTCCCCGGAGACCGCCGTCGCATGGCCGGCTCGTGCGCTCTGGATAGGTCGCCTCGCACGTGAGACACTCGTGTCACGGGATTGACGTCGTGCTCCCGGCCATCCCCTCCCGTGCCGGGCCGAGGAGCTGAAGATGGGCGGGCGTACACCCAGGAGGTGGCCGTGATGTCAGAGGCTGCCCGCCGCCGATCGCCCACCCGGGCTGATGCCGCGGGTATCCGCGGGCGAGCGATCGGCCGGTCGACACACTCCCGTGCCGAAACGGACGGCCGGGGGAACGTCACCACTGCCGGGACGATGGGTGTCCGGTGATCGAGAGACCAACGGCCAGCGATCCCTCCGAGAAGGCAGCGGGCCCGCAGCGCCTGCTCGCCCTACTGCTGGCGATGGCGATGTTCGTGCTCGTCGTCGACACATCGCTGATGAACGTCTCGATCTCATCGGTGGTTCGCGACCTCGGCACGACGGTCAGCGGCGTGCAGGCTGCGATCGCGCTCGAGGCGTTGGTTTCTGCGGCATTCATCCTGATCGGTGGCAAGGTCGGTGATCTCATCGGACGCAAGCGTGCGTACGTGCTCGGCCTGCTCGGTTACGCAGTCGGTGCGTCGGCGATGGCGTTCGCGCAGAGCCTGACCGTGATCGTCGTCTTCTGGGCCGTACTCGGTGGGATCGGCGCGTCACTCCTGTTGCCCGCCATGCAGTCTCTCATCCACGGCAATTTCGAGGGGGAGGCGCAGAAGAAGGTCTACGCGCTGGTCGGGGCGGCGGCTGCGATTGCCGCTGCCGTCGGACCGCTGCTGGGAGGCTTCATCACCACCTACCTGTCGTGGCGCGTCGGGTTTGTGCTCGAGGTCGTCGTCATCGGGGTCGTGCTGTCCGGTATCAGGCTCGTCCACGATGTGCCGTACACCGGACCTCGGGGCGTTGACCTGATTGGTGCGGTACTTTCCGTTCTGGGCATGGGCGGGATCGTGCTGGGAATCCTGGTGTGGCAGGAGGGCGGCGAAGCCGTTGGTGCGCTCCTGGTGGTCGGTGCGATTGCGCTGGCTGTGCTGGCCTACTGGCTCGTGCGGCGCAAACGTCGAGGCGAGCCGGCGCTGCTGGACCCGGATTTGTTCCGCTCCAAGATCTTCAAGCTGGGGATCTCCGGGCAGATGCTCCAGCAGATTGCGCTCGGCGGCACGATGATCGCGCTGCCGATCTACCTGCAGATGGTGCTCGAGTACAACGCGCTGCAGGCGGGCCTGTCCCTCGCACCGCTGTCGCTCAGCATGTTCGCAGTGGCGTTGCTCGCAGGGAAGAAGGCGAGTGATCGCCGCCCGAGCGGCATCATCCGGTGGGGATTCGTTCTCCTCACGATCGGGATCGTGGCGCTGATCCCGATCGTGCCGCGGGCGGAGTTCGGCTGGGGCCTCGTGATCCCCCTGGTGATTGCCGGATCGGGATTGGGGTTGTTGGTCTCTCAACTCAACAACTACACACTCGCCCCGATCGAGGAGGAGCGGATCAGCGAAGCCGCCGGCGTCAATTCTGCGGCAGGATCGTTCGGGTTGTCGTTCGGGCTGGCGTTCGCCGGCGCCATCATGCTGGCAACGCTGTCCCTCACCTTCACCGCAATGGCGGAATCGAGCACCGTGCTCCCGCAGGCAGAGCAACAGCAGGTGGCGCAGGTCCTCGAGGACGACGCCGAAGTCATGAGCAACACCCAGCTCGAACAGCTGCTCGCCGGCGAACCCCCGGAGTTTCAAGACGAGATCATCCGTATCAACACCGACGCACGACCGCTCGCCCTACAGGTGGCACTGCTCATTCCCCTCCTCGCCGGTCTCATCGGGGTGTTCAACTCGTTCCGCATGATGCGCATACCGGAACCCACACCGAAGAGCCCCGGCGAAGGGCCTGATGGGGCAGAATACGCGCCGTAGTCGGGTTTCCGGCGAAATGGTACGTAACCGTTGGTGTTCAACGGTTTTCGTGTCGGACGCGCCCACCCGGCGCCGGCCGGGCGGGCGCCACGTTCTGCCGTAGAGTGGCACGGTGCTGACAGCTTTCTGGTACGGCCTGGGTACCGCGGTGCCGCTGTTCGCCGGTGCCCTGATGGGGCTCCGGTACGACCTGCCCCGTCCGCTGCTTGCGGCCCTGATGGCGTTCGGTGCCGGAGCCATGGTCTCCGCGGTGTCCACCGAATTGTTCGCGCCCGCCTTCGCGGACCAGGGCCTGTGGTCCGCAGGCGGCGCGCTGCTGCTCGGTGCCGTGGTGTACGTCGTCGCCGACCGGTTGATCGAGCGCCGGCTCGGCGCCGCTGCATTGGGGTGGGCGCTGATGCTCGGGGCGTTGCTCGACGGGATCCCGGAGAACGCCGCCCTCGGGGTGACGCTCGGCGGTGCCGGTGCCGGCGGGTTGGTACTGCTGGTCGCCATCGCCGTCGGTAACGTGCCCGAGGCGGTCGCCGGTGCCGCGTCGATGCGCTCGAACTTCGACCGGCGGAAGGCCGTGCTCATCTGGGGCATCACGGCGGCGCTGCTGGTGGTCGTGGTGGTCGTCGCGACGGCGTATGCCGACTCGCTGCCCCCCGCGGGGATCTCGCTCATCCAGGCCTTCGCCGGTGGCGCGACGATCGCGGTCCTCGCCGATTCCCTGATGCCGGAGGCATACCGGGAAGGTGGCTGGTGGGTGGGAATATCCACCGCCCTCGGATTCCTCGTCGCGTCCGCTCTGGGCGGGTGACGTCGTCGCCGGCATCCGAACCCGTCCGTTTCACCGCCGGCGAGCAAGGTAGAGGAACGTGTGGCACGACGTCGGCGGTGGCCGTTGCGCGACGGCACGCACCTCGTGGCGGGCGGGCCGCCGGTCGCCGGGCTCACCGGCTGCCGCCGCACGCTGCCCGCCCCGACCCCGATGCTCGACTACCTCGACGCCGAACACGAGAGCATGCGTTGAGCCGCGGCGCGGAAGTGGAAGAACTCACTCGTAGAAGGCGTGCAGCCGGTGCAGGAGCTGCATCACGGAAATCCACACCGTCAGTTCGATAATCTCCGGCGGCGCAAGTTCCTTCGTGGCAGCGGCGACGACCTCCGGGGTGATCTGTGCCGGGCTGCTCGATGCGGCCTCGGCGTAGGCGAGGGCCGTGTCGGTGTGCACGTCGAGCCCGGCGCGGCTCCCGGCGAGCTGTGAAGTGGTTGCGCCGGCAAATTCGGCCAGATTGCGCGCCGATTTCGCGAGCGCCTCGTCCTCGACTGCGTTCGCGTACACGAGACCGGCCAGGTGCTTCGCGCGCAACCCGAGCCGGCTCTGCTTCGGGTCGGTGTTGGCACCGAGGACGGCGGCGAGTGCGCGAATCGCCCGGCCGTGTGACAGGTGCGCCAGGATCGGGAAGTCGTGGCCCGTCCGCTGGCGGAGATGAATCCCGACTGCCGGCCAACTGTGTGGCACACCGGACGTCCAGTGCTTGTCGGCGCGGATCACCGACGGCAAGACCGGCAACAAGGCGAGCAGGTCCACAAACCTGTCCGGTTGCGGCTTGGTCGGCGTTACGGTGGCTGCCGGTATCGGCAGGTGTTTTCCGGCCGTCCAGCCCGTCGGACCGATCACCTCGTCGGCGAGGGCCAGCATGCTCTCTTCGAGCGGAATGCCCACAGTGTCATTGAATTTGTTCAAGAAGCCCATCACCGCGACTGCGAGCACCAACCACTCCGCGTCCGCCGGAGAAAAGGAATCGCGCAGTGCATCCCGCTGCGCCGGGGTCAGCGACCCGGGAACGCGTCCGAGTCCCTCCGCGACGTCGAGCGCGGACCGCTCGGCACTGCTGTAGCCACCCGACGCCGGCCCCCGGCCCACGATCCGCACAAGATCACCCTCGTCGGCCCCACGCCGGAGCGCGAACGCGCAGCAGTGTGATGCACAGTATGCGCACCCCGCTGCGCGGCTGGCCGTGTACATGGCGAGGCCGACCGTCGCCTTGGGGGGTCCGAAACCGAACAGCAGGAAGGGCAGGTTGAGGAAGTTGGGTACGAGCACGTTGTACGTGCGCATCCCGATCGGCCAGATCTCCAAATACGCGGCGGCATTCGGCGCTACGCCGAGAACCTTCCGGACCATTGCAAACTGCGCACCGTATCGGCGTTGCAGGGTCACCATGTCCACGGACGATCCGTGTAGCGCCTGAGCGATTGTCCCGGGCGAGGACGTCACGAGGCGAATCGTACCGCCGACACCGACCGCGGTACCAGGTCCGCGCACGCCGGCGAAGGTCGAGGAGTTCGTCGGCCCGGCGTTACGCCGCCGAACACGCCCTCCGCCCCGGGCTGCGGCCTGACTCACATGACCGACCGGAGCGGAGTGCCTCCTCGGCCCATGCCCGCCGCGGATGCCATGATCGTGGCCATGGCACCGACGTTGAACCTCGTGGGCGATGCCGACGCCGATGCGTTGCTCGCCGCCGATCCGCTCGCCCTGCTCATCGGGATGCTCCTCGATCAGCAGGTTCCGATGGAGACCGCGTTCGCGGGACCGAAGAAGCTCGCCGACCGCCTCGGTGGTCTGGACGTGCACCGCATTGCCGACGCCGATCCGGACGAGTTCGCCGCGATCTGCGCCCGGCCGCCGGCCGTGCACCGGTTTCCCGGATCGATGGCCAAGCGGATCCAGGCACTGTGCGCCGAGGTCAC
Source organism: Rhodococcus aetherivorans (assembly GCF_011058165.1). Taxonomy (GTDB): domain Bacteria; phylum Actinomycetota; class Actinomycetes; order Mycobacteriales; family Mycobacteriaceae; genus Rhodococcus; species Rhodococcus aetherivorans. The sequence goes on from NZ_JAALEG010000116.1 coordinate 10,669, forward strand.
GGACCGCTACGACGGCGACGCGGCGGCCCTGTGGACGAGCGGCGACCCCGACGGCAAGGAGGTGCTGAAGCGCCTGAAGGCCCTGCCCGGCTACGGCGACCAGAAGGCCCGGATCTTCCTGGCTCTGCTGGGCAAGCAGATCGGGGTGCGGCCGGAGGGCTGGCGGGAGGCCGCGGGGGAGTACGGCGAGGACGGGTCGCGGCGGTCCATCGCCGACGTCGTCGACGCGCAGACCCTGCAGGAGGTCCGGGAGTTCAAGAAGGCGTCGAAGGCGGCCGCGAAGAAGAAGTGAGCCGCGCTAGAGCGCGATCGGCGTCTATGGGGAGCGGCACCCACATGGACACCCACCATGTCGCGGCAACGACGAATGTGAGTGGCCAATTGGTAATGGCGGGTTCGTCGCACCGGCGCCGGTTACCGGAAGATCCGATTGTCTCCGTGGATTCCGCTTCGTCATCGCCGTGCCGGCCGTCCCAGCCTGCGGGACGAGTTCGCCGGATGTCTCCGTGCGTGGGCTCAACTACGGATAAGTCTCCACTTCTGCTGTCTCCGAGGAACGTCGGACATTGGAGTATCGCCGGAGCTGCGCCACCGTCCGCGACTACCTACGGCCACGGCGTAAGGTCGGAGCCGCCCCGCTCGGAAGGTCGGCGCCGAAGGTCCGGCGGATCGTGTCTTTCGAGGCTGCGCTCCGATGACCTGACCGCCGACGAGCAGAGCGGGCTCGAGCAGGTCCTCGCCGGCTGCCGGCATCTCGAGGTCACCGTCGCCCAGGTCACGCTGCCGCCGAGGTGCTTCATCGACGGCCGCGGCGAGAGTCTGGGGCATGTGGATGGCTGCGGTCTCCAGCGGATGACCTGCCGCAGTTGCACCACTTGGTCCGTGGCCTCGAAACTGATCACCACGGGTGTCGCACCGGGGCTGGGTCTCGTCTTGCAGTTCCGGAGCGGTCGAAGGCATCCGTCGACCGCATACGGCGATATTCTGAGGCCACGCCTCACGAGGTGTGGTCATGGAGGAACGTGCGCTGGTTGTGCCGTCGGGACCGGTGCGCGGGAGTAGCGAGTCGACGGAGTGAGTAGCTCGTACCGATGGGTGACCGGGATCGGTTCGATACGCAGCGGTACCCGCCGGCCCCGGCCGCGGAGTTGGCCGACGCCGGGTTCGACGAGGTCCGGGAGATCGGCCGCGGCGGGTTCGGCGTGGTCTACCGCTGCACCCAGGCGGACCTGGATCGCACGGTGGCGGTGAAGGTACTCACCGTCGACCTCGACGAGGAGAACCGGGCACGGTTCCTCCGGGAGCAGCGGGCGATGGGGCGGCTGACCGGGCACCCGAACATCGTCCCCATCCTGCAGGTCGGCACCACCGCCAGCGGCCGGCCCTACCTGGTGATGCCGTACCACCCGCAGGGTTCCCTCGACGCGCGAATCCACCGGCACGGGCCGCTGCCGCTGGATCAGGCCCTGCGGCTCGGGGTGAAGATGGCCGGGGCGCTCGAGACCGCGCACCGGCTCGGCATCGTGCACCGCGACGTCAAACCGGCGAACATCCTGCTCACCGAGTACGGCGAACCGCAACTGGCCGACTTCGGCATCGCGCACATCGCCGGGGGTTTCGAGACCGCCACCGGTGCCGTCACCGGATCGCCCGCCTACACCGCGCCGGAGGTGCTGGGCGGGGATCCGCCGAGTGCAGCGGCCGACATCTACGGTCTGGGCGCCACCGTGTTCAGTGCGCTGACCGGCCACGCCGCGTTCGAACGCCGCAGCGGGGAGCAGGTAGTCGCGCAGTTCCTGCGGATCACCACGCAACCGGTGCCGGATCTGCGCGAGCACGGGATCCCCGACGACGTGGCCGACACGATCGCCCGGGCGATGGCCCGCCGGCCCGGTCGGCGTCCGGCCACCGCCGCCGCCCTCGGGACCCAATTGCAGCAGCTGCAACGCGCCCATGACCTCCCGGTCGACGAGATGGCCCTACGCGCCGAACCCGACGCAGAGGCCGAGGTCGACTCGGAGGCCGGGGACCCCGGGCCGGGGCCGAGCGGCAGACGACGGACCACGGCACCCGCCACGCCGGGCACCACCGGCAGTCTTCCCCTGGAACTGACCAGTTTCGTCGGCCGCCGCCACGAGCTCACCGAGGCGAAGAACCTCCTGACCGGCTCCCGGCTGGTGACGTTGACCGGAATCGGCGGAGTCGGCAAGACCCGCCTGGCGGTGCGCGTCGCCGCGGCGGTGCAGCGCGACTACGCCGACGGGGTGCGGCTGGTAGAGCTCGGGGAGCTGCACGACCGCGCGTCGCTGCTCGACGCGGTGGCCGCCGCCGTGGGGCTGTGAGACCAGTCGGGCCGGCCGATACGGGAGGTGCTGCTCGAGTTCCTCGCCCCGCGGCAGGTGCTGGTGGTGCTCGACAACTGCGAGCACCTGATCGACGCGGTCGCCGACCTCGCCGACCTGCTGCTGCGGGCCTGTCCGCGGCTGCGGATCCTGGCCACCAGCCGCGAACCCGTCGCCGTCGGCGGGGAGGCGGTGCTCGCCGTCCCGCCGCTGGCGGTCCCGGATCCACAGCAGCCGCCCTCGATGCGGACGTTGCCCCGATACGAAGCGGTGAAAATGTTCACCGACCGCGCCGCGGCCGCCGTTCCCGGCTTCGCGCTCACCGAGGACAACGCGGCGACGGTGGCACGGATCTGCCACCGGCTCGACGGGCTGCCGCTGCCGATCGAGCTGGCCGCGGCCCGGCTGCGGGCGCTCTCTCCCGAGCAGATCCTCGAGCGGCTCACCGACCGCTACACCCTGCTCACCCGCGGCAGCCGGGGTGCGCCGACGCGGCAGCAGACGCTGCGGTGGTGTATCGACTGGAGTTTTGAGTTGTGCACCGCCGCCGAGCAACGGGTGTGGGGCCGGATGGCGGTGTTCGCGGGCAGCTTCGACCTCGACGCCGCGGAGCAGGTGTGCGGTGCGGGTCTGGCCCCCGGCGAGGTGCTGGACACGCTGACCGCCCTGGTGGAGAAGTCGATCCTGGTCCGGGAGGAGGCCGGGTCGGTGGTGCGGTTCCGGATGCTCGAGACGCTGCGCGACTACGGCGTCGAGAAGCTCGAGCAGTCCGGCGAGGACATTACCGTGCGTCGCCGGCACCGGGACTGGTACGAGGCGTTGGCGTGCGCCGCGGAGGCCGAGTGGATCAGCGCCCGCCAGCTCGACTGGATCGCCCGCCTGAAGCGGGAACAACCGAACATTCGCGAGGCACTGGACTTCTGCGTCAAGGACGATCCCGTCGCCGGACTGCGCATCGCTGCCGCACTGTTCTCGTTCTGGAGCTCTCAGAGCCTCTACAACGAGGGGCGGCGCTGGTACGACCAACTGCTCGCCCGCCAGGACGGCCCACCCATCCTCGAACGGGCCAAGGCGCTCTACTGTGCCAGCGTAATGGCCAACGTCCAGGGCGACCTCCACGCCGGGACCGCACTCGTCGAGCACGCGCGCACGCTCGCTGCGCAGACCACCGACCCCCTGGCGCGCGCGTTCGTTTCCTTCGCAGACGGAAGGCTCGGACTCCTCAGCGGTGATTTCGAACATGCCCGTTCTCACCTCGAATCCGCACTTGCACAGTTCAGTGAACGCGGCGATCGGACGCTCGAGGTGACTGCGCTGACCGCACTGGGGACGGCCTATGGGCTGTCCGGCCTGAGAGAGGAGGCACTCGAATGCCATGAACGGGTCCTCGCGATCACGACAACGCACGGCGAGACGGTGCATCGATCGTATGCGCTGTGGGCCTTGGGAATTATCCTGTGGCAGCAGGGTAATACAAGTCGTTCGGCGCAATTTCTCGAGGAATCACTGGAGCTGTCCCGGCAGGTGCGCAGCCCCCACATCGTTGCAGCCTCCCTCGAGGCGCTGGCCTGGATCAGCGTCGACCAACGCGATGCACGTCGGGCCGCGGTTCTGATGGGCGCCGCGGACGGGTTGGCGCAGGCGATCGGCAGTTCCCCGATCATTCACTCCCATCTGGTTGCTTACCACGAAGAATGTGCCTGCAAGACCCGGCAGAAGCTCGGGAGCAACGCCTTCAGCGCGGCCTACCGCCAAGGTGAGCAACTCGGCTTCGACGCGGCCATCGCCTACGCCTTGCGCGAGCACCCGCCAGTCGACTCCCCGCCCGGCACCGAGGCGTCAGCGCGACTGACCAAGAGGGAACGCCAAGTCGCCGACCTGATCGGCGAAGGCCTGACGAATCAGGCCATCGCCCGTCGCCTGGTGATCTCCCCTCGCACGGCACAAGGCCATGTGGAGCACATCCTGGCCAAACTCGGATTCACCTCCCGGGCCCAGGTCGCGGCTTGGGTCACCGAGCAGACGCACGACTAAGTGGCATGTCAGGAAACCTGGACCGAGTAATGCGGCTGCACGGTCCAGGATCGTTGGGGTGGAACAATTCGTCTTCAGATCGGCGCGGGATTTCGCCAGCGTGTAGGAACGATGGCGGCGTGTGGTCCGCATGGTCTCGGTGAACAGGTCCGTCCAGCGCGAAGGAGCGCGGAGCCTCACACTGAAGTCGTTGATCACCACATACAACTTCTTTCCGGGTCGGAGTACTCGCACAGCCTCGAGGAAGTCGCGGAACTCGCAGGGACGTTGCGTGGGCGGACCGGTAGTACCTGACAGTCCCAAACACCGCGCTTCCCAGCTTTTGTAAGGACCGATCGGTATGCACCGGACTGTGCCGCGAAAGGGATGTGTGAGCGGTAACTTCTGCAGTATTCGACGGTGAACTTTGCACTCCACTGCCGTGAATGAATGCAATCGCCACAGAATAGTGCTGTGAAATAATCGCTTTCGGTGTTGGTCATGTCGCGGCAATCGGTACTTGGCGGACACGGAGGCCGATGACTCCGCCCCTAGGGACGTTCGGGCAGTGCGAAAAGGTATGACGGAGTGCGGCCGTCGGCCTTCGTTTCGTACCGACCAGTTTCCTTCCTCTGGGTCAAGTCCCTGGAGGTGGTGTACGACGTCGTCGCGTGATTCCTCGGGAGTGGGTCAGGCAGTCAAGGCCGGTGTCACCTCCCCGGTCTCCTCGGCGACACTGTCGGCGGGCTTGTCGGTGCGGGA
>NZ_JAALEG010000117.1 GCF_011058165.1 Rhodococcus aetherivorans
CGAGACCCCCGAGCCCGCGACGACCGAGCCCGCGACGACCGAGCCCGCGACGATCGAGCCCGCGACGACCGAGTCCGCGACGACCGAGTCCGCGACCACCGGGCCCGCGACGACCGGGTCCGAGCCGTCCGCGACCACCGCGCCGCAGGCGCCCACACCGGCCCCGGTGGAGCCGGCCGGGAAAGCCCCCACGGCTTCCGGGTCCGAGACGGCCCGCAAGAGCGCTCCCGGCCTGCGCACGCCGGCACCGGTCGAGGACGCCGGAGCGGAGCGGGAGCCGGGGGAGCAGCCCGGCGGCACCGTCGCGCGCGGCAGCTGGCGCCCGGTGGCGATCCTCGGCGGTGCCGCGGTCGCACTCGGTGCGTTCGCCGCGGTCGCTGCCGCCCGTCCCGGTGCGACGGTGAGCAACGAGGCGTGGGTCGACAGCGCCGCGACGGCGGAGGTCACCGCTGCCGCCGGCCATGCGATCGAGACGATGCACGGCTACAACCACGAGACGATCGACCAGGACTTCGCCGAGATCCGCGAGGTCCTCACCCCGCCGATGCGGGAGGAGTTCGACCTGACCGCGGAGGTCACCAAGCAGGCCGCGGTGCAGACGCACACCGCGACGGAGGTGCGGATCGACCACATCGGTGCGTCGATGCTCGACGACGACCGCGCCGAGGTCGCGGCGTTCATCAGCGTCAGCGCGACGGGCGACGCGGTCGCCCAGGGCAGTGCGTCGGCGCCGCTGCTGGTGCGGATGGAGAGGATCGACGGCAAGTGGCTGGTCTCCGAGATCCGGGACCGGTGACGGACGTTCCGACGGGACAATCGGCCTGGTTGCTCTTGACGCGGGCGGCGTGAGCGGTCACTCTATCGGTACGCACGCACGAATACGCGTCCTGGGCGCCCGGGGTCGGGCGCTTCTTTTCGTGCCGTCGCTCGACATCTGCGACTTTTGGGTGTAAGTTCGGACTTTGCGCTGGCTGCCTCCTGTCCATCCTTCGACCGCATCGCCGGGAGCGTTGCCCTTCGGGGCTCGTTCCGCCGACTTCGTGGTGGGGTTGTCGTTCGGGTTGCGACCAGCGATAACGCCCCACATGAAGAAGCAGGTACAGCGGCGGTCGCACCGGTTGGAGCGGCCCGCGTGAGGTGCTGGAAGGACGCATCTTGGCAGTCTCTAGCCAGACCAAGGCAGTTGCCGGAATCCCCGGAGCCCCGAAGAGGGTGTCGTTCGCGAAGATTCGCGAACCTCTCGAAGTCCCTGGGCTCCTCGATCTACAGACAGATTCCTTCGAATGGCTGATCGGCTCGGAGCGCTGGCGCGCGCTCGCTGCCGAGCGCGGTGACGGCCCCGTCGTCGGTGGCCTCGAGGAGATCCTGGCGGAGCTCTCTCCGATCGAGGACTTCTCCGGGTCGATGTCCCTGTCCTTCTCCGATCCGCGCTTCGACGAGGTCAAGGCCTCGGTCGAGGAGTGCAAGGACAAGGACATGACGTACGCGGCGCCGCTGTTCGTCACTGCCGAGTTCATCAACAACAACACCGGCGAGATCAAGAGCCAGACGGTCTTCATGGGTGACTTCCCGATGATGACCGACAAGGGCACCTTCATCATCAACGGCACCGAGCGTGTCGTCGTCTCGCAGCTGGTGCGCTCCCCGGGCGTGTACTTCGACCGCGCGGTCGACAAGAGCACCGAGAAGGACCTGCACAGCGTCAAGGTGATCCCGGGCCGCGGCGCGTGGCTCGAGTTCGACGTCGACAAGCGCGACACCGTCGGCGTGCGGATCGACCGCAAGCGCCGCCAGCCGGTCACCGTGCTGCTCAAGGCCCTCGGCTGGACCAACGAGCAGATCGTCGAGCGCTTCGGCTTCTCCGAGATCATGATGTCCACCCTCGAGAAGGACAACACGGCCGGCACCGACGAGGCGCTGCTCGACATCTACCGCAAGCTGCGCCCGGGCGAGCCGCCCACCAAGGAGAGCGCGCAGACCCTGCTGGAGAACCTCTTCTTCAAGGACAAGCGCTACGACCTGGCGCGCGTGGGACGTTACAAGATCAACAAGAAGCTGGGCCTGAACGCCGGCCAGCCGATCGAGGCGTCGACCCTCACCGAGGAAGACATCGTCGCCACGATCGAGTACCTGGTGCGCCTGCACGCGAGCGAGACCACCATGACGGCGCCCGGCGGCGTCGAGGTTCCCGTCGAGGTCGACGACATCGACCACTTCGGCAACCGTCGCCTGCGCACCGTCGGCGAGCTCATCCAGAACCAGATCCGCGTCGGCCTGTCCCGCATGGAGCGCGTCGTCCGCGAGCGGATGACCACCCAGGACGTCGAGGCCATCACGCCGCAGACGCTGATCAACATCCGTCCCGTCGTGGCCGCGATCAAGGAGTTCTTCGGAACCTCCCAGCTGTCGCAGTTCATGGACCAGAACAACCCGCTGTCGGGCCTGACCCACAAGCGCCGCCTCTGGGCGCTCGGCCCCGGTGGTCTGTCCCGTGAGCGGGCCGGCCTCGAGGTCCGCGACGTCCACCACTCGCACTACGGCCGCATGTGCCCGATCGAGACGCCGGAAGGCCCGAACATCGGCCTGATCGGCTCCCTGTCGGTGTACGCGCGGGTCAACCCGTTCGGTTTCATCGAGACCCCGTACCGCAAGGTCGAGGGCGGCATCGTCACCGACCAGGTCGACTACCTGACCGCCGACGAGGAGGACCGCCACGTCGTGGCGCAGGCCAACTCGCCGGTCGACGCCGACGGCCGCTTCACCGAGGAGCGCGTCCTCGTCCGCAAGAAGGGCGGCGAGGTCGAGTTCGTCGCGGCGACCGAGGTCGACTACATGGACGTCTCGCCGCGGCAGATGGTGTCGGTGGCCACGGCCATGATCCCGTTCCTCGAGCACGACGACGCCAACCGTGCCCTCATGGGTGCGAACATGCAGCGTCAGGCCGTGCCGCTGGTGCGCAACGAGGCCCCGGTCGTCGGTACCGGCATGGAGCTGCGTGCCGCCGTCGATGCCGGCGACGTCGTCGTCACCGAGAAGTCGGGCGTGATCGAGGAGGTCTCGGCCGACTTCATCACCGTGATGGCCGACGACGGCACCCGTCGCACCTACCGGCTGCGCAAGTTCGACCGCTCGAACCAGGGCACCTGCTCGAACCAGCGGCCGATCGTGGACGAGGGCCAGCGCGTCGAGTCCGGCCAGGTCCTCGCCGACGGCCCCTGCACCGAGAACGGTGAGATGGCGCTCGGCAAGAACCTGCTCGTGGCGATCATGCCGTGGGAAGGCCACAACTACGAGGACGCGATCATCCTGTCGCAGCGCCTCGTGGAGGAGGACGTGCTCACCTCGATCCACATCGAGGAGCACGAGATCGACGCCCGCGACACCAAGCTCGGTGCCGAGGAGATCACCCGCGACATCCCCAACGTCTCCGACGAGGTCCTCGCGGACCTCGACGAGCGCGGCATCGTGCGCATCGGTGCCGAGGTGCGCGACGGCGACATCCTCGTCGGCAAGGTCACCCCGAAGGGCGAGACCGAGCTGACCCCCGAGGAGCGGCTGCTGCGCGCGATCTTCGGCGAGAAGGCCCGCGAGGTGCGCGACACGTCGCTGAAGGTGCCGCACGGCGAGACCGGCAAGGTCATCGGCGTCCGCGTGTTCTCGCGCGAGGACGACGACGATCTGCCCCCGGGTGTCAACGAGCTGGTCCGCGTGTACGTGGCGCAGAAGCGCAAGATCCAGGACGGCGACAAGCTCGCCGGCCGGCACGGCAACAAGGGCGTCATCGGCAAGATCCTCCCGCAGGAGGACATGCCGTTCCTGCCCGACGGCACCCCGGTCGACATCATCCTCAACACCCACGGTGTTCCGCGTCGTATGAACATCGGCCAGATCCTCGAGACGCATCTCGGCTGGATCGGCAAGGCCGGCTGGAACGTCCAGGTGGCCGGGGACGGTGAGCGTCCGGAGTGGGCGAAGAACCTGTCCGACGACATGCTCGCCGCCGAGCCGAACACCAACATCGCCACCCCGGTGTTCGACGGTGCCCGCGAGGACGAGCTGACGGGCCTGCTGGGCTCCACGCTGCCGAACCGCGACGGCGAGGTCATGGTCGGCCCCGACGGCAAGGCGACGCTGTTCGACGGTCGCTCCGGCGAGCCGTTCCCGTACCCGGTGTCGGTCGGCTACATGTACATCATCAAGCTGCACCACCTGGTCGACGACAAGATCCACGCGCGTTCGACCGGCCCGTACTCGATGATCACCCAGCAGCCGCTCGGTGGTAAGGCGCAGTTCGGTGGCCAGCGCTTCGGTGAGATGGAGTGCTGGGCCATGCAGGCCTACGGTGCGGCGTACACGCTGCAGGAGCTGCTCACCATCAAGTCGGACGACGTGGTGGGCCGCGTGAAGGTCTACGAGGCCATCGTGAAGGGCGAGAACATCCCGGAGCCGGGCATCCCCGAGTCCTTCAAGGTGCTCCTCAAGGAGCTCCAGTCGCTGTGCCTGAACGTGGAGGTGCTGTCCAGCGACGGCGCGGCCATCGCGATGGCCGACGGCGACGACGAGGACCTCGAGCGGGCGGCGGCCAACCTGGGCATCAACCTTTCCCGCAACGAGTCGGCCACGGTCGACGACCTCGCGAACTAGGAGCCGACCCGATGAGATACGCCCCGCTCAGCCGGCGCGTATCTCATCGGGCCCCGGCAGCGATAGCGACAACTAGCAGCAACAAAACCCGTAAAGGGGAAAGGAAGTTACGTGCTCGACGTCAACTTCTTCGATGAACTCCGCATCGGCCTGGCCACTGCGGAGGACATCCGCAACTGGTCGTACGGCGAGGTCAAGAAGCCGGAGACCATCAACTACCGCACGCTCAAGCCCGAGAAGGACGGCCTCTTCTGCGAGAAGATCTTCGGCCCCACCCGGGACTGGGAGTGCTACTGCGGCAAGTACAAGCGTGTCCGCTTCAAGGGCATCATCTGTGAGCGCTGCGGCGTCGAGGTCACTCGCGCCAAGGTGCGTCGTGAGCGCATGGGCCACATCGAGCTCGCCGCGCCGGTCACGCACATCTGGTACTTCAAGGGTGTGCCGAGCCGCCTCGGCTACCTGCTCGACCTGGCGCCGAAGGATCTCGAGAAGATCATCTACTTCGCCGCGTACGTCATCACGGCGGTGGACGACGAGCTGCGCCACAACGAGCTCTCGACCCTCGAGGCCGAGATGGAGGTCGAGAAGAAGTCCGTCGCCGATCAGCGCGACGCCGACCTCGAGGCCCGCGCGCAGAAGCTCGAGGCCGACCTGGCCGAGCTCGAGGCGGAGGGTGCCAAGTCCGACGTCCGCCGCAAGGTCAAGGACGGCGGCGAGCGCGAGATGCGTCAGCTGCGCGACCGCGCCCAGCGCGAGCTGGACCGGCTCGAGGAGATCTGGAACACCTTCACCAAGCTCAAGCCGAAGGACCTGATCGTCGACGAGCTGCTCTACCGCGAGCTGCAGGACCGCTACGGCGAGTACTTCACCGGCGCGATGGGTGCCGAGTCGATCCAGAAGCTCATCGAGAACTTCGATATCGACGCCGAGGCCGAGTCGCTGCGCGAGACCATCCGCAGCGGCAAGGGCCAGAAGAAGCTGCGCGCCCTGAAGCGACTGAAGGTCGTCGCGGCGTTCCAGCAGTCCGGCAACTCGCCCATGGGCATGGTTCTCGATGCGGTGCCGGTGATCCCGCCGGAGCTGCGTCCGATGGTGCAGCTCGACGGTGGGCGCTTCGCGACCTCCGACCTGAACGACCTGTACCGCCGCGTCATCAACCGCAACAACCGCCTCAAGCGACTGATCGACCTCGGCGCCCCCGAGATCATCGTCAACAACGAGAAGCGGATGCTGCAGGAGTCCGTGGACGCGTTGTTCGACAACGGCCGTCGTGGCCGGCCGGTCACCGGCCCGGGCAACCGTCCGCTGAAGTCGCTGTCCGACCTCCTCAAGGGCAAGCAGGGCCGGTTCCGTCAGAACCTGCTCGGCAAGCGCGTCGACTACTCCGGCCGTTCGGTCATCGTCGTCGGCCCGCAGCTCAAGCTGCACCAGTGCGGTCTGCCGAAGCTGATGGCGCTCGAGCTGTTCAAGCCGTTCGTGATGAAGCGCCTGGTCGACCTGAACCACGCGCAGAACATCAAGTCCGCGAAGCGCATGGTCGAGCGGCAGCGCCCGCAGGTGTGGGACGTCCTCGAAGAGGTCATCAACGAGCACCCCGTGCTGCTCAACCGTGCTCCTACGCTGCACCGCCTCGGTATCCAGGCGTTCGAGCCGCAGCTCGTCGAGGGCAAGGCCATCCAGCTGCACCCGCTCGTGTGTGAGGCGTTCAACGCCGACTTCGACGGTGACCAGATGGCCGTGCACCTGCCGCTGTCCGCGGAGGCGCAGGCCGAGGCCCGCGTCCTGATGCTGTCGTCGAACAACATCCTGTCGCCGGCGTCGGGTCGTCCGCTCGCCATGCCGCGTCTGGACATGGTGACCGGTCTGTTCCACCTGACCCGCCTGGTCGAGGACGCGCCGGGCGCGTACCGGCCGGCTACCGACGACGAGCCGGAGCAGGGCGTGTACTCGTCCCCGGCCGAGGCCATCATGGCCGTCGACCGCGGCGTGCTCTCGGTGCAGGCCCCGATCAAGGTGCGCCTGACGCGGCAGCGCCCGCCGAAGGACGTCGAGGCCGAGCTGTTCCCCGACGGCTGGAACTACGGTGACGGCTGGACCGTGCAGACCACGCTCGGTCGCGTGCTGTTCAACGAGCTGCTGCCGGTGAACTACGGCTTCGTCAACGACGTCATGCCGAAGAAGCGTCAGGCCGCGATCATCAACGATCTGGCCGAGCGCTACCCGATGATCGTCGTCGCGCAGACCGTCGACAAGCTCAAGGACGCCGGCTTCTACTGGGCCACCCGCTCGGGTGTCACCGTGTCGATGGCCGACGTGCTGGTGCCGCCGGAGAAGAAGGAGATCCTCGAGCGCTACGAGGCGTCCGCGGATCAGCTCGAGCGCAAGTTCGCTCGTGGTGCCCTCTCGAAGGAGGAGCGGCGCGACTCGCTCGTCAAGCTGTGGCAGGAGGCGACCGAAGAGGTCGGTCAGGCCATGGAGGCGCACTACCCGGACGACAACCCGATCCCGACGATCGTGAAGTCCGGCGCCGCGGGCAACATGACCCAGATCCGCTCGCTCGCGGGCATGAAGGGTCTGGTGACGAACCCGAAGGGTGAGTTCATCCCGCGCCCGATCAAGTCCTCGTTCCGTGAGGGCCTGACCGTGCTCGAGTACTTCATCAACACCCACGGTGCCCGTAAGGGTCTGGCCGACACCGCGCTCCGTACCGCCGACTCGGGTTACCTGACCCGTCGTCTGGTCGACGTGTCGCAGGACGTCATCGTCCGCGAGACCGACTGCGGCACCCCGCGCGGTATCGAGATGGTCATCGCCGAGCCCGAGCGCGACGGCGAGGGCAACGAGACCGGCCGCTTGGTGCGCGACGCCCACATCGAGACCAGCACGTACGCCCGTACGCTGGCCACCGATGCGGTCGACGCGGACGGCAACGTCGTCGTCACCCGGGGCAGCGACCTCGGCGACCCGGCGATCGAGGCCCTGCTGGCCGCCGGCATCCGGAAGGTCAAGGTCCGCTCCGTGCTGACCTGCGACACCGGCACCGGCGTGTGCGCCACCTGCTACGGCCGCTCGATGGCGACCGGCAAGCTCGTCGACATCGGCGAGGCCGTCGGTATCGTCGCCGCGCAGTCGATCGGTGAGCCCGGTACGCAGCTGACGATGCGTACGTTCCACCAGGGTGGCGTCGGTGAGGACATCACCGGCGGTCTGCCGCGAGTGCAGGAGCTGTTCGAGGCCCGCGTCCCGAAGGGCAAGGCGCCCATCGCCGACGTCTCCGGCCGCGTGCGCCTCGAGGACGACGACCGCTTCTACAAGATCACCATCGTCCCGGACGACGGCGGCGAGGAGGTCGTGTACGACAAGCTGTCGAAGCGTCAGCGTCTGCACGTGATCCGCAAGGCGAACGGCACCGAGGGCATCCTCGCCGACGGCGACCACGTGGAGGTCGGTCAGCAGCTCCTCGAGGGTGCTGCCGATCCGCACGAGGTGCTGCGTGTCATGGGTCCGCGTCAGGTGCAGGTCCACCTCGTGAACGAGGTTCAGGAGGTGTACCGCAGCCAGGGTGTGTCGATCCACGACAAGCACATCGAGGTCATCGTGCGCCAGATGCTGCGTCGCGTCACGATCATCGACTCGGGTTCGACGGAGTTCCTGCCCGGTTCGCTGGTCGAGCGCAGCGAGTTCGAGGCTTCCAACCGGCGGGTCGTCGCCGAGGGCGGCGAGCCGGCTGCCGGTCGTCCCGTGCTCATGGGTATCACCAAGGCGTCGCTGGCCACCGATTCGTGGCTGTCGGCGGCGTCGTTCCAGGAGACCACTCGCGTGCTGACCGACGCGGCGATCAACTGCCGCTCGGACAAGCTGATCGGTCTGAAGGAGAACGTGATCATCGGCAAGCTGATCCCGGCCGGCACCGGCATCAACCGGTACCGGAACATCCAGGTGCAGCCGACCGAGGAGGCCCGCGCGGCCGCGTACGCGATCCCGTCGTACGAGGATCAGTACTACTCGCCGGAGGGCTTCGGCCAGAACACCGGCGCTGCGGTTCCGCTCGACGATTACGGTTACTCCAGCGACTACCGGTAGATCCGTCGCCGCGGCCGGGAAACCGGCTGCGGCCCGGCTCTCTGCCGTGGCCACGAAGGTCCCGCCCTCTTCTCTTCGGGGGCGGGGCCTTCCTGGTTTCCGGGGTGGGCGTCACGGCCGCGCCGGTCGTCGGCTAGTTTGGGTAGGCACTCCTAACAACCCGAAGGGAACGCCTGTGCCGTCGACCCGAATCCCGAGGCTGCTCGCCGCAGCCGGACTCGCTCTCACGTTCGTCCTGACCGCGTGCTCGTCGGGGAGCGACGAGGCCGGCGAGTCGTCGTCCGCGGCCGGAGGCGCGTTCCCGGTCACGATCGAACACGCCCTCGGCAGCACGACGCTCGACGGCGAACCCGAGCGGGTGGTCACGTGGGGCTTCGGCAGCACCGATGCCGCGCTCGCGCTCGGCGTCGTGCCCGTTGCCATCCCGGCCCAGTCCTACGGCGGCGACGCGCAGGGGGTGCTGCCGTGGATCGGGGACCGGCTCGCCGAGCTGGGCGCCGAGACACCGGCCGTCCTGCCGAACGACGGCACGGACGTGCCGGTGGAGCAGATCGCGGCGGCGCGGCCGGACGTCATTCTCGCCAACTACTCCGGGCTCACCCGGGAGCAGTACGAGACGCTGAGCCGGATCGCGCCGACCGTCGCGTACCCGGACGAGCCGTGGGCCACCCCGTGGCGCGACGTCGTCGCCACCGTCGGGCAGGCGCTCGGCAGATCCGGCGAGGCGGCCCGGCTGATCGCCGACACCGAGGCCACCATCGCGGAGAAGGCGGAAGCCTATCCGCAGCTGCGGGGCAGGACCGTCGCCGCGGTGTGGGACACCGGCGACACCTTCTACGTCTACAAGCCGGCCGACTCGCGCGTGGAGTTCCTCACCGACCTCGGTCTGGTGAGCGCACCCAGCGTGGCCGAGCTGAGCACCGACGAGTCCAGCTTCTACTTCACCCTCAGCTTCGAGGAGGCCGGCAAGCTCACCAGCGACATCCTGCTCTCCTACGCCGACGACGCCGCGGCCCAGGAGCGCACGCTCGCCCAGCCGTGGGCGCGGACCATGGGGCAGGTGACCGACGGTCGGGTCGCGAAGGTCAACGGCACCGAGCTCATCGCCGCTGTGTCGCCGCCGACCGTGCTGTCGCTGACGTGGGGCATCGACGCCTATCTCGAGGCGCTCGCCGCCGCGGCCGAGTAGGGCGATTCCCGGTCGGCGTCCCGGTCAGCGCGGGATGTGGAAGTCGACCAGGGCCGCACCACGCGGGCCCAGGTCGTGCCACGGCCCCCGCACCGCCAGCACCGCCACCGCGGAGGTCGGGAACTTCTCGATGATCTGACGGGCGGCGTCCGAGTCGTGGTCGTCCGAGAGCAGCAGCGTCGTCGCGGACAGGACGGGCTCGTGGCCCACCACGAGCAGGGTCGACACGTCGTCCGGGACCTGGCGGATCGCGTCGACGATCTTCCCCGGCGTGGCCTCGTAGAGGTCGTCGAGGATCTCCGTGGGGACCTCGACGGCGGCCTCCGCCAGGGTCTTGCGGGCGCGCGTCGCGCTCGAGCACAGCACGGCGTCGATCGGGGGCTGGTGGGCCCGCAGCCAGCGTCCGGCGAGGCCGGCCTCGCGTCGTCCCCGTGGGGCAAGGGGGCGCTCGTGATCGGCGACGCCGTCCGGGTACGCGGACTTCCCGTGCCGCAACAGGATCAGGGTGCGGGTCATGGGTTCACCCTAGGTGGTCAGGGTCACCGGCGGCCGACGCGTGCCACCGCGCGCACCTCGTCGCCGACCGTGAACCACAGGGTCAGCGCGTCGGTCTCGTGACGGGCGCGCAGGACCAGCGCGTCGCCGGCGACGACCGGTCGAAGGTGCTCGATCACCGCACGGTACGGCGCGGTCTGCAGCTCCGGCCGGCCGGCCAGGTGCTCCTCGATGCCGTGCCAGTAGGCGGCGTTGTTGACGTGGTCGAACGGGTCGATGTCGGTGGCCCGTAGCGGGAAGGCCGTGCCGGCGTCGGCGTCGTCGGACGGCGTGGGCGGCAGCCATGCCCGCCATCGCAGCCGGGTGTCCTCCGCATGGCGGGCCATGTGCTCCCAGAGCCGGTCGCTGATCCGGGCCGGCATCCCGTTGGTGGGCCCGATGTTGATCCAGAACGCCGAGGTGTCGATGAGGGCGTCGCCGGTGCCGTCGAGCCGCACGCGGACGTTGGCCCATCGCGTGGACAAGGCGTCGCACCACCGGCGCAGTTCGAGTTGTTCGCGGAAGCGGGCCGGCCGGTGCACGTCGACGACGGTGCGGCGCACGATCCACAGCGGGTCGGTGGCGGTGGCGTCGACGGCGTCGAGGTTGTCGGTGCCGATGTCCTGCAGGTAGCGGGCCACGCCGTCGAGACGGAGCCGTTCCCGGTTGTCGACGTCGCCGGTGCGCACCGTGCGCGTGGACCGGAACGCGTCGTCGGGCGGGGGCGCGGCCCCGAGGGGCTGCGCCAGCGCGTCCTCCGCCGCGGACTTCTCCGGTGCCGGTTTCGCGGCCGTGTCCGAACCCATTCGTCCCCCTGCTCGTCGTCGGCCCCTGCCGATTCTGACAGCTGCGGGGCAGGGCTGCAGCGAATCTTGCGAGGGGCGAGACATCGAGGCTACAGTGGAGTTAACTGTTACCGGATGTCACATGAAATCCGGTCCCGGCTCTTCGAGGACACGACATGGCCTATGTGATCACCCAGACGTGCTGCAACGACGCGAGCTGCGTCGCCGTGTGCCCGGTGAACTGCATCCATCCCACGCCCGAGGAGCGGGAGTTCGCGCAGACCGAGATGCTGCACATCGACCCGCAGGCCTGCATCGACTGCGGCGCGTGCGCGGACGCCTGCCCGGTCGAGGCGATCTTCCCGGAGGACCGGCTCACCGAGGCTCAGGCCCGGTTCAAGGACATCAACGCCGACTACTACACGGCGCACCCGATGCCCGAGAACTGGATCCCGCTGACACCCGTCCCGGCCCCGCCGCGGGGGCAGGGCACCCTGCGCGTGGCGGTCGTCGGTGCCGGTCCGGCGGCCTGTTACGCCGCGCAGGAACTGCTCGAGCGCTCGAACGTCGAGGTGGACATGTTCGACCGGCTCCCCACCCCCTGGGGACTCGTCCGCAGCGGTGTCGCACCCGACCACCCCGGTACCAAGGCCGTCACCGAGTCGTTCGAATGGTCGTTCCGCCGCGACGCGTTCGCCCTGCACCTCGACGTCGAGGTCGGCCGCGACATCGACCACGCCGAGCTGCTCGCCCATCACCACGCCGTCGTCTACGCGACCGGGGCGTCCGCCGACCGCAACCTCGGCATCGCCGGCGAGGACCTTCCCGGCAGCCACGCCGCCACCGAGTTCGTCGCCTGGTACAACGGTCACCCCGATTACGCCGACCGGGTCTTCGACCTCTCCGGCGAACGCGCGGTCGTGGTCGGCAACGGCAACGTCGCCCTCGACGTCGCCCGCATCCTCACCATGGACGTCGACGAGCTGGCCCGCACCGACATCGCCGATCACGCCCTCGAGGCGCTGCGCCGGAGCAACATCCGCGAGGTCGTCCTGCTGGGCCGCCGGGGTCCGGCCCAGGCGGCCTACAGCAACCCCGAGTTCCTCGCCCTCGGCGATCTGAACGGCGTCGACGTCGTCGTCGACGAGACCGAGCTCGAGCTCGATCCCGCCAGCGCGGCGCTCGCCGCCGCCGACCCGGCGGTCGCGATGCGCATGCGGCTCGCGCGCGAGTACGCGCGCCGCGAGCCCCGGCCGGGGAACAAGCGCATCGTGTTCCGCTATCTCGTGTCGCCCACCGAGATCGAGGGCACCGAACGGGTCACCGGACTGCGCGCGGTACGCAACGACCTGATCGCCGGCGACGACAGTGCGCTCGTCGCCCGGCCCGCCGGGCAGGCCCTGCACCTCGACGCGCAGCTGGTGCTGCGCTCGATCGGCTACCGCGGGGTCCCCCTCCCGGGAGTGCCGTTCGACGAGCGACGGGGGATCGTCCCCAACGAGGGCGGGCGGGTCACCGCCGCCGGACCCGGCGTGTACGTCACCGGGTGGATCAAGCGCGGTCCGAGCGGCGTGATCGGAACCAACAAGGCGTGCGCCAAGGAGACGGTCGCGGCCCTGCTCGCCGACTTCGACGCCGGCCGGCTCGCGCGTCCGGCCGGTGGCCGGCGGGAACTCGATCGCCTGCTCGGGCAG
Source organism: Rhodococcus aetherivorans (assembly GCF_011058165.1). Taxonomy (GTDB): domain Bacteria; phylum Actinomycetota; class Actinomycetes; order Mycobacteriales; family Mycobacteriaceae; genus Rhodococcus; species Rhodococcus aetherivorans. The sequence goes on from NZ_JAALEG010000117.1 coordinate 12,930, forward strand.
CGGCGGCCCACCCGGGTGGGCCTGAGCGGATGGCACGAGATCGACGGGGCCGAGCGGGCGGCCGGCCGCGCCGCCGGCCGGCCGCGCGTCAAGCTGACCGACCGCGCCCGCCTCACGGAGACCGCGGCCGGGCGGCCGCGGCCGGGGCGAAGCCTGCTGCGTCTGGTGCGCCGATAATCGGTTGGGGCTCCGCCTGCGTCGGGACTAGTATCTTTCGGCGGTGCCCGGCACCGCCCGCGGCGACGTCCGCCGGGGGAGCGCAGGCCGGGATGTCGATCCGCCGCGCTGTCGGGGCGCGCGCTGGTCGCCGGGCACGTCGAGGGTGACACGCGGCTCGCGCCGAGATCGTCGTCGCCGCACGGTACGACGTGGTGCCCGGCCCCCTCGATCCCATCCTGGCAGGTCTGCCTGCCATCGCGCCTCGAGAGGACCGACCCATGACAGCCCCCCATGCGGGCCCGGCCGCCGCGCCGGCGAGCGACAAGCTCGACGCGGCAGTTCTGAAGATCGCGTCGGTGGTGGTGCTCGGCGCCATCATGTCGATCCTCGACGTGACGGTCGTCTCCGTCGCCGTGCCGACGTTCATGGAGGACTTCGACTCCAGCTACGCGACCGTCGCGTGGACGATGACCGCCTACACGCTGGCGCTGGCCAGCGTGATTCCGCTCACGGGCTGGGCCGCGGACCGGTTCGGCACCAAACGGCTGTACCTCGCCGCCCTCGTCCTGTTCGTCGCCGGGTCCGTGCTGTGCAGCATGGCGTGGGACATCACGTCGCTCATCGGGTTCCGCGTGGTGCAGGGTCTGGGCGGCGGCATGCTCATGCCGCTGGGCATGACGATCATGACCCACGCCGCGGGACCGCACCGGGTCGGCCGCGTGATGGCGGTGCTCGGCATCCCGATGCTGCTGGGCCCGATCGGGGGCCCGATCCTCGGCGGCTGGCTGATCGACACTGCCAGCTGGCACTGGATCTTCCTGATCAACCTGCCCATCGGCGTCGTGGCCCTCGTCGCCTCCGTGCTGATCCTGCCGAAGGACCGCCCCAGCCGGTCCGAGTCCTTCGACTTCGTCGGCATGGCGCTCCTGTCGCCGGGCCTGGCGCTGTTCCTGTTCGGCGTCTCGTCCATCCCGGAGGTCGGCACCGTCGCCGCGACGCGGGTCCTCGTGCCGGGCGCGATCGGCGCCGCGCTGATCGTCGCGTTCGTGTTCCACGCCCTGCGTGCCCGGAACCCGCTCATCGACCTGTACCTGTTCCGCAACCGCCAACTGACGTTCGCGGTGCTCACCATGTCGGTGTTCGCGATCGCGTTCTTCGGCGCAGGACTGCTGTTCCCCAGCTACTTCCTCCAGGTGCGGGGCGAGTCGACCCTGGCGGCGGGCATCCTGCTCGCGCCGCAGGGCCTCGGCGCCATGCTCACCATGCCGGTCGCCGGCCGGCTCGTCGACCGGATCGGACCCGGGAAGATCGTGCTCGTCGGCCTGACCCTCGTCACGCTCGGCATGGCCGTCTTCACGCAGGTGGGCACGGACACGTCGTACGTGCTGCTGCTCGGTGCGCTGTTCGTCATGGGCATGGGCATGGGTGCCACGATGATGCCGACGATGACGGCCGCGCTGCAGACGCTGACCCATCAGAGCGTGGCCCGCGGGTCGACGCTGATGAACATCGTCCAGCAGGCCGCCGGCTCCGTGGGCACCGCGACCATGTCGGTGATCCTGAGCAGCCGCCTGGCGACCCCGGCGGGGGCGCCCGAGGGCGGCGGGCAGATGGACCCGGCAGCTCTGGAACAGCTGCCCGCACCGGTGCAGGAGTCGATCCTCACCTCGCTCGCGGACGCGTTCGCGACCACGTTCCTCGTCGCGACCGTCCTCATGGCCCTCGCGGTGATCCCGGCGCTGTTCCTGCCGCGCACGCGCGTCAAGCATCCGGCCGGGGAGGGACTGCAGCCGGTGGCCGTCCACTAGCCGGCCGTCCGGAGGGGGCCGTGACGTACGTCGCGGCCCCCTCTCCGTGTCTGCGGCTAACCTCGTTCCGGCAGCACGACGGCGACCCGAACGGACGACCCAATGAGCATCGAACCCACCCACCGAGGCCCCGCCGCGACGGACGAGGCACCCGGACAGCCGCGTCTGTGCCGGCGCGCCCTCTTCGGCGGTGCCGGTGCGGTCGCGGCCGCCGCAGTCCTGTCCGCGTGCGGTGCCGAGGCCGACCAGAGTGGCGCCGACGGCACCTCCGCCGCACCGACCACGCCGCCTGAGCCCGGTCCGGACGCCGCGGTCGTGGCTGCCGCGGCCGACATCCCGGTGGGCAGCGGCGTCCTGTTCGCCGACAAGCGTCTCGTGGTGACGCAACCCGTCGCCGGGGACTACCGGGCGTTCGTCGCGCTGTGCACCCACTCGGGCTGCAACATCACCGGCGTCGAGGCCGACGAGATCGTCTGCGACTGTCACGGCAGCCGGTTCCGTCTGGACGGGACCGTGAGCAAGGGGCCCGCCCGCAAGCCGCTCAAGGCGCGTCCGGCCGCGGCCCGCGGTGCGGACGTCGTCGTCGACTGATGCGGGCGATTCGCTGAGCGGGCGGGCGGCGGCGGAGTAGATTCGACCGCGACATCATCATTGAAGTGCGGACCGGCGAGGGGACCCGATGGTGCGCAGGGGGCCGTTGATCACGTTGGCGGCGGTGGTGGTGCTCGCCGCGGTCCTGCTCGCGGTCAACGTCTCCAAGGAGGACGGCGGCCCCACGCCCGCCCCCGGCCCGGCCGCCACGTCCGCGCCGGC
>NZ_JAALEG010000118.1 GCF_011058165.1 Rhodococcus aetherivorans
TCGCCCACGCCGGCAAGACCATCTCCGACATCGACCTGTTCGAGATCAACGAGGCGTTCGCCGTGCAGGTGCTCGGCTCCGCCCGCGAGCTCGGCATCGACGAGGACAAGCTGAACGTCTCCGGTGGCGCGATCGCCCTCGGCCACCCGTTCGGCATGACCGGCGCGCGGATCACCGCCACCCTGCTCAACAACCTGCAGACCCACGACAAGCAGTTCGGCGTGGAGACCATGTGCGTCGGCGGCGGTCAGGGCATGGCGATGGTGCTCGAGCGCCTGAGCTGACGCGGCCGTCATACGCCGACCTCACAAGGCAGAGCGGATGCGACGGTGAAAACCGGGGCGCGATTCGCCACCGAGATCCGGTTGTCTCCGGCTGGCGTGTCGGACGAGAGTCTGTGCAACCTCAGCGTTTCGGGGCTTTGGCGCAGCGGCGGGACAACAGTCGAGGCGGGCACCCTGGGCGGGACACGACTCCCCGGCAATCCCGAGGGCCTCCCGTCGGTTCTGCCCCAGTCTGCCGGTCGACCGCGTGGGCGACCTCCTGGCGTTGCCGTAGCGGTTCGGTGGACCGGCCCCGCTCGGGCCCGTCACCGTGGATGCCCCACTGCCGCCGCTGCCCAGCCCTCCGCGCCGGAAAGCGGCTCCATCTGCACTGAAGATCGTCCGCCTCAGTCGTGGACCGAGCAACCGCCTGCCGCAGGACGAGGCGCTCCCATCTGCCGGATCAGGGTCATGTCATGTTGGATTTTATGGCTCTCTTCTGCGGTGATACTGAATACGTCTCGCCGAGGACGGGCTGATTTATTGACATGCATGTCATCGAACTGCGACGGTGATTCCCATCACACCCTACGTTTGTTTGGAGGAGCGATGTCCGCATCAGCAACCGGTGAGATCACCGCACAGCAGCCGGGTCGGGAAGTAGATGCCGTGGTGGTCGGGGCCGGGTTCGGTGGGCTGTACATGGTGCACCGGCTGCGGGAGATGGGACTGACGGTGCAGGGCTACGAGTCCGCTCCGGACGTAGGGGGAACTTGGTGCTGGAACGGCTACCCGGGCGCGCGGACCGACTGCGAGGGGTACTACTACTGCTACTCGTTCGACCCGGAGATGCTGCAGCAGTGGAACTGGACGGAGCGGTATCCCACTCAGCCGGAGATGCGGGCCTACTTCGGGTACGTGGCCGACAAGTTGGATCTGCGGCGCAGTTACCGGTTCGGGACTCGCGTCGAGGCGGCGGTGTTCGACGAGGACTCCGGGCGGTGGCACGTGCGCACCGAGGCCGGTGAGCGGACCTCGGCGACGTACCTGATCACCGCCGTGGGAATCCTCTCGGCCCCGAACCTGCCGAATTTTCCCGGCGTCGAGTCCTTCGAGGGGCAGTGGTACCACACCGCGTACTGGCCCGAGGAGGGCGTGGACCTGGCCGGCAAGCGAGTCGGGATCATCGGCACCGGCTCGACCGGAGTGCAGGCCATCCCGCTGCTCGCCGAACAGGCCGAGCACCTGACCGTGTTCCAGCGGACCCCGAACTATGTGATCCCGGCCCGCAACCGGCCCGTCTCACAGCAGGAGATGGACGAGGTCAAGGCGCGTTACGACGAGGTATGGGCCAAAGTGCGCCGGCACTGGTTCTCGTTCCCGTTCGACATGGCCAACATGCTCGCGGGCTCGACGGAGGAGGAGGAGCGCACCCGGATCTACGAGCAGGGCTGGGCAAACGGCGGATTCCCGTTCCTGTTCACCTTCGACGATCTGCTGTTCGATCCCGTCGCGAACGAGTCGGCAGCGGAGTTCGTGCGCACCAAGATCCGTGCCGCGGTCGAGGACCCGGCCGTCGCCGAGTTGCTGTGCCCGCGCTACCCCTTCGGTGCCAAACGTCCGCCGTCGGGCACGGGCTACTACGAGACGTTCAACCGAGACAACGTAGCCCTGGTCGACGTGGCCACCAACGCGATCGCCGAGATCACCCCCCGCGGAGTCCGGTTGGCCGACGGCACCGAACACCAGGTCGACGTCCTCGTCTTCGCCACCGGCTTCGACGCATCCACCGGAGCACTGACCCGAATGAACATCGTCGGCCGCGACGGACGCGTTCTCGCCGACAAGTGGGCCCCCGGCCCGAGCACCCACCTGGGCATCGGTACCCACGGCTTCCCGAACATGTTCATGATCACCGGACCGCAGAGCCCGTTCACCAACATCCCCCCGTGTGCGCAGAACACTGCCGACTGGATCGCCGAGGCCATCGCCCACCTCCGCCGCGAAGGCGCGACCCGCATGGAAGCCACCGAGGCAGCCGAGCAGGCCTGGACCGAACAGATCACCGCCATCGCCGAACAAACCCTGCTCACTGCCGGTAAGGACGTGCACTCCTGGTTCACCGGCACCAACGTCGACGGCAAGGCCGCCGTCATCAACGTCTTCTTCGGCGGCGCCGACAAGTACATGGACATCTGCGAGCAGGTCGCCGCAGACAACTACTCCGGCTTCGAGATCACCACCACCGAGCCCGCCTACGCCCGCTAGCCCATCTCTAGTAATCAGGAGTACCGACGATGACGAACGACGTGCGCACCGACGCTCTGCGCGATCTCTACGGAAGCTGGGCCAAGCGGGCCGCCGACAACCCCGACATGGACCTTGCCACCATGCGCGACATCTACGAAGAAGCGCATCTTCTGGCAACCGAACCCGAGGACGTCACCTACCGCGAGGTCGACGCAGATGGCGTCAGCGCGATGTGGATCGTTCCTGCGGGCGCACCCGACAACGCCGCCATCATCTACACCCACGGGGGCGGATGTTCGGTGATGTCGATGCACAGTCACCGCAAACTCGCCGGCCACCTGGCCAAGGCGGCCGGTGTGAAAGTGCTGAACGTCGATTACCGTCGCGCACCCGAACACCCGTACCCCACCCAACTCGACGAGGCACAGAAGGTCTACCGGTGGCTGCTTGCCCAAGGCATCGAGCCGACACGCATCGCCACAGCAGGGGACTCGGCCGGCGGCAATCTCGCCACCACCCTTGTCCTGGCTCTGCGCGATGCCGGTGAACGCCTGCCGGCCGCGATTGTCGCGTTCTCGCCCTGGTACGACCTGGAACACAGGGGCACCACACTCGAAACCAATGCCAGCACCGACGCTCTCATCGACCGGGCCGTCGTGGAGATGATGGCCCAGATGTTCCTCGGCGAGAACGGGTCACCCACCGATCCGTTGACCAACCCCCTCTACGCCGATACCGCCGGTCTGCCCCCGATGTACCTGACCGCCGGCGGCTACGAAACGCTTCGGGACAACGCGGAACGCTTCACCGATCTGGCACGCGGCGCAGGGGTGGACGTGACTCTGGAGATCACACCGGAAATGCAGCACGTCTTCCAGTTCATGGCTGGACGGTCTCCAGAAGCCGACGCGTCCATCGCCGCGGCAGGCGCCTTCGTCCGTCGACACCTCGACCTCTGATTCATCAGCTACATCTCACACACCTACCTGTGGCCGGCGGGGTCCGATACCGACTCGGACCCTGTCGGCCTCAGGTGCGGCCTCCGTGGTCGCCGCAGCCAGACAGGAGCCCCGGTGAGCGTCTTCGAACTCTCCGAACGCACCCAGTACTACCGAGCCGAACTGCTCGACTTCATGGACTCGGACATCTACCCTGCCGAGTCCGTCTACGACCGGCAGATGCGTGAGTCCGGAGATCCTCACTTCCAACCCCCGATCCTCGAAGAACTCAAAGACGAGGCACGGCGGCGCGGACTGTGGAATCTGTTCCATCCGCATCCGGAATGGGGACCGGGATTGACCAACCTGGAATATGCCCCCCTCGCCGAGATCATGGGCCGCAGCCACATCGCATCCGAGGCCTGCAACTGCAGTGCACCGGACACGGGGAACATGGAGGTGCTCACACTCTTCGGCACCGACGAGCACAAGCGGACGTACCTCGAACCATTGCTGGCCGGGGAAATCCGATCCGCCTTTGCCATGACCGAACCAGAAGTCGCCAGCTCGGACGCAACCAACATCGAACTCCGGATGGAACGCGACGGTGACGCCTATGTGCTGAACGGCCGCAAGTGGTTCGCCTCCAACGCCATGCACAAGAATTGCCACGTTCTGATCGTGATGGGAAAGACCGATCCGTTCGCGCCTCCGCACCGGCAACAGTCGATGGTGGTAGTGCCGATCGACGCCGAAGGTGTCACCGTGGTGCGCAACCTGCCGGTCTTCGGTTATGTCGACCGCGAGGGCCACGCCGAGGTGCTCTTCGACAACGTCCGCGTACCGAAGGAAGACGTCCTCCTGGGGGAAGGAGAGGGCTTTGCGATAAGCCAGGCACGGCTGGGCCCCGGACGAATTCACCATTGCATGCGCGCAATCGGAATGGCCGAACGAGCACTCGAGTTGATGTGTACCCGGGCGCTCACGCGCACGACCTTCGGAGAACCACTCAGCGAACGCGCCAACATTCAGGACTGGATCGCCGAGGCCCGCATCGACATCGAAATGGTCCGTCTGCTCACCTTGAAGGCGGCTCACATGATGGACACCGTCGGCAACAAGCAGGCCCGAACCGAGATCGCCGCGATCAAAGTGGCTGCGCCCCGAATCGCCCTGAAAGTCGTCGACCGTGCGATCCAGGTGCACGGCGGCGCCGGCGTCACCGACGATTTTCCGCTGGCCATGGCGTACGCCCACCTGCGCACGCTCCGGATCGCCGATGGGCCCGACGAGGTCCACCTGCGTGCCATTGCCAAGGGAGAACTGAAGAAATACAGGTCCGCCACCCGGGAACCGGTAAGGCCCGACACTGCGAAGGCCGCGGTCGTCCGATGAGCCCATACGAGTTGAAAGGACGCACCGCGCTCGTCGTCGGTGCCTCCCGTGGCATCGGATTGGCCACAGCCCAGGCGTTTGCTGCCGCCGGCGCCGACGTCGTACTCACATCCCGCTCCGCTCAGTCCGCTGACGCCGCTGCTGCAGAGGTCGGGGGGACGGCGATCGGAGTGGGCGTGCACGCCGTCGACGAAGACGGTGCCCGGCGGTGTATCGACGACGTCATCGAGCGATTCGGCGGTCTCGACATCCTGGTGAACAATGCCGGCACGAATCCCGCCTACGGCCGGATGACAGACCAGGATCATGGGCGATTCTCGAAGACGTTCGACGTCAATCTCTGGGCACCGTTGCTGTGGAGCGGTCTCGCCGCGAAAGCATGGATGGCGGACAACGGTGGCGCGATCGTGAACACCGCCTCGATCGGAGGCATGGTCGCCGAGAGAGGGATCGGCGTGTACAACGCCTCGAAGGCAGCATTGATCCATCTCACCAAGCAGCTCGCGATGGAACTCGCACCGGCGATCCGCGTCAACGCCGTGGCGCCAGGAGTGGTGCGCACCAAGCTCGCCGAAGCGCTATGGGCGGAACAGGAACAATCGGTGGCCGCGGCCACCCCACTCGGAAGGATCGGTGAGCCGGACGACGTCGCAGCGGCGATCCTGTTCCTCGCCTCCGACGGTGCCCGCTGGATCACGGGCGAGACACTGGTCGTCGATGGTGGTCAACTGCTCGGAGATGCAAGGAACTTTGCAGGATAGTCCGCGGCCTCGACGGTGTGCCGGATGTCAGGGCCGAAGACGAGCTGTTGTCGCCCGGCCGATCGTTTGATCGTTCGGTCGAGCGCTCCGCACCGAAGACGTCGACTGCAGCAAATCGACCGTGCTCCACCAAGGGGGTACCGAACGGCAGAGGCGACCTCATCACGCTCAAGGCCGGAACCCCCGCCGATCCGGATGAGGTGACCGCGCAGGCCGCGCCCGTACTCCGGACGTGGTGGACTCCTGGCCCCGTGATGTCCCAGCCCCGTGGAGGGAGAGTGGTACCGCAGGCTCGGTGTCTGCTGACGAGTCGTGGGTCAGGAGGAGCCAATCCCACGATTCACCGTGCGAATGCGTCCACCGCTCGTCGCACTGGCGCATCCGTAGGCACTGAAGCTCCGCATCTGGGGCGACTCCCCCTTCGAAACGGATGCTGTTCGGGAAGAGCCCGTCGGACTGGGATTATTGCGATCGCAGGTGCCGAACACGTGCTCTGGCACGCTCTCACGGCCTCGTCACCAGTGACAGGGCTCGCCAAAGGACTCAGGACATGACATATTTGTCAACTTCTGTAAGGAGACCAGTGGTGTCATCCCCGCTCAGATGCAAGGAAATCGGGAGCGTGCTGGTCATTACTCTCGCTCGACCGCAGTTGAAGAATGCCATCAATCGCGAGATGGCCGAGTCGTTGGCCGACGCCTTCGACCGACTGGACGCGGACGACAGTCTCAAAATCGGGGTTCTCACAGGCGAAGGTCCCGACTTCTGCGCCGGCATGGATCTCAAAGCCTTTGCCGATGGGGTGATGCCGGAAACACGAGAGCGCGGCCTTGCCGGACTTACGCGCGTGCCTCCGCGCAAACCGTTGATCGCTGCCGTCGAAGGTCATGCGGTGGCGGGTGGCTTCGAACTTGTCCTGTCCTGCGATCTCGTCATCGCCTCGGAAACTGCAAGATTTGGGCTACCCGAGGTGAAAAGAGGCCTAATCGCCGCGGGTGGTGGAATAGTCCGTCTGGCGCAGATGGTCCCGCGTAACCTGGCAGCCCACCTCCTTCTTACCGGGGATACTATTCCGGTAGGTGAAGCAAAGGAGATCGGCGTCGTGAATTCGATTTCCTCGGCGGGAATGGCCTTGGACGACGCCATTCCTCGACGCCATCTGGCGTGCATTTCCGGACCTGACCTTCGAGGAGGTCGGCAGCGCGCATGTCTCGGTCGACGAGCCGAAGGCCACATTTCGGTGGAGGGCGAGGGCCACCCATCGGGGTCGTCTCGATCCGCCCGGTCATCCGGCCACCGGCAAGCGCGTTGCGTTCGACGGCGCCGACTTTCACGAGTACCGCGACGGCAAGGTGGCCCGGTTGTGGACCGTCTTCGACGCGAGCGATCTGCTCGTGCAACTCGGTGTGCTCCCCAAGTCGGGAAGCACCGCCGAAAAGGCCGTGATCGGCCTGCACAGACTCCGACTCCGCCTCCTGCGGTCGAGAATCGACCGGTGAGGGCGTGAGTCTTTCGCACCCGAGGGCCAGGTGCGATATGCACCCCGCCGGCGCGACAACGCCAGCAGGATCTGCGGTCACCGCGCCGGTGTCACCCCCGTCGGGGTTCCGACCGCCTCGCGACCGCCTCGCAGCGGGTCAGCGGGCGTGGCGCAGTCGGAACGTCCAGGTAGCGATCTTCATGTCCCGTGCGGGGCGGTCGACGGCGAACACGGTCAGCGGCGGCCGGAATCGTTCCACCGTGATCGCGTGGGGTCGGCTGAACTCGCGCAGGCCGTCCGCGCCGTGGATGCGCCCGAATCCGGACTCGCCGATGCCGCCGAACGGCAACGACGGAACGGCACCGAAACTGAACACCGAGTTCACCGATGCCGCTCCGCTGCGGATCCGCCGCGCCAGCTGCAGACCCCGGGCGGTGTTACGGGTGAAGACCGAGGCGGCCAGGCCGTAGCGGGTGGCGTTGGCGCGGTCGACGGCCTCGTCGACGTCCCGGACCCGGTCGACCACCAGGGTCGGGCCGAACGTCTCCTCCTGCACCGCGGTGGAGGTGTCCGGCACGTCGGTGAGGACCACCGGGTCGATGTAGCGGTCGTGCACCGCCTCCAGGCCGCCGACGACGGCGGTGGCGCCGTGGTCGAGCGCATCGCGGATGTGCCGGCGCACGATGTCGATCTGCCGGGGCAGGGTTATCGGCCCGTAGGTGGCCGCATCGTCGGCACCGGGACGCACCCGGGCGAGCACCGCGGTGAGCTTGTCGACAAACGGCCGGTAGACCGAGTCGACCACATAGATCCGCTCGACCCCGACGCACGCCTGCCCGGCGTTGCCGACACCGCCGATCGCGGCGGCCTCGGCGGCCTTGTCGAGGTCGGCGTCCTCGGCGACGATCATCGCGTCCTTGCCGCCGCACTCGGCGACGAGCGGGGTGAGAGTCTCGGCGCACACGGCCATCACCCGGCGGGCGGTGGCCCCGGAGCCGGTGAAGGCGACCTTGTCCACACCGGAGCGGGCGAGCGCGGCACCGGTCTCCCCGAAGCCGGTGACCACCTGCAGCACCGGTTGGGTGGGGGCGATCGAGTTCCATGTCTGCGCGAGCCACTTCCCGACACCCGGGGTCAACTCGGAGGGCTTGAACACCACGGCGTTGCCGGCGGCCAGGGCGTAGGAGATCGAGCCCATCGGGGTGAAGACCGGGAAGTTCCACGGCCCGATCACCCCGACCACCCCCAGCGGCAGGTATTCGAGGATCGCCTTCTGGTTGGCCATCGGGATGCCGGCCGGCACCCGCCGCGGCCGCAGCACCGTCCGGGCGTGGCGGGCGGCCCAGTCGAGGTGCTCGACGGCGAGCATCACCTCGAACACCCCGTCGTCGTGCGGCTTGCCGGTCTCGGCGGAGACGACCGCGGCCAGGGCATCCGCGTCGGCGGCGATGGCCTTCTTGTATTCGAGCAGCACCTCGCGCCGGCCCCGGAAGCCGAGATCGGCCCACCACCGCGCGGCCGGGCGGGCTCGGGTGACCGCGGCCGCGACCTCGGAGGCGTCGGCGATCGGGTACCGGGCCAGGACGGACCCGTCGCGCGGGTCCACACTGGTGAACGTGCGACCGGAATCGGCCGTCTGCGTGGCCGACTGCGCCGCAGCAGCAGTCGCAGCACGATCATGAGTCATCAGGGATACGCCTTCCCACGCGGCCACGTCGGGAATGGTCGGCGTGGCCGAGGCGAGCAGAGTCGGGGGTTCGGCGCCAACGAAAGCGTAGCGCCGCACGCGCCGCCCAGTCGATCCCATGCCTGACTTGCCCGAAAATCTCGACCGGAACCTCGACCGGGAAAGAGCTTCTCCCCCATGCCAGCGCGTCCCGCCTCTGCTCACGGAGTGACCACCAGCAGCCAGTCCTCGTCGCCATCGGCGTTTGCTCCCGGGGTGGAGACGCGTCCGTTTCGATCGATCTGCGCGGGCCGTGACGGGGCAGCGGCATCGGCGGGATCGATCCACGCGAATCTCGCGCCCGGCGGGATCAACGGTTGCGCGAGGCGGATCGTTCGCTGCGTCGGCACATAGACGACGGCGAGCGAGCCGTCCGGCGTGCGGGCAGCGGTGACGTAGTCGTTGTCCAGGACGTCCACCATCTCGTCGTCGGTCGAGCGGGTCCCGCGCCCGTCGAGCACGAACGGCTCGTCGACGTCCGGCACCAGCTCCCACCAGCGCCACGACGCCCACAGGTCCCGGATGGCTCGGAGCTGGGTGACGGCGGGGGTATCGAGGCGTGATTCCCAGCCGTCCCGGAACTCCCAGTCGTCGGAGCCACGGAATTCCCCCGGCGAGCCGGAGGTCAACGCCCAGAGGGCTCGGCGGCGAAGCGTCTCGTCGGTCGTCGGCGCAGTCTCGGGCTGACATGCTCGGATACAGCGACCAAGTCACGCACCACCACGCACATCTCGCCGCGCAACCGTGGCACACGTACCCGACGCGGGTCCGAAACACCCGATTGCCCGACGATCGGGCGTACCCGAACGTTTAGGTGTCGTCGGTAGACAATGGTCGGGTGAGCTTTGAACTGTGCAGTGACACATCGTCCGCCGATTGGCTTGTTGGGCAAGGCCTTCCGTGGTATCGCCTGGCGGGGAGTGGACCGGTCGGATATCCGAAATATGCGCGGGTGAGGTTCATTCCCGATCCGAGCTTTCCCGGGCAGAAGACGAGTGACGTCGATTTCGATCAGGGTGGGTTGTCGGAGAAGGAGCAGGTCGGCGTAGCGCTGGAGGTCCTTTCTCGATACACAGCCACACCAGATGAGTGCTACTTCTGCATGTGGGAGGGGTGGGGCACCACGACCATCAACTCAGCGCCCAACTTCGCGATACCCAATCGCGCCTACTGGTTGTTCCGCGGCACGCTGGCGGACTACGCAGACTGGAACAGTGACGACCCTGCGCGGTGGCCGTATGGCGACTCGCCTGATCCCGCATTCATCTGGCCGGCAGATCTCGCTTGGTGCGTGACCAACGATGTCGATCCGCACTTCGCGACCATCGGCGCCGATGTCGAAGCAATCGATCAGATCGTGGCCGACCAACGAATCGACGCAGTGCTCGACGACCCAGAACGCGAGCCTCCGTACTGGGACTAGTCACGCGGCGGCCCATACAACCGATTCGAAGATGCAGGGTTACCAGTAGAGCGGCCGGTATTGCAACAGATGACCGATTCGTAGTACCGGTGTCCCCGAACATCTGTACGTGCCCTGCCCTATGCTGCGCACCACGCCGCACGGGACGCCGCTGCTAGCCGAAGTCGAGACGAACACCGGACCAACGGCTGGACGAGGCACGATTCATGTCCTGACTCGGAGAAGTCAGTGCCTTCAAAACCGATGCGCCACATTGTGGGCTGGCATGTCTCACTTTCCGAGTGGGACCGAGACCGGCGGACCGGCCTGCCCGGACCGAGGCCCCGGTGCCGGTCCGAACGGTAATGCTGGCATGTCCTGGATTGTCCGAGAGCGAATCGAGTGTGCGCCCCGCACCGTTCCGACGGAACACCCGGTGACCGGCCCGCCTACCGTGTGACAATTGGACGGGTCGGGCCGGGATGTTCCGAGGAGCGAGACTATGCCGATGGCGCCGTTCGACCCCATCACCGCGGTCTACACCCCGGCGCATGCGTGGATGTACGAGGCGATCGTGGCACCGGCGGTCTATCCCTCGCGCCACGTCATCGACGAGCACTTTCTGCCGCATCTGCCGCAGAACGCCCATATTCTCGATGTCGGATCGGGTGGGGCGTTGTTCACGAACTACATCGCCGACCAGCGCTCCGACCTGCACATCATCGGTCTCGATCTGTCCCGGCCCCAGATCAAGCGCGCCACCAAACGCATGCGCCGCTACGGCGAGCGTGTTCGCTTCCAGGTCGGTGACGCCACCCGGCTCGACTTCGCGGACCAGACCTTCGACGGGGTGATCAGCTACGGGTCCATCAAACACTGGTCCTCCCGCGAGGCGGGACTGGCCGAGTGCATGCGCGTCCTCAAACCTGCAGGTCCGCTGCTGATCACCGATGCGGACCGCAGCACCAGTTTCGACGACGCCAAGAAGTTCATCGAGAACTACAAGATGCCTCGCTTTCTCCGGGGCATCAATCTCGCGATCTTCCACACCTGGATCGCCGGTCGCTCCATCGGCCTTGAGGACGCCCGTGACCTCGCGAACCGACTCGACCTCGTCGACGAGAACGTCGCCCGCATCACCGGCATGCCACTGGTCATGATTTCCGGGCGCAAGGCCGGCCGGCCCACCTCGGAACCGTAACGGCGCGCCGACAGCAGTGAGCGCATGCCGACCGATGCCGGAACCTGCGTGCCGGCTGGGTCCGGAACTGGCGCGGCGAACCGGATCCGGTCCGGTCTCAGACGCGTGCTCACACGCGTGCCGGCAGGGAAGCGAGGCCGCTGACGAACGCGGACAACAGCAGTTCGGGCGCGCCGACCGCGCGGATCCCTGGGTGGGTGGTGAGCAGTTCCTCGAGCATCACCCGCAACTCGGTGCGGGCGAGATTGGCACCGAGGCAGTGGTGGATGTCCTTGGCGCCGAACCCGAGATGTCTGCCGGCGTTCGGGCGGGTGATGTCGAACCGGTCCGGGTCCGCGAACACGGTGGAATCGTGGTTGGCGGACAGGTACCACATCACCACCTTCTCCCCCGCCCGGATGCGAGCGCCGCCGACCTCGGTGTCGACGGTGGCGGTGCGGCGCATATACGGCACCGGGGAGGCGTACCGGATCACCTCGTCGATCGCGCCGTCGATGTGGGCAGCGAAATCGGTGCGCAGCAGCTGCAGCTGGTCCGGGTGCGTGCTGAGCAGGTGCAGTGCCCACGCCAGCGCTTGCCGGGTGGTTTCGAAACCGGCGGTGATCAACAAGATGACGAACGAGCCGAACTCGGACGGGCTCAAGGACTGCCCGTCGACGACGGTGGTCATCAACGTCGAGGTCAGGTCCTTACCCGGCTCGGCCTTGCGCCTCTCCCCCAGCTCCAGGGCGTACCCGTAGATCTGGGCCAGCCCCAGCGCACCCCCCGGACCGGTCGCGAAGTCCTCCCCGCCCCCATAGATCACCTCGCCCGCCAGGTCGACGATGCGCGGCCGGTCCGGATCGGGGATGCCGAGCAACTCGCAGATCACCTGCACCGGCAACCGGCTGGCGACCCGGTCGACGAAGTCGAACACCTCCCCCCGCGGCAGCTCGGCGGCGATCCGGTGGGCATGCCCGCGGATCCGGGCGGTAATGGAGCGGACCGAGGCCGCGGTGAACGCCGATTGCACGATCGAGCGCAGGCTCCGGTGACGGGGATCGTCCATCGCGATCATCGACATCGCGAACTCGCGGATCTCGGCCGGGACGTCGTCGATGGTGAAACCCTGCGCCGAGGAGAACACCTCCGGGTTACGGCTCACCGCGACCACGTCGTCGTAGCCGACCACCGACCAGAAACCCGGACCCGCGACTTCGGCGTGGAACTCGATCGCCGGCCGGCCGCGCAGCGCCTCGAACAACGACAACCGTCCGGCGAAACTCCGGTCCCAGAAGGCACGGGTTCCCGGCGACATCATCTCGGACACCGACATGGGCACCTCTTTTCGGGTCGCTGCGCTCCCCCGCTACCGCAGTGACCCTACTGCGTGCCCGCCCTGCAGGTGGGCATCACGCCCAGTATCAGGGCATGCGGATGACCGCGCCGCAGGCACTGCGTCGTGCACAGAACGACGGCGATGTCGGACCGCGGAATCGGCCGGTCGAATCGAAGCGTTCGCCAGTCGATACGGCCGGGCGTCGAAGCCAACACTTGACGACCCATGTGCAGTGTTTCCGTGCGCCGCCTTCTCAAAGGCCAAAGCCGGGGGGAGGATACGGGATGTATGTAGTGTTGGAATGTCGATACAATACTCGTAGTCCGTTTTGATGCACCCGGAATTGAGGTCGAACGTGGCACGCAAGACCATCGTCGAGACGGATGACGACATCGATGGCACCCCGGTGGAGACGGGGGGCGAGACGATCACTTTCGCCCTCGATGGCGTCGAGTACACCATCGATCTCAACAAGAAGAACGCGAAGGATTTTCGACGGAAGATCGACTTTTATGTCGAACACGCCACCCGCGTCGGAGGACGTAAGCGACGGGGTGGCACTGCCGGACGCACCGCTGCAGGTTCACCGAGCAGCACAGAGGTCCGAAAGTGGGCCCTCGAGGCTGGCTATGAGGTTTCTGCCCGCGGCCGCGTGCCGCAGTCGCTCCTCAATGAATACGCAGCCGCGCATTAGAAATCAGAATTCAAGTGGAGAAAGTTGCGCAACCAGAGGGCATGCCGGCGCCACGCTTCGAGCCGGCCGTTGATCGCCTCGGTGGGCTCGTCGACCCCGATCACCGCACCGACTCGAGCCGGGCGGAATCGGCGGCGAGCAGCCCGGGGGTGGCGTCGACCGCGATCGCATTGAGCGTGTCCCAGGACAGGCCCAGTTCTCTGGCGACTGCGGCGATCGAGGTGCGGTCGAGCATCAACCGTCGCAGGATGTGCTGGGCGCATCGCCGGGTGGTCGACCCACCGGGCGATGCGCGAGTCGCTCGTAGGCGCCGCCGTCGACACCGCTCGCCAGACGCGCCCCCTTACAGGTCATATCCCCGCCCTCGCTCTATTCTCGAGGCCGTGACCAGCGACGACACCCCCACCGGCGGCCAGGACCCCCACGACGTCAACAACCGGCTTCTCGGCGACCTCCGCGACCGCCTCGCCGGCGCCATCACCCGCGCCGCCGAGCACGGCAACCCCACCCTCGGCACCGTCGAGGTCACCATCCACGAACTCGCCGAACTCCTCGACCGCATCGACCGGCACGCCGACCAGCTACTCGCCCGCGAGTTCGCCGACAGTCGGCAGGCCCACCACATGCGCCGTAAGAACGCGATGCTGCTGTCGATCGAACTCGCTCTCGTCGGCCAGTCCGGGCCGCTCGTCGACATCCTCGACGGCATCCTCCGCGGCGGAGGCGTTGACCAGGACGGGAACGTCGAACAGTAGGTACAGCTCGCCCCCGGTGTAGGGAGTCAACAGGGACAGTTCTGTATCCGTAGCGGCGCGGGTGTGAGTCCCAGGCACCCGGGAGAAGGCCAAGGCTCTACGGACGGGCACAAAATAGGGGGCGAGCGGCGCCGGACTCGCCGAAGGCATGGGCGTGCGGCGCTATCCCTCTACCCGGGGGCGTCGACGCGGTGCTCGACGAGCGTCACCGCATCGCCCAGGTCGAATATTGCTGACGGACTGAAAGCTCGGCCCGCCCACCCCGGTACAGGGGACGGCGCTCGATCCGTGGAGGAGAGTCGCGCGGTGACGAGGGCTGAGTCCGGTCGCAGCAGGTGTCCGGACCCTGTGCGAAACTGCGCACGTCGAGGAAGCAGAGTGCGGTCCTGCCGCGGGGTGCAGACGGTGTGGGCCGGTTCTCCGGCCGGTGCCGCGCCCGGGGTAGGAGAAGGGCAGGGACAACGGTGGCGATGACGGCGGATACGGCACGGGGGCAGTCGGTCTGGAACGGGCGGGACTGGTACGTCAGCTTCGGGGAGGCGAACAAGTCCCGGGATTGGGACGATGCCCGGCGCTACGGTTTCGTCTCCGCCGGGGGCCGCAAGTGGTATTCCGACACCCTCCAGCAGGTCCCGGTCGGTGGCCGCGTCTTCGCCTACATCCCCAAGGTCGGCTACGTTGGCGTCGGCACGGTCACCGCGCCGGCGACACCGGCGGACGACACCGTTCTGGACGTCGACGGCAGCCTTGTGGCGTTTCGCAGCCTCGACCTGGTCGGCCCGTACGGGCGCGAGGTGGCCGATCCCGCCCCGGACGAGGACGATCGAGAATGGGTCCTGCCGGTCACCTGGGAGCACACCGTCGACCGCGCCCAGGCTCTGCGCATACCGGGTCTGTTCGCCAATCAGAACTCCGCCTGCCGACTGCGTGATCAGTTCACTATCGACGAGGTGACGGCGTTCTTCGCGACAGGAAATCCCAGTTCCTGACACTGTCTCAGCACTCGTTTGGACGGCTCGTGCGCAGACCGCAGTCCATCGACGTCACCGTCTGTGCCGCAGGGCGTCTGGGGAAACGGATTTTCTCCTCCTCTGTCCGCTTCCTGCATGTCGACAATGACGCGCACGGTGGCAGTGGCACTGTGCGCAGTGTCAGCCGCACGATGTCGAGATCGCCGAGATCGGCTGCCAACGCTGCGGGACGGGGCCGTTGGTCAGCGGTGTCCCTGCGTGTCAGGCTGAGTTGAGTCCAGCGGTTCACAGCAACCCCGCCTGCAGGGCGAGATACGGATCAACCCCACGATGACGATTTCCAGCATGGTTCCGGTCGAGGACAATGACCGGATGGACC
>NZ_JAALEG010000119.1 GCF_011058165.1 Rhodococcus aetherivorans
GGATTCGCATCAGCGCATCTACGGCCAGCCGATCGTGCTGGGCCGTTACGGTATCAACATCGTCGGCCGCCGACGTCCACCGAGGAGCCCAGCGTCGATCTCCTGCCGCCGCCGACGTCGTCGCAGCCGGTGCCCACCCAGGAACCGCTGCCGGTCACGACAGAGCCGACAACCGGACCGACGAGCGCTCCGGTGACGACGGAGCCGACCACCGTGCCGACGGCCTCGCCGACGACGACCGCGTCGGCCTCGGCGCCGGCGCCGTCGAGTTCACTCGAACAGCAGTCGATCAGCCAGACGATCACCGTCGTTCCCCCGCCTTCGCCGTAGGCACGACGGGAAGGGCCCGCCAGGACATTCGTCCCGGCGGGCCCTTCCTGTCGTGCGGAGGCTTCTTCTAGGAGTCGAGGCCGTACGGGTCGACCGGCAGCGCCTCGTTCATCGAGGCGTCCGCGTAGCCGCGGCAGTAGTCCCACGTCACGTAGGCGTCGGGGGAGGGATCGTAGGCCGGCTCGTGCGGCCGGACCGTACCGTCGACGAGCAGCTGCAGCAGGTTCGCCCGCAGCATGTCCCAGTCGTGGTAGTGGTCCTGGTGGCAGTCCTCGCAGCACACCACCAGGCCGCGGATGCCGCGCGGCGACAGCAGCGCTTCGTAGACCGCGAGGTCGGCGAGATCCTCCTCGACGGCCAGCCGTTCGGCAGGGTCGAGTGGCTGACCCGGCTCGATCGCGTCCAGTGCGGCGGACGGATCGTCGGGATCTCCAGCGAATGGGTCCGGTGGCAGACCGGGAGGCAACTGATCACGCACGACTCCACGGTACGCAGTCCGACGGGGTCTGCGCCAGCCGTCACACCGTGGACTTCCCGCGGGGCTTGGTGTACGCGGGCGGATCCACGCGTGCGGATGCGCGTGTGTGCCTGTTCCGGTAAACCGATACGATAGTCCACGAGCAGGGCATCGTTGCTCGGAGCGTCCGGGGAATGTGCGCACCGCTCACGCCATTGTCTTTCACGACATTGTGTTCCGTAATCACCGTTGCCGGGCCGGGGCCCACCCGCCCGCACCGTATCGACGCGTCATGGAGGGTCCGAACCGCATGAGTAGTACCGGAGGGCACGTGCATACCGGCGGTGACGACCCCAACAAGGTCGCCATGCTGGGTCTGACCTTCGACGACGTGCTGCTGCTTCCGGCCGCGTCGGACGTGATCCCGAGCCAGGTGGACACGTCGAGCCAGCTGACCCGGGACATCCGCCTCCGCGTTCCGCTGGTCAGTTCCGCGATGGACACCGTCACCGAGTCGCGCATGGCCATCGCCATGGCCCGCGTCGGCGGCATGGGCGTCCTGCACCGCAATCTCTCCGCCGAGGCGCAGGCCGCGCAGGTCGAGACCGTCAAGAGGTCCGAGGCCGGCATGGTCACCGATCCGGTCACCTGCAAGCCGACCGCCACGCTCGCCGAGGTCGACGCCATGTGCGCGCGCTTCCGCATCTCGGGGCTGCCCGTCACCGACGACGACGGCCAGCTCGTCGGCATCATCACCAACCGGGACATGCGCTTCGAGGTCGACCAGAACCGCCCGGTCTCGGAGGTCATGACCAAGGCGCCACTGGTGACCGCGCAGGAGGGGGTCACCGCCGAGGCCGCCCTCGGGCTGCTGCGCCGCCACAAGATCGAGAAGCTGCCGATCGTCGACGGACAGGGCCGCCTGACCGGCCTGATCACCGTCAAGGACTTCGTCAAGACCGAGCAGCACCCCAACGCCACCAAGGACCGTGACGGTCGCCTGCTCGTCGGCGCCGCGGTCGGCGTGGGCGACGACGCGTGGACCCGTGGCATGACCTTGGCCGACGCCGGGGTGGACGTGCTTGTGGTCGACAGCGCCCACGGTCACTCGGCGGGTGTGCTCGGCATGATCGCCAAGCTCAAGGCCGAGGTCGGCGACCGAGTCCAGATCATCGGCGGCAACGTCGCGACCCGGGCGGGCGCCGCGGCGCTCATCGAGGCCGGCGTGGACGCCGTGAAGGTGGGCGTCGGACCCGGCTCCATCTGCACCACCCGCGTCATCGCGGGTGTCGGCGCCCCGCAGATCACCGCCATCCTCGAGGCCGTCGCGGTCGCCAAGCCCGCGGGCGTCCCGGTCATCGCCGACGGCGGCCTGCAGTTCTCCGGCGACGTCGCCAAGGCTCTCGCCGCCGGCGCCTCCACAGCCATGCTCGGCTCCCTGCTGGCCGGCACCGCCGAGTCGCCCGGCGAGTTGATCCTCGTCAACGGCAAGCAGTTCAAGAGCTACCGCGGAATGGGTTCGCTCGGCGCGATGCAGAGCCGGGGCGCGGCCAAGTCGTACTCGAAGGACCGCTACTTCCAGGACGACGTGCTCTCCGAGGACAAGCTGGTGCCCGAGGGCATCGAGGGCCGCGTGCCGTTCCGCGGTCCGCTGCAGCAGGTGACGCACCAGCTGATCGGTGGTCTGCGCGCCGCGATGGGCTACGCCGGTGCCGCCAGCATCGAACAGCTGCAGGAGGCACAGTTCGTGCAGATCACGGCGGCGGGTCTCAAGGAGAGCCACCCGCACGACATCACGATCACGGCCGAAGCACCGAACTACGTGGTTCGCTAGAGCACCGAGTCCGCGATCGGGCCCCCGCCGGAGTGTCCGGCGGGGGCATCTACCTGAGAAGAAAGGGACGCGCGTGCGCGACCTGGTTGAAATCGGCATGGGGCGGACCGCCCGACGCACCTACGAGCTGGACGACATCAACATCGTGCCGTCCCGCCGGACGCGCTCCTCGAAGGAGGTGTCGACGGCCTGGCAGCTCGACGCGTACCGATTCGACATCCCGCTGCTCGCCCATCCCACCGACGCGCTGGTCTCGCCGTCCTTCGCGGTGCAGCTGGGCAGGGCCGGCGGTCTCGGCGTCATCAACGGTGAGGGCCTGTGGGGCCGGCACGCCGACGTCGACGCCGAGATCGAGAGGCTCGTCGGCATCGCCGAGTCCGACGCGGACCCGGCTGCGGCGATCGCCCACCTGCAGAAGCTCCACGCGGCCCCGCTGCAGCCCGACCTGCTGGCCGCCGCCGTCGCGCAGGTGCGTGACGCGGGCGTGACCGCGGCCGTGCGGGTCAGCCCGCAGAACGCGCGGGCGCTGACCCCGCACCTGGTGAAGGCGGGCATCGACCTGTTGGTCATCCACGGGACCATCATCTCCGCGGAGCACGTCGCCCACGGCGAGAGCGAGCCGCTGAACCTCAAGACGTTCATTTCCGAGCTGGACGTGCCCGTCGTCGCGGGCGGTGTGAGCGACCACCGCACCGCGCTGCACCTGATGCGCACGGGCGCGGCGGGCGTCATCGTCGGCTACGGCTCGACGGCCGGGGGCACCACCACGAGCGAGGTGCTGGGCATCGGCGTGCCCATGGCGACCGCGATCGCCGATGCCGCCGCCGCCCGTCGCGACTACCTGGACGAAACCGGTGGCCGGTACGTGCACGTCATCGCCGACGGCGACATCGAGACCTCGGGCGATCTGGCCAAGGCCATCGCCTGCGGTGCCGACGCCGCCGTGCTCGGGGCCCCGCTCGCGGTCTCGGCCGAGGCGCCGGGCCGCGGCTGGTACTGGCCGTCGGCGAGTGCGCACCCGTCCGTGCCGCGGGGCGCGCTGCTGCAGGTCGCCTACGACGAGCGCCCGGGCCTGGACCGGGTGCTCGCCGGTCCGTCCGACGACCCGTTCGGCTCGCTGAACCTGGTCGGCGGCCTGCGCCGCGCGATGGCGAAGTCGGGCTACTCGGATCTCAAGGAGTTCCAGAAGGTGGGCCTGACCGTCCGCGCGTAGCCGTCCCCCTCTTCCGCTGTGGCCGAATGTCACATCGCTTCGATCCGATCGACGTGATGTGACATTCGGCCACAGCCGTTTTCGGCGCCCACCTGCAGTTTCTAGAACTCGAGGTTACAGTTAGGGCACCCTTGTGGCAGTGGTCACAGCGAGTCTGTGCATACTGGTGAGTAACAACCAGCGTCATGGAGGTGTTTCGGTGGGTGAGCAGCGCGCGACGGACTACGACGTCCTCATCGTCGGATCGGGGTTCGGCGGAAGTGTGACGGCCCTGCGGCTCGTGGAGAAGGGGTACAAGGTCGGCATCCTCGAGGCCGGCCGGCGCTTCGCCGACGCGGACTTCGCCAAGACCAGCTGGGATCTCAAGCGCTTCCTGTGGGCGCCCAAGCTGGGGTGCTTCGGCATCCAGCGGATCCATCTGCTGCACGACGTCCTCATTCTCGCCGGCGCCGGCGTCGGCGGCGGATCCCTCAACTACGCCAACACCCTCTACAAGCCGCCTGCCCCGTTCTTCCAGGACAGCCAGTGGGCGCACATCACCGACTGGAACGACGAGCTCAGCCCGTTCTACGACCAGGCCCGTCGCATGCTCGGCGTGGTGCAGAACCCCCACATGACCCCCGCCGACGAGATCGTCAAGTCCGTCGCCGAGGACATGGGCGTCGGGGACACCTTCATCCAGACCCCGGTGGGCGTGTTCTTCGGTGAGCCCGGCCGCACCGTCGCCGACCCGTACTTCGGTGGTGTCGGCCCCGACCGCACGGGCTGCATCGAATGCGGCGAGTGCATGACCGGTTGCCGGCACGGTGCCAAGAACACGCTGCTGAAGAACTACCTCGGGCTCGCCGAGCGCGCCGGCGCCGAGATCGTCCCCCTCACCACGGTCACCGGCCTGCGCCGGGCCGCCGACGGCACATGGGACGTCGACACCGAGCGCACCGGCGCATGGAAGCGGAAGAACCGTCGCACCTACACCGCCGGGCACGTGGTGCTGGCCGCCGGCACCTGGGGCACCCAGCACCTGCTGCACCACCTCAAGGACACCGGCGGCCTGCCGCAGCTGTCCGACCGGCTCGGGCACCTGACCCGCACCAACTCCGAATCGATCGTCGGTGCCGGCAAGATGCGCGTCGATCCGGAACTCGACCTCACCCGCGGGGTGGCGATCACCTCGTCGTTCCATCCCACCGCGGACACCCACATCGAACCCGTCCGCTACGGCAAGGGCTCCAACGCGATGGGTCTGCTGCAGACCCTGATGACCGACGGCGGCGGCCGTGTCCCGCGGTGGCTGAAGTTCCTCGGCCAGGCCGCGCGGAACCCGGTCCGGATGGGGAGGATGCTCAGCGTCAAGGACTGGAGCGAGCGCACCATCATCGCCCTGGTCATGCAGAACCTGGACAACTCGATCGTCACCTACACCAAGAAGGGCCTGCTCGGCCGCCGTAAGGTCACCAGCCGGCAGGGCCACGGGCACCCCAACCCGACGTGGATTCCCGTCGGCAACGAGGCCACCCGCCGCATCGCCGAGAAGATCGACGGCGTCCCCGGCGGCACCTGGGGGGAGATCTTCAACATCCCGCTCACCGCGCACTTCCTCGGCGGCTGCGTGATCGGGACCGACCCCGAGCACGGCGTCATCGACCCGTACCACCGCGTGTACGGATATCCGACGCTGAGCGTCGTCGACGGAGCCGCGGTCTCGGCGAATCTCGGGGTCAACCCGTCGCTGACGATCGCCGCGCAGGCCGAGCGCGCGGCGGCGCTGTGGCCGAACAAGGGGGAGCAGGACCTGCGCCCCGCCCAGGGCGAGGGCTACCGCCGGCTGGACCCGATCGCCCCGAAGAAGCCGGTGGTGCCCGCGGGCGCTCCGGGCGCGTTGTCGCTGCCGATCGTCGAGGTCCGCAGCGGCTCGACCTCCGGCGTCGCCTGACCCGAACCGCCGTTCGTTGGGCGAGGACCGGGCCTCTAGACTGTTCGGGTGTCGCAAACCCAGCAGTCCAGGCCGGTCCTCGTCGTCGACTTCGGAGCCCAGTACGCGCAGCTGATCGCCCGCCGCGTCCGCGAAGCGAAGGTCTACTCCGAGGTCGTGCCGCACACCACGACGGTGGAGGAGATCGCGGCCCGTGAGCCGCTCGCCGTGGTGCTCTCCGGCGGCCCCTCCAGCGTCTACGCCGACGGGGCGCCGCAACTCGACCCGAAGCTGTTCGATCTGGACGTCCCGGTGTTCGGCATCTGCTACGGCTTCCAGGCCATGGCCCAGGCGCTCGGCGGCACCGTCGCGCACACCGGCAACCGCGAGTACGGGCGCACCGAGATGTCCGTCACCGGCGGTGTCCTGCACGACGGCCTGCCCGCGACGCAGCCGGTGTGGATGAGCCACGGCGACGGGGTCACCGCCGCGCCGGCCGGCTTCGAAGTGACCGCCAGCAGCGCCGGCGCCCCCGTCGCCGCGTTCGAGGACCGCGCGCGCCGTCTCGCCGGCGTGCAGTACCACCCCGAGGTGCTGCATTCCCCGCACGGCCAGCAAGTGCTCAGCCGGTTCCTGCACGACATCGCCGGAATCCCCGCCGCCTGGACGGCCGCGAACATCGCCGAGGCCCTGATCGAGCAGATCCGCGAGCAGGTCGGTGACGGCCGTGCCATCTGCGGCCTGTCCGGCGGGGTGGATTCCGCGGTGGCCGCGGCCCTGGTGCAGCGCGCCATCGGCGACCGCCTGACCTGCGTGTTCGTCGACCACGGCCTGATGCGTGAGGGCGAGCGGCAGCAGGTCGAGAAGGACTTCGTCGCCGCGACGGGGGCCCGGCTCGTCACGGTGGACGCCGCCGAGACCTTCCTGCGGGAATTGGCCGGCGTGACGGATCCGGAGACCAAGCGCAAGATCATCGGCCGCGAGTTCATCCGCAGCTTCGAGGGCGCCGTGTCGGAGGTGCTCGGCGAGAACGCCGCCCACGGCGAGACCGTCGAGTTCCTGGTCCAGGGCACCCTGTACCCGGACGTCGTCGAGTCCGGCGGCGGCACCGGCACCGCCAACATCAAGAGCCACCACAACGTCGGTGGTCTCCCCGAGGATCTGCAGTTCGCGCTGGTCGAGCCGCTGCGCCTGCTGTTCAAGGACGAGGTGCGGGCGGTGGGCCGCGAACTCGGCCTGCCCGAGGAGATCGTCGGCCGCCAGCCCTTCCCCGGACCGGGCCTGGGCATCCGCATCATCGGTGAGGTCACAGGCGAACGCCTCGCGATCCTGCGCCGCGCCGACTCCATCGCCCGCGAGGAACTCACGGCGGCCGGCCTCGACGGACAGATCTGGCAGTGCCCGGTGGTGCTGCTCGCCGACGTGCGCAGCGTGGGCGTGCAGGGCGACGGCCGCACCTACGGCCACCCGATCGTGCTGCGCCCGGTCTCCAGCGAGGACGCGATGACCGCGGACTGGACCCGGCTGCCGTACGAGACCCTCGAGCGGATCTCCACCCGCATCACCAACGAGGTCCCCGACGTCAACCGCGTCGTCCTCGACGTCACGAGCAAGCCGCCGGGCACCATCGAGTGGGAGTGAGACGCGGCTGCGCCCTTCGGATCCGATCCGAAGGGCGCAGTGCGTTCCGGGGTGTCAGCGCTTCTTCTTGCCCGGCGCGAACACCAGGGCCGCGCCGACGACGACGGCGAGCGCGACGAGCAGCCAGCGGAATTCGACGTTCGCGAGCGGCTCGAGGGAGAACGGCCCGATCAGCGCCCACCCGCTGACCGCCAGCGCCGCGATCGCGGACAGCAGCATCAGGATCGACGGGCCCCGCCGGCGGGTGCCGGTCGTGGGGTCGGTGGGGTCGGTGTCGAAGTCAGCCACGGCGCACCTCCGAGTTGCCGAATGCGGTGTCGAGGTTCAGGGTCAGGACCGGTCCGCCGACGCCGTCGTCGCCGCCGTCGAGGCCCTGCAGCGTGCACGGGTTCGAGGCCCGCTCGGTGCAGACGACGTCGACGTCGAGGTTCTTCGGCAGCATGATCTCGGTGGCACCGAAGCGGGTCTCGACGGTGACGGTCTCGTCCTCGGTGAGTTCGAGCCCGCGCAGGTCCAGTTGCAGGGCACCCATCTGCACCGAGTACGCCGGCTGCAGTTCCGCGGCGGTGCGGGGCGAGTACAGCTGTTCCCCCCACGACGAGGTGTCGATCGGCCCGACGAGCGAGGCCAGCACCACGAACCCGAGCAGCGGGCCCGTCACCACCAGCAGTCCGTAGCCGCGGTGCAGGAACGCCCCGAACAGCAGGCCGAGTCCGATCACCGCGAGCGCGATCGCGCCGATCCGCGCCGGTGTGAGCCAGGCGACCTCACCCGCGGAGGCCACCGCGCCGGCGGCCGCCGCGGCGAGCACCGCCAGGCCCAGCACCGTCGTGGTGAGCCGTGAGCGGGGCTGTTTCGCCGGCACGACCGACGGCGCGGGCGCCGGCTCGGGCAGGTCCCAGGCGAACGGTGCGACGCCGAGCGGATCCCAGGACGGCGGCGTCGGGCGCTGCAGCAACGGATCCTGCGGGGGCTCCGGGTTCGCCTCGGGGGACTCCGTGCCGGCGGCCCGGGGCGAGTCCGGTTCCGGCTTCGTCCAGAAGTTCGGATCCGCCGGCGCGGGCCCGGTGGCGGCGGTGTGCTGCGCGAAGGGCGCCTGCTGGTACTGGCTCTGCTGGAACGGGGCCTGGAAGGGGTTCTGTGGGAACAGCTGCGGCGCCCCGGGCAGCGCCGGGGGTTCGGGCCGGCGCTGGTACAGCAGCCACAGGCCGCCGAGCATCAGCACCATGCTCACGAACCCGGAACCGCCGACCCCGGGGCCCATCGGGCCGAAGGCGCTGGCCGCGACCGCCAGCACCACCAGGAGCACCACGGCCTTGGTGCTCGATTCGGAGCTGTGCCCCCGGCCGACGAGGGACTCGGCGGGGGAGACCTGATCGCCGTAGCGCGGCAGCAGCAGCCAGCACGCCAGATACAGCACCAGGCCGGCGCCGCCGAAGAACGTGGACACCACGAACGCCACGCGGATCAGCACCGGATCCACGTCGTACCGCACGCCGATGCCCGCGCACACCCCGGCGACATGGCCCTGCCGTGGCAGCCGGACCGGACGGGTGCGCCACATGTCCGAGAGCTGCTCGGGGAAGCTTCGCGTGTTCATGCTGCACATCCTTCTCGACCGCCGCCCCGCCGCACATCAGGGACCGACCCTGAATTCTGCCGCTGCGCGCGGCCGCCGGCTCAGGGTTCGTCCCCGATGCCCGGGGCGGGGTGCGCGTGCCAGTATCGAAGGTATGCAGCCGGTTCCCTACCCGCACCTGCCCACCCCCCGCCTCGAGCGCCGGGTCGGCGGCCGGGTCGTGGGCGGCGTGGCCGGTGGTCTCGCCGACCACCTCGGGGTCGACGTGCTCAAGGTGCGGGTGGCGTTCACGGTCCTGGCGGCGCTCGCCGGTCTCGGCATCGTCGCCTACGGGTTGCTGTGGGCGCTCACGCCGCAGGGCTCGGACACCGAACCGCCGTCGCCCACCGAGCGGCGCCGGGCGCTGGGCCTGGCGGTCATCGGACTGGGCCTGGCCGTGGGGCTTTCGTGGCTGCTCAACGGCGGTGTGGGCTCGGTGATCGCGCCTGTCGTCGTGGTGGCGGTGGGCGCCGCGCTGGTCTGGCGCGAGTTCGACGCCGAGGGACCGCGTTCGGTGCTGGGCCTGCCCGCCCGCCCGACGGTGCTGACCTGGGCGCGGGTGGTCGGCGGCGCCTCGCTCATCGTGCTCGGGCTCGGTGTCGTGATCCTCGCCCAGGTCGACGTGGCGGCCCTGCGCTCGTCGGTGCTGGCGGTGCTGGTGACGCTGGTCGGGGCCGGCCTGCTGTCGGTGCCGCTGTGGGTGCGGATGTGGCGCGCGCTCGAGGAGGAACGCGCCGCCCGCGTCCGCAACGAGGAACGCGAGGAGATCGCGTCGCACCTGCACGATTCGGTGCTGCAGACGCTCGCCCTGATCCAGAAGCAGGCCGACAACTCGCAGGAGGTGCTGCGCCTGGCGCGCAGCCAGGAACGCGAGCTGCGCCGCTGGCTGTTCGGCGGCGGCGAGACCCCGCACACCAGCCTGGCCGAGGCGCTGCGCACCATCGCCGGCGAGGTGGAGGACCAGTACGGGGTCTCGGTGGCGCCGGTGATCGTCGGCGACGTGGTGCCCGGCGACGACGAGGACCTGACCGCCGAGTCGTTCACCGCCCTGCTGGGCGCCACCCGGGAGGCACTGGTCAACGCGGCCAAGCACGCGCGGGTGGACAGCGTGGACCTGTTCGTCGAGGTCGAACCCGAACAGGTGAGCGTCTTCGTCCGGGACCGTGGCGTCGGCTTCGACGAATCCGCGGTGCCGGAGGACCGGCAGGGCCTGGCCCGTTCGATCCGGGGTCGCGTGGAGCGTCGCGGCGGCCGGGTCGGTGTGCGCTCGAACCCGGGCAAGGGCACGGAGATCCGCATCCACATGCCCCGTGCCGGTGCCGGACCGGAGCGGACGACGACCCTAGAGTGGGAGGGCACCGACGCCCATCCAGAGGAGCAGCCCACTTGACGTCACTCGACGCCTCCCGCCGTTTCCGTGTGTTCCTGGTCGACGACCATGCCGTGTTCCGGTCGGGGGTGCGCGCCGAACTCGGCCGGGAGAGCGACATGGAGGTCGTCGGCGAGGCCGGCACCGTCGCGGAAGCGGTCGCGGGAATCGATGCCACCCGCCCCGACGTGGTCCTGCTCGACGTCCACATGCCCGACGGGGGCGGGGTGGCGGTGCTCGGGCGGATCACCGAGGGCCCGGTGTGTCTGGCGCTGAGCGTTTCCGACGCCGCCGAGGACGTCATCGCGGTGATCCGGGCCGGCGCCCGCGGCTACGTCACCAAGACCATCTCGGGGGCCGAGCTGGCCGACGCGGTGCGCCGCGTCGCCGGCGGGGACGCGGTGTTCAGCCCGCGCCTGGCCGGGTTCGTCCTGGACTCGTTCACCGGCCGCTCGAGCGTCCCCGAGCCGCCGCTCGACCCCGAACTCGATTCGCTCACCCCCCGGGAGCTCGAGGTGCTGCGCCTGCTGGCGCGCGGCTACACCTACCGCGAGATCGCCGAGGAACTGGTGATCTCGGTCAAGACCGTCGAGACGCACGCGTCGAACGTGCTGCGCAAGACCCAGCAGTCCAACCGCAATGCGCTCACCCGGTGGGCGCACCGGCGGCGGATCGACTGACCGGAGTTCCGTGCGTGGGCAGCCGCTCGGTCGATCCGGCCGCGAGCGCCGCCGCGATCATCGCCCCGGCGACGGCGGTCATGGTCGGGTCGCGGTCACGGGTGTTCTTCTCGGCGGACGGGCATGGCCAGGGTGGTCAGGTCGCCGGCGGCAGCGGAACGGATCATGACGGGCCGGTCGTAGGAGGCGATGTCCAGCAGCACCTCCGGGCCGACGGCAGTGTCGAGGGCGGCTCCCAGCCCGTCCCGGTCGAAGGAGAGATCCAGGTCGGCGCCGGTGATGTCGGCGGGCAGCACGCGGTCGTGCCCCCGGTGGCCGACGGTGAGTGCCGCCGCCCGCACGCGCAGGTCGATCGTGCCGGCCGCGGCGTCGCGCACGGCCCCGGCCAGGGCGTCGCGGTGCACGATCACCCGCGTGACCGGTGGGTCGAGGGCGGCGAGCATGCTGCCGTAGTCGGGGAAGGTGCCCCCGACGGCCGGGCAGCGGTGCCGCTCGCCGTCCGCGCCGGTGAGGGTGAGCGCGCCCGAGTCGTCGTCGAGGGTCAGGCCGACGTTCTCGTGTTCCCGCAGCCAGGCGGCGGTCCCGCGGAGCGCGGAGCCGTCGGCGACGGTGCGGAACGGGTTCCCGGTGCGGGCCGCGGCCGTCACCGAGCCGGTGGTCAGCCGGTAACGGTTCGTCGCCGTCAGGACCACCGCCCCGGCGTCGACCTCAACGAGAATGCCTGTCAGACAAGGGATTTCCGAATCCGTGGCGACGGACGGAAGGACGCGTTCGACGGTGTCGGCGAGGAGCCGGCCCGGCACGACGACCGTCGGCGGCGCCACGAGGCGGGCCTTGACGGCGGAGGCCAGCCGGGTCGCGCGCTCGGCCCGGCGATGCAGCTCGGCGACGTGTTCGTCGAGCAGCGCGGCACCGGACTCGGCATCGCCGTCGAGGATCCGGCCGACGTCGTCGAGCGGGACGTCGAGTTCGCGGAGCTGACGGATCGTCACCGCTCGCTCGCGCTGGTCGACCGTGTAGTACCGGTAGCCGGTGACGGGATCGACCACGGCGGGCACGAGCAGCCGGCAGTCGCCGTAGAACCGCAGCGCTCCCGGGGTGAGCCCGCTGAGCCGGGCCATGGTGCCGATCGTGATCAGGTCTGGGGAGGTGGTCACGGCCCCATCATCGAGTTTCGGCCGACCCGAAGGTCAAGCTCAGCTCACGACGACCGCGATGATCAGGGCCACGATCAGCGCGAGAACGAGCACGGCCACCATGATCGCCATCGCCATCGGTGCGAACGCCACGATCTTCTCCTGCGTGGTGCGCGGCGGGGGACCGGTGGGCCGCAGCCGGTGCAGCAGCTCCGCAGGGCGGGGCACGCCCCGCGGTGACATCGAGCGGGGCGCGCTGTGGGGAGCTGCGGGCAACCCGGTGAGGGTGCCCCCGGTGCCCGCGGTGCGCCGGGAACCGACGAGGGTCGTGGCGCGCCGCGCCCACACGGGGACGGTGCCGTCGGCGGACAGGATCGGCCGGCCGCGGAGCAGTGCCGGATCGGCGTCGGGCCCGAAGGCGACCGCGGCGAGACGGTCCCGGGCCTGCTCCATCGTCGGGCGGCGGGCGGGGTCCGGTTCCAGCATCGCGAGGAGGACGTCGGTCAGCGGGCCCGTCCGGGTCGGCGGGATGATCTCGGCGCGGGCGACGCGGTGCAGCAGGGCGATCGAGTCGGGGTCGATGCCGAACGGTGGCTGGCCCTCGATTGCGGTGTAGAGGGTCGCGCCGAGGGAGAAGACGTCGCTGGCCTCGGTGGGATCGCTGCCGCGGGCGACCTCGGGTGCGAAGAAGGCGGGGGTACCGGTGATCACACCGGAACGGTCGTGGTCGCCCTTGGCGCGGGCGATGCCGAAGTCGCTGATCTTCACGGTGCCCAGCTCGCGGCCGCGCTCGGCGACGAGGATGTTGCCCGGCTTGATGTCGCGGTGCACGATCCCGGCGGCGTGGGCGGCGGCGAGCGCGTCGGCGATGTGTGTGCCGATCTGCGCCACCTCGAGCGGCGGCAGGGTGTCGGCGATGTTCATCACCTGGGCGAGGCTGCGGGAGGGCAGATGCTCCATGACGAGCCACGGCTCGCCGGAGTGGAGGGCGACGTCGTACATGGAGATGGCGTGCTCGTGGGTGAGGCGGGCGGCGATCCGGCCCTCGCGCAGCGTACGGCGGCGGATCTCCTCGGCGGCCTCCGTGGGCAGGCCCACGGTCGAGGTGACCTGCTTGACGGCCACGTCCCGGTCGAGCAGGGTGTCGTGCGCGAGCCAGACCGCGCCCATACCACCGCCGCCGAGCTTGGAGACGAGTCGATAACGTCCGGCCACCAGCTGATCCGGGCCGACGACGCTTGCCGCTCGCTCCTGTTCCGCCACCTTGACGAGGGTAGTGGATGCCGCGGTGAGCCATCGCTTGACGGGCGCCCCGCCGTCGGGTCTACTGAACCTGTTCGAATACGTGTTCGAACAATCGCGTCTTCCCCGCGGTTTGTCGGTGGGCCGTGCTATACGCGGCCGGCGCAGGGCGAGGGGAGTTCGTGTGGGTGAGGTGGCCGAGTTTCCGGTCGAGGGCGGGTCGCAGGCTCCGGCGGGGCTCCCCCGGCAGGAACGGCTCGAGGCGTTGCGGCGGCAGATCGCCGCGATTCCTGTGAGGGGGGGGAGTGCTCGTCCCCGCCCCGCCGAGCCCGCGACGTCCCCGGTGCCGGTCGACCGGCTGCTTCCGGTGCCCGAGCCGCTCGCACGGCTGCTCCCGGACGGTGGCCTGGTCCGCGGATCCGTCGTAAGTTTCTCCGGGGCAATGTCTTTGCTGATCGGTGTGCTGGCCTCGGCCACCGCCGCCGGTGGGCACGCCGCCGTCGTCGGTCATCGCCGCCTCGGCCTGCTCGCCGCCGCCGAGATGGGGGCCGAACTGAGCCGGATCGCGCTGATCCCCGAGCCCGGACCGGATCCGGTGGAGGTGGCCGCCGTCCTGCTCGACGGCATGGACCTCGTCGTCCTCGGCCTCGGGGGCGCCGTGGTGCCGCCGGCGCGGACCCGGGCGGTGGTTGCGCGGGCCCGCAGCAAGGGCGCGGCCCTGATGGTCACCGACGGCCGGTGGGACGGAGCGCACGTGCGGCTCGAGGCCGCGGTGCACGGCTACCGGGGACTGTCGGCCTCGGCCCGGGGCAGGCTGTGCGGCACCGGGCTTTCCGTGCGCGCGCAGGGCCGGGCCTTCCAGCCCCGTGTGGCGCGAATAGACTTGTGTGCCGGTCGAACCGGAGTGGAGTGGCGCCCCGGAGAACCGGCGCGGGTGGGGAGTGTGCCCCGCCCGGTCGAGGTGGCGCGGTGAGCGAATCCGGCTGCCCGGCCCGGGTGGTGGCCCTGTGGTGCCCGGACTGGCCGGCGATCGCCGCCGCCGCGGCTGCCGACCTGCCGCCCACGGCGCCGGTGGCGGTGATCTCGGCCAACCGCGTGGCGGCCTGTTCCGCACCGGCCCGGGCCGCCGGCGTGCGACGGGGCCTGCGGCGACGGGAGGCTCAGGCTCGGTGCCCGGATTTGTATGTCACCCAGGATGATCCGGACCGCGATGCGCGGTTGTTCGAGCCGGTGGTGGCGGCGATCGACGCGGCGGCGCCCGGCGTGGAGGTGCTGCGCCCCGGTCTGGTGGTGCTCGCTGCACGCGGCGTCGTGCGCTGGTTCGGTTCCGAGGAGGCGGCGGCCGAGCGGTTGGTCGACGAGGTGGCCGCCACCGGCGTCGAATGCCAGGTCGGCATCGCCGACGAGCTGTTCACCGCGGTGCTCGCCGCCCGCCACGCCCGCCTCGTCCCGCCCGGAGAGGACGAGGAATTCCTTGCACCCCTGAATATTTCGGAGATCTGCGTGGAGCCGTCCCTGACCGCTCCGGACCGCGTCGACCTGGTGGACCTGCTGAAACGGCTCGGTCTGCGCACGATCGGGGCGTTCGCCGCGCTGTCGCCGACCGACGTCGCCTCCCGCTTCGGTGCGGACGCCGTCGCCGCGCACCGCAGCGCACGGGCGCGGCCGCAGCGCCCGCCGTCCGGTCGTGCCCTGCCGCCCGATCTGGTGGTGGAGCGCCCCTGCGATCCGCCGCTCGAACGGGTCGACTCGGCCGCTTTCGCCGGCCGGGCGCTCGCCGCGCTGCTGCACACCCGGCTGGCCGCGGCGGGGGTGGCCTGCACCCGGCTGCTGGTGGCCGCCCGCACCGGCAACGGTGAGGAGCTGGCCCGGACGTGGCGCTGCGCCGAGCCGCTGACCCCGGACGGCACCGCCGACCGGGTGCGCTGGCAGCTCGACGGCTGGCTCACCGGGCACAGCGCGACCCGCCCCACCGCCGGGATCGTGCTGCTGCGGCTCGAACCGGTGGAGGTGGTGGCGGCGGGGGCGCTGCAGCTGGGCCTGTGGGGCGGGGCCGGCGACGAGGACGAACGGGCCCGGCGCGCCCTGGTGC
>NZ_JAALEG010000011.1 GCF_011058165.1 Rhodococcus aetherivorans
CCTTGGCGATCGACACCTTCGTCATGCGCATGGCGAAGAACCTAGCCTTCTTCGCCTCTCGTGCTGCTCGACCCACTGACATCTCCCCTGGTCAGGGAGCGTGTCGCATGGACCACCTGAGTCAGCCTGGATCGAAGGAATGTGACATTCGGCCACAGAGGCGGTGGAAGCCGCGGATCAGGCGTCGGCGCCGATGATGAAGGCCTCGAGCTCGGCGCGAGCCTTGTCGTCGGCCATCTGGACCGGCGGGGACTTCATCAGGTAGGCGGAGGCCGGCAGCACGGGGCCGCCGATGCCGCGGTCCTTGGCGATCTTCGCGGCGCGGATGGCGTCGATGATGATGCCGGCCGAGTTGGGCGAGTCCCACACCTCGAGCTTGTACTCGAGGTTCAGCGGCACGTCACCGAAGGCGCGGCCCTCGAGGCGGACGTACGCCCACTTGCGGTCGTCGAGCCAGCCGACGTGGTCGGACGGGCCGATGTGGACGTCGTTGGCGCCCATCTCCTTCTTGAGATTGGAGGTGACGGCCTGGGTCTTGGAGATCTTCTTCGACTCGAGGCGCTCACGCTCGAGCATGTTCTTGAAGTCCATGTTGCCGCCGACGTTGAGCTGCATGGTGCGGTCGAGCTGCACACCGCGGTCCTCGAACAGCTTCGCCATCACGCGGTGGGTGATGGTGGCGCCGACCTGCGACTTGATGTCGTCGCCGACGATCGGGACGCCGGCCTCGGTGAACTTGGCGGCCCACTCCGGGTCGGAGGCGATGAACACGGGCAGCGCGTTGACGAAGGCGACGCCGGCGTCGATGCAGCACTGGGCGTAGAACTTGTCGGCCTCTTCGGAACCGACGGGCAGGTAGGACACGAGCACGTCGACCTTCGCGTCCTTCAGCGCCTGCACGACGTCCACGGGCTCGGCCTCGGAGAGCTCGATGGTCTCGGCGTAGTACTTGCCGATGCCGTCGAGGGTGTGGCCGCGCTGGACGGTGACGCCGCTCGGCGGCACGTCGGCGATCTTGATGGTGTTGTTCTCGCTGGCGAAGATCGCCTCGGAGAGGTCGAAGCCGACCTTCTTCGCGTCCACGTCGAACGCGGCGACGAACTGGACGTCGCGCACGTGGTACCGGCCGAACTCGACATGCATCAGGCCCGGAACGGTGGTGCCCGCCTCCGCGTCCTTGTAGTACTCGACGCCCTGGACCAGGGACGAGGCACAGTTCCCCACGCCTACAATGGCCACGCGCACCGAGGTGCTGTTCTCACCCATGGTCGGGTTCTCCTTCTGTGTTGCGTTGTGCTGTCGACTGCTCGGCGGCGATCAATTCGTTGAGCCAGCGGACCTCGCGCTCGCTCGACTCGAGCCCGAGCTGATGAAGCTGACGGGTGTAGCGGTCCAAGGTGCCGCTCGCCCGCCCGATTGCGTCGCGGAGCCCTTCTCTGCGCTCCTCGACCTGGCGGCGCCTGCCCTCGAGGATCCGCATCCGCGCCTCGGCGGGGGTGCGGCTGAAGAAGGCGAGGTGCACGCCGAAACCGTCGTCGGTGTAGTTCTGCGGCCCGGTGTCGGCCACCAGCTCGGAGAAGCGCTTACGGCCCTCCGGGGTGAGCTGGTACACGCGACGGGCTCGTCGCATGACGGTGCCGGGTGCTCCCGAGTCCTCCTCGATGAGTCCGTCGGCCTGCATACGTCGCAGCGTCGGGTAGAGGGAACCGTAGGAAAAGGCGCGGAACGCGCCGAGCAGTCCGGTCAGTCGTTTGCGGAGCTCGTAGCCGTGCATGGGCGACTCGAGGAGCAGCCCGAGGATTGCCAGCTCGAGCAAAGGGCCTCCTCCGCCGTGTCGATGAACTTATCCGAGTGATGCGATTGTCGATTATATCGCACCGATATATAGGACGATACTGGAGCGGAGTGCATGTAACAACGGGTATCGGTAAATCGGTCAGGGTTCGTACGGGAACACCGCGATCGGCGTGCCGTCGAACGCGAAGACGAGATGCCCGCCCTGATCGGTGCCGGGACGCTGCGCGTGGACCACGACCGTGGCCCGGCCCTCGTCGTCGACGTCGACGCCGACCTGCTCCACCCGGCCGTCGGGCACCCGCAGCGTCGCGGGAGCGCCGAGGATCATCTCCGACACCGCGACGAGGTCCAGGCCCGCCAGATCGAAGGCCACCGCATCCGACGGCCGGGTACTCGGACTGCTCCACGAGTCGAACTCGCCGTCGAAGGTGTACGAGAGATACCGGTGCGGATCGCCGGCCACCGCCCGGTCGAACGACGCATGCTCCGGGAACAGGGTCAGGTCGTCGACCAGCGTGTCGCCGAACTCGGCCCGATAGTCCTCGACGAACCGAGCCAGCCCCTGCGGCGACGTCAGGTCCGGCAGCGGCTCCGGCCCGTCCGCCGCGTTCCCGACGACTCCCGCCAGCGCGCCCGTCACGGCCCCCACCGCGACGGTCGTCGCCGCGATCACCACACGCCGGGCCCTCACCGGGTCCCTCGGTTCTCGAACCGATGCAGCTCGATCAGTTCGCCCTGCGGCGTCACCTCGAGGAATCCGGTCTCGCCCGCCGTGTTGCGCACGAAGATGCGCACCGACGGCTGGTCGTACGAGAAGCCGACCGAGATGTGGCCGACCGTGCCGTCCGGCACGCCGACGCTCTGCGGCGCCCCCGCGACGTAGCGGGCGATCTCGTCGACGTCCAGCGTCGCCAGGTCGACCACCGGGGTGTCCACGGCACGGGTCCGGGGCGCATGGTCCGGGTCGAAACCGCCGCGGTAGGTGTACGACACCATGCGGTCCGGGACGTCGGGGACGGAGCGGGTGATGCTCGCGTGCTGCTCGAAGAAGTCCACCTTGTCGACGAGCGTGTTCCCGAACGCCGCCAGGTGGTCGGCCCGGTACTGCTCGAGGCCCGCCCGGGTCACCAGGCTCGGCGTCGGCACCACGACCGGTCGCAGCGCCGCCGGGTCGAGGTACAGCGCCTGCTGCGCCCCGGCGGGTGGCGGGTCGGCGCGCACCCAGCGGAACGTCGCCACCCCCGCCACCACCGCCGCCGTCACCACGGCCCCGGCGAACACCCAGGGACCCCAGGCGCGGACCCGTGCCGCCGCGGCGGCGCCCGGGCTCGCCTGCAGGTCGGCGACCAGTTCGTCGAGCTCGCCGAGCGTGTCCGCCGCACCGGCGCGCGCATCCCGGACCTCGTGCTCGGCGCCCGAGAGCTGACCGTCCGCATACGCCGCGTCGAGCCGCGCCCGGACCGCAGCCCGATCGGCGTCGCGTGCCCTGGTGGAAGGCGAATGGCGGCCGATCATGCGGGAGATCGTAACGACGCAGCTCAGAACACGCCCAGCACGCCGCCGTCGAACAGAATCTTCACGTACCGCGTGCCGTCGCCGGACTCGACGTAGATGGTCACCGCCGGGGTGCCGTCGTGGGCGAACGACACGTGCGAGACCGTGCCGCCGGGCAGGCCGACCAGCGCGGGCGCCTCCGCGATCCGGGCGGTCACGGCCCCCGCGTCGACCGCGCCGAGGTCGAAGTCCTGGTAGCCGGGGAAGCGCTGCACCGTCACCGGTTGGGCCCGCAGTGCCCCACCCGCGTAGGTGTACGTCGCGATCCGGCCCGGCTCGTCCGGCAGCGCCCGTTCGATGTGGGCCCGCTCCGGACGGAGGACCAGCCGGTACACGACCGTGTTGCCGAAGCGGTCCCGCACCGCCGCGAGAACCGCCTCGAACCCGCCGGGCTCGAGCGGCCGGACCGGGGTCACAACGATCGGATCGACACCGTCGTCGGGGACCGCCACCGGCGCGGCGGGCTGCTCCCGCACCGCCGCGGGTCCCGGCGCCGGGCCGTCCCCATCCGACAGCATCACCGCCGCGCCGGCCGCCGCAGCCGCCACCGCGACCGTCACGGCGGCGGCCCGGCGCAGACCGGGCCGGCGGCCCGACGGCGGCGCTGCGAGGTCCCCGGAATCCTCCGGTGGCTGCAGGTCGCGGACCAGGTCCGCGAGCTCGCCCAGCGTCTTTGCGGACATCGCCCGGGCCGTCCGATCCCGGTGCTCCCCGAAATCGAGCTGGCCGTCGGCGTAGGCGGTGTCGAGACGGCCACAGACCAGTGCCCGGTCGATGTCGCGTGCCCGCGTTCGCGGCGTGTGTCGGCTCACCACCCGGGCAGCCTAGAACGCCCGATATGGGCGCGTCGCGCAGTCGCGCGCCCCACACCCCGCCCACCCACGTGCCGTCCGCACGTACTCTGGACCCGTGCGGATACAGCGGCAGGTGGTGGACTACGCGCTGCAGCGCAGGTCGCTGCTCGCCCAGGTCTACTCGGGGCGGACCGGCGTCGCAGAGGTGTGCGACGCCAGCCCCTACCTGCTCCGCGCCGCCAAGTTCCACGGTCGGGGCAGTGACGTGGTCTGCCCGATCTGCCGCAAGGAGCAGCTGACACTCGTGTCGTGGGTGTTCGGCGACAAGCTCGGCCCGGTGTCCGGGTCGGCCCGCACCGCGGAGGAACTGGTCCGCCTGGCCGCCAGCCAGGAGGAGTTCTCCGTCCACGTGGTCGAGGTGTGCCGCACGTGCAGCTGGAACCACCTTGTCCAGTCCTATGTCCTGGGGGCGGAACCCGCGCCCAAGCGGCCCCGCCGCAGGTCGACCGGCCAGAGCCGCCGCACCGCGAGCGAGTGAGCCGTGCGCGACCCCTGCTGAACCGCCCCGTCCCCGGTGACCCCGTCCCCGGTGACTCCGTCCCCTTGTGACACTGCACTGCCCGAAGAACACTGCACTGCCCGAACGCGCGCTGCCCGACGAGACCGAAGTCTGCAGACGTGAAACGAGGACGCGTGCCACCGCGTCCGCGCTACCGGTTGGAGATGAGTACGTGAGTTCCCCCCACAACGATCCGCAGGGCGAACGGCCGAGGCCGCCGCACGGGAACGGACCGGCAGGTCCCCCGCCGCCGCGGCGACCGGGACCCGTGGGGGGACCCCCGCCCGGACGCGCACCCGGGGGTGGGCCGCCCATGGATCGGCGGATGCCGCCTCCGGGACGCCCCTATCCGCCGCAGCCGCGCCCCCAGCAGGGCGGGCCGCAGCCGTACCCGCCGCAGCAGTTCGCCGCGGGGAACCCACAAGCGCCGCGACCGCAGCAGCCGCCGCAGGACCGCACCCGGCAACTGCCGCCCCAGAACCGGCCCCCGGTGCCGAACCAGAACCGTCAGCAGCCGCCCAACCGGCCGGCCGGCGGCCCGCCCGGGCCCGGCGGGCGTCCCCCCACGCCTCCGCCCACCGCGCGCGGCGGTGGCGACGAGCCGCCCCGCGGTGGTGGCGAGCCCAAGTCGACGCGCTGGCGCACCGTGCGGCGCGTCGGCTACGCGGCCGTGGCGCTGGCTCTGGTACTGCCCATCCTCGCGTTCATGTTGGCCTACGTCGTCCAGGAGGTCCCCCGACCCGGTGACCTGAAGACCAACCAGGTGGCCACCGTCTACGCGGCCGACGGCTCGACCGTCATCACCAAGGTGGTGCCGCCCGAAGGCAACCGCACCGAGGTGCGGCTCGACGAGATTCCCGAGCACGTCCGCAACGCCGTGCTCGCCGCCGAGGACCGCGACTTCTACAGCAACCCGGGATTCTCGGTCAGCGGCTTCGCCCGCGCGGCCCGCGACAACATCCTCGGCCGGGAGAGCGCCGGCGGTGGTTCGACCATCACCCAGCAGTACGTGAAGACGGCGCTGGTCGGATCCGAGCGCACCCTCACCCGCAAGATGAAGGAACTCGTCCTCGCGTCCAAGATGGCCAACCAGTGGTCCAAGGACGACATCCTCGCCGCCTACCTGAACACCATCTACTTCGGGCGCGGTGCGTACGGCATCGCCGCCGCCTCCACGGCGTACTTCGGCAAGCCGGTCGGCGAGCTCAGCGTCGAGGAGGGCGCGGTGCTCGCCTCCTCCATCCAGCTGCCGTCGCTGCTGGACCCGGAGACCAACCCGGAGGGCGCCCAGGCGCGCTGGAACTACGTCCTCGACGGGATGGTGTCCGCCGGCACCCTGAACGCGGCCGACCGGGCGTCGATGCAGTACCCGCGGTACGTGCCGCTGGCCGAGGTCGACAACGGCGGCCAGAGCAACGGGCCGGAGGGCCTGCTGCGCAACCAGGTGCTCCGGGAGCTCTCCGAGGAAGGCATCGACGAGACCCTGCTCAACACCGAGGGACTCCAGATCACCACCACGATCGACCCACAGGCGCAGGAGGCCGCGCTCGACGCCGTCCGCACCAACATGGAGGGCGAGCCGGAGGAGCTGCGCACCGCCGTCGTGTCCGTCGATCCGCGCAGCGGCGCCGTCCGTGCCTACTACGGCGGCGACGACGGCGCCGGGTTCGATTTCGCCCAGTCCGGCCTGCAGACCGGATCGTCGTTCAAGGTGTTCGGCCTGGCCGCCAACCTCGACCAGGGCAACCCGTTGTCCGCCATGTACGACAGCGGCCCGCTCACCGTCAACGGCATCTCGATCGGCAACGTCGAAGGCGAGAACTGCGGTACCTGCACCATCGCCGAGGCGCTGAAGCGGTCGCTCAACACCAGCTTCTACCGGATGATGCTCGAGATGGACAACGGCCCGCAGGCCATCGCCGACATGGCGCACCAGCTCGGCATCCCCGAGGAGATCCCCGGGGTCGGCGAGACCCTGACCGAGCCGGGCGGCGTCGGCCCCAACTACGGCATCGTGCTCGGGCAGTACCAGTCCCGCGTGATCGACATGGCGTCGGCGTATGCGACGCTCGCCGCGTCCGGCACCTACCACGAGCCCTACTTCGTGCAGAAGGTCGTCACCGCCGACGGCACGGTGCTGCTCGACCGCGGCACCCCGGCCGGGGAACAGCGGGTCGACGAGGCCGTCGCCGACAACACCACCGCCGCGATGATGCCGATCGCCGCGTACTCCAACGGGCACGCCCTCGCCGGCGGCCGGCCGTCCGCCTCCAAGACCGGCACCGCCCAGCTCGGGGACACCGGCTCGAACAAGGACGCCTGGATGGTCGGCTACACGCCGTCGCTGTCCACGGCCGTGTGGGTCGGCACCGAACAGGGCCTGCCCCTGGAGAACAGCTGGGGCGGCATGATCTACGGCTCCGGCCTGCCGTCGGACATCTGGAAGGACACGATGGACGGCGCCCTCGACGGCACCGACGTCGAGAAGTTCCCGACGCCCGAACCGATCGCCGGACAGGCCGGCGTGCCGGCGTACTCCGCGCCGGCGCCGCCGAAGACCACGACGCCGACCCCCACGACGACCGAGCGGACGACGCCGGAGCTGCCCACGCCGCCGGAGATCACGACCCGCAACGTCGAGATCCTCCCGGGCGTGACCATCCCCATGCCGGGGGTGGCGCCGCAGACGACCACGCAGCGGGTGCCCACGCCGACTCCCACCACGGAGGCGGACACGCCGGGCTTCGGGACACAGGACGACTCGACCGGCACCGGTGAAGACCAGCAGTCCGGCAACAGCCGGTTCCAGGAGGACCCCGTCGGCGCCACACCCGGCGGGTAGCCTCGCGGGGTGACCGAGAAGAGAGAGCTCGCGTCGCCGGGTCCGCTCGTCGCAGACCGCCGATCCGCGGACTGGCGCGACGCACCCGGATGGACCGACCCGACGGTGTCGCGCCTGTCCACCGTCATCGGCGGACCCGTCGGGCGGTACGCCCTGCTCGGACGCACTCGCTTCTTCACGCCGCTGCGCGCGATGCTGCTCCTCGCGGTGGTGTTCCTCGCCCTCGGCTGGTTCACCAAGGCCGCCTGCATCCAGCAGGGACCGGTCGGCGAGGGCGGCGCGCTCGGACTGGACTGGAGCGACAACCGGCAGTACGTCGCCATGTGCTACTCCGACGTCGTGCCGCTCTACGGCGCCGAACGCCTGAGTACCGGCGCCTTCCCGTACAAGACGTCGTGGGAGGAGCCCGGCCCGGACGGGCAGACCCAGGTCCGGTACATGGAGTATCCGGTCCTCGCCGGCCTCTACCAGTACGTCTCGATGCGGGCCGCGAAGGCCTGGGACGCCACGTCGTGGCTTCCGGGCGGCCTGCAGGTGGCGATCTACTTCGACATCGTCACCATCGGTCTCGCCATGGCCTGGCTGGCCACCGTGTGGGCCACCGCTCTCTCCGCCGGCCGCCGCATCTGGGACGCGGCGCTCGTCGCCGCCTCGCCGCTGGTCGTCGTGCACGCCTTCACCAACTTCGATGCGCTCGCCACCGCGTTCGCGGCCGGCGGGTTGCTGGCCTGGGCGCGACGGCGACCGGTGCTCGCCGGGGTGCTGCTCGGACTCGGTGCCGCCACCAAGCTGTATCCGCTGCTGCTGTTCGGCCCGCTGTTGCTGCTGTGCCTGCGCACCGGGAAGCTGCGGGCGCTCGGGCAGGCGGCCGGTGCCGCGGCCGTCGCGTGGCTCGTGGTGAACCTGCCGATCATGGTCCTCTACCCGCGCGGCTGGGCCGAGTTCTTCCGGCTCAACACCGACCGCGGCGCGGACCCCGATTCGATCTACAACGTCGTGCGGTCGCTGACCGGCTGGTCCGGCTGGGACACCTCCACGCTGAACTCGGTGTCGCTGCTGCTGTTCGCCGTGGCCTGCGCCGGCATCGCGTGGCTCGCGTGGACGGCTCCGCGCCGCCCCCGCCTCGCCCAGCTGTGCTTCCTCGTGGTTGCCGCGTTCCTGCTCACCAACAAGGTGTGGAGCCCCCAGTACTCGCTGTGGCTGGTGCCGCTCGCCGTGCTGGCTCTGCCGCACCGGCGGATCCTGCTGGCGTGGATGACGATCGACGCCCTCGTCTGGGTGCCGCGCATGTACTTCTATCTCGGCGCCGAGAACAAGGGCCTGCCCGAGCAGTGGTTCACGACCACCGTCCTGCTGCGCGACCTCGCGGTCGTGGCGCTGTGCGCGCTCGTCGTCCGGCAGATTCTCCGGCCGGCCGAAGATCTCGTGCGCTACGGCTTCGTCGACGACCCCGTGGGTGGCGTGCTCGACCATGCCCCCGACGCTCCCCCGCGCCGGCTCCCGGGCCGTCTCCGTCCCGGCATCCGGCGGACATCACCTCCCGAATCGGCCGATCGGCAGACACCCGCGACGAGCACCGTCCCGTAGCCCCGGCCCGAGCCGCGCGCGACGGGTGCTGCCTGTGCGCGTAAAAACTTGCGCGGGAAGCATTTTCGCGCGCTAGTGCTCGTCCGCGACGAGCGCCGTCTACACGCGGAGCGCGTTGAAGGGCGCGACGGGGAGGTTGCGGACGACGAACCAGCCCAGCACGACCCACAGCACGAGCTGCGGCGCCCACCGCCACTGGTACCACTGGGCGATCCGGTGGCCACGGACCCGGCCGGCCGTCCACACGGCGAACGACCACCCCAGGAGAAGCACGGCGAGCACCCCGAGCGCGTTGTACCGCAGGGCGTCCGGAACATCGAGATGCAGCAGCGAATACAGCATCCGCGACGATCCGCACCCGGGACACCAGATGCCGAACAGGACGCGGGTCGGGCACGGCGGGATCGGGCCGCCCGGCGTCGTCGGGTCGGCCCACGCGACGGCCGCGCACACACACGCCGACACGGCCGCCACCCCGACGGGTGCGGCGAGCCGGGCGGCGAGCGTCTGCACGACCGGATGCCTCAGTAGCTCGACGACGAGACCGCCGCGGCGAGGACGACGATGTAGAAGACGACGATCACCACCCACACCGCCACGCTCGCCACCACCGACCAGATCGCCCACTTCTTCGCGTCGTCGGCCGCCCGGCGTGCGGCATCGAACTGGCCCTGCGCCCACAGGGAGTTCACCTGGCTCGCCTTGATGATCGAGACGACACCGAGCGGCAGGCAGCACAGGATCGTCGTGAGAATGCCCCACACCAGGTTGTTCTCGGGCGGCGGCCCGAACTGCGGGCCGGGGTAGTACCCGTATCCGCCCGGCGGGGGATAACCGCCCGGATTGTTCGGCGGGTACTGCGGATAGTCGCTCATCGTCGTCCTCGATCACCCCATCGGGATCCCAGCCTGTTCCGGGGTCCCCCCGCGCGGAAGGGTAGACCAGCCGCGGTCACCTGGCGAGACGGTCGGCCACCCGCGCCTCGAGACCCACCCGGGCGGCCGGCCAGTCGTCGTCGGTCATCGCGAACAGCGCCGTGGTGCGCCAGCTGCCGTCGCGGCGTCGCCGATGCTTGCGCAGCAAGCCCTCGAACCCGGCGCCGAGCCGGGTGATCGCCGCGCGCGACTGCGCGTTGTGTTCGTCGGTGTGCCACTCCACGCGGACCGCGCCGAGATCGTCGAAGGCGCGGCGCAGCAACAGCAGTTTCGACTCGGGATTGGCGGCGCCACCGTGCACCGCGCGCGAGAGCCACGTGTGCCCGACCGCCAGCGTCCGGTGCCGGGGATCGATCAGGTAGTACGACGTGGTGCCGACGACGGCGCCGACGGACTTGTCGACGACCGCGTACGGCAGGCGGTCCGGATCGTCGAGCGCGGTACGGACGAACGCGTCGGCGTCGTCGCGTGTCCGGAGGTCGGCGGACGTCCACCGGAAGATCGCGTCGGCATCGTCGACGGCCGCGAGCAGGCCGGGCGCGTGTCCCGCGGCCAGCGGTTCGAGGCGAATCCGCGTGCCGTCGAGCACCGGCTGCTCGTACCAGGCTGTGCTCATCCGGGTTTTCCGCTCATCGCCGGCATCCGGGGCCGCTCCTCGTCGGGTGGGGTCGGGTCGGGCCGGCGCAGCGGCGCGCCGGCGAACACGAAGAACAGTACGACGAGCAGCACGGCCCGGCCCCACACCCCGACGAGGGTGAGCAGCAGCGGGATCGTGGTGTCGGTCCGGGTCATGGTCGCGTCGAACCACAGGAACACGCCGATGCCGATCGCGAGGTCCACGGTGAGGTACGAGACGATCAGCGGCCACCGCACCCGCAGCAGCACCAGGAACGGCAGCAACCACAGGGTGTACTGCGGCGAATGCACCTTGTGCAGCAGCAGGAA
Organism: Rhodococcus aetherivorans; assembly: GCF_011058165.1. Taxonomy (GTDB): domain Bacteria; phylum Actinomycetota; class Actinomycetes; order Mycobacteriales; family Mycobacteriaceae; genus Rhodococcus; species Rhodococcus aetherivorans. Next base: position 11,014 of record NZ_JAALEG010000011.1, read on the forward strand.
TCCGCACAGCATCGCGGCGCCGACCGCCACCCAGGGATAGCAGCCGTCGCGACGGTACCGCCGCCACCCCAGCCACAGCGCCAGCGCGAAGGCGGCGCAGATCAGCAACGGCGAGACGACGGAGACGAGGTCGTTGTACTCGGCCGTGACCTCGGTGTCCTGATAGCCCCCGACGAGGGGCCGCAGCCCCCAGTACCAGATCGAATTGCTCGTGGCGTCGGCCGCGCGGTTGCCCTGGAACTCGAACGATGCGCGCCACCCCGGATACCCGAGCAGCGCGAACGGCAGGTTCACGGCGATCACCGTCGCCGCCGCGGCGGCGCCCACCGCCACCGCGCCCCGCACGTCCCGCCGCGGCCCGGGCTCGTCCCCGCCGGTGAGGACGTATGCGATCAGCGGCAGCACGAAGATGCCGGGATACACCTTGAGGCAGAACCCGACGGCGAGCAGGACGGCGGCGATCACCGCGCGGGTGCGCAGCGGCCAGCGGCGCACCCCGAGCACGGCGACGGCCCCGACGGTGGTCGCGACGACGGGCAGGTCCCAGTTCAGGAACGCGTACATCACGAGGGGCGGCGTGGCCGACCAGAGCAGCGCGGCCCACCCGGCCAGCCGGCCGAGGTACCAGGCGACGAGCAGGCCGAACGGTGCCAGCAGCAGCGCGGAGTGCAGGAGGAACTCGGCGTCGGTGTCGGCGCGCAGGGCCCCCACCCACATGAGGATGCCGCTGAGCACCGGGTACTCGACGGTGCCGCCGGTGAGCACGCCGTCGCGGGTGATGCCGCCGTCGAGGAACGGGAACAGGTGCAGGTTGATGCCGCGACCGATCCACAACTGCTGGATGTCGGAGTAGCAGACCGTGGCGTCCTTGACCGCGTCGAAACGCACGCTGCGCCCCTGCGGGTCGAACGGTGGTGCGGCGCAGCGGGCCTTGTTCAGGTAGCCGAGCCACATGGCGAGCGCGCACGTCACGACGGCGACGAGCGCGGGCGTCCGGGAACTCGTGCGCATGTTCTTCACCCTAGGCGAATTTCGCTGGTCAAGGGCGCATCGTGTAGCCTGCATGGGTTGCTGACGCAACGACCCTCCTGTCACGGACCGTCCGTGACCGCCCATAGTCCATAGGAGGTGATGAGGTCTTATGCGTCATTACGAACTGATGGTCATTCTCGACCCCAGCCTGGACGAGCGCACTGTCGCCCCGTCGCTGGATACGTTCCTCAACGTCGTTCGCCAGGACGGCGGCAAGATCGACAAGGTCGACGTGTGGGGTAAGCGTCGTCTCGCGTACGAGATCGCCAAGCACAGCGAAGGCATCTACGCGGTGATCGACATCAGCGCTACGCCCGCCACGGTTGCGGAGCTGGATCGCCAGCTCGGCCTGAACGAGTCGGTGCTCCGCACCAAGGTTCTGCGCCACGGCAAGTGAGTCTGTCGGCGTCCGGCCGTAGGCTCGGGCGCATCAGGACTCCACACACAGCAGGAGGAACCACATGGCAGGCGACACCGTCATCACCGTCATCGGCAATCTGACGGCTGATCCCGAGCTGCGTTTCACCCCGGCGGGAGCTGCGGTCGCGAACTTCACCGTCGCGTCGACGCCCCGCATCTTCGACCGTCAGTCCAACGAGTGGAAAGACGGCGAGGCGCTGTTCCTGCGCTGCAACATCTGGCGCGAGGCGGCGGAGAACGTGGCCGAGAGCTTGACCCGTGGCTCGCGCGTGATCGTGCAGGGCCGCCTCAAGCAGCGCAGCTACGAGACGCGTGAAGGCGAGAAGCGCACTGTCGTGGAGCTCGAGGTCGACGAGATCGGCCCCTCGCTCCGCTACGCGACGGCCAAGGTCAACAAGGCCAGCCGTGGCGGTGGCGGGGGCGGCTTCGGTGGTTCCTCCGGAGGATCGGGTGGGGCTCGTGCCAGCGCGAGCACCGGCGGGGACGACCCGTGGGGCAGCGCGCCGGCGGCGGCGGGCTCCTTCGGCGGGGACGACGAACCCCCGTTCTGATCCGACCTTCGATCGGAACATTCGGAAAGTACGGAGAAAGACCATGCCTAAGGCGCCCGCGCGCGAAAAGGTTTTGAAGAAGAAGGTCTGCACCTTCTGCAAGGAAAAGAACGTGCAGATCGACTACAAGGACACGACGCTGCTGCGTAAGTACGTCAGCGACCGCGGCAAGATCCGCGCTCGCCGTGTCACGGGCAACTGCGTGCAGCACCAGCGCGACGTTGCCATCGCTGTGAAGAACTCGCGTGAGGTGGCCCTGCTTCCTTACGTCTCGACGGCTCGCTAAGGAAAGGGAGGGACACACGATGAAGCTCATTCTCACCGCTGACGTGGACAACCTCGGTGCGCCTGGCGACACCGTCGAGGTCAAGGACGGCTACGGCCGCAACTACCTGCTGCCCCGCGGCCTGGCGATCGTCGCCACCCGTGGTGCCCAGAAGCAGGTCGAGGGCATCCGCCGCGCCCAGGAGGCTCGTGCGGTGCGCGGCCTCGATCATGCCAAGGAGCTCAAGGCCGCCATCGAGGGCCTCGAGAACGTCTCCCTGGCCGTGAAGACCGCCGGGGACTCGGGCAAGCTGTTCGGCTCGGTCACCGCGGCCGACGTCGCCGGCGCCATCAAGGCCGCCGGTGGCCCGGTCGTCGACAAGCGCATCATCGAGCTGCCCAAGGCGCACATCAAGTCGACCGGCAAGCACACGGTCGTCGTGAAGCTGCACCCGGACGTGACCGCGAAGTTCGATCTGAACGTCGTGGCCGCCTGATTCCGGCTCCCGAAGAGCCCTGCACACACTGTGTGCAGGGCTCTTCGTCGTCTTTCCACAGGGGCTGTGGATAACCCCACAGGGGTACCGGTAGGTTTGTGATCCGCGGCACGGCATTCCGGGGCCGGGAGGGCGGAACACGCCCGGAAACACATCCGTGGCGACACGCCGAATCGATTGTTCTCCACACCTGTGAAAGTCTATTTTCCCGGTCTGAACAGCAGCGATGCGAAGTGTGAGATGCGTTGTCCCCAGGTTGTCCCCAAGGGGTGCACAAGGCCGTCCTCCCCTTTCCACAATTCATCCACAGTTGTGTGCACAGGCGGATTTGGACGCCGCCCTCCGAGTGCCTAACGTCGAGCGCGCGCGTCCCGGACGACGTGTCGGTGGGGCCGGGTAGAAGTGGTGTCGAGCGCCGGTGGACGGGGTCTGTCCCCGGCGGAGGTGCCGAGAAGGGGAAGGACGGCGTCGCGTGGCTGTAGTAGACGATCGGGGCCATTCCGACTACCCGGGACCGCCCGAGGAGCCGGCCGGCGACTTCGGCCGCCAGCCCCCGCAGGACATGGTTGCGGAGCAGTCCGTGCTCGGTGGCATGCTGCTCAGCAAGGACGCCATCGCCGACGTGCTCGAAGTGCTGCGGCCCGGCGACTTCTACCGTCCCGCCCATCAGGCCGTCTACGACGCCGTCCTCGACCTCTACAGCCGCGGTGAGCCCGCCGACCCCGTCACGGTGTCCGCAGAACTCGACCGGCGCGGAGAACTCCGCCGCATCGGCGGCGCCGCCTACCTGGTGACCCTGACCCAGACCGTGCCCACTGCTGCGAACGCGAGCTACTACGCCGAGATCGTCGCCGAGAAGGCCATCCTGCGCCGCCTCGTCGAGGCCGGAACGCGCATCGTCCAGTACGGCTACGCCGGCTCCGAGGGCCAGGACGTCGCCGAGGTCGTCGACCGGGCCCAGGCCGAGATCTTCGAGGTCTCCGAGCGCCGCACGTCCGAGGACTTCGTCCCGCTCGAAGAGCTGTTGCAGCCCACCATGGACGAGATCGACTCGATCGCCAGCCGCGGCGGCATCTCCCTCGGTGTGCCCACCGGATTCGCCGAGCTCGACGAGGTCACCAACGGCCTCCATCCCGGGCAGATGATCATCGTCGCCGCCCGTCCTGGCGTCGGCAAGGCGCTGGCCCTCGACACTCCCCTGCCCACCCCCGGCGGTTGGACGACCATGGGCGAGGTCGCCGCCGGCGACGAACTCCTCGACGCCCACGGCCGCCCCACCCGGGTGCTGGCCGCCACCGAGGTGCTGCACGGCCGGCCGTGCTTCGAGGTGGAATTCTCCGACGGCACCGTCCTCGTCGCCGACGAACAGCACCAGTGGGTCACCTCCGACGGCGGCCCGTCGCGCGTGCGCACCACCGGGGAGATCGCCGCGTCCCTCGCGGACGGTCACGTCGTCGGCAATGTCGCCGCGCTGCAGCTGCCCGTCGCCGATCTGCCCGTCGCCCCGTTCACCCTCGGCGCCTGGCTCGGCGGCCCCTCCGCCGATCCCCACGTGCACATGCGGGTGCAGGGCGAGGGCGGGTTCGCCGAGGAACTCATGACGCTCGGCGCCCGCATCCCCGGCGCCTACCAGCGGGCGTCGGAACGGCAGCGGCGCGAGCTGCTCGCCGGTCTGCTCGACGCCGGCGGCCACGTCGTCGACGACGGCACCGTCCGCTTCGAATCCGACTGCGCCCGACTGCGCGACGACGTCGCCGAGCTCCTGGCCGGCCTCGGCTACACCTGCACCACCACCGGCTCCACGGTGCGCTTCGCCACCGACGACGACGTCTTCGTCCTCCCCAGCAAGGCCAAGGCGCACAAGGAGACCCGCACGGGGGTGCCGCGGGAACGCCGCATCGTCGCCGTCCGCCCCGTCGAGTCCGTGCCGGTGCGGTGCGTCGAGGTCGACGGCGAGCACCTGTACCTCGCCGGACGGTCCATGATCCCCACCCACAACTCCACGCTCGGCATGGACTTCCTGCGGTCCTGCTCCGTCAAGCACGGCATGGCCTCCGTCATGTTCTCCCTCGAGATGGGCAAGACCGAAATCGTCATGCGGCTGCTCTCGGCCGAGGCGAAGATCAAGCTCGGCGACATGCGTTCGGGCCGCATGACCGACGACGACTGGACCCGGCTCGCCCGGCGGATGAGCGAGATCAGCGAAGCGCCGCTGTACATCGACGACTCCCCCAACCTGACGATGATGGAGATCCGCGCAAAGGCGCGGCGCCTCAAGCAGAAACACGACATCCGGCTGATCGTCGTCGACTATCTGCAGCTGATGACCTCCGGTAAGAAGGTCGAGTCCCGCCAGCAGGAGGTCTCCGAATTCTCCCGTAGCCTCAAGCTTCTCGCGAAGGAGCTCGAGGTCCCGGTGGTCGCGATCTGTCAGCTCAACCGTGGCCCCGAGCAGCGCACCGACAAGAAGCCGATGGTCTCCGATCTTCGCGAGTCGGGTTGCCTCACTGCGAGCACCCGCGTCCTGCGCGCGGACAACGGCTGCGAGGTCACCCTCGGCGAGTTGCTGGCCAGTGGTGAACAGCCCGTCGTCTGGTCGCTGGACGAGCGCATGCGTATGGTCGCCCGCCCGATGACCAAGGTGTTCCCGAGCGGACGCAAGGAAGTGTTCCGTCTGACGCTCGACTCCGGGCGTCAGGTCGAGGCCACCGCGAACCATCCCTTCCTCACCGTGGACGGGTGGATTCCCCTCGGCGAGCTGACGGCCGGGGAGCGCGTCGCAGTACCCCGCGCGGTTCCTGCCCCCCTCGAGACGCACGCCGTCTCGGAGGACGACGTCGTCGCGCTGGCTGAGCGCACCGTCGCCGATAGCTCTGTTCCGCCACAGGCATTCTCGCTGCCGAAGGAACAGATCGCCGCGCTCGTGTGCCACGTCTGGGAGGGCAACGGGATCGTCGCGTGGGACGCGGTCGAAGGACGAGCCGCTGTCCGGTATCCGTCCGCAGACCGGCGCCTCGCCGACGACCTGGCCCGCCTTCTCCTGCGAATCGGTGTCTTCGCTCGGATCGCCGCGGCCGGAACAGGCTCGGGCTGGGATGTTGTCGTCACCGGTCCGGAGAATCAGGCCGTCTTCCTGCACGACGTGGGTGCACACGGCACTGCGGCGCAGTGGGTGCTCGCTCAGCTCGGGCCGAAGCTCGTACGCCACGACGCCGACACCCTGACACCCGACGTCGAGGCGACGCTGAGCCGGCTCCTCGCAGTCGAGGAGCTCGCCCCCCGTGAGCTGGTCGCGGCCGCGGCTTCGCGGTCCGCAGGGGGTTCGCGATCGAGTCTGGCCCAGGTGGCGGGCGTCCTCGACACCGCCGACATCGAAATGCTCGCCACCAACAATGTGTACTGGGACGAGATCGTGTCCGTCACCAGCATCGGTGAGCAGGACGTGTTCGACGGGACCGTCCCGGGCACACACAACTTCGTTGCCGACGGCATCTCGGTGCACAACAGTCTCGAGCAGGACGCCGACATGGTGATCCTGCTGCACCGGCCCGACGCATTCGAACGTGACGACCCGCGCGGCGGCGAGGCGGACCTGATCCTCGGCAAGCACCGCAACGGTCCGACCGCCACCATCACCGTCGCGCACCAGCTGCACCTGTCGCGGTTCGTGGACATGGCGCGGGGCTGAGAGATCCGGTTCGCATCACTTAGCGACGTCCGACGGATTCGCTCACCGATTCGGAATCTACCCACGCAATTGACGCGGCAAATTCCGAATCAGTGAGCAAGTTTCGAGTGTTACCGCACCGGCCGGCTCGTCGACAGCGCGAGGGCGCCGAGTACGCCGACGGCGGCGAAGGCGTAGAAGCCCCAGGGGTAGGCGACGCCGGCCTGCAGCAGCGCGCCGCCGAGGATCGGACCGCAGATCGCGCCGATGCGGCCCACGCCGGCGGACCAGCCGAGCGCCGTGGCGCGTGCCTCGGCCGGGTAGGCCGCGCTCGTGAAGGCGTAGACGAGTACCTGGGAGCTGAAGACGAAGCACCCGGCGAGGAACACCAGCACGTAGACGCCGTAGGCGAGGTTGATGCTGAGCGTGGCGAGGAACAGCGCGGCGAGCGTGAACCATGCGATGCCCGCGGTGCGGGCGCCGATCCGGTCGGCGACGCGGCCGGCGACGAGCAGGCCCGCGACGGCACCGGCGTTGAGCACGAGCAGCAGCGACAGCGACGCACCGAGGTCGTATCCGGCTTCCCGCATGATCGTCGGCAGCCAGGTGTTGAGGCCGTAGACCAGGAGCAGGCCCATGAATGAGGTGACCCAGATGGACACGCTGGTGCGCAGCAGCTGCGGCGAGAACAGAGTCCGCACCGGCGATCCCGGTTTCGAGGTCTTCGCGACATCCGCGGGGCAGTCGGTGTCCGACGGCACCGTGGTCACATCGATGGGCGGAAGTCCGTAGTCGGCGGCGATGCGCTCGGATTCGTCGTGCCGGCCTCGCACCGACAGGTAGGCCGGCGACTCGGGCAGGTAGCGGATCATCAGCGGGACGAGGACGAACGCCGGCAGGGTGCCCGCGATGAACATCGAACGCCACCCCGAACTTTCGAGGAGAACGAGGGCCAGCAGCGCGGTCGCCACGGCGCCGACGTGATAGCCGGTCATGACGGTCGTCGACGCGGATCCCTTTTTGCCGGGCATGAATTCGGCGACGATCGCCAACGCGGTGGGCAGTGCGCCGCCGAGCCCGAGACCCGCGAGGAAGCGCAGGCCGCCGAGCATCTCCGGCGAGGTCGCGAAAGCACACGCGAGTGTCAGCACCGAGAAGGCGGTGACGGAGAAGATGAGGGTGCGTCGCCGGCCGAGGACGTCGGTGAGGGTGCCGATAGCCAGGGCTCCGAGTGTCATGCCGACCAGGCCGGCGGTCGAGATGACCGTGAGGCCGCCTGCGTCGAGGTTCCAGTCCGGGTAGTCCAGCAACGCCGGATTCACCGCGCCGAGAACGACGAGGTCGAAGCCGTCGAGAAGTACCGCGACCCAGCACAGCGCGACGACGAGACTCGCGGAGCGGGTTGCGTGTCGGGGCGCCTGGGCGGCGGTCCGATCCGAGCTTGTTCGCATAGTGCACACCTGTTCGTAACCGAGTGATCGTTCGGATTGTGACTGCGCGCGCTGCGATACGTCAACTCGGCCGCGGCGCGGGGTCGACCGCGAAAATTGATCAGGCAGAATCTATTTCACTCAGCGAAAACGGCCATTGTGCTTACGGTCCGGGGATGGTGGGGGTCGGGATCCGCTCTGACCGAAATTCACGCGCCGCACCGGAATTCGCTGCGGCAGTTCAGCGCGCGAATTCCGGTGCGGCGTGCGGATCACGGTCGCCGTCGCGCCGGGGCGGCCCGGGAGCCGATCGTTCGAGTGTTGTGGCTCAGGTTCCGGCGTCCGAGGGATGTCGGAACGGGAGATCCTGCAGGTGAACTCGCTCGGGTTCGATGAGCGACACGATCGCTGAGCGCATGGGGAAGTCGCTGCCGATGTAGCGGTTGCTCATTCGGTCCATGATCGCGACCGCTTCGTCGCCTTCGAGTTCCTCGACGACCCGGCCGCGGACGACGACCGACCGATACGGGTTGTGCTCATCGCAGACCGACACGGCGACGCGCCCGTCACGGCGCAGATTGGCGACCTTCCGGTTCTCCTGAGCGGAGAATATCGCCAAGTGATCACCTTCGACCGCGATCCACACCGGGGAGACGTGCGGCGAGCCGTCGGGCATGAGCGTCGCGACGTGCGCCATGTTCCGCGCCCCGAGCAGAGCCCGCACGTCGCCGGACAGATCGGCCATGCCCGGTAGCCTACTCGCGCCGACGACGGTGCCGAGGCTGTTTGCCGCCGCAGGGGAATCAGCCCGCCGCGTAGCGGGAGAAGGTGATGCCGGAACGGAAGGCGTTCGCTGCGAGCAGGCGCAGCCGCGGCAACGCGAATCCGTCCGGAAACAACCGGCGTCCGCGGCCCTGCACGACGGGATGGACGAACAGCCGGTATTCGTCCACGAGTCCGGCCTCGATCAGGGCGTGGCACAGCGAGATGCTGCCGGTGACCACGATGTCCCGGCCCATGCGCGCCTTCAGGGCGCGTATCGCGGCCAGAGGCTCGGCGGAGAGGACGGTGGTGTGCTGCCACTGCGGATCCGTCACGGTCGAGGACACCACGTACTTCTGCACCTGGTCGAGATACGCGGAGATGCCCGTGGGATCGTCGGTCCGCCCCGGCCAGTAGCCCCGGAAGTCCTCGAACGTCCGTCGGCCGAGCACCAGCGCGTCGGACTCGCTGTCCTGCCGGTGCAGTTCCGCCAGATGATCCGAATTGTCCACCTCCGCCTGACCCTGGGGGTCGAACCAGTCCCCCAGCATCTCGATCGAACCGTCGAGGGTGACGTTCTGGGTGATGGCAAGTGTCCGCAACGGGTCCCTCCTTCCGACGTGATGCCCGTGTCGCTCCGCCTACGGGATACCGACCGCCCGGGCGCCGGGAACTCATCGCGACCCCGCCTACGACGCGGACATGTAACACGATTGCCGTCTCGAACGACTTTCCGACCGACGCGTCGACACCACAATCAGGGTCGTCGGCACGGACCGACTTCGGATGGGGATTGACCATGGCACTTGACTGGGCGGTGCGAAACAAGCGGATTGTCGCGGCTGCGGTGGCACCCGTGGCGCTGGGCGCGGCGGCGGTGGTCGCCGTCGCTGTCTCGGAACCGTCGGCTCCGTCGACGGCCCCGACGACGCTGACCGCCTCGGTCACCGAGTGCCACGACATGGTCAGCATCGCGGTCGGCGGGCGCAACGACAGTCCCCGCCCCGGCACCCACGCGATGCTCCTCGACGCCGACGGGAACCCCCTGCCGGCCGCATCGTCCACCGACTTCAGCAGCCCCTGGGTCGACGAGGTCGTGAACGCGCCGCGGGACGACGTGCCCGAGGGTTCCTACTCCGCCGTGTACGTCGAGTACCCGGCGAACATGTCGTCGTACGACGACGCCGTCGAGGCCGGCGTGGACAACGCCGAGACCGTGATGCAGGCGATCCGCCAGGCATGCCCCGACACGAAGTTCGCCGTCGTCGGGTACAGCGAGGGCGCCGACGTTGCGCGCCGCGTGGCGATGGAGATCGGCAACCAGGAAAGCGCCGAGGACGGGTCGTACGAGATCGTCGATCCGGATTCGGTCGTGGGTGTGGTCATCCTGGCCGACGCCGGGCGCACGGCGGGTGAGGGACCGTTCCCCGGCGCGGAGGACGAGTTCCGCAACCCGGACGGATTCGACCTCGCCTACCAGTCGGGCCGGAACAGCGCGTCGGGCAGCGGTTCGCTGCCGGGCACCTCGGGGAGCTTCGGGGCGCTGGACGGCAAGGTGGCGTCGTTCTGCTCGGAGGGCGACCTGACCTGCTCCGCTCCGGAGAACATCGCCCTGCTGCAGCTCGCGGTGAACGTAGGACGGCAGTTGAACGTCGACGCGCTCGAGCGCGACGGGCTCACCCCGGAGACCGCGCTGGACGTCGCCACGGTCCTCGGGCGGATCGCCATGGCCGCGTTCGCCGACATCCAGTCGCAGGAGAACTGGATGCAGAGCGACGAGACCTTCCTCGACGTCCTCATCAAGGTGTCGGATCCGTCCTACGAACCGGCCGTCCGCGACGTCGCCTCGACCGGCACGGACGGCGAGATCACCTCCGGTGAGCTGATCGACCTGACCTATCTGCCCGCGAAGCTGCGCAACGAGGTCATCGGATTCATCGCCGACAACGAGAACACCCTCGAGGTGGCGCTGAGCGATCCGTACCAGCAGACCCTCGGGCCGGACACCGGGCACCACTTCGACTACTGGCGCGATTCCGACCCCGAGAACGGAAAGCCCCTGACGTCCGCGCAGTACGCGGCGGCATGGCTGACCCATCTGGCGAAGCAGGCCGAGAGCGGCGAGCTCGACAAGGCCGAGGCCGAGTCGACCGCTCCGCAGCTCGTCGTCTCGTCGAAGCCGATCGATCCGGCGCCGCTCCCGCCGACGACGGACGGCGACGTGGAGAAGGCCGCCGCCGGGGCCACCACGACCACCACGTCGTCGACCCCGGCGTCGCCGACTCGGGCCGCGGCCTCCTCGTCGGCTTCGCCGGCACCGGTGCCGCCCGTCCCGGCTGCGGCCCCGGCTCCCTCGCCCGCGGCCCCGGCTCCCTCGCCCGCGGCGCCGTCCCCGCTGCCGGCCGTGGAGCCCCTGCCTGCCGTGGAGCCGCTGCCGACCGTCGAGCCGACGACCGTCGCCCCGACGACCGCGGAGTCGAGTGCCCCCGGGACCACGACGCCGGCCGCAACCACCACCCCGACGACCACGCCGGTGCCTCAGCCGTAGGCCGGCTGAGGGCTCGCCTCGCGGATCGCCCTGGCCCTGGTCGTCGCCGCGACGACCAGGGCCAGGGCGGCGAAGGCGGGCAGCGGATGGCCGAGCAGAGTCGCGACGGCGAGGTCCGCGGCCACCGCGCCGGTCGCCATGGCGAAGACCCACGGCGGCGCGGCGGGCAGCTTCGCCTTCCCGGCCGACCACGGGGTGCGGCCCCACGGTTTCGCGACCGACAACCACGCCTGGAACGCGAGGGCGCTGATCATCAGAGCGGTGCCCGCGATCATCGGTCCCGCCGGTCCGGACGTGCCGTCGCGGGCGGCGGCCACCGAGCCGTTCAGGCCCGCCGACAGCAGGAGGATCCCCAGGTTCACCTGGACCACGGTGAGGACGAACTTGATCGCCACCCACCAGTAGCGCAGGAATCCCCACGGCGTCGCCGCCGCGAGGAGAAAGCCCGTGAACGCCGACGCGTTGGCCAGCGGAGCGAGCAGCGTGCCGTCGAGGTGCTGCGCCATGGTCGTGCCGGCCACCCGCACGGCGGGATCCACCGCGGTGCGGCTCAGCGTCAACAGAACGAGCAGTGCGAGGGCCTGGCCCATCCATCCCACGGACGTGACCACGTGCAGCCACACCGTCGCCTGCCGCCACCGCTGCCCCGGACGCTTCGCCATATGGTCCACTGTCGTCCGGCAGGCGCCGCAGGGTAATCCGGGATCACCCGGAGAATCCCCCTGAAATCCGGTGCCCCGGGTTCAGCCGTGCTCGATGTACGACTCGAGTTGGTCGCGTTCGCACTGCAGTTCGTCGATCCGGCTCTTCACGATGTCACCGATGCTGACGATGCCTACCAGGTGGCCGTCCACCACGACGGGCAGGTGCCGGATCCGGCGTTCGGTCATGGTCTCGGCCAGGCTGTTCACCGTGTCGGTGGGCAGGCACGTGGACACCGTCGTGCTCATGATGTCCCGGACACGGGCGTCGAGCAGGGCGGGACCGTGCTGGTGGAGCCGGCGCACGACGTCGCGTTCGGAGACGATGCCGATCACGGCGTCGCCCTCCACCACGACGAGGGCGCCCACGTTGTGGCGGGCGAGTTCACCGATCATCTCGTCGACCGAGAGGTCCGGATCGACCGTGGCCACGACCGGCCCCTTGTTCCGCAGCACGTCCGCGATCCGCATCCGGGCACCCCGATCCATCCGCTCCCAGTCATCCGCCGTGACGGCGATCGATGGTTGTCGATCTTATTCCTGCAGTTCGACGAGACCCCGTGTGGTTATCCAGTCGTGACTCGATGGGCCGTACCGCGCGTCGGATCGTTATCCGGTGGCGTCGCCCATCACCGCGCCCTCGCGACGGGGGTCCGCGCCGCCGACCCATCCCGACTCGTCCCGGCGGAGCGCACTCAGTCCGCTGGACTGCGGGAGCACCGCCACCTGATGGCCTCGCGCGCGCAGCTCGGCCACCAGCGGATCGCGTGCGCCGTCGTCGCTGCCGTCGATCGCCGGATGCTCGCCCCCGACCCCGGTGACCGGGGTGTTCGCCGCGCCGAACGCCACCGCCGACACCGCCTGCTGCGGGTCCAGGCCCCAGTCGAGCATCCCGACGAGCGTCTTGACCACGTACTGGATGATGACGGAACCGCCCGGCGAGCCGACGACGATGCGCAGGTCGCCGCGGCTGCCGTCGGGATTGCGATCGAAGACGAGCGTCGGCGCCATCGAACTGCGCGGTCGCTTGCCCGGTTCGACGCGGTTGGCCACCGGCACCCCGGCCTTGTCCACGGGTTCGGCGGCGAAGTCCGTCAGCTGGTTGTTCAGCAGAAAGCCGTCGACCATGTGGAACGACCCGAACGCCGATTCGATCGTCGTGGTCATCGAGGCCACGTTGCCGTATTCGTCGGCGATGGAGATGTGGCTGGTGCCGTGTTCGCGATCCTGTGGTGGGGTGCCCAGGGGCACCGGCCCGAAGTCGCCGGGTTGTGCCGTGCCCATGCTCCGGCCCGGGTCGATGAGGCCCGCACGCCCGCGCAGGTAGTCGTCGTCGAGCAGCGTCTGCGGCGAATTGCCGGGCAGGGGAACGAAGTCCGAGTCCGCCACGTACTTGTCGCGGTCCGCGTACGCGAGACGCTCGGCCTCGGAGATCAGGTGCACGGCGTCGGCGGTCGGCTCGCCACCGTTCTCGTCGACGTCGGTCGGTCCCAGCGCGGACAGGTCGAAGTTCCCGAGGATGCCCATCGTCGCCGCCACCGCGATCCCGCCCGAGGACGGGTTCGGCATGCCACAGACCTCGTGCGCCCGATACGGCGTGCAGAGGGGGGTGCGCTTCTTCACCTCGTAGCCGGCGAGGTCGTCGACCGTCATCGTCCCGGGGGTGCGGCCGCCCGCCTCGGTGGTGGTGGCGTCGACGATGTCCCGGGCGAGGGCTCCGGTGTAGAAGGCGTCGGCGCCGCCGGACGCGATGGCGCCGAGCGTCTTCGCCATGGCGGGGTTGACCAGGACGGTGCCCGCGGTCTTGGGCGTGCCGTCGGGGTTCAGGAAGTACGCCCGCGCCTCGTCGTCGACGGCGAGGTCGGGTGCCGAGTCGGCGATCGACTCGGCCATCCGGTCGCTGATCACCACCCCGTCGTCGGCGAGGGAGATGGCCGGGTCGAACAACCGGGCCCACTCCGTGCCCCCGTGTTCGCGGTGCACCTCCTCGAGCAGGCGCACCACTCCGGGCACCCCGATCGAGCGGCCGCTGGCCCGGGCGTCGGGCCGGGGCGCGGTGCGGTCGGTGTCGCTGATCCAGCGCAGGTAGTTCTCGGTGGCCGACATCGGTGCCGTCTCCCGGCCGTCGTACGCCTGCACCTGCCCGGTCTCCGCGTCGTAGTAGAGCAGGAAGGCGCCGCCGCCGATCCCCGACGACTGGGGCTCCACGAGCCCGAGCACCGTCTGCGCGACGACCAGCGCGTCGGCGACGGTGCCGCCGTCGCGCAGCACCTTGCACGCCGCCTCCGTCGAGACCGGGTTGGCGGTGGACACCGCGTACGACGCGGTCGTCACCGCCGTCATGTCGTCGCGGTAGCCGGTGGCGACCTCGGGGTTGGTGGCCAGGTCCCTTTCGGACGCCGACGGGGCGGGCGGCGCGGCGGACAGCGGGGTGCCGTTGGGGACGTGGATGCATTCGGCGGTCCCCGACGAGTCGTCCCCGGCCGACGTGCAGGCGCCGAGCAGCGCGACGGACAGTGCCGCGGCGATCGCGACGCGGATCGTGGAGCCCACCTTCGCCACCGGTGTCATCTCGCCGACGGTAACAGCGGCCACCGGTGCCCGAAGTGCTTCCCGCGAGATCCGTTTCGGCCGGGCCGTCGTGCCGGGCCACCGCGTCCAGCCGCGAACCTTCCGGTCACCCGCGTGCGGCACGACTGTTGTGTGTGGCCGATCGGCGCGCGGCTGTGGAGCGTATCCGCTATCCCAGCAGCACAATTCCGGTGAGGGCGATCGCCGAGACCCACACCGTGGATGCGGCGGCGAGCGCGAAGGGCCGCCAGCCCACGCCCCGCAGGACGTCGATGCGCACGGCGGTGCCGAGCGCGAACATGGCGGCGGTGAGCAGCGCCGTCTGCGCGAGCCGGGCGACGTCCAGAGCCGGGTCGGGGAGCAGGCCGGTGGCGCGCAGGGCCACGCAGCCGAGGAAGCCGAGCAGGAACAGCGGCACCAGCGGGGGCCGCCGCATTTCGGTCTGCTCGCGGCTGCGGCGGCGGGACACCGCGCCGATCCAGGCGACCACGGGCGCGAGCATCGCGACCCGGGCGAGCTTCACGGTCACGGCCACCGCAAGGGCGCTCGCGCCCAGCGCCCCGGCGTTGCCGGCGTCCACGGCTTCCCCCGCGGCGACGACCTGCGCCACCTCGTGGATCGCGGCGCCGGCCCACATGCCGGCCTGGGTGGTGTCGAGTCCCAGCGCGGAGGCCGCGAGCGGCAGGCCGGGGATCATGGCGGTGCCGAAGACGACCACCAGTGCGACGGCGGTGACCACGTGCTGCTTGCGGGCGTCGACGACCCCGTCCACCGCGGCGACGGCGGCGGCGCCGCAGATCGAGAAGCCGCAGGCGACGAGCAGGCGCTGGGTCCAGTCGAGCCCGAGGATCCTGCCCAGTGCCATCGTTCCGGCGATGCCGCCGACCACCACGGCCACGACGAGGCCGAGCACGCCCCAGCCGAGGGCGAGCACGTCGGTGACGAGGAGTTGCAGACCGAGGAGGGCGACCCCGATCCGGAGCAACCGGCGCGAGGCCACGGCCAGGCCGGGTTCGGTGGACGCCGGGAGCGAGGTCGTGTTGGCCAGGAGTGCGCCGAGGACGATGGCGATCAGCAGGGGGCTGATGCCCCCGGCGAGCCGGGCGGCGACGAGGGCCGCCGCTGCCGCCGCGGCACAGACGGCGAGTCCCGGAAGCGGAGCGCGCAGGCGTACCGCGGCCGGGGCCGAGAGCGTCTGGAGAGAAGTGGCCATGGTCTCCACCCTGGCGGGTGGCGCGCGTCGCGGATAGACGGTGTTTCGGCATCACCTCATATCGATTCGATATGAGACGGGGCCGCGGTAGGCATGGCCGCGCCGCCACGAAGCGAACTTCATCGCCGGTGTGCGAGCGCCCGCACCGCGACGTCTCCCACGGTCTGCAGCGCCTGCACGAGCACGATCAACACCACCACCGCGACCATCAGGACCGGGGTGTTGAAGCGCTGGTACCCGTAGACGATGGCGAAGTCGCCGAGCCCGCCGCCGCCGACGACCCCGGCCATCGCGGAGTAGCCGACCAGCAGAACCGCGGTGAGGGTGGCACCGGAGATCAGAGACGAAAGCGATTCGGGAAGAAGTACTTTGGTGACGATCTGCCGGTTCGAGGCCCCCATGGCCCGGGCCGCGTCCACCCGCCCACGCGGAACCTCTCGCAGCGCGCTCTCGACGATGCGGGCAAAGAACGGGATCGCGCCGATCGTCAAGGGGACGAGCGCGGCGGTCGGCCCGATCGCAGTCCCGACCACCAGACGGGTCACACCGATCAGCGCGATCAGCAGGACCAGGAACGGCAGCGAACGGAACACGTTGACCACGGCCCCGACCACGAGATACAGCGTGCGGATCGGGCGCAGCCCGTCCGGCGCGGTCACGTGCAGCAGAACACCCACGAGCACCCCGCCCACGACGGTGAGGAGGAAGGCGACGCCCACCATGTAGAGGGTGTCGAGCGTGGCGGCCCACACCTCGGGCAGGGCGTCGTACCAGCTGAGTTTGTTCATGCCCCGACCCTCGCCACGACGCCGGTCGTCCACGCGACGGTGACGTCGGGCAGGACGGCGAAGAATCGGTCCACCGCGTCGCGATCCACGTCGCCGTCGAAACGCACGTGCAGCTTGCCGATGTCGGTACCGGCGACACGGTCGACCCGGCCACCGACGACCGCGACGTCGACCCCGACGTCGCGGGAGAGCCGGGACAGCCACGGCGTGGCGACGGCGGAGCCGCGGGCGGTGACGAGCGCGGTCACGTCCCCGTTCTGCTCGCCGACGCCCGCCGGCAGCAGCGCATCACCGAGGCGGGAGACGGGGTCGGCCACGAGATCGGCCACGGGACCGGATTCGACGATGCGGCCCCCGTCCAGCAGCGCCGCCGACGTGCAGATCCGGCGCACCACGGACAGCTCGTGGGTGACGACGACGATGGTGACGCCGAGGGTCCGGTTGACGGTCGCGATCAGATCGAGCACCTGCTCCGTGGTGGCCGGGTCGAGGGCACTGGTCGCCTCGTCGCACAGCAGGACGTCGGGCTCGGCGGCGAGTGCGCGCGCGACGCCGACGCGCTGCTGCTGCCCGCCGGACAACTGCGAGGGGAAGGCGTCCCGCTTGTCGGTGAGCCCGACCAGCTCGAGCAACGTCTCGGCCCGGTCCCGTCGCTCCGTCCTCCGTACGCCGGCGACCTCGAGCGGAAACTCGACGTTCGCGCGGACGGTGCGGCAGTGCAGGAGGTTGAACTGCTGGAACACGGTGCCGATGCGGCGACGGGACCCGCGCAGCCGGCCTTCGGACAGGTGCGAGAGGTCCTCGCCGCGCAGGAGGATGCGTCCGCTCGTGGGGCGTTCCAGCAGGTTCAGGCACCGCAGCAGCGTGGACTTGCCGGAACCGCTGGGGCCGACGATGCCGAAGACCTCTCCCTCGTCGATCCTCAGGTCGATTCCGCGGAGTGCGTCGATCGTGCCGGTGCCGCCCGTTGCCGGGTACGACTTGGTGAGTCCGTCGACGACGATCACGCGCCGACCTCGTGGACGGGTACGACCGCGCCGTCGTAGTTCTCGGCGATCCAGGCGGCGACCTCGGGCGACTCGAGGGCGTCCGCGAGGGCGGTGACGGCGGGATCGGACGCATCCTCCGATCGCACCACGAGGATGTTCTCGAACGGGTTGTTGTCGACGGATTCCCGCACGATGCTGTCGTCCGCGGGGTTGAGCCCCGCTTCGAGCGCGTAGTTCGAGTTGACGACCGAGGCCGTGATCGCCGGATCGTCGACGGTGCGCGCGAGCTGCGCGCGTTCGAGCTCGACGAACCTCAGGTTCTTCGGATTCGAGACGATGTTCGCGGCAGTGACCGTCGCGATGTCCGCTTCGGACAGCGGCTTGTCGAGTTCGAGCAGGCCCGCCGACTCCAGGAGGTAGAGCGCACGCGCGAAATTGGTCGTGTCCTTCGGCAGCGCGATCGTGTCGCCGTCCTTCAGGTCCGCGACCGCGGCGATCTTGTTCGAGTACAGGCCGAGCGGTTCGAGGTGTACGGCGGCGACCGACTCGAGGTTGTCCACGCCCTTCTGCTGCTGCCAGTCGGCGAGGTACGGGTGGTGCTGGAAGAAGTTGGCGTCGACGTCACCGGCTTCGAGCAACTCGTTCGGGTCCACCTCGCCGGTCACGGGCTTGATGTCGAGGACGACGTCGCCGAGCGCACCGGATTGCCGCACGTGTTCCAGGATTTCGACGTGCGGTGTCGCGGAGGCGGAGATCACGAGCGTGTCCTCGCCGGTCCCGGAGGCGGAGCAGGCGGCCAGCCCGGTGGCCAGGGCGACGGCGGAGACCACGGACAGGGTGCGGCGCAGAGTCATTCGGAGTGTTCGCTTTCGTCGAGATCGCCGGGCCGGCCGGCGAGGAGGGGGGAGTTCGAGAGGTCGGCGTGATGGCGCTCGGTGACGTTGGGGTGGGCCCGCAGTCGTGACTTGAGCGCGTTGAGCCCATACACGGCGTGCAAGGCGTCACCGTGCTCGTCCGCACCGACGCCGCGGGCCTCGGCGGCGAGTGCGCCGGGCAGTGGCACATGCGGCAACGCCTGATCCAGTGCGGGATTGAGGAAGAACGGCAGGGATACCCGGTCGGTGCCGGGAGCCGGCGGAAGGACCCGGTGCGTCGTCGCCTTCAGGTAGCCGCCGGTGGCCAGTTCGAGGAGTTCGCCGATGTTGACGACGAAGTGTCCGGGCAGGGGTTCGACGTCGACCCAGGTGCCGTCGATCTCCACCTGGAAGCCGGTGCTTCCGGGTTCCGGATAGAGCAGCGTGAGAACTCCCACGTCCTTGTGACTGCCCACACCCTGTCCGGTGATCGATCGGTCGTGGCCCGGGTACCGTACGATCTTCAGCAGCGGATCGGGGTCCGCGAACGCGCCGTCGAAGAAATCGGCTGGTGCGGAGAGGGATTCGGACCATGCCCGGAGGAGTCGACGGCCGACCGCGCCGGCCTGCTCGATCCACTGCAGCGCGAGCGTCCGCAGCTGCGGCACCCGGCTCGGCCACAGGTTCGGACCGTGCAGCACCTCCCACGGCCGCTGGGGGTCGAACTGTGCCACCGGAGCCCGTTCGGGGCCGATGTCGAGTTGCTCGCGCCAGTCCACATATCCCTGGGTTCGTTCACCCCCGACGCGGGTGTAGCCGCGGAAATGAGGCGAGTGGGAGTTCTCGATCTCCAGCTTCACGGGGTCGGGCAGGGCGAAGAACGCGCGTGCCGCCGCGATCAGCCGGTCGGCGAGGGCCGGGTCGATGCCGTGGCCGGCCAGGTGGAAGAAGCCGACCTCGTGCGTGACCCGGCGCAGCCGGTCGAGCAGGGCGGCCCGGGTGGCGGCATCGCCGTCGAGGCCTGTGAGGTCGACGACGGGCAGGGTGGTCGAGGGAGGCATCGCAGGGAGTCCTTTCGGGCCACGTCGAGCGCCGGGTGCCCGGGAAACGGGCAACGCGGCACCGGCGGCCGGAGGAGATGTCGGTATCGGGAGACGCGGGTGCGTCCGGTGGGACGGCTGTCAGCGACAACAACACGCCGGGGCGTGCGTGCCCACGACGCGTGCGATCACGACCTGCGCGTGACTGGTGCCGACCATCTTTCCTCCGATGGGCCGCGGGCGCGGCCCGTTCGTGGCGGGAATCCGCCCTCGGTGCTGCCGGACGGTCACGCTATCCAGTGGACGGGTCTCGGACAACCCACGCCCTTTCGGGCGGGTCCGACCTGCACCGATTTCGGATCACGACGATCGCAATCCTGGTCCGCACCCCGGTGCACGGCTACCGTGACGCCGATGCCGAGACGACGACGGCGACGTGTCCGGCCGGGCGCAACGGTTCCGATCACCTCGAGGACAACCCTTCGCGGACGCCCACCGGGACGGCAGACTCTGTAGTTCGTGCGCTTCCAGATCCTCGACATCATCTTCAACCCGCCGCATCCGGTCACCGGCGACGTCGTCGCTCCCGCGGAGCGCCTGAACCGCGTCGTCGAGATGGCCGTGCTCGCCGAGCAGCTCGGCATCGACAGTTACTCGGTCGGCGAACGTCATGCCGGCGACGTGCTCTCGTCCAGCCCGATCGTCGTCCTCGGTGCCATCGCACAGGCCACCGAGCGGATCCTGTTGTCCACGGGTGTGACCGTGCTGTCGGTGCTCGATCCCGTGCGCGTCGCCGAGGATCTGTGCACCGTCGATCAGCTGAGCCGGGGCCGCCTCGAGATCGTCATCGGCAAGGGCAACGAGGTGCTCCAGTACCCCCTGTTCGGCCTCGACATCGGCAAACAGTACGACTACCTCACCGAGAACTACGAACTGCTGCGCCGGCTGCTGCGGGAGGAACACGTCGACTGGTCGGGTGAGTACCGAGCGGCACTCGCCGATGTCACGACGCTGCCCCGCCCGTTCGACGGGCCGTTCCGCATCTGGCACGGATCCGCCACGTCGGCGCGGGCAGTGGACCTGGCGGCGAAGTGGGGAGACCCGATCGTGACGGCCAACGCCCTGCAGCCCCGGGAGAACTACAAGGTCCTGATCGATCGATACCGCGAGCACTACGCCGCACACGGTCACGACCCGGCGAAGGCCTACGTCGGATCGGGTTCGGGCGGGTTGTTCCTCGCGGACACCACGGAGAAGGCGATCGAGGAGTACCGGCCCATCTACGAAGGTGCGGTACGCCAGGCCGACAAGAGGAAACATGATCCGGGCGCCGTCGGCAAGACCACCAGCTTCCGCACGATCGAGGAGGCGGTCGAGCGGGGTCCGGCCCTGGTCGGTTCGCCGGATCGCGTGGCCGAGAAGATCCTCGACTACCACGAGTGCTTCGGCCACGTCCTCCAATCCGTATCCGTCAACCACGTGCTCGACTTCGAACGCCAGAAGGACACCCTGCGTCGATTCGCCGAGGAGGTCGTGCCGCTGGTGCGCGCGGAGGTACCGCCGACGACGCTGTGGAGCGAATCCGACACCGAGCGCGCCAGAGGGTTCACCGCCGATTCGCCGGTGGGCAGCCGATAGCGATCCGCCGACCGGCCGGGAACCGGCCAGAAGGGCTCCACTCGTGACCACGTCTCACCCACTCACAGCGAACCCCGGCGCCGGCGCGGATCGGGTGGTCGCTCGCTCCGATGCTTTCGAACGACGCGGTGCTCTCGAACGACGCGGTGCTCTCGAACGACGCGGTGCTCTCGAACGACGCTTCGGTGCTGCCGACACGGCCGGCCCCTGGAACGAGGTGCTGGCGACTCAGCTGGCGCACCGGTCGGTGCGCCGGTTCCTCGACCGTCCCGTCCCCGAGGATCATCTGCGCGCCGTCGTCGCCGCCGCGTCGTCCGCGGCCAGCTCGAGCAATCTGCAGCTGTGGTCCGTCGTCGCCGTCACCGACCGCGAGCGGATCGATGCGCTCGCCACCCTTGCGGGCGATCAGGATGCGGTCCGCCACGCGCCGCTCTTCCTGGTCTGGCTCGCAGACTTCGCCCGCTCGGAGCGCATCGCTACGGTCCACGGCCGAGAACTCGTCAACGCGGACTTCGCCGAGGGCACCCTGCTCGGCGTGGTCGACGCGGCCCTGGCCGCGCAGAATGCCGTGGTCGCGGCGGAATCGGTCGGCCTGGGCACCGTGTACATCGGTGGCATCCGCAACGAGCCCGAGCGCGTCGCCGACGTCCTGGAACTGCCGCAGCGGGTCTTCCCGGTCGTCGGCCTCTCGGTCGGCTTCCCCGATCCGGCGGAGCGGGCCGAGGTCAAGCCGCGACTCGGTTTCGACGTGGTGTGCCACCGGGACCGTTACCGACTCGAGGCGCAGGACGCGGGTATCGCCCGGTACGACACCCGCGCCGAGGACTTCTACCGTGGACAGGGCCTGCCGGGCAGCTGGACCGGGCGAATCGTGGCACGACTGACGGATCCGGGTACCCTGGGATCGCGCCGCCGACTTCGAGACGCGTTGCGCGAAAGGGGTTTCCCGACGAGCTAGGGGCGCCGGCAACCCCGGCACCGCCTCGGCTGTGCCCCGACGAAGACCGTCGGGGACGGCCACGATCGACTGCAGACAGGTGAGGATCGAGCACTATGACCGAAACAGCGTGGAGCCGCAGGCACGTGGACCTGTGCCGCACCCGCTCGTGTCTCTGTGCCTCCTGACCTGAGTACGAGTCTTCCCGATTCCTCCCTCCGTCTCGGTATGTACCTCCTTCAAGGAACGGCTATGTCCCTGTCGATGTCGAATGCCCTCGAATGCTCCGCCACCGCCGCATCGGAGCACGCTCCGGGCGTCCGTGGCGACCAATACCGCTCGGCCCTTCGGCGGCACCCCGCCGGGGTCACGATCGTCACTCTCGAATCCGGCTCCGGCCCGGTCGGGTTCACTGCGACGTCCTTCGCTTCGCTCTCCCTCGATCCGCCGCTGGTCTCGTTCAACATCACCGACACGTCGTCGAGCATCGGCGCCGTCCGCTCGGCCGAGTCGTTGGTGATCCACCTGTTGGGCGAGCATCAGCAGCATCTCGCGCAGCGCTTCGCGCGCAGCGCGGCGGAGCGGTTCTCCGACGAGTCGCTCTGGACCCGAATCGAATCCGGTGAACCCGTCCTGCACGGCACGCCGGTCTGGCTCCGGGTTGTCGTCGACCGGTTGATTCCGCTCGGTGACAGCACTCTGGTCGTCGGTGTCGTGGTTCGTGCGCACGAGGACCCGAATCCGGCGGAGGGAAAGCGTATTCCGTTGCTGTACCACGAGGGTGCCTACCACCGCCCCGTCGCATTGGAGGAGTGAATCATGAGTCGCCTGCCGAGTCTCCGGAACGAGTGTCCGAGCTGTCGCCGCACCGCATCGCCCGTCAGCTCGTCGGATCCCCTCCTCGACCGGAGCCTCACATGGAAATCCTCGACACTCGCAATGACGTAGTCACCGACGCCGGTGCCGAACTCGTTCTCGTCCTGCGACTGCCCGACATCGGAACACACTCCTCGCGTGACCTGGCGGCGCTCGCCGATGCCCTTCGCGAGGCCGCCCAGGATCTGGTTCCGGGCGTGAGCACCCATACGGTGCTCAGCCCGACCCCCATCCCGTTGATCATCGACCTTCCCGCCCGCGACGTCCTGCTCGACGGCCGGCGAGTGCTGCTCAGCCACAGCGAGTTCGAGATCCTCGCCTATCTCGTCCGCAACCCGAGGACCGTGGTGTCCCGGGCCGTCCTGCGTGACCTCGGGAACGGGGTGCGGGAGGTGGACAGTCGTGGCCGGAACGTCGATGTCCACGTCTCCCGGATCAGGACCAAATTGCAGCAGTTCGGCAGCATCATCTCCACGGTCCGCGGCAGCGGATACCGCTTCGACCCGCACCCGGCCGTGCACATCACGGAACTGCTGACGAGGCGGTGCGCATGACGCCCGGGCACGACGACCTCCCCACAGGTCGCCCTTCGGCGGCCGCACGCGAATCGGAGTGCGAGAGGCAAGGTCTACTGCGGCGGCTGTTCGCCGAGGTCCGGTGGCCGGACGTCGCCACCACCTACGCGGTGATAGAGCTGTGCACACGGTGAGCGCGGTCCGACCAGAACCTCCCGGCAGCGCACCGCGCCGGGATATCCCGAATGTGTGTGGAAAGGCCCCTGCGTGAAGACCACCGTCGTCGCCGGCAACCCCAAGCCCGGCTCCCGCACCCTCGACGCCGCCACCCTCCTGGCCACCGAGCTCACCGGCGCCGCACCGGACCACGTCGTCGACGTGATCACCCTCGGACCCGGCCTGCTCGGCTGGGGCGACGACGCCGTCAAGGCGGCGGTGGACACCGTCGCCGCCTCGGACCTCGTGGTCTTCGCCAGCCCCACGTTCAAGGCCGCCTACACCGGCATCCTCAAGCTCTTCCTCGACCAGTTCGCCACCGGCGACGGCCTGCGCGATGTCACCGCCGTGCCGCTCATGCTCGGTGCCGGCCCGGCCCACGCCCTGGCCCCGGACCTGCTGCTCAAGCCGGTCCTCGTCGAACTCGGTGCCACCACCCCGGCGCCGGGTCTGTACCTGCTCGACTCCACCTACACCACCGACACGCGGATCGCGGACTACGCCCAGCGCTGGGCGCCGGTCCTGCGATCCGCGTGGCGGTGATCGGGCCGCGTCAGACGACCACGGGCTCGCGGTCGTCCTGATCGGCGGCCTCGAGTTCACGCACGAGCGGCAGCACCTTCTCGCCGAAGTACTCGATCTCCTCCTGGAAGTGGAGGAAGCCGGCCAGGATGAGATCGACCCCGCGCCGGCGGTATTCGACGATGCGGTGGGCGATCTGCTCGGGCGTGCCGATGAGCTGGGTGCGGAAGCCGTCGTTGTACTGGACCAGGTCCTCGAATGTCGAGTCGGCCCACATGCCCTTCTTGTCCCCGGTGGACGCACCGGCCTGCTGCACGGCGCCGCGGAAGCCCTCGACCGCCGGGCGGTTCGCCTTCTCGATGATCTCGCGGAGCGTGTCGCGCGCTTCCTTCTCGGTGTCGCGGGCGATGATGAACCCGTTGAGGCCGACCCTGACCTCGCGCTGGTGCTCGCGGGCGACGGCGCGCAGGTCGGCGATCTGGTCGCTGATGCCGTCGTAGTCCTTGCCGTTGCTGAAGTACCAGTCCGCGTAGCGGCCACCATTGGCGATCGCGGCGGTGGAGTTACCGCCCTGGAACAGTTCGGGATTGGGCCGCTCGGGCGTGTTGGCGGGCTTGGGCTTGAGGGTGAAGTCGTGGATGCGGTAGAAGTCGCCGCGGAAGTCGACATCGTCCTCGGTCCAGATCTTGCGCAGCACCTGCAGGAACTCGGCACTGCGGCGGTAGCGTTCGTCGTGCTCGAGCCACGGCTCGCCGAGGTGGGTGAACTCGTCCTTGAACCAGCCGCTGACGACGTTGACGGCGAACCGGCCGCCGGAGAGTTGGTCGGCGGTGGCACCCAGCTTGGCGAGCACCGCCGGCTGCCACAGTCCGGGATGGACGGCGGCGATCACCTTCAGGCGCTCGGTGGCCAGCAGGAGAGCGAGGGAGAAGCTGGTGGACTCGTGCTGGAACTCCGCGCCGTAGCTGGCCTCGTACCGCACCTGGCTCAGGGCGTACTCGAAGCCGTTGTTCTCGGCGGTGCGGGCGAGCCGGACGTTGTAGTCGTAGTCCCAGCTGGTGCGCTGTTCGATGTTCGAGGTGACGAGGCCGCCGCTGACGTTGGGCACCCAGTAGGCGAACTTGATCTCGGGGGTGATGTGTTCGGTCGACATGGGCACCAATTCAAGCGTCCGCACCCGCCGCACCCAATCGTTGGAATCAACCCGATCCCAACCGTCGCGAGCGGTCGCGACGGTCGGGACCGGGTCGTCGTCAGGCGGGCTGGACCGCTGCGCCGGCGAGCGGCGACGCGGTGAAGCCGCCGCTCGGCTGGAACCGCGCCAGCACGTCCTCGGCCGGCTCGCCGGCATGCGCGGTGATGAACGCCAGCACGTCGTCGCGGGTGTCGATGCCGAGCAGCGTGCCGGGTTCGGACAGGAACCCGAACAGCGCGGCGGCCACCGGCTCACTCACGGTCGCCGCGGGGAAGAGCAACTCCGCGTGCACGGCGTACTTCGGATCGCCGAGGAACAGCCGGGTCACCTCCGCGGCGGCGTGACCGCGGGCGTCCCAGTGCTTTTCGAACTGCTCCGTGAGCCAGTCGGCGGTGAACTCGCCCTCGTGGCCGCGTGCCGCCTCGATCAGCGCCGCCACCTGCACCACGGTGTTCTGTGCGCCCTGGCCGGCGATGGGGTCGAACGCGATGGCGGTGTCGCCGATCGCGGCGACGACGTGGCCCCCGGCCGTGCGGCCCACCGCCCGCCGCACCGTCGGGGTGACGGCCCCGCGCAGCCACGAGTGCGGATCGGCCTCGATGACCTCGAGCTTCTCCACCTCGGGGGCGTCCTGCGGGAAGTAGTCGCGGTACAGCTCGACGACGGTGCGACGGGCGCTGTGGACGTCGGTGACCGCCTCGAACCGCTCGACCCACGGGCTGCCCGGCTTGGCGAAGCCGAGGAAGCTCCACGTCGGACCCGCGTCCTTGTGCAGGTACGGGCCGAGCCAGGCCTCGCCGTACTCGGTGTGCAGGTTGAACAGGTTGTGGGCGCCCCCCGCCTCGGAGCGGTAACCCCACGTGTCCGGGCCGTGCCCGAGTCCCCGGAGCGTCACCAGCAGCAGGGTGCGCTGGGGCTCGCGGTAGACGGTGCGCTCGGCGTCGACGGGAAACAGCGACGACAGGCCGCCCTTGCCGGTCGCGACGAGCGTCAGGTCGTGCTCGGCGGCGATCGCATCGAGACTCTCCGGCGTCACCGCGCGCACCTCGAACCGGCCACCCCGGTCGAGGAAACGGCCCAGCCGGTCGTCCGCCCGCAGCCGGACGTCGACGCCCTGCGCGACGTACCGGAAATCCGGGTCGAACTCGAGGACCTCGGCGCGGGTGTCGCCGTCGCCCGAATACAGGCGCGTGCTCATGCCGGTCGAATGGGGTCCGTCGGCGTACAGATCCTCGATGATCCGGGCGTCGGACTCGCGGGACTTGCCGAAGTAGACGGCCGTTCCGGTCGCCGGCACGTCGTTGCGCAGCGACTCGCGACCCCGATCGCTGAGGACGGTGACGTCGAATCCGGCATCGAGGAAGCCGAGCGCGGCCGTGGTCCCGGCCAGTCCGGCGCCGACGACGGCGACGGAACGTCGAGTGGTGGTCATGGAAACTCCTCGTGGTGGGCGGTGATGGATCAGCCGACGTAGGCGCGGTGGCGGTCGGTCACGGTCGAGAGGGGCGCGCCGAGCCGGTAGCGGGCGCCCCGATGCTCGTCGGGGAGGCGGTCGCCCTTGCCGAAGAGCTTGTGGCGCAGCGTTCCCTCGGTGTAGGTCGTCGGGTAGGCACCGCGCTCCTGGAGGACGGGGACGACGTGGGTGATCACGTCCTCGAACGAGCCGGGCGTGACGGCATAGGCAAGGTTGAACCCGTCGACGTCGGTTTCGGCCACCCACTCCTGCAACCGGGTGGCGACGGACTCGCCGGAGCCGACGAAGCGGGGGCCCAGTCCGCCGATGCTCGCCCACTCGGCGATGTCGCGGACGCGCCATTCGCGGCCGTCGTCGTCGGCCTCCTGGAACGCCGCGACCGCGGAGCGGATGGCGTTGCTCTCGACGTTGCCGATCGGCTCGTCGAGGTCGTAGCGGGACAGGTCGATACCCATCCAGCCGGAGGTGAACACCAGCGCGCCCTCGAGGCTGGCGTACCGCTTGTACTCCTCGTGTTTGGCCGCGGCCGCCTCGTCGGTGGCGTCCGTGACGATCGTGGCGAGGGCGTAGATCCGCGCGGAGTACGGATCGCGGCCGGCGTCGACGAGCGCGGCCCGGATGCGGGCCACGGTGTCGCGCAGGACCCGCTTGGACGGCGGCCCGACGAAGATCGCCTCCGCGTTCTCCGCCGCGAAGCGCACGCCGCGCGGCGACGCCCCGGCCTGATAGATCACCGGAGACCGCTGCGGTGACGGTTCGGACAGGTGAATGCCGGGCACCGTGAAATGCGCACCGCGATGCCCGATGTGGTGCACCTTCTCCGGGTCGATGTAGAGGCCGCGCTCGGCGTCCCGGACGACGGCGTCGTCCTCCCAGGAGCCCTCCCACAGCTTGTAGAGCACCTCGAGGTACTCGTCGGCGTGGTCGTAGCGGGTGTCGTGATCGAGCTGGTCGGCCTCGCCGAAGTTGCGGGCCGCGGACGGCAGGTATCCGGTGACGACGTTCCATCCGATGCGGCCGCGGGTGAGGTGGTCGAGGGTCGAGAGCCGCCGCGCGAACGGGTAGGGATGCTCGAATCCTGTTCCGGTGGTGATGCCGAAGCCGAGATGCTCGGTCGCCGCGGCCATCGCGGAGACGAGCAGGAGCGGATCGGCCACCGGGACCTGCGCCCCCTGCCGCAGCGCCGCCTCGTCGGTGCCGCCGTAGACGTCGTACGTGCCGAGCACGTCGGCGATGAACAGGCCGTCGAACAGGCCGCGTTCGAGGAGCCGGGCAAGTTCGGTCCAGTACCCGAGGTCGGTGTAGCGGTGCGACCGGTCCGCGGGGTGGCGCCACAGTCCGGGGGACTGGTGGGCCACGCAGTTCATGTCGAACGCGTTGAAGCGGATGTGCCGGGTCACGCGATGACTCCGGGGCGACGGCCCGCGCTCCACGCGTAGGGGAGCGGATCCCCGTTGAGCACATGGGCGCCGACGGCCTGCTGCTTGTAGATCAGCGGGTTGTGCGCCGCGACGGTCCGTGCGTTGCGCCAGTGCCGGTCCAGCGCCGCCTCCGACGAGGTGATGGACGCGCCGCCGACCTCGAACAGCTGCGCCGTCGCGTCGAGGACGAGCCCGATCACCACCGACTGGGCGCGGGCGGCGGAAGCCTCGGCGCGGTCGAGCAGTTCGGGGTCGTCGGCGCCCGCGTCGAGAAGGACGTCGAGGTCGTCGGCGACGGCGAGCACGGCGGCGCGGGCACCGAAGGCCGCGGCCGACAGCTTCCCGATCACCTGCTGGACCAGCGGGTCGTGCCGTGGCAGGTCGGCCACGGCGTGGGTGAACGTGCGGGTGCGCGCCCGAACCCAGTCGACGGCGTCGGCCTCGGCGCGCCGGGCGATGCCGGCGAGCACCGCGAGCTGCACCAGCTGCAGGTAGGCGGTCGCGTAGGTGCGGCCCGGGGCGCCGTAGCCGGGCCCGAGGATGCGGTCCTCCGGCACCACGACTCCCGTGAAGGTGGTGGTACCGCTCGCGGTGAGCCGCTGGCCGAAACCGTCCCAGTCGTCGGTCTGCTCGACGCCCTCCTGCCGCGCGTCCACCAGTACCGAGACCCGCTCGCCGTCGCGGTCCGCGGCGACGAGGATGTGGTCGGCGTACAGGCTTCCGGTGCTGTAGTACTTGATTCCGTCGAGGACCCAGTCGCCGCCCTTGCGGGTGAGGGTCGTGCGGTAGCGGTCGGCGGCACCCACGCCCGGTTCGGTGATGGCGTTGCCGACGAGCGTGCCGTCCGCGGCGGCCGCGAGCCAGTGCCGGGCTCGTCCGTCACCCGCGAGCCGCTGGTCCTCGACGAAGCTCCAGTGCACGCGCAGCGCCTGTGGCAGGTTCGACTCGGCGGCAGCGAGGTCGATCAGCAGGTCGAACAGCTGACGGATCGTGGCACCGAAGCCGCCGAACCCGACCGGCACCCGCAGGGCGCCGAAACGGGCCTCCCGCAGCCACTGCACCTCGTGGAACGGCAGCCGGCGCTCGTGCTCGCGCTGGACGGCTCCCTCGGCGATCCGGTCGAAGATCGGCCGGAAGCGCTCCCGGAGTTCGTCGTCGGTCACGGCCGGCGTCTGGATCGTTGAACTGCTCACCTGTCATGCTCCTCGGTGTGGCGTCGATGTCGACACAACGATGGACAATCGGGCCCGCGATGGCACCGGTTGCGATCGGCCAGAGTTCAATACTGGCGCCGGGGAACGGGCGTGCGGTCGTCTCAGATCACCCCGTGCCGCGGTGGAGATGTCCCGTCCAGCGTCCAACGGCCGATGTGCTGCAGTTTCCAGCGCGTCGCGTCGTGCAGGGTGTGGGTGCGTGCGTCGCGCCAGTAGCGGGACAGGTTGGCCGCGCCGGATGCGCTTCGGGTGCCGCCCAGTTCGAACACCGCGTTCGCGGCGTCGAGCGCGGCGCGGGTCGCCGCGACCTTCGCGGTGGCGACGTCGATCGATGCCGCCGCGGCGGTGTCGGCGTCGAGGTCGGCGCGCGCGGAGTCCACCGCGCGGGCCGCGACGGTCAGCAGGGCCTGGGCCGCCCGCACCGTGACGGTCACCTCGCCGGCGAGCTGAGCCAGTAGCGGATCGTCCACCGCGCGGTCGACTCCCGCCTCGAAGTGGGGACGGGCGCGGCCGGCCTGCACGACCGCCTCGCGCAGGGCGCCGGTCGCGATCCCCACGTCGATCGCGGCGTGCAGGATCTGTGCCTGTGCCCCGTAGGTGGTGGGCCCGTCGAACAGCCCCGAGTACTGGACGATCGACGAGGCGGGCACCGTCACGCCGTCGAGGGTGACGGTGCCACTGGCGGTGGTGCGCTGCCCCATGCCGTCCCAGTCGTCGACGACGGTGAGCCCGGCGGCGTCGCGGGGCACGAACGCCACGGCCCTCGGAGTGCCGCGGCCCGGGGTGCCGCCGTCGCCGACCACACTGGCGCGCACGGCGATCCAGTCCGCGAACAGGGCGCCCGTGCTGTAGAACTTGCGGCCCGAGAGGGTGAAATCCGCACCGGACGGGACGAGCACCGTGGTGTCCACGTCGACGGGATGGGGGCCGCGTTCGCTCTGCGCGTTCGCGAACAGGGCTCCGGACCGCACCTCACCGTAGAAGAACTCCTGCTGATCCAGGGTTCCCTGCGACCGGAGCAGTTCGAGGAAGGTGAAGTGGGACTGGGGGATCTGCGCGATACTCGGATCCGCCTCGGCGAGGAGCCGGAAGATCTCCACGAGCGTCTCGGTGGGCACGTCGATCCCGCCGTACGCGCGGGGCACCGTCACCGCGCCGAGGCCCGATCCGGCGAACTCGCGGATCTGGGTGTGCGGCAGTTCGCGGTTCGCGTCGCGGAGCGTGGCGTTCTCGGCGAATCGCCGGCCCAGCACCGTGGCCGTCTCGAGCGCGTGGTCGCCGTCGACGATCCCGGATGTGACCTCGGCAGTGCCCATCTCAGCGGACCCCGGCGGGAAGGAAGGGAACGCTTCCGGACACGGCGCCGTCGGCACCGCCGGTGAACAGGCCGCGTTCCCGCAGGACCGGTAGCACCCCCTCGCCGAACCAGTACAGCTCCTCGAGGTGCGGGTATCCCGAGAGCACGAACTCGTCGATGCCCAGCGCGGCGTATTCGGCGATCCGGTCGGCGACTTCGGTATGGCTGCCGACCAGCGCCGTCCCGGCCCCGCCGCGCACGAGCCCCACCCCGGTCCACAGGTTCGGCGCCACCTCCAGGTTGCGGGCGTCGCGCCAGTCTCCGCTGCGCCGGTTGTTCTCGTGCAGGGCGAGCATGCGGCGCTGTCCTTCGGACTCGCTGCGTGCGAGACCCGCCTGTGCCGCGGTCACCGTGTCGGGGCCGAGTGCCGCGATCAACCGGTCGGCCTGCGCCCACGCATCGGCGGCGGTGTCCCGGGTGATGACGTGCAGGCGGATGCCGAACCGGATGGTGCGTCCGCGCCGGGAGGCGAGTTCGCGGATCCATGCGATCTTTTCGGCGACGGCCGCCGGCGGCTCACCCCAGGTGAGGTAGACGTCGGCGTGCTCGGCGGCCACCGGGCCCGCGGCGGCGGACGATCCACCGAAGTACAGCGGGGGGACAGGACTCGGGAGCGTGGCCAGCGCGGCTTCCGAGATGTTCAGGTGCGTGCCGGAGTGGGTGACGGTCTCGCCGGCCCACAGCCGTCGGACGATCGAGAGGAACTCGTCCGCTCGGGCGTACCGCTCGTCCTTGCCGAGGTGGTCGCCGTACGCGCGCTGCTCGTGGGCCTCGCCGCCCACCACCACGTTGAGCAGGATCCGCCCCGGGGCGTGCAGTGAGAACGTCGCCGCCATCTGCGCGGCGAGGGTGGGGCTGATCAGTCCCGGGCGGAACGCCACGAGGAAGGCGAGTCGCTCGGATTCGCGCGCCACCATTGCCGTGGTGAGGAAGGCGTCCTCGCACCATGCGCCGGTAGGGGTGAGTGCGCCGGCGAATCCGAACTCCTCGGCGGCGCGGGCGATCGACGCCAGGTACCCGACGGTGGCGCGCCGATCACCGCGGGCCGCCCCGGCGGGCGTTCCGTGGCCGCCGCCGACGATCAGGCGGCTGTCGCCGTAGGTGGGAAGAAACCAATGGAATGCGAGGGACATTGTTGCGAGGTTAAGGGCGGGGCGGAGCGCGGGCCACGGTTGAAATCGGTCCGATTCCAATTCTGGTCCTCGCCGGACGGCGCCTGGCGCCGCTGCCGAGCGGGACGCGCGGACCGGACGACGAAAGGCGGGGCGAGAGAAGAAGCTCTCGCCCCGCGTCTCGAACGACGGTCAGGAGGCCAGGATGAGCCCGCGGTCCCCGGTGCCGAAGCGGCGCAGGACCTCCACCACAGCGGGCGACGGCGTTGCCAGCCCCCGTGATTCGAGCCACGGCAGGGTGCCGTCGACGATGTGCTCGATCGTGAACTCGGCACCGAGCGGGAGGAGCGTCACGCCGTCGGCCACGCGGGTGGTGTGGATGTCGGCGATCAGTCCGGCGAGGCCGTGCGGGGTGCCGATGTAGGACAGGGTGTCTGCGCGACGACGGCCGTCGAGCAGCGCATACTGCTTGCGGGCGCCGCGGGCCTCCTCGGCGACGAGCACCTCGAGATCGACCAGGACGCTGATGCTGTCGGGATCGCGACCGTCGGCGCGGGCTTCGGAGCGTGCCCGTTCGCGGAGCTTCGCGCTCTCCCTCAGGTCGGCGGCGCGGATCCGGACCACGTTCGACGGCGAGGCGCTCAGGTCGAGCGCCGGTTCGTCGGCGCGTCCGGCGGTCAGATCGGCCCAGTAGTGCGGTCCCTCGGGCCCGGCAAGCTCGACGGCGATACGCAGGGGACGATCGATGGTCCGGGTAGCGTTGTGCGACAAGGGTTTTCTCCTGGAGAATGCGCCGCTCCGGTGGTACTCCGGCGCGACGTGGCGGAAGGGGCTGTGAGCGGTCAGCCCGTACAGATGCCCGAGGAGGTCCGGCCCAGATCGACGTGACGACGGCACCAGCGGGCGACGACGGTCGCTGCGGTCTCGGGTGCCATGGGCGATATCCTACACAATCGGTCGGGAATGCTCGATTCGGTGGTGAACCCGCCGTCCGGGCGGGTTCACCACCGGGGTCATGCGGCGCGGAGCGCGGCGAGCCCCCACTCGCGCGCCAGCAATTCGTACGAACGCAGCCGGTCCTCGTGCCGGTGCGTCACCGACGTGACCACGAGCTCGTCCGCCCCGGTGACGCGCCGCAGCGACTCGAGCCGCTCCGCCACGGTGGCGGGAGCGCCGACGAACTGGGTGATCAGCCGGTCGTCGACGAGGCTGCGCTCCTCGTCGCTCAGCGGTGCCGACGTGGCCGGGTCCGGGTACGGGACGGCCCCGTGGCCGGACCGGATGCTGTGCGTCCAGTGCCCGTACGTGGCCGCCAGGTCACGCGCGGTGGCATCGTCGTCGGCGACGACCGCGTCGGCGGACACCACCACGTACGGTCGGTCGAGGAAGCGGGACGGGCGGAACGCCGCGCGGTACGCCTCGACCGCCTCGACGGTGGTGCCGGGACTGACGTGGTAGTTCGCACCGAACGGCAGACCCAGCCGTCCGGCCAGCGACGCCGACGGCCCCGCACTGGTCCCGAAGACCCACAGCTCGACGTCCGCGCCCTCGCCGGGGCTGGCGTGCAGCTCGATCCCGTCCTCGGTGCGATAGGTCCCGTCCAGCAGAGCGAGGATGTCGTCCACCTGCCCGTCGAAGTCCGGGGCCTGCGCCCCCGGTTGCTGCAACGCGGCGAACCCGGCGGCCAGGCGCGGGGAGGACAGCAACGGCCCGGGCTGGTACGGCGGCGGAATGACCAGGCCGTCGCGCACCTCGGTGGCGCGGTGCGATTCCTCTTCGGCGGCCCCGGACCGGGCGGCCGCGAGCGCCTCCGCCCGGCGTTGTCCCGACCGGCCGAGTCCCAGGTCGATCCTGCCCGGATACAGCGCGTCCAGCGTGCCGAACGCCTCGACCACACCGGCCGCGGTGTTGTGACCGAGCTGAACCGCGGCGGCGCCGACGCGGATGGTGCTGGTGGCGGCGGCGATTGCGCCGATCAGCACGGCCGGCGACGACGACGCGACGGCGACGAAGTGGTGCTCGGCCACCCAATACCGGCGGTACCCCCAGCCTTCCGTCCTCCGGGCCAGGTCGACGGTGTTGTGCAACGCCTGCGCCGTGGTGGATCCCTCGCTGACGGGGGAGAGGTCGAGGACCGAGAGCGGCACCGGATTCGATGCGGTCGTCACCGGGCCTCCTCGTCGCGCGGAGTGCGTTCGCCGGCCTCGACGGCGAACGGCAACCGGTTCTCCGCCGGGGCGATGGGGCACGTCGCCGCGTCGGTGAACGCGCACGGCAGGTTGGCGGCCCGGGTGAAGTCGAGCGTGACCGAGCCGTCGGCGGTCGGCGCGGCGACTTCGAGGATCCGCGCGGCCGGGTAGGTCGTCACGCCGCTGGTTCCGTCGGTGAACAGCACGCGCAGCGGACCCGAGCCGTCGCCGAAGGCGACGAGGCGGTGCTCGGCGCCGTCGTGGGTGAAGCGGATCAGCCCGGCCGCGCTGTGGCGGTGCTCGAGGCCGTCGACCACGGCGCCGGTGGTGACGGTCCGCACCTGATCGAAGGCCTCGAAGCGGCCCTGCAGCACCCACTCCGGCGCAGGCTCGTACGCGGGGATTCCGGTGAAGGCCGTCAGAGCCGGCGACTTCGGGTCGTGGATGCGGACGGCGAACCGGCCGGTGCGGCGGATGATCTCGGCGTAGCCGTCGCCGGCCGCGACCCGGACACCGGGTGCGCCCTCGATCGGCTCGTGCACCTCGGTTCCGCCGTCGGATTCGAGGAGCACGCGCTCGCCGTCCACCCGCCACAATCCGGGCACCTCGTCGAGGATCGTGGGCTCGGTGTCCAGCCAGTACAGCCCGGTCAGGCTGAGCCAGCCGTCCGGGCGGCGCAGCGCCTCCTCGCGGGCTGCGTGCCAGCTCCGCCAGTCCTCGGTGAACGTCTCTCGGTCGAGTGTGGTGGTCACGATGCCTGAACTCCTTCGTCGATCTCGTGCGGGTGGCGCAGGTTGAGGTGACTGCGCAGGGTGGCGCCCTCGTACTCGGTGCGGAAACTGCCGCGTTCCTGCAGCAGCGGCACGACCTTGTCGACGAATTCGTCGAGGCCGCCGGGGGTGAGGTGCGGAACCAGGATGAAGCCGTCGCTCGCGTCGGTCTGCACATAGCGGTCGATCTCGGCGGCGACGTGATCGGGGGTGCCGACGAACTGCTGCCGCGCGGTGACCTCGATGATCAGTTCGCGGATGCTGAGCTTCTCGGCCTCGGCCTTCTCCCGCCAGGCCAGCGCGACGGCGCGCGGATCCTTGGCGTGGCGGACGCGGCCGCGCGTGATGTTCAGGTTGTCCTCCGGTTCGACGTCCGGCAGCGGCCCCTCGGGGTCGTACCCGGACAGGTCGCGGCCCCACACCTGCTCGAGGAACGCGATCGCGGTCTGCGGGCTCACCTGCTGCAGCCGGATGTGGCGGGCCCGCTCGGCCGCATCCTCCGCGGAGTCGCCGAGGACGAACGTCGCGGCCGGAAGGATCTTCAGGTCGGCGTGGCTGCGCCCGTACTTCGCGAGGCGGCCCTTGACGTCGGCGTAGAAGGCGTGGCCCTCCTCGAGGGTGCCGTGGCCGGTGAAGATGGCGTCGGCCTTGGCGGCGCCGAATTCGCGGCCCTCGTCCGAGTCGCCGGCCTGCAGGAGCACCGGGTGTCCCTGCGGGCTGCGTGGCACCTCGAACCGCCCGGAGATGTCGAACTGGGTGGTGTGGATGTCGAACGGAGCGATGTCGGAATCCGCCGCGAAGATGCCGTTTTCGCGGTCGACGACCGGTGCTCCGGGGCGCCAGCCGTCCCACAGCCGCCGGGTGACGTCGACGATCTCGTGGGCGCGGACGTAGCGCTGCGAGTGGTCGAGATAGCCGCCACGCCGGAAGTTCTCGCCGGTGAAGGCGTCGGAGGAGGTGACGAGGTTCCACGCGGCGCGGCCGTCGGACAGATGGTCGAGGGTGGCGAACTGCTTGGCCAGTTCGTACGGTTCGTTGAAGGTGGTGTTGATCGTGCCCGCGAGCCCGAGGTGGGTCGTCGCACCGGCGAGGGCCTCGAGAACCGTGAGGGTGTCGGGCCGGCCGACGACGTCGAGATCGTGGATGCGGCCGCGGTGCTCGCGCAGCCGCAGTCCCTCGGCCAGGAAGAAGAAGTCGAACAGTCCGCGTTCTGCGGTCCGGGCCAGGTGCAGGAAGGACTCGAAGTCGATCTGGCTCTTCGATTCGGGATCCGCCCACACGGTCGTGTTGTTGACGCCCGGGAAGTGCGCGGCCAGATGGATCTGCTTTCGAACGGTGTTCTGCGGCATGGTTGTCGGCCTCCTCAGGCGGTGGCGTAGCGGTTGACGGGGCGCGGCAGGCCGAGACGGTCCCGCAGGGTTCCAGTGGACGTCGGGTCCTGCCGCCGCAACACCGGCAGGACCCGTTCGGTGAGCGCCGCGACCGTGCCGGCGAGGGCCAGCGGACGTAGCACCACGCCGTCCAGGCCGTCCACGTCCCCGAGGAGTGCGAGCAGCCCTGCCGGGCCGCCGCGGTAGAACAGCGACTCCGGCGTGTAGGCAGCGCCGGCCCAGTTCTCGAGCTGGGCCAGGTCCGCGGCGGCGGTGGCGTCGTCCGCGGCGAGCAGCACGTCGATGTCGAGCAGCACCGCCGGTCGCCGATCACCGGCCTGCGCGCGCAGACGCTCGGCCAGGTTCGCGGCGGACCCGAGGTCGGCGGCCTCGATACGCACGAGATCGGCGCGTTCCGCGGCGAAGTCGAACGACTGCTCGTCCGCTGCCGCAACGGCGACGAGGGGCCGGCCCTGGGGTGACCGGGGCGTGATCGACGGACCTTTGACGGAGAAGTGCTCGCCGACGAAGTCGATGTAGTGCAGCTTGTCCCGGTCGACGAACCGGCCGGTGGCGACGTCGCGGATCTCGGCGTCGTCCTCCCAGCTGTCCCACAGGCGGGCCGCGACCTCGGCGGCCTCGGCGGCCTCGGTCCACAGTGAGCCGGTGCCCTGGGTGCCCTTGCGGCCGAACAGGGCGGCCCGGTCCTCACCCTCGGAGACGGCGACCTGCCACCCCGCACGGCCGGCCGTGGTGTGGTCGAGGGTTTGCACGGCCTTGGCCACGTGGAACGGTTCCGTGTGGGTCACCGTCGCGGTGGGGATCAGCCCGATCCGCGAGGTGACGGCGGACAGCCGGGCGGCGACGCCGACCGCTTCGAGCCGGCCGCGCACGGTGTCCGCACCGGAGTCGATACCGAACGAGTCGGGGAGGAAGGCCAGGTCGACGCCGGCACGATCCGCGCTGCCCACGAGATCCGCCCAGTAGCGGGCGGTGAACACGTCCTCCGCGCGTGAATCCGTGCGACGCCACGAATGCGGATGCGTTCCGGTTCCGCGGAATTCGAGGGCGAGCAACAACTGTGAACTATCGGGCATGCCGAACCTTCCCTGGAATGGCATCGAGCAGCAGTTTCGTGTACTCGTGCTGTGGTCTGTCGAAAATCTGTTCGGTGGTCCCGGATTCGATGATTTCGCCGGACCGCATCACCGCGACGGTGTCGCTGATCTGCCGGACCACGGCAAGATCGTGGGAGATGAACAGGTAGCTCAGCCCCAGCTCGTCCTGCAGGCGAGCGAGCAGGTCGAGGATCTGCGCCTGGACCGACACGTCGAGCGCGGAGACGGGCTCGTCGAGCACGAGGAGTTCCGGGTGCAGCGCGAGCGCGCGGGCGATCGCCACGCGCTGTCGTTGTCCGCCGGACAGTTCCGCGGGTCTGCGCTCGAGGTGTGCCGTGCTCAGCGCCACCTGCCCGATCAGCTCCGCAACACGTTCGGCGCGCTCGCTTTTCGTGCCGATGCCGAAGGCTTCGAGCGGTTCGGCGACGACGTCGCGGATGCGGAGCTTGGGATTCAGGGCCGCATAGGGGTTCTGGTGGACGATCTGCACCCGGCGACGGAGCTCGCGCAGGTCCCGGCCGCGCAGCGCGGTGATGTCCCGCCCGTCGAACCGGACCTGCCCGGACGTGGCGGATTCCAGTCGGATCG
Organism: Rhodococcus aetherivorans; assembly: GCF_011058165.1. Taxonomy (GTDB): domain Bacteria; phylum Actinomycetota; class Actinomycetes; order Mycobacteriales; family Mycobacteriaceae; genus Rhodococcus; species Rhodococcus aetherivorans. The sequence goes on from NZ_JAALEG010000011.1 coordinate 48,853, forward strand.
CGATGCGGGACACCGTGGACTTGCCGGAACCGGACTCGCCGACCAGGGACAGAGTGCGACCGCGCGGAACCGAGAAGGAGACGTCGCGCACCGCCTCGAGCGACGTGCGCCGGTCGATGCGGAAGGTCCTCGAGACCCCGGACACGGTGAGCAGGGGTTCCGCGGGTCCGCGGCCGGGCCGGGCCGCGGCGCCGGCAAGGCTCGGTGCGGCGGCGACGAGCGCCCGGGTGTACTCGTGCCGGGGGTTCTCGAGGATCTGCCGGGCCGGCCCGGTCTCGACGATCCGGCCCTGGCTCATCACGACGATGCGGTCGGCGCGGTCGGCGGCGACGCCGAGGTCGTGGGTGATGAGCAGGACCGCGGTACCGGTCTCGGCGATGCGGCTGTCGAGATGGTCGAGGATGCGCCGCTGCACGGTGACGTCGAGGGCGCTGGTCGGCTCGTCTGCGATGACGAGGTCCGGCCGGCATGCGAGCGCGATGCCTATGAGCACGCGCTGCCGCTGCCCGCCGGACAGGTTCTGCGGGTACTGCCTGGCACGGAGTTCGGGATCGTCGAGCCCGGCTTCCGCGAGGATGCGCCGCGCGTCGATCTTCGCGGTGCGCCGGTCGGCGAGACCGTGGATACGCAGGACCTCGGCGACCTGGTCACCGATGCGGACGACCGGGTTCAGGGACGTGGTGGGGTCCTGTGGCACGAGTCCGATGCGGGCACCGCGCACCTTCTCGAAGGCGCGTTCGGACAGGGAGTCCAGTCGCTGCCCGTCGAACGTGACGGTGCCGCCGGTGATCCGGCCGCTACCCGACAGCAGGCCGAGGATCGCGTGTGCGGTCGTCGACTTGCCGGAACCGGACTCGCCGACCACCGCGACGACCTCGCCCCGGGAAAGGGTGAAGCCGACACCGTCCACCGCGGTGACCGGGTCGCGACGGCTGCCGTACTCGACCCGCAGGTCGCGTACGTCCAGCAGGGCCGCGGTCATCGAGTGCTCCGTTCTTCGATGGCGTGACCGAGGCGGTGCGCCGACAGGACGACCGCCACGATGACCAGGCCGGGCAGTGTCGTCATCCACCAGGCGGTGGCCAGGTAGTTCCTGCCTTCGGAGATCAGCGATCCCCATTCCGGGGTGGGCGGCACCGCGCCGAAGCCGAGGAAGCTCAGCGACGACACGGCGAGCACGGCCATGCCGAACTCGACCGCCGCGAGCGCGACGACGGGGGCGTACGAGTTGCGCAGCACGTGCCGGCGCAGGACGGTGTGCCAGCGGACACCGCATGCGAACGCCGCCTCGACGTACAGGGCGCGGCGCACGCGCAGGACCTCCGACCGCATGACGCGGGCGAAGTTCGCGACGAGCCCGACGCCGACCGCGATCGCCACGTTCATGGTGCCGAATCCGAGGGCGGTGACGAGCGCCAGGGACAGCAGCAGGGCGGGGATGGACAGCAGAACATCGACGGCCCGCATGAGTAGGCCGTCGACCGCTCCGCCGACCGCGCCGGAGAGCAACCCGACGAGCGAGCCGACGACGAGAGCGATTCCGACGGCGACGAGCGTCGCGGTCAGGGACAGGCCCGCACCGTGCACGACCCGGGTGTACACGTCGCGCCCGATGTTGTCGGTGCCGAACCAGTGCGCCGCGGACGGCCCCTGCAACTTGTCGGCCGGGACACCCTGCAGCGGATCACCGGACGCGAAGACCGAGGGGAACAGGGCGAAGCCGACGGCGAGGAGCAGCACGGTCGTCGAGACCACGAGAACCCCGTAGCGGCGCAGGGCGCTCGTCGCTCCCCGGAGCCGGGACGGTCCGTGTGGCCCGGTCGCGGCCTGCGCGGATGCGGCGACCGGTTCCCGGATCAGGACGTCAGACATGAGCCTTCCTCTCCTCCTCCACCGCGAAGCCGGTGAGTTCGGTGGTCACCTCGGCGGGCGTCGGATGCGAGGGCGAACCGCCGCCGCGACGGCCGTCGGCGATGCGCGGATCGATGAGCGGATAGACCAGGTCCACCGCGAGGTTGACGAGCACGAAGATCACCGCACTGAAGACCACGATGCCCTGGACGACGGGAATATCCTGCGCCAGAACCGAAGTCTGGGTCAACCGACCGACACCGGCGCGGGAGAACACCGTCTCGACGACCACGGACCCCGCCAACAGGTTGCCGACTGTCACCCCGGCGATAGTGAATGCGGGGATGCTGGACAGCCGCAGTGTGTGCCGGGTCTGGATGCGCCACTGGGACGCGCCCTTGGCGCGAGCTGCTTCGACGAACGGTTGCCGCCATGTGGTCTGCAGGCTGGCGGCGAGGACCTGCGCGATCACCGCACCGGTGGGGAGCGCGAGGGTGATCGCGGGCAGCACCAGATGCTCGATGCCCTGGTCGCCGAATGCCGGAAGCAGCTTCATCCGGAACGAGAAGAGCTGGAGCAGAAGCAGTCCCACCCAGAAGGTCGGAACCGCGACACCGAGCGGCGGCAGCGAGAACAGCGTGCTGCGCAGCCACCGGGCGCCCGTGTACGTGGCGACGAACGCGATCGAGGTGCCGAGGAGCACGGCGAGCGCCAGGGCGACCGCGGCCAGGGCCAGGGTGCTGGGTACGGCGGCGGCGATCGCTTCGGTCACGGGTTGTCCCGTGACGATCGAGATGCCGAAGTCACCCCGGACGGCGTTGCTCAGCGCAGTAAGGTACTGCCCCGACAACGGACGGTCGAGCCCGTACCGCTCCTGCAGTTGCGCGACAGCGGCCGCATCCACCGGTGTGCCGCTGCCGGCGCCGTCGACCGCGATGCTCACCGGGTCGGACGGCAGCAGGTACAGCACGCCGAACGAGACGGTGAACGCCGCCCACAGCACCAACAGCGCCTGCACGAGCCGGGAACCGAGATACCGGGCCATGGTCTACTCGCTCAGCCAGGTGTCGAAGAACTGCAACCGGGCGGAGGCCTCGAACTTCAGGTCCTGCACCGCCCCCGCCGCACCGATGGCCTGGGACAGCTCCACGGTCGGCAGCCACAGGCCGTTGTCGAGGACCAGCTGCTGTGCCTGCTCGATCAGCTCGCCGCGTTCGGCCGGGTCGGTGGTGCGCAGCTGCGCAGACAGGACCTCGTCCAGCGGCGGGATCGGGCCGCGGTTGTTGAGGTTGCGCCCGTCGAGTCCGAACGTCGTGCGCAGGATGTCGCCGTCGGCGCGCGTGCTGTTGTAGTAGGTGGCGTCGAAGTCCTTCGCGCCCTGCCGGGCAGTGGCTTCCGGGGTGGAGACCAGGTCGAGCTGCAGGTCGATACCGACCTCGCGCAGCTGCTGCTGCACGAGCTCGAGGATCGCCTGGTTGCCGGCGAACACCGAACTGAACAGCACCGAGAAGGACAGGCGGTTGCCGTCCTTGACGCGGATGCCGTCCGGGCCGGGAACCCAGCCGGCGGCGTCGAGGATCGACTTCGACTTCGCCGGGTCGTAGGTGACGTCGTCAAGTCCGGCGTAGCCGGGGGTGCGGGAGGCGAGGGTGCTGGTCGCGGGCCGGAAATCGGGGCCGAGGACGGTGTCGACGAGTTCCTGGCGGTCGAGGGCCGGCACGATCGCGGCGCGCACCGCCGGATCGGTCAGGACGCCACGGGTGACGTTCGGCTGGAAACCGAACGGGACACCCGGGTTCGGCGTGGTGAGGATCCGTCCGCCGCTGCCTTCGATCTGGGAAGCATCCTGCGGCAGAGCATCGCTGATCGCGTCGAGCTGGCCGGATGCGAGGCTGCCGGTGCGTACACCGGACTCCGGGACGATCGTGAACTCGATGCGATCGAGGTAGGCCTCGCCGTCGTGCGCGAAAACGTCGGATCCCCACGAGTATCCAGTGCGCTTGACCAGCGTGGCGGACTTGTCCTGCTGGTAGTCCTCGTAGACGAAGGGACCGGTGCCGGACAGGTCGCCGGCGCAGCGTTCCTCGGCGGACTTCGCGACGTCCCTGTCGGACAGGAAGCCGAGTTGCAGCGTCGACGACGCCTGCAGGAACTGCGCGTTCGGTCCGGCGAAGGACACCTGGGCGGTGAGCGGATCGAGCACCGTGGTGCCGGTGTACCCCGACAGGTAGCTCGCCGCCAGCGCTGCCTTGGCGCCGGTGAGGGTCTGGACGATCGCGTCGAAGTTCTTCTTCACCGACTCCGCGGTGAACGGGGTGCCGTCACTGAATGTCACGCCGTCCTTCAGCCGGAACGTGAACGCCGAGGCGTCCCCGTTCACCTCCCAGCTTTCGGCGAGCCACGGCTTCAGTTCACCGGTCCCGGGGTCCTGATCGGTGAGCGAGTCGACGATCTGACGGGCGACGTAGATGGTCTGGTTGCTGCCGGCCTGCGCGGGATCGGCACACGTGGGGGCCTGGGACAGGCCGTAGCGCAGGGTGCCGCCGGGCTGCGGGGTGCCGCCACCGGAGGAAGTGCCCGCCGTGTCGGCGCCGCACGCGGCGAGCCCACCGGCGAGGATTGCGGCGGTGGCGCCCGCGACGGCGCGACGTCGGGCGGCAGAGGTGAACGGAACAGGCACCGGGGAACTCCATGATCTCGTGAGGCGCAGATGGCACCGCGCTTCGCGATGCCACCGGCCGGGCAGACGGTCGTAGTTCTTCGACTGGGTAGCGCCGCTCAGGCGCGACAGGATCGGGGGCGACAGATGCCCGAGCACTGACGGCACAGGTCGACGTGCAGGCGCGCCCACGCGCCCACGAACCCCTCGCCTGCCATGCCTTCTCCTCCATCGTTCCCGGCGGTAGCACCCTCACCTGCGGCAGGGGGTTGCTGCGACGTCCTCGAGCCGGGTCTCTCGGTCGCTCTGGATGGTTCCCGGTGACCGTACGCGTTGCGAACGAGTTCGGAGAACCCTTTCGCTCACCGTGATCGAAACCCGGCGCCGGCACGACGGCGCCGGTCGGCGAGCGCACAGAGCAGCGACACCGCGAGCATGGCGGCGCACACCGCGAGGCCGGCCGACGCGGCACCGGCGACGTCGTCCCCGTCCGTCGCCAGCGCCGACAGATACAGGCCGGACACCGCGGCGAGGGCGACCGTCGCGGACAACCGCTGTGACAGCTGCAGGAACCCGGCCGCGACACCGTGACCGCCCGCCGGGGACGACTCGAGCGTCAGCGCCCGGTTGGGTGCATCCACGAATCCACCCGAGAGACCCGACAGAGCGGCCAGCGCCACGAACACCGGCATCGTGGCGTCGTGCCGCACAGCGGCGGCGTAGCCACCGACGACGGCGATCTCGGCTGCCACCACCACGACGACCGTCACCCGGCCGTATCGCGCGACGACCCGCCACCCCACGGCCGAGGCGACGGCCATCGCCGCGGCGGCGGCGGACAGCACGGCGGCGGCCTGGACAGCGGCATAGCCGCGCCCCTCGATGAGGTACAGGCTCACGACGGTGTTCAGGGATAGCACCGCACCGAACCAGAACAGTGCGACCAAGGTGCCGAGGACGTATCCGCCGGATCCGGTCAGTTCGGGAAGCAGCACGGGCTTGCCGCCGCGCACGGCGACACGGCGTTCCCACCACAGGAAGGTGGCGAGTGAGACCGCCGCTCCCCCGACGGCGAACACCGCACCCACCGGACCCGGTTCGGAGACCACGGGCACCATCACCAGCGTCGTGGCCGCCGCGAGCAGCGCGAGGCCCCCGGCATCGACCCCGCTGCGGGCCGACGGTCGTCCCCGATCCGGGGGCAGGCGGCGGGCCGCGAGCACGAGTGTGACGAGTGCGCACGGCACGTTGAGAATCAGCAGAACACGCCACCCGTAGTCCCCGGGTGCAGCGCCGAGCACCAGCCCACCGACGAGTGGACCGCACAGCCCGGCGAGGCCTCCGGCCGTGCTGTAGGCGGCCAGGGCCCGGGCGCGCGCCGGGCCGGTGTAGTTCTCGGCCAGGATCCCGAGCACCTGCGCGCTGATCAGGCCCGCCCCGACCCCCTGACCGGCCCGTGCGGCGACGACCGTCCAGGGGTCGGACGCGACAGCTCCGCACACCCCCATGACCGCGAAGAGGGTCATGCCCGCGAGGAACAGCCGCCGCCGGCCGGCCACATCGCCGAGCCGGCCTGCCGGGACCAGCGCAAGACCGAAGCTCAGCGAGTATGCGGCCAGGATCCACTGCATCTGCGAAACGCCCGCGTCGAGACCGGTCCGCAAGGCGGGAAGGCCGATGTTCAGCACCGACGAATCGAGCAGGGTGGTGAAGCCGGCGGCCGCACAGACCGGCACCACCGACGTCGTCTGCCGGGGCGTCTGCGCCCGATCGGTGAGTGTCACGCGGGAGGTGGGTTAACCGCCGACCGCCACCGGATCGGCCGGCACCCGCAGCCCGAGGTTGTGCCGCAGCGTGGTTCCGGTGTACTCGACGCGGAGGACACCACGGTCCTGCAGCAGGGGCACCACCTCGTCGACGAAATCGTCGAGCCCCCAAGGCACGAGGTGCGAACCGAGGATGAACCCGTCCGAGCCGTCGTTCTGCACGAAGGCGTCGATCTGCTCGGCGATCCGTGCCGCGGTACCGACGAGGGGTCCGCGCTCGAACTGGTCGATCACGACCTCTCGCAGCGTCAGCTTCTTCTCCTCCGCGATCGCGCGGAGCCGTGCGACGGTCTCGAACCGGTCCTGGTGGACGAACGCCCGTCCCTGGATGATCGGCTCGGCGTCGGGGTCGGGATCGATGTCCGGCAGCGGGCCCTCCGGATCGTATTCGGACAGATCCCGATTCCAGATCTGCTCGAGCAGGATCAGGGCGGTCTGCCCGGTGACCTGCTGGTTACGGATCTCGTGGTACTTCTCGACGGCCTCGGCCTCGGTGTCACCGATCACGAAGCTCGCCGACGGCAGGATCTTGATGTCGTCGGCGGAGCGGCCGGCAGCGATCGCCCGGGCCTTGACATCTCGGTAGAACTCCGTGGCCTCGGGCAGCTTCCCGTACGGGGAGAAGATGGCGTCGGCGTTCGCGGCAGCGAAGTCCCGGCCCTGCGGGGACACCCCGGCCTGGAGGATCACCGGGCGTCCCTGGAGGCTGCGCGGAACCGTGAACCTGCCGTGCACGTCGAAGTGGTTGCCGTGGTGTTCGAAGGCGCCGGCGTCGGGTCGACGCAGGAACCGGCCGCCGGCCTTGTCGGCGACGATGTCGTCGCTACGCCACGAATCCCAGAGTTGACGGATGAGCGTCAGGTTCTCCTCCGCGCGCTCGTACCGGTGGGAGCGATCCAGGAAGCCGCCGCGGCGGAAGTTGTGCCCCGTGAAGGCATCGAAGGAGGTGACCACGTTCCACGCGGCCCGGCCGCCGGAGAGGTGATCGAGAGAGGCGATCTGCCGAGCCAGCTCGTACGGCTCGTTGAAGGTCGTGTTGATGGTGGCGGCCAGGCCGAGGTGGTCCGTGACGGCGGCCAGCGACGCGAGGACCGTGAAGGTGTCGGGCCGGCCGATGATGTCCTGATCGAAGATCCGGCCCGCGCGCTCGCGCAGCACGAGGCCCTCGGCGAGGAAGAAGAAGTCGAACTTGCCGCGCTCGGCGGTACGGGCGGTGTGCTCGAAGGTCGAGAACTCGATCTGGCTGCCCGCCCGGGGATCCCACCATGCGGTGTGGTGATTGACACCGCCGAGGTAGGCCCCGAGGATGACCTGCTTGCGTGTGCTCATCGGTCGTGTCCTTCGGTTCCGGCCGTGGTGACGGCGTAGCGGTGGGGAATGTCGGTCGGCAGATCCAGAAGTCCGCGCAGGGACGTGCCGGGGTACTCGGAGCGGAACACCGCGCGCTGTTGCAGGATCGGGACGAGCGCGTCGACGATGACGTCGAGGTCGTCGACTGCCACCCCGGGCCGGAGCCGGAAGCCGTCGATACCCTGTCGACGCCACTCACCGATCCGGTCGGCGAGTTCGGCCGCCGATCCGGTGAACACGAGTGCATCCGAGTCGAATGCGCTGCCCGCGAGTGCGTCGAGACGCCGGAGCCGCTCGGCGCCGCTCTCGCGCGGTGTGTCGAGGAAGACCATGAGGTCCGCGTACACACGCAGCGGTTCACCGACACGCCCGACCCGCACCCCCGCCGCCGTGACCTCGTCGACGAGGTCACGCACGCGGCGGGTGTCCGACGGGGTGACGAACACCAGATCTGCCTGCCGCGAGGCCAGTTCGTACGGAAGGTCGCGGTGGGCCAGCAGTGCGACCACCGGCTGCCCCTGCGGCGGTCGGGGCGTGATCGACGGCCCTCGAACGTGGAAGAACCGGCCTTCGAAGTCGATGTAGTGCAGCTTGTCGCGGTCGATGAACCGTCGTGTCTTCACGTCGCGGAGCTCCGCGTCGTCCTCCCAGCTGTCCCACAGCCGCCGAACGACCTCGACGGCGTCGGCGGCCTCGTCGAACAGGTCGTGGACGAACTCGGGCAGGCGATTCTCGGCGAGCGCCTGCCGGTCGCGCTTGTCGAGTCCGGGGATGTCGCGCCGGCCGAAGTGTGCGGCCTCCTGCGCGGAGGAGGACACCTTGACCTGCCAGCCGGCGCGACCGTGCGATGTGTAGTCGAGGGTGGCCAGCGCCTTGGACACGTGGAACGGTTCGGTGTGCGTGGTGGTGATCGTCGGGATCAGCCCGATGTGCCGGGTCGACGGTGCAACCCGCGCGGCGATCAGGTGCGCATCGAGCCGGACCCGTACCCGGTCCACCGCGTCGGGGTCCTCGCTCGTGTACGGGTTCGCGGGTACGGCAAGGGAATCCTCGATCGTGACGAAGTCCAGCAGCCCGCGTTCCGCGGTGGTGACGAGATCGGCCCAGTACGTGGGTGAGGTCAATTCGTCGGGGCGTGAATTCTCTTCACGCCACGCGGCGGGATGCCAACCGGCGCCGTCGAGCGCGACGGCGAGGTGGACGGGTGTTGTCGAGGTCATCGGCGAGACTCCTGGTCGGTGTGCGGCGGGGATCGGTGGCGTCACAGGGGCGTCCGGCAGCAGGGCGCACCGGCAGCACCGCGGGCTCGCGATGCTGCCGGGCCTGGTGGGGGGTCTTCGGGAGGATCGTGGCGGCGGAGAGTTCACACGAGAATCGGACGTCCGCACCCGTCACGACGGCTGCGGATGTCCGATTCGTGCACTGCTTCGAGCCGCTCGGCGCGGTTCAGTCCGTCCGCAACCGGATCAGCGTCTTCTCGAAGGGGTGCGGCCCGATCTCCTCGGCCGGTCGGCCGGGATCGAACAGGGCGGTGTATCCCGCGGCCAGGTACAGCGCGACCGCCTCGGGTTGACGCCACCCGGTGGTCAGGTAGATGCGGGCGTACCCCCTCCGGGCCGCCTCGGCCTCGAGTTCCTCCAGCACGAGTCTGCCGAGTCCGCGGCGGCGGTGCGCCTTCGACGTCCAGATGCGCTTGAGCTCTGCGGTGGTCGCGTCGTAACGGCGGAACGCGCCACCGGCGACGGGTTCTCCGTCCTCGACGAGCATCAGCAACGTCCCGTCGGGTTCGGCGAACTCGTCGGCCGGGTGGGTGGTGAGGGTGTGGATCTGCTCGTCGAGCGGACGTTCGTAGCGGGTGCTGTATTCGACGGCGAGTTCGGCGAGCAGCGGGGCGGCCAGCGGGTCGTCCTGCCGCACGGGGCAGACCTGGATGCGGCGGGCGGTGGTCATCGCGCGGTCACCGCCTCGCGGGTGCCGAACCGGAACGGCTCCGGCGCGACGGCCGTGCCCTCGACGAGCCCCGCGATCAGCTCCCCGATTGCGGGGGCGAACTTGAAGCCGTGCCCGGAGAAGCCCGCGGCCACGACGACGGCGCCGATGCGGTCCACGACGAAGTTGCTGTCGGGTGTGCTGGTGTACAGGCAGGTGTCGGCCACGGCGCTGCCCGGGTCGACGCCGGGCAGCCACCGGGCAGCGTAGGCGGCGAGCCGCGCGACGCCGGCGGGGTCGGCCCGGAAGGTTCTCGTCTCGGGCGTCACTTCGGGTCCGGTGCCGTGCTCGCCGATCTTGATGCCGTCCTCGGAGCCGAGCCCGTAGATGCCGGCTGTCGTGAGCAACGCGCCGGGGTGATGGACGAAGCTCGGCCAGTCGGGCCCCGTGACGGGAACGAAGTGCGCGGGCTGCTCCTGCGTCGTGCGCATCGCCGGGAGGCGGGGCGCCGGATCCGAAGCCCGGGTGAGCAACCGGTGCGACCATGCGCCGGCCGCGACGACGACATGCCGGCCGCGCACCACCGCGTCCGGGGTGACCACGTCGACGCCGTGTCCGTGGCTGTGCAGGCTTTCGACCACGATCCCGTGCCGCACGTCGGCCCCGGCCTGCGCCGCGGCCTCCTGGAACGCGGCGACCGCGCGGTCGGCGTGCAGCCGGCCCGCCTCGGGATGATGCACGACGGCCGTGTCGAACCGTATCCCGGGCCAACGACGTTCCGCGGAGCACGGCTCGAGGACCTCGTGCCGGATGCCGAGGGCGGCCAGCGACCGGGCACGCAACTCGACGACGGCGGGCAGTCCGTGGTCGACCGCGCCGGTGAGGGTCAGTACCTCCGTGCCCGTGGTGTCCTGCAGGTGCCGCCAGAGCGGCAGGGCACGGCCGGCGAGCGCCGTGTAGAACTCGCCGTCGTAGGCCTGCCGGTAGATGCGGGAACTGCCGTGCGAGGCGCCGCGGCGATGACCCGGCTCGAACTGCTCGAGCAGGGTCACCGACTTCCCGCGGGTGGCCAGACGCCACGCCGCCGCCGATCCGATGACGCCACCCCCGACGATCACGACGTCGGCCCGGGGCTCCACCCGGCTCATTGCTGTCCCTCCCTGGCTGTCGTCCGGTTACTGCTTCTTCGGCAGGCCCGGAGGATTGATCACCGACGTCTCGACCGCCTCGTTCGCGATACCCCATCGGTCGAGCACCTGCTGGTAGGTGCCGTTCTCGATGACGTGGTTGAGCGCCGCGTTGATCGCCTCGATCAGGCCGTTGTCCTTCTTGGTCAGGACCGCGATCTCGCCCTGCAGGTCCGGGCCCGCGCCGGAGAACGTGCCGGCGATCTCGGTCTCACCGGCCTGGATGACGTGGAACGACGCGGACGGATTGGGCCCGAAGTAGGCGTCGATGCGGCCGGAGCCGAGCGCGAGGTAGTAGTCGGTGGCGTTCTGGAAGTAGAGGATTTCGGTGGGCTCGAGGCCCGCGGCGACGTTCTGCTCGTTCCACTCGACGAGCAGCGCCTCCTGATTGGTGCCGGAGCTCACGCCGACCTTCAGACCCGCGACATCCTTCGGGTCCTTCACCTCGATCCCGCTGTCCTTCTTCACCTCGAAGGCGAGGTTGTCGAGGCGATAGGTGGAGAAGTCGTACTTCTCCTTGCGTTCCTCCGTGACGGTGACATTGGAGATGAACACGTCCGCCTCACCGGAGTCGACGCGCACGAAGTTCTGCGCCCAGTCCGCGGCGGTGAGCTCGACGTCGAGGTCGAGAACGTCGCCGAGGAGATGTGCGAAGTCGGTCTCGGAGCCGATGATGGTCTTGTCGTCGTCGGCGTAGAACCGCAGCGGAGGTGCGGTGCCGGCGGACCCCGTGACGATGAGGGTGCCGCGGTCGCGGATGGACTGCGGGACCTCGGCCGCGATCTCGGGTACGGGGTCGGTGGTGATGCGGTTCTGGTCGGCGGTGAGGTTGTAGCCGGCGGCGCCGGCCGCGTCGGGCTCGTCGGTGCCGCAGGCGGCGACCGACAGCAGGGCGACGGCGGTCAGGGCCGAGGCGACCAGCCTCGTGCGTCGGGTCAACGCGGACATCATTGCCTTTCGGGAGGACTTCAGAGGACTTTGGACAGGAAGGCGCGGGTGCGCTCCTGGGTGGGCCGGTCGAGAACCTGCGCGGGCGGACCTTGTTCGACGACGACGCCGCCGTCCATGAACACGACGGTGTGGGCAACCTCACGCGCGAAGCCGATCTCGTGGGTGACGATCACCAGGGTCGCACCGTCGCGGGCCAGGTCGCGGATCACCTCGAGCACCTCGCCGACCAGTTCGGGGTCGAGCGCGGAGGTCGGCTCGTCGAACAGGATCACGGCCGGGCGCAGCGCGAGGGCGCGGGCGATGGCGACCCGCTGCTGCTGCCCACCGGACAGCTGTTTGGGGTAGTCGTGGATCTTGTCGCCGACGCCGACCCGGTCGAGCAGTTCCCGGGCGAGCGTCTCGACCTCGGCGCGGTCGCGACGCTGCGCGGAGATCGGCGCCTCGATCACGTTCTCGAGCACGGTCAGGTGCGGGAAGAGGTTGAAGCTCTGGAACACGAATCCGATGCGCGACCGTTGACGGAGGATGTCCCTCTCGCGCATCTCGTGCAGCTTGTTGCCCCGGCGGCGGTAGCCGACGAGTTCGCCGTCGATGCGGACCGTGCCGCGGTCGACCTTCTCGAGATGGTTGAGGGTGCGCAGCAGGGTGGACTTGCCGGAGCCGGAGGGACCGAGGATCACCGTGACCTCGCCCTTGCGGACTTTCAGGTCGACACCCCTGAGGACCTCGAGGGATCCGAACGACTTGTGCACGCCCCGGACGTCGACGGCGTACGGGGTGGGATCGACCGGCGTGGTCATCGGGTGGCTCCCCGGGGTGCGGCGATACCCGAGTCGCGGATCTCGCGGAACTTGGCGACGGTCTTCTGCCAGGGGGTGAGCGGGAGGGCGCGGGACGAGCCGCGCGCGTAGTGCCGCTCCACGTAGTACTGGACGATCGACAACGCGGTGGTGAGCACGATGTACCAGACGGTGGCCACCATGAGCAGGGGCACGACCCGGCCGTTGCGGCCGAAGACGACCTGCACCTGATAGAACAGCTCGGCGATCGCCATCGTGGAGACGATCGAGGTGCCCTTGAACAGGCTGATGACCTCGTTGGCGGCGTTGGGCAGGATCGATCGCATGGCCTGCGGCAGAACGATCTTGAAGAACTGCCGGCGGCGAGGGATGCCCAGGGCCTGCGCCGCCTCGATCTGGCCGTGGTCCACGGAGATGATGCCGGCGCGGATGATCTCCGCCGAGTAGGCGGCCTGATGCAGGGCCAGGCCGATCACCGCGGCGGTGAAGCCGGAGATCACGCCGGTGACCTCGAACTCGAAGAACGACGGTCCGAACGGGACACCCAGCGACAGCGTTCGGTACAGGTACGCGATGTTGAACCAGAACAGCAGTTGCACGATGAGCGGGATGGATCGGAACGCCCAGATGTACACCCAGGAGATCACCTGCAGGACGGGATTCCTGGACAGCCTGCCGACGGCGAGCAGCACGCCGAGCCCGAATCCGAGAACCGTTCCCCACACGGTGAGTTCGATGGTCACCACCAGGGCCGAGAGCACGGACTGTGCGGTGAAGTACCGGGCGAACGTCGCCCAGTCCCAGCCCGGGTTGGTAGCCAGGCCGTGCACGAACTGCGCCACCAGGACGAGGGCGAGGGCGGCGACCAGCCAGCGCAGCGGGTGGCGGGCGGGGGCGACGACCAGCCCGGCGTCGTCGGGCTCGGCGGTGCTCGCCGGCGCGGGACGGATCCCGGTCGGCGCGCTCACGCCGACCCACCGGGGAAAGCGTTCATCGGGTAGTACCTTTCACGGATCTCGGGTGAGTGATCGGCGTGCACACCGAGCGGGCGGGGCGCGTGGAGATCACTGTCGCCCGGCGGGGTCCTGCTCGTCACGGATTCCGATCCGGGTGATTCGAACCCGCCGCAGGACCCGAGCAGTCTGCGGGGTGATACCGCACGCCTGAATGGCCGAATGTCACACGGGTTCGATCCAACTGAACCTGTGTGACATTCGGCCGTGTGAGGCGCCGGTGGGCGGGCGTGGCTCTAGCCGATCGGCACCCGCGTCGTCTCCGGCAGCGCCGGTTCCTCGGTCGCGCGCGCATAGACGGTCTCGCCGGGCGCGAGACCGAGAGCGCGTGCGTCGCCGCGGGTGACCTGCGCGGTGAAGTCCTCACCGGTCGCGGCGTTGCGCAGCTCGACGCGGACCTCGAACCCGAGGTGCACGACCCGCTCCACCGTCGCGCGGGTGACACCCACGGACCCGGCGGTGCCCGCGTCCTGGGCGCGGGCGAGATCGGGTTCGCGACCGAGACGGATGTCGTGCGGCCGCACCAGCTTTCCGTTGAGCCTGGAGACATTGCCCAGGAACGACATCACGAAGTCGTTCGCGGGCCGGTCGTACAGGTCCCGCGGGGTTCCGACCTGCTCGATGCGGCCCCGGTTCATCACGGCGATCCGGTCGGCGACGTCGAGCGCCTCCTCCTGATCATGGGTGACCAGCACGGTGGTCACGTGCACCTCGTCGTGCAAGCGGCGCAGCCACGTGCGCAGGTCGGCGCGCACCTTGGCGTCGAGCGCGCCGAACGGTTCGTCGAGCAGCAGCACCTTGGGATCGACGGCGAGGGCGCGGGCCAGGGCCATGCGCTGGCGCTGGCCGCCGGACAGCTGTGCCGGATAGCGTTGCTGGAACCCGTCGAGCCCGACGATGCCGAGCAGTTCGTCGACGCGGCGGCCGATTTCGGTCTTGGGCCGCTTGCGGATCTTCAGTCCGAACGCGACGTTCTCGCGGACGGTCATGTGCTTGAACGCCGCGTAGTGCTGGAAGACGAAACCGATGTCCCGCTTCTGCGGGGTCACGCCGGTCACGTCGTCGCCGCCGATGCGCACGATGCCGTCGTCGAGGGTTTCCAGTCCGGCGATGGACCGCAGCAGCGTCGACTTACCGGAGCCCGAGGGTCCGAGCAGCGCGGTGAGCGACCCGGACGGGATCTCGATGTCGACGTCGTCGAGGGCCGCGAAGTCGCCGTAGTTCTTTCGTGCGCCCGTGACGGTGATCATCTGGTACTCCTCTTGCGGTCGAGCAGGGTCATCAGCAACAGCACGATCACGGCGATGGCCATGAGCAGGGTCGCGGCGCAGTAGGCGCCGAAGGTGTTGTGGTCGTCGATGTAGCGGGAGTGCACCAGCAACGTCAGGGTCTGGGACACGCCGGGGAAGCCGGACGAGACCATGATGACAGCCCCGAACTCGCCGAGCGCGCGGGCGACGGTGAGGACCACGCCGTACGTCAGGCCCCACCGGATCGAGGGGAGGGTGATGCGCCGGAACGTCTGCCAGCCGTTCGCGCCGAGTGTCGCGGCGGCCTGCTCCTGTTCCTGGCCGATCTCGTGAAGCACCGGTTCGACCTCGCGCACGACGAACGGCAAGGTGACGAAGATCGTGGCGATCACCATGCCCGGTAGCCCGAATATCACCTTGAATCCGAGGGATTCGACACCTCCGAACCACCCGCCGGCACCCCACAGCATGATCAGGGCGACACCGACGACGATCGGTGAGACGGCGAACGGCAGGTCCACCACGGCTTGCAGCAGCCCGCGGCCGCGGAACCGGCCGCGCACGAGCGCAAGTGCGACGACGACACCGAACACGACGTTGACGGGCACCACGATGGCGACGATCAGCAGCGACAGGTTCAACGCCGAGATCGCCGCGGGCGTGCTGATCGACTGGAGGAACGCACCCACGCCGTTCTCGAATGTGCGGTAGAGGATCACCCCGATCGGAACGAGCAACAGGACCAACAGGTAGCCGAGTGCGATCGTCCGCAGCGAGATTCGCGTCCACGGGGAGACCTTCATCGGTCCTCCTCCTCCCGGCGCAGGCTGCGTCCCGTTGCCAGGCGCAGCACGAACAGCACGACGAAGGCGATGAGCAGCAGTGCCACGGACACCGCGGCAGCGTTCACCGGGCGGTCGATCTCGATCTGCTGCTGGATGTACTGCGACGCCACCTGGGTCTCGTACGGGATGTTGCCGCCGATGAGCACGATCGATCCGTATTCGCCGAGGGCACGGGCGAACGCGAGCCCGGCACCGCTGACGACAGCCGGGGTCAGCACGGGCAGTACCACGGACCGGAAGATGGTCAGGTTGTTCGCGCCGAGGGACGCCGCGGCCTCTTCCACCTCTCGGTCCGCTTCGAGGAGCACCGGCTGCACCGAACGCACCACGAACGGCAGCGTCACGAATGCCAGCGCGACGACGAGCCCCGGCTGGGAGGCGTTGAGATGGATACCGATCGGGCTCTCCGGCCCGTACAGCGCCAGCAGCACAATGCTCGCCACGATGGTGGGCAGCGCGAAGGGCAGGTCGATCAGCGCATTGACGAACTTCTTGCCCGGGAACTCGTCGCGCACCAGTACCCACGCGATGAGGGTGCCCATGACCACGTTGACGACCGCGACGATTGCGGAGACGACCACGGTGATCCGCAGCGTCGCCAGCGCGGCCGGGGCGGTGACGGCGTTCCAGAAGCCACTCGGACCGTCGGCGAACGCCTCGGTGGCCAGCGCCGCGAGCGGCAACAGAACGATGACGGACAGCCACAGCACGGCCACTCCGATGCCGAGCGGTCCGACCGTGCCGGTGGCTGCACGCAGCGGAGTGCGGCGGCGCGTCGCCGGGGCGGGAGCCGGCCTCGATCCCACCCCGGTGGCGCTGTCGGTGATACTCACTGTCCGGGCTCTACTTCGTGGCGTTGTCGTAGATCACGGCGATCGAGCCGGTCTCGGCCTTGAACAACTGCTCGTCGACAGCCTTCCAGCCGCCCAGGTCCGCGATCGTCCACAGCTTCGCCGGCTGCGGGAAGTCGGCCGCGAACTCCTCCGCCACCGCGGGGTCGACGGGACGGAAGCCCGCCTCCGCCCACAGACGCTGCGCCTGCGGGGTGTAGAGGAAGTCCGCGAACGCCCGTGCCTTCTCGGCGTTCTTCGAATTCGTGAGCACTGCAGCCGGATTCTCGATCTTGAAGGTGGTGGGCGGGGTGACGTGCTCGACAGGGTCGCCGTTGCGCTCGATGAACAGCGCCTCGTTCTCGTAGCTGAGCAGCACGTCGCCGGAGCCCTGCAGGAACGCCTCGGTGGCCTCGCGACCGGACTTGGGCTGGATCTTGACGTGCTCGTTCACGAGTGTGGTGACGTAGTCCAGACCCGCCTGCGGGTTCGCGCCGCCGTCGCTCTTCGCCGCGTAGGGGGCGAGCAGGTTCCACTTGGCCGAGCCGGAACTGAACGGGTTGGGCGTGACGACCTCGAGGCCGGGCTGCAGCAGGTCGTCCCAGTCGGTGATGTTCTTGGGGTTGCCCTCGCGCACCACGATCGTCACCACCGAACCGAAGGGAATTCCGTTGTACGGACCGGAGTTCCAATCGGCCTCGACGAGCCCGGCGTCGACGAGACGGGTGATGTCCGGCTCGACGGAGAAGTTGACGAAGTCCGCCTCGGCGCCGTCCTTGACCTTCCGGGACTGATCGCCGGAGGCGCCGTAGGACTGCTGGAACTCGACGTCCGCACCCTCCTCGGTGGCCTGGAAGGCGGGGATCAGCTTGTCGAATCCGGGCTTCGGCACGGCGTACGCGTACAGGTTGATCGTGCCGCCGGAGCCGTCGCCGCTGCTCTCACCTCCGCCCACGGTGTCGCTGGATCCGCCGGAGCACGCGGTCAGCACGGTCGCGCCGAGGGCGGCGAGGGCGGTGACGAACAGACCCGAACGTCTCTTCATGAGGTGATGCCTTTCCTGCAGGAGTGTCTCTGTGCGAGACCGGGGGAAGACCCGGACACACCGGTTCGAGGAGACGCTCCGCAGGACGGACGAAGGTGGTGGAGACGTGGACCCGAACGAGTCGGGCCGACGAATGTCACGCCGGACGGGGCGACGCGACTCCTCGGCAACCGGGGGCGGCAACGATGCCGCAAGGGTTGGTGACGGGAGTCAGCGACGACAGTCGACGTCGGCGACCGCGCGCACGCCGACAGCGATCAGCGCCAGTTCATGGCGGACGCGAGGCACGGCGGTAGCGGACACGCGGCAGACTCTAGCAGAGGCACTCGGCCTGTTCGGCGGTGTCGCCCGGAAGCGCGCGCAGTCCGGTGGCGCGACCGCCGCCCCCGCCGCCCATCGCGTCCATCGCCTCGCCGAGGAGCAGGCAGCCGGCGAACACGACACCGCCGACGGTGAGAACCGTGGCGTACATCTTGTCGATCACGATCTGCCTCCCGGCGGGTTCCGCGGTGTCGCGAGTGGTCGTGCTCCAGCGTGACGCGGGATCGGCGCCCCGAACTGTCCGGATTCTGGACAGCGACCCGACCCGCGTCACGGCACTGTGCGCGCGCCGGGCGAGCCCTCGCCCCCCTCGGCCGCGGCGACCCCGAGCATCAGCCGCGTGATCTCTTCCCGGTCCGACGCGCCGGGCAGGCCCCAGCCGGGCTGGTAGCCGTACATTTCCGCGAGCGTGATCGCGCGGCGGTTGCCGTCCGCCACCTCGACGTCGGTCGGGGTGATCAGACCGGGATGCGCGACGCCGCACGCCTCGGCCAGCTTGAAGATGTCCCGGCGCAGCGCCCGGATGTAGTTGGCGGCGCGCACCGACTTCAGCTCCACGTCGAGCCCCCGCTCGAGCCACGGGTTCTGGGTGGCGACGCCCGTCGGACACCGGTCGGTGTGGCACTTCTGGGCCTGGATGCAGCCGATCGCGAGCATCGGCTCCCGCGCGATGTTCACCATGTCGCAGCCCAGGGCCATCGCCACCACCGCGTTGTCGGGCAGTCCGAGCTTGCCGGCGCCGATGAACGTCACGTCGTCGCTGAGGCCCGCCTCCGTGAACAGCTTGTAGACCCGGGCGAAGCCGCTGCGGAAGGGCAGCGAGACCGCGTCCGTGAACACGAGCGGCGCGGCGCCCGTGCCACCCTCGCCGCCGTCGATCGTCACGAAGTCGACGCCGCGGTCGGAGTTGCACATCGCGTCGACGAGGTTCTGCCAGAACGCCATGTCGCCGACCGCCGACTTGATGCCGACCGGCAACCCGGTCTCGTGGGCGATCAGCTCGATCCAGTCGAGCATGCTGTCGACGTCGTGGAACGTGGTGTGCCGCGACGGGCTGACACAGTCGCGGCCCTCCGGGATGCCGCGGATCTCGGCGATCTCGGGGGTCACCTTGGCTCCGGGCAGCAGGCCGCCGAGGCCGGGCTTGGCACCCTGGCTCAGTTTGATCTCGATCGCCCGCACCGGCGCCGACTCGACGACGGCCTTCAGCCGGGCCAGGTCGAACCGGCCCTCCTCGTCGCGGCAGCCGAAGTACGCGGTGCCGATCTGGAAGATCAGGTCTGCCCCGTTGCGGTGGTAGCGCGACAGCCCGCCCTCGCCGGTGTTGTGCAGGCACCCGCTGGCGGCGGCACCGCGGTTGAGCGCCGAGACGGCGGCCCCGCTCAGCGAGCCGAAGCTCATCGCCGAGATGTTGACGATCGACTGCGGCCGGAACGCCTTCGCCCGCCCGCGCGCCCCGCCGAGGATCTTCGCCGACGGGATCCGCAGCTCCTCCCCGGCGTGCGGCGCCGCCGACGGCGGGGTCTCGGAGAACGTGCGGTGCTTGATGATCGTGTAACCGTCGGTGTATTCGACGTCGTTGTCGGTGCCGAAACCGAAGGTGTTGTTCACGAGTTTCGACGACGCGTACACCCAGCGACGCTGATCGCGGGTGAAGGGGCGCTCCTCGTCGTTGCCGGTGGTGATGTACTGCCGCAACTCGGGACCGACCGCTTCGAGCAGGTAGCGGCCGTGCCCGACGACGGGGAAGTTGCGCAGCAGCGCGTGGCGTCGCTGCAGCAGGTCGTACGAGGCGACCGCGGCCATCGCCGCGGCGGGGATTCCGAGGGCTTTCGACCACTTCATGGGGCCACCGTACGACGCTGCCGCGATGCCCGCCGACCTTCGTGAACGCGGTTTCGGGAGCGGGCCGCGCGGGTAGGCAGTGCACCGACACGCGTGCGCGGGGCACCCGGGCGCGCGGACACGGTGTGGACGACCGCGGACACGGTGTGGACGACGAGGGGCCGGCGATGCGCAGACACGATCGGGACTACGACGAGCGCGACCTCGAGGTCGACGACGCCGAGGATCACGCCGCGGGCCCGACCGCGGTGGCGGTGTCGCTGAAGCGGTCCCTCGAACGGATGGGACCGATCCGGACGGCGCAGACGCTGTTGCGGCTGAACCAGGCCGAGGGCTTCGACTGCATGAGCTGTGCGTGGCCCGATCCGGACCCGGGACATCGATCGGTCGCCGAGTTCTGCGAGAACGGTGCGAAGGCGGTGGCGGAGGAGGCGACCCGGCGCCGTGCCACTCCCGAGTTCTTCGCCGCACACAGCATCGCCGACCTGGATTCGCACAGCGAGCACTGGCTCGGCCGGCAGGGCCGCATCACGCATCCGATGATCAAGCGGCCCGGCGCCACCCACTACGAGCCGATCGACTGGGACGAGGCGTTCGCCCTGATCGGTGCGGAACTCGAGGCGCTCGACAGCCCCGACGAGGCGATCTTCTACACCTCCGGGCGTGCCTCGAACGAGGTGGCATTCGCCTACCAGCTGTTCGCCCGGGCCTTCGGCACGAACAACCTGCCCGACTGCTCCAACATGTGCCACGAGTCCACCAGCATCGCGCTGCAGGAGTCGATCGGCATCGGCAAGGCGAGCGTCACGCTCGACGACGTGTACCACGCGGAGCTCATCGTCCTGCAGGGCCAGAATCCGGGGACGAACCATCCGCGCATGCTGACCGCCCTCGAGAAGGCGAAACGCAATGGCGCCACGATCCTGTCGATCAACCCGCTGCGCGAGGCGGGCCTGGTCAACTTCCGCAATCCGCAGACCCCACGCGGGGTCGTCGGCCGCGGCACCGACCTGTCGGACCTGCACCTGCCGATCGCGCTGAACGGCGACCTCGCGCTGCTGCAGGCGTTCGGTTCGCTGCTCGTGGAATGGGACGCGCTCGACCACGAGTTCATCGAACGGCACACCCACGGTTTCGAGCAGTGGCGCCACCACGTCGCCGGCGTCGACTGGGACGTCGTCACCACCGCCACGGGGCTGTCGCGGGAGCAGATCACCGAGGCGGCGACGCTGCTGCGCGACTCGCGCGCGACGGTGTTCTGCTGGGCGATGGGCCTGACCCAGCACCGCAACGCGGTGGCCACCATCAAGGAGGTCACCAACCTGGCCCTCGCGCAGGGCAACATCGGCAAGCGGGGCGCGGGTCTGTTCCCCGTGCGCGGGCATTCGAACGTGCAGGGCGACCGCACCATGGGTATCTGGGAGCGGCCGCCGGCCCACTTCCTCGATGCGCTGCAACGGGAGTTCGGCTTCGATCCGCCGCGCGAGAACGGCTTCGACACCGTCGACTCCATCCGGGCCCTGCGCGACGGCCGGGCCCGCTTCTTCATGGGGCTCGGGGGCAACTTCGTGCAGGCCGCGCCGGACACCCACGTCACCGCGGCGGCGATGCGCAGGGCCCGGATGACGGTGCAGGTCTCCACCAAGATCAACCGGTCGCATCTCGTGTGCGGGGAGACGGCGCTGATCCTGCCGGCCAAGGGCCGCACCGAGCAGGACGTGCAGGCGTCGGGCCCGCAGTTCGTGACGGTCGAGGACTCCACGTGCTCGGTCCACGCGTCCCGCGGACCGTTGCCGCCGGCGAGCGCGCACCTGAAGTCCGAGGTCGAGATCGTCTCCCGGATCGCCGAGGCCACGCTGGGGGACCGGTACGGCCTCGACTGGAAGGCGATGCGCGACGACTACGGCGTCGTCCGCGGCCTGATCTCGCGGGTGGTGCCCGGGTGCGAGAGCTACGACGTGAACGTGCGGCGGCCGGGCGGCTTCGTCCTGCCGCATCCGCCGCGCGATTCGCGCTCCTTCCACACCGCCTCCGGGCGGGCCGAGTTCGCGGTCTCCCCGATCGACGTGCTGCAGGTGCCCGCGGGGCACGTGATCCTGCAGACCCTGCGGAGCCACGACCAGTTCAACACCACCGTCTACGGGCTGAGCGACCGGTACCGCGGCATCGAGGGCGGGCGGCGGGTGATCTTCCTGCACCGCGACGACATCGCCGCCCTCGGCTTCGACGACGGCGACCTGGTCGACCTGTTCACCCGGTGGGACGGCGACGAGCGGGTCCGGTGCGCGCGGTCGTTCCGGATCGTCGAGTACGACACGCCGCGCGGCTCGGCGGCCGCCTACTATCCCGAGACCAACGAGCTGGTACCGCTGGATTCGACTGCACGCCAGAGCAATTGCCCTACCTCGAAATCCGTCGTGGTGTCCCTGGCGCGCGCGGGCGAGCGCAGCGGCGAGTGCCCCGAGGACTCGCACCAGGGCCGCCTCGGGTCGGACTGGTCGCACAAGACCTGCCCGGACCCCGAGTACCTGTCCTGAGACCCGCTCAGCCGGCCCCGGTGTGCCGGGCCGCGGTACGCGAGTGACCGGCGCGGAACGCCGCCGGTGACGCCCCGTAGCGACGGGTGAACGCCTGCCGCAGCGTCTCGGCCGTGCCGAAGCCGCAGCGCGCCGCGACCGCCGTGACCGGTAGCGACGTGGTGGTGAGCAGGACGGCGGCGGACTCGAGCCGAACCCGGCGGACGTAGCGGGCGGGTGTGTCGTGCAGGTGGTGCAGGAACATCCGGGTGAGGTGCCGTTCGCTCATCCCGGCGCGCGCGGCGAGCGCGGCGGCCGACAGATCGCCGTCGAGGTGGGTGGTGATGTGGTCGACGAGGCGCCGCATCCCGCGGTCCTTCGGTTCGGGGGCCGTGGTGAACATGCTCATCTGCGCCTGGTTGCCCGGCCGCTGCAGGTAGGTGACGAGGGCCCGGGAGACCCGGCGGGCCATGTCGGGGCCGTGGTCCTCCTCGACGAACGCGAGGGCGAGGTCCAGGGCGCTGGTGACGCCGGCGGCGGTGGCGACGTGCCCGTCGCGCACGAAGATCGGCAACGGATCCACCTGCACCTGCGGATACCGCGCGGCGAGCCGATCGGCGAACGCCCAGTGGGTGGTGGCGCGACGGCCGTCGAGCAGACCGGCGGCCGCGAGGACGGAGGCGCCCGTGCACACGGACGCCACCCGGCGGCTGTCCCGCGCCAGGCGGCGCACGTGGCCGACGAACCGGGCGTCGTCGGCCATGTCGATGTGCCCGAAGCCACCGGAGACCACGAGGGTGTCGAGCGTTCCGACGAGCCGCTCGAGCCGTCGCTGTCCGGCCAGCACGAGCCCGGTGTCGCAGGTGATCGCGGCCCCGCCGGGGGTGGCCAGCTCGACCCGGTACGCCGGGACCGCGCCGAACCGGTTCGCCGCCGCGAACGTGGTCGTCACGCAGGCGATGTCGAGCAGCTCCGCCCGGTCGTAGCCGACGACCACCACGAGTCGTTCGTCCACACCGTCGACCGTAACCGGGGCCGGGCCCGGACGCGACGTGTCCGGCGGACAGGGATCCCAAATTTCCGGACCTGTCCGGCGCCCGGGTCTCGCCCGGCCGGCCCCGGCCGCCGATCGTGGAGGCATCCCCCACCACTGCCCCCGGGAGACCTCATGGACACCACGACGGCCGTGAGCACGGCCCGCCCCGCATCGCGCCGCTCGGCCGGGCCGGCCTTCCTGGCGCAGCGCTGGCCGACGGTGGCGGCTCTTGCGTTCGCTCTGATCGGCACGCCCGCCGAGGCGAGCGTCGAGATCCTCACCGAGATGATGATGCTGCTGCCGTTCCTGTATCTCGTCACGGCCGTGCTCGACCGCCCGCGTGCGGTGTGGGTGGTGTTCCCGGCCTCCTACACGGCGTGGTTCGTGGTGCGGGCGCTGGACGTCGTACGGTCGACGGTGCTGATCGGCGCCGCGGCGGCGGCCGTGGTCGTCGTGGGCGCGGTGCGCGGCCGGCTGCGCGACCGCCGTTTCCTCGTCCAGGCGGCCGGCATGGTCGCCTTCGGGGCGCTCGGCCTGGTCGCGCTCGCCGTCGATCCGGACGTCGCCCGGTACATCGTCGCGGCCGGATGGTTCCTGCACGGCGTGTGGGATCTTGTCCACCATCGGCTCCGGGTCACCGTGGACCGTTCCTTCGCCGAGTTCTGCGCCGTCCTCGACATCGCGGTCGCCGTCGCGCTCGTCCTCGTGTGAGACATCGGCATCGCGCTCACCGGGCGCGCAGCCGCAACCGGGTGTAGGTGAACGTGGCGTAGACGATGCCGAGGAGGAGCAGCATCCCGGCGGAGAGCAGCCACCACGACGGGGCGTGCTGCCACAGCACGTCGGCCTCGGCGGTCAGGTCCTTGGCACGCAGGTCGACGGTCGAGGCGGTCGCGGCATAGCCCCAGCGCGACGGCGACAGCCACGACAGCTGGGCGAGCACGGCGCGCCCGGTGATGGGAATCAGGCCGCCGCTGAGCACGAGTTGCACCATGACCGTCACGACGAGCAGCGGCATCACCTGTTCGCCGGACCGGGCGACGGCCGACAGGGCCAGGCCGACCACCACGCAGGCGCACGTGGTCAGCGCGATGTCGACGACGAGTTCGACGCTGCCGGAGGGGATCACGCTGCCGGGCCCGGGGGTGCCCTTGCCGACGAGGACGACGAGGACCAGCACGAGCGACTGCACGATCGCGGCGGCGCAGAACACCACGATCTTCGCGATCAGGTACGCCGAGGGCGCGAGCCCGGCGGCGCGTTCGCGGTGGTAGATCATCCGTTCACCGACGAGGTCCCGGACGGTGAGCGACGAGCCCATGAAGCAGGCGCCGAGGATCAGCAGGATGAGGATGAACGCCAGCTCGCCGGGCTCCGCCCCCGGGCTCGGTGGGCCGAATCCGTCGCTGCCGGGCACCAGGATCGACAGCCCGCCGAGGATGAACGGCAGCAGTGACAGGAAGACGAGGTAGCCGCGGTCGGCACGGATCAGCCGCATCTGCCGCCGGGCGACGGTGCTCAGCTGTCGGCGGCGGGGGGATGGTCGACGGCCGCGCTGCGGGCGAGGTGCTCGGCGTGCACCGCGTCGGGTTCGGCCGCGACGCGGGCGAAGATCTCCGCCCAGTCGGTGCTGCCGAGGGCGGCGCCGACCTCGCCGGGCGGCCCGACGTAGGCGGTCTTGCCGCCGGGGGCGAGCAGCAGCACCTGGTCGCACAGTTCGAGGTAGGACAGCGAGTGCGTGATGACGAGGACGACCCGGCCGGAGTCGGCGAGGCGGCGCAGCGTGGTCATGATCTGCCGGTCGAGCGCCGGGTCGAGGCCGGAGGTGGGTTCGTCGAGGATCAGCAGCGACGGCCCGGTGAGCAGTTCGAGGGCGACCGACGCGCGCTTGCGCTGGCCCCCGGAGAGGCGGTCGACGCGGGTGCCGGCGTGCTCGGTGAGCTGTAGCTCGGCGAGCACCCGGGCGATCACCTCGTCGCGGTCGGCGCGGGTGGTGTCCGGCGGCAGCCGCAGTTCGGCGGCGTAGCCGAGGGCCTCGCGGACGGTGAGTTGCCGGTGGAGCACGTCGTCCTGGGGGACGAGACCGATCCGGGAGCGCAGGGCCTGGTATTCGGCGTGCACGCTGTGGCCGTCGAACTCCACGACCCCGTCGGTGGGGTTGCCGGTGCCGGACACGATCTTGGCCACGGTGGATTTGCCGGCGCCGGAGGGGCCGATGACGGCGGTGAGCGTGCCGGGCGGCGCGGCCAGGGTGACGTCGTGGAGCAGTCGACGATTCCCGTCGATGGTCAGCCCGACGGCGCGGACCCGCAGGCCACCGGTCGCGGGAGCCGCCACCTTCTCCCGGGGGACGAGGGTGCCGTCCCGGACGACGAGGTCGGTGTTGCCGATCGTCACGACGTCGCCCTCGGTGAGGGCGGCGCGGGTGATCCGGGTGCCGGCGACGAAGGTGCCGTTGACGCTGCCGAGGTCCTCGATCTCGAGACCGGACGGTCCGGTGCGCAGGGCCGCGTGCTGCCGGGAGGCCAGGACGTCGGGGACGACGACGGCGTTGTCGGCGGCGCGGCCGATCGACACGTCGCCGGGCCGGGGCGCGGGGCGGGGCCGGCGCAGCGGTCCGCGGGTGTCGCCGGCGCGGACCGCGGTCAGCTGGTCGAGCAGCCCCCATCTGCGTTCGCGGGTCGCCTCGGGTTCGGCGACGGAGATCCGGAGGTCGGGTCCCTCGGCCCGGTCGCCGAGCCTGGCGACGACGGTCCCGGTGACCCGGACCCGCTCCACCCGGCGGCCGTCGACGAAAAGCCCGTTCTTGCTGCCGGAGTCGACGAGATACCACCCGTCGTCCCAGTGCAGGAACGCGTGTTCGCGGGAGACCACCGGGTCGTCGAGGGTGACGTCCATCGATCGGTCGCGGCCGATGCGCACCGTCGCGCCGGGTCCGTAGCCGGCGCGTCCGTCGTCCCATTCGAGCAGGACCTGCGCGTGCCGGGTCTCCAGGTCGTCCATCGTCTCGGCCTTCCGTCAGACGTGTCCGCTCGCACCGACGTGCGGTCCTCGACCGCCCACCGACGATTTCCGACCGCTCGTCGCATCGTGCGCCGGGAGCCGGTCGATCTCCGATTCTCCCACTCCGGGAATGCCCAGGCCAGGCCGTCGACGCGGACGGCGCGAGTGTGGTGTGCCCGATTTGACAGGCGCTTGTGTGGCCCAGGACACTACTAACAGACCGCTTACCGACCGAGCGATCGGTCGTGGTGGGGAAGGTTCCGCAGTCGAGTGGAAGGAACTGCGTCGTGACGTCCGAGAAGCGCCCCTGGACCGCGCTCTACCCGAACGGGCTCGATCCCGAGCCGGCGGTGCCGTTCGTCTCCCTGGTGGACGCGTGGCGCGCCCGCGTGGATGCCAACCCGGACGGCAAGGCCATCGCCTACTTCGACGGTGTGCTGACTGCCCGCGAGACCGACGAGCTCTCCGACGCCCTCGCCGTCGCCCTCGCCGCCCGTGGGGTGCAGCGCGGCGACCGGGTGGGCATCTACCTGCAGAACATCCCCCAGTACGCGCTGACCCTGCTCGCGTTGTGGAAGCTCGGGGCCGCGGCGCTCGTGCTCAACCCCATGTACCGGCGGGCCGAACTGCGCCGCCTCGTCGACGACGCCGAGATCGTCGGCATCGTGTGCGCCGACACCGCCGTCGCGGAGACCGCGGACACCGTCCGCGACAGCTCCGTGCGGTGGATCCTCAGCACCAGCGACCTGGACTTCCAGACCCGCGACGACGCCCGGGTCTTCCCGTCGACGGACCGCGCCGTGGCCGCGCCCGACGGTGACCTCGTCGAGCTGATCGAACAACACCGGGGCCGGCGGCCGCCCCACGTCGAGATCACCGGCGACGACGTCGCGTTGCTCGCCTACACCTCGGGCACCACCGGTCCGCCGAAGGGTGCGATGAACACACACGCCAACGTGCTGGCCGTGGCCACCACCTTCGGTTCCTTCGTCGGCCTGGCCGCCGGCGACGCGGTGTTCGCCGTCGCCCCGCTGTTCCACATCACCGGCGCCGTCATCAACGCCACGCTGGCGCTGGTGCACGACACCGCCCTGGTCTTCGCGAACCGCTTCAACGCCGAGGTCGCGCTCGAGGCCCTCGTCGAGCACGGGGTCACGTTCACGATCGGCTCGATCACGGTGTTCAACGCCCTGTACGAAACCCCCGGCGCCGAGGCCCGCCACTTCGCCTCGATCAAGACCCTCTACTCCGGCGGCGCGCCGATCCCGCCCGCGACCGTGGAGAAGTTCGAAGCGAAGTTCGGCAAGTACATCCACAACGCCTACGGCATGACCGAGACCTCCTCCGGCGTGATCGCGGTACCGCCCGGGCGGCGGGCACCCGTCGACCCCGCCAGCGGCACCCTCGCGATCGGCGTCCCGCTGCCCCTGCTCGACGCGCGTGTCGTCGACGCGGACGGCGCCGACGTCGAACCCGGCAAGCAGGGTGAACTGGAACTGTCCGGCCCGCAGGTGATCTCCGGGTACTGGCGCAACCCCGAGGCGTCCGCCGCCACCCTGCCGGACGGGCGGCTGCGCACCGGCGACGGTGCGATCATCGACCGGCACGGCTGGGTCTACCTGGTGGACCGCCTGAAGGACCAGATCAACGTCTCCGGATACAAGGTGTGGCCCCGCGAGGTCGAGGACGCCCTGTACGAGCATCCCGCCGTCCACGAGGCCGCCGTCGTCGGCCAGCCCGACGACTACCAGGGCGAATCCGTGGTGGCGTACGTGTCGCTCGAACGCGACGCCCACGCCACCGAGCGCGAGCTCGTGGACTTCGTCCGCGACCGCCTCGCCGCCTACAAGCGGCCCCGCCGGGTCCACATCGTCGAGAACCTCCCCAAGACCCAGACCGGCAAGATCCGGCGCAGCGACCTGCGCGACCGCACGATCCCCACCCCGACCGCCTGACGGTCCGTCCCCTCCGGCGTGACCGAATGTCACACGGGTTCGGTCACATCGAACCCATGTGACATTCGGCCACCGCTCCCGCGAACGAAAAGAGATACGACGTGAACACCGACGTCCGGAACACCCGGGGTGCGGTCGACACCGCGCCCACCCTGGCATCGAAGAAGAAATCGCTGTTCGCCAGCGCGGTCGGCAACGTGCTCGAGTGGTACGAGTGGAGCGCCTACGCGGTCTTCGCACCGTTCATCGCCGCGGTGATGTTCAACAACTCCGATCCGATCTCCGCGCTGCTGTCGACGCTCGCGGTCTTCGCCGTCGGCTTCCTCATGCGCCCCCTCGGCGGCATCGTGTTCGGCCGCATCGCCGACAGGCGGGGCCGCAAGTTCGTCCTCGTCACCACGATGCTCATGATGGCGACGGGCAGCCTCGTCATCGGCATCATGCCCACCTACGAGTCCATCGGGGCGTGGGCGTCGCTGATCCTGCTCGCCGCGCGGATCATGCAGGGCTTCGCCCACGGCGGCGAATCGGCCACCGCCTACTCGTACGTCGGTGAGATCGCCCCGCCGCACCGTCGCGGGATGTGGGGCAGCGTCGCTTTCATCGCGATCTTCGGTGGCTCGGTCCTCGCCTACAGCATCGGTGGCGCCGTCACCTCGTCGCTCTCCGAAACCGCCGTCGCCGAATGGGGCTGGCGCATCCCGTTCCTCATCGGCGCCTGCCTGGCCCTGGTCGCCCTGTACCTGCGTCGCAGCATGGACGAGAGCGACGTGTTCGACGCCCACCAGGAGCAGGACGAGCAGCCGCGCATCCCGCGGAAGACCGTCGTCCGCGCGATCCTGCTGATGATCGGCATGACCTCCGGCATCACCGCCGCCCACTACACCTGGACGTCGTACGTCGCCACCTACGCGATCACCCAGCAGGGGATGGACCCCGACGTCGCCTACTGGATGTCGGTGATCGCCCAGTCGATCGCGCTCGTCTCCCTGCCCTTCTGGGGCATGCTGTCCGACCGGATCGGCCGCCGCCCGATGCTGTTCGCGTTCGCCGCACTGATGCTCGTGCTGCAGCTGCCGCTGACGATGATGATCTCCTCGGCCGGATGGACCCTGCTCGTCGCGACGACCGTCGCGCTGCTCGTCGTGTCCGTCCCCGCGTCGGTGCTGTCGGCGACGCTGTCGGAGAGCTTCCCCACCCGGCTGCGGACCCAGGCGATCGGCTTCGCGTACTCGTTCTCCGTCGCGGTGTTCGGCGGAACCGCCCCGTACCTGAATCAGCTCCTGATCGGCCGCGGCATCGGATGGGCGTTCAGCGTGTACATCATGGTGCTGTGCGTGCTGACCGGCATCGCCTGCGTCTTCATGAAGGAGACCAAGGGCATCCGCCTCGAACACGCCTGAGGACGATCGGCTGCGCCCCGCCGGCACGGAACCGGCGGGGCGCAGCCGTGTCCCGCGACGTCCCACGGCCCGGACCGGATGCCGATACGCTGGGGCTGCCGCAGCGGCGGGACCGGTCCCGGCGTGCTGTACCCGCTCCTCGTCGCGGTGACACGTCGATCCCGTGGGCGAGGAGGCGGTGTGCAGGCAGATTCCGGTGCGCGGCTGCTCGACAGCGACGGGCTCACCGGCCGGGAGGCCGCCGCGCGGCTCCGCCGGGACGGGCCGAACCAGCTTCCGGCCGCGCGACGGGTGCCGTGGTGGCGCAGGCTGATCGCGCAGCTCACGCACTTCTTCGCGCTGCTGTTGTGGTTCGCTTCGGCCCTCGCGTTCGTCGCGGGTATGCCGGAGCTGGGCATCGCCGTGATCGTGGTGATCGTCGTCAACGGCATCTTCGCCTTCGTGCAGCAGGAGCGCGCCGAGAAGGCCGCCGAACGCCTGGGGGAGCTGCTGCCCACCACCATCGTCGTGCGGCGCGACGGGGCGGTGCGCACCGTCGACGCCCGTGACCTGGTGGTCGGCGACGTCGTCGTGCTCACCGGCGGCGGCCGGGTCCCGGCCGATCTGACCCTCGCGGTCGCGGGCCGCTGCACCTTCGACGAATCCACCCTTACCGGGGAGAGCGAACCGGTGCTCCGCACGGCCGGCGCGGCCGTGTTCGCCGGAACATTCGTCGCCGAGGGCGAATCCGAAGGGATCGTCACGGCGACGGGTGCGAACACCCGCCTCGCCGGTATCGCGGCCCTGACCACTTCGGTGCGACGTCCACCCGGCCCGCTCGATCTGGAGATCCAGCGCATCGTCCGGACGCTCGCCTTCGGTTCCGTCGGCGTCGGCGCGGTGTTCTTCGCCGTGTCTCTCCTGGTGGGGATCTCCTGGCAGGACGCCTTCCTCTTCGCGGTGGGCATCACCGTCGCCCTCGTGCCCGAGGGGCTGCTGCCCACCGTGACGCTGTCGCTGGCGATGGGGGCGCAGCGCATGGCCCGCGACAACGCGCTGGTGCGCAACCTCGAGGCCGTCGAGACCCTCGGTTCGACGACGTTCATCTGCACCGACAAGACGGGCACGCTCACCCAGAACCAGATGAACGTCGTCGAGGCGTGGACCCCGGCCGGGACCGTGGCGGTGCGCGGGGAGGGGTATGCGCCCACCGGTGAGGTGACCGGCCCGGAGCCGGCGGTGGCGGCGGCCGCGACCGCCGGTCTCGCCGGTGCGGCCGCCTCGAAGGGTGGGATCACCCTCGACGACGACGACGAGTGGCGGGCGGTCGGTGACCCGATGGAGGCGGCGATCGCCGCGTTCGCGGCCCGTCTCGCCGGCCCCGGCGCACAGCCGGGGCCGGTCACCCGCCGGTTCGTGTTCGACCCCCGGCGCCGCCGCGAATCGGTGATCGTGGGCGGGCAGCTGCTCCTCAAGGGCGCCCCGGACGCGGTGCTTCCGCGCTGCGCCGACCCGGGCGAACTCGTCGACCGGGCGGAGGAGGCGCTCGCGGACATGGCGTCGCGGGGCCTGCGGGTGCTCGCCGTCGCCCGCCGGACCCTGACCGATCCCGGCGTGGAGACCGACCCGGACCTCGCCGAACGCGACCTCGAACTCCTCGGCCTGCTCGGCATGGAGGATCCGCCGCGGACCGCCGTCCCGGCCGCGTTGCGGGCCGCCCGCGGCGCCGGCATCAAGGTCGCGATGCTCACCGGCGACCATCCAGAGACCGCGCGCGCCATCGCCCGCGAGATCGGGCTGCTCGGGCCCGCGGGCCTGGTGGTGCAGGGCAAGGACCTGCCCGAGGACGATCAGCTGCTCGGTGCCCTGCTCGACCGGGACGGCATCGTGATCAGCCGCGTCTCGCCCGAGCAGAAGCTGCGTGTGGCCAAGGCCCTGCAGGACCGCGGCCACGTGGTGGCGATGACCGGTGACGGCGTCAACGACGGACCGGCCCTGCGGCAGGCCGACATCGGGGTGGCGATGGGTGAGGGCGGCACGGACGTTGCGCGCGAGGCCGCCGATCTGGTGCTGCTCGACGACGACTTCGCGACCATCCTCACCGCGGTGGAACAGGGCCGTGCCACCTACGCCAACATCCGCCGCTTCCTCAGCTATCACCTGACCTCCAACGTGGCCGAACTGACGCCCTTCGCGCTGTGGGGCCTGTCGGGCGGGCAGTTCCCGCTCGCCCTGGGGGTGCTGCAGATCCTGTGCATCGACATCGGCACCGATCTGCTGCCGGCGCTCGCCCTCGGTGGCGAGCCCCCGAGCCGGGACACGCTGAAACGCCCGCCGGAACGCCGCCACCTCGTCGACGGAACCCTGTTGGTCCGGGTGTTCGGTGTGCTCGGGCCGACCGAGGCGATCGTCGAGATGAGCGCGTTCCTCGTGGCGCTGCTCGTCGCGGGCTGGCGTCCCGGGGGCGAATTTCCCACCGGGGCGGCGCTTCTCGCTGCCTCCGGTGCCGCGTTCACCGCCGTCGTCCTCGGTCAGGTGGGCGCCGCGTTCGCCTGCCGCAGCGCGACCCGGCCACCGTGGCAGCTCGGGTGGGGCTCGAACCGGCTGCTGCTGTGGGCCGTGCTCGCCGAACTCGTCGCCCTCGTCGTCTTCCTCGGCGTCGGCCCGGTCGCCGACGTTCTCGGGCACGCGGTTCCGCCGCTCGAGGCGCTGGGGGTCGCGCTGCTGGGCATCCCCGCGGTCCTCGTGGTCGACTCCGTGTACAAGCGGGTGCGCCGTCGCTGGCAGTGAGCCCCGGGGCGTTCGGGGTGCGGGCATCCCGCCGCACGCGCACGATGGGACCGAAGGGGAGGAGCCGCACGGATGTCGTCACAGTTAGGGCTCTGCACAAGCACTACGGAGACGTGCGGGCCGTCGACGTCGTTGACGTGCCGAACCTGGGGTTGCGCCGCCGCGGCACCGGGTATCCCCGGAACACCGCTCGCCGATGATCGGAAGTGACCCGCCATGATCGTCCCCGGCCTGACCGCACCGGACCCGGACACGGAGCCGGGCTCACCCGAGCCTGCCCCGCCGATCCCGCCGACGCCCACGCCGCCGCCGCCGTTCCCACCGGAGCCGAACCCGGTGCCGACCCCACCGGAGCCGCAGCCGCCGTTCCCGCCGGAGCCGGATCCCGAGCCCTCGCCGCCGCATCCGCAGCGGCCCTTCCCCCAGATCCACGACCTCGCGATGTGACGACCTCGCCGACGGCGGGAGTAAGGAGAGCAGGTATGTCGAGCATGTTCGGCCGCACGTTGCTCGGAACGACCGCGGCGACCGCCGCGACGGCGGTGGTGGGATCGATCGCCTCCCGGGACGTGGACACACGCTGGTACCGGCGACTGCGCAAGCCGTCGTTCCAGCCGCCGAGTGCGGTCTTCCCCGTCGTGTGGACGGCGCTGTACGGCGACATCGCGGTGAGTTCCGCGGTGGCCATCGACGAGCTCGAATCGGAGGCGCGGGTCGACGAGGCCACCTACTACCGGGCCGCCCTCGCGGTGAACCTGGCACTCAACGCGTCCTGGTCGTGGGTGTTCTTCAAGACGCATCGGCTCGTGCCGGCGACGGTGGTCGCCGGGGCGCTCGCGGTGAGCAGCGCCGACCTGGCGCGCCGCGCCGCCCTCGCGAAGCCCGCGGCGGGGGCTGCGCTCGGCCCGTACGCGGTGTGGTGCGCGTTCGCCACGGTCCTCAGCGGCCGGATCGCGCGGCTCAACCGGTCCTGACCGAGCGCGGTCGTCAGTAGAGCGGGTCGTGGCGGATGCGGTCCGCGGGCACGCCGGTGGCCTGCAGCCGGAACTTGGTCGCCTGGATCATGGCGGGGGACCCGGCGATCTGCACGTCGTGCCCCGACCAGTCCCCGGCCTCGGCGACGCACCGGCTCACCGGGCCCTCCAGGAGGGACAGCCCGGCCGGCGGATCGGTGGGGCCGGTGAACCACCACGGGTCGGTCGGCGACTCGGTCACGGGCACGACCGTCAGCCACGGGTTGGTGCGGGCGAGGTGCCACAGGGTCGGCAGGTCGTAGAGATCGCACGGGTAGCGCCCGGCGTAGAACACGGTGACCGCCCGCGTGGCGGGACGCCGGGCGAGGGCCATGAGCTGGGCCCGCATAGGGGCGATCGCGGTACCCGACGCGATCATCAGCAGCGGGCGCGGCCGACCGGGGCCGGGCCGCATCGTCTCCGCCCCCAGGGCGCCGATCGGTGAGCCGAGCACCCACGTCTCGCCGACGCGGGCGTGGCTCACGATGTACGGGCTCACCCAGCCGCCGGAGACGCGACGGACATGGAACTCCACGGCGCCGTCCGCGTCCGGCGGCGTCGCCGGTGACAGGTAACGCCACATGCGCGGCCGCCCCGGAACCTGCACGCTCACGTACTGTCCCGGCTCGTACGCCATCGGCTGGTCGAGCCGCAGGCGCACGACGGCGACGTCGTCGAGCGGTCTGCGGTGCTCCACGACGGTGCCCACCCAGGCGGCGGGGCCGGTTTCGGCGGCCGCGGCCTCGGTCATCGTGGTGGCGACGAGGTGCAGCGCGTGGTGCCATGCGTCGTCGAGCTCGGTGGTCCAGTCGTCGCCGGCGGCCTGCGCCACCGCATCGATCAGGGCCTCGGTGAGCGCCTTGTACTGCCACAGCTCGATGCCGTACTTGCGGTGGTCGCGGCCGAGCTGCTCGAGGAACGGGACGACGGTCTCGGGTCGGCTCAGCCGGTCCACCACGTGGACGACGGCGTGCAGGATGCGTTCGCGTTGCTCGCCCATGGCGGCGGGAAAGTACTGCCGGGTCTCGGGATGACGCGCGAACAGGTTGGCGTAGAACGCTTTCGACAGGGTTTGCAGGCCGTCCGGGCGGGCGGACACGGCCTCGACGTTACTGCGGATCAGCGCACACAGTCTCGGGTCCACAATGTCCGCCACCTCCGCGATCCTGTCCGTGTGCGGCGCGGCGCATGCCGGACGCGTCGCACCGGGGAGCGACTCTAGGGCGGAATACTGCTTGTCGCGAATCGCCCTGTGCCCGGAACGGTCGGCCGGGGAACAGATCTCGGGACGTACGTCCCGGGCGGTCGGGTACTTCGGTCCTGTGGACGAAGCATGTGGACGAAATGCCGGCGCCGCGTGTGCGACCGGCACCACCTGCAGGCGGTGCCCGCATCGCCGCGAAGGTGCCTGGGGAGGAACGGAAGACGCGTCGGTCTCCGTGCCGTAGGTCACCGTCGCCGGAGGGTGCGGCGGCGGCCCGAAGGTCCCGCGACAATCGGGACCTTCGGGCCGGTTCCCCGGGACGGTTGCGTCGCCCCGGTGGTTACCGCTGGGCTGCAATGCGGTTGCGCATCGCCTCGAGCCCCGCGACGACGACAAGTGCGATCACCACGTGCATCAGCGACAGCGTGATCGTGCTCGGGGTGTCGAAGTCGGCGACGATCGTCGACGCGATGGTGCCGAGCGCGGCCACCGCGCCGACGACCTCGGCGACGCGGATGATGCCGAACCAGCGCAGGCTGAGCAGCGCCGCGAGACTCATGCCGACGGTGAGCGGGACGACGGTCATGACGAGAACGCCGCCCGGGGCGGCGCTTTCGACGGTGTCGCCGTTGGTCACCTCGAACGAGCCGCCGGCGGCGAGGCCGACGAGCCACAGTGCGACGTTGGCGACGAGAGCCACGACGACCGGGACGAGCACCGCCATCGGACGGCTGAGCGAGAAGGCGGGCAGGGTCGACGTGGTGGTGCGGTCGAGAGGCTTGACAACACTCATGGTGTCCTCCGGAAGGGCCGATGAACTGACGTCGCTCATCGTTCAACCTCGAGTCGACTCGAGGTCAAGTCCGTTCCGCGCAAGCTATGCCGCGGCCACCGCGCACCAGTCCACGGTGACCGAACGGGCACCGGAATGCGCGAGCATGGAACGCACGGGGCCGCCCAGGCACAGCTGCCGGTCGAGCTCCCGCTGCTCCGCATCCGGGTCGCGGGCGTCGGGGGCGCCCACGAGGATCTCCGCCGGCTCGGTGCTGCGCGCACCCTCCACCAGCAGTCGCTCCTCGTCGACCACCCGCACGGGCACGTCGTCCGATCCGGCCACGTCGCCGACCAGCAGGGCCACGTAGTCGGCGTCGTCGTCGGCGTCGTGATAGGCCAGCAGCCGGCCGCGGACGGTGCCCGAGGCGACCCGGTGATCGAGAGTCAGCCCGGACTGCGTGGGTGTTCCCGCCGCGACGGCACGCAGGCAGTGCGGCAACGTCACCCGTCGTGAGGTCCAGCTGAAGAAGGCCCCACACCCCGTTTCCATGGCACTCGCTCCTCCTCGGTACGTCCGGGCGAGGTGGTCCCCGGTTCTGTGATCAGTGTGCGCCGGGGGTCCGACATGTTCCGGGAGTGGCCGAGCTGCTGCCGGAGCAGGTTCAGGGCGTGGTGCTGGGCGAGCCGGACGGAGGTGGCATCGGTGTTCAGGGCACGGGCCGTGTCGGTGATCGACAGGCCACACGCGATGCGCAAGTGCAGCACGGCACGGTAGCGGTGCGGGAGGGCAGCGATCAGCGTCGAGGGTCGTGTCGCCGCCGCCTCGTCCGTCGTCACCGCGTGCGTCCTCCTCCGTCCGGTGCGGGACATCGTGTCGCGACCGGTGTCCCGGACGGAAGGGACCGGTGTCCCGATCCTGTGGGCGCGCGGCGTCTGCTGTGATGCACTCGCGGAACGACGCACCAGGAGGCTTTCGTGAGACCCACCACCGAGGACATCGAGCGGATGACCTCCACCCTGTTCCTGTCCGAGGACGCCCGGCCCCGTTCCCGGCGCGCGACGTTCTGGACCCTGCTCGTGCTGGCCGCGGTCATCGCCTCGGCGGGCGTCGTCGCGGACTCGACCGCCACCGTCATCGGCGCCATGATCGTGGCGCCGCTGATGACGCCGATCGTCGGGACCGCGCTGGCCGTCGTCCTCAACGACCACCGCAACCTGATCGCCTCCGCGCTGCTCGTCGTGGCAGGATCGGCCGCGGTGGTCGCGACCGGATTCGCGGTGGGCCTGCTCGATCCG
Organism: Rhodococcus aetherivorans; assembly: GCF_011058165.1. GTDB lineage: Bacteria > Actinomycetota > Actinomycetes > Mycobacteriales > Mycobacteriaceae > Rhodococcus > Rhodococcus aetherivorans. The sequence continues at coordinate 85,524 of NZ_JAALEG010000011.1, forward strand.
CTGGACGTGCTCGCGCAGAACAACAGCCAGGTGGCGGGACGGGTCGCGCCGCGGATGATCGACCTCGTCGCCGCCTTGGCCACCGGTGCGGTCGGGGCCTTCGCGCTGGTGCGCCGCGATGTGTCCGACACCCTGCCCGGGGTGGCGATCGCGATCTCGCTCGTGCCGCCGCTCGCGGTGGTCGGCCTGACCCTCGAGTCCGGCGCGCCGCGGCAGGCCGGTGGGGCCCTGTTGCTGTTCGCCACCAACGTCGCCGCCATCGTCGCCACCGGCACCCTGGTCTTTCTGCTGGCGGGGGTGCGCGGGGCGGCGCACCGCGCCGGCCGTACGGTCGGGGACCTGCGCGGCCTCAGCGTGCTCACGGTCGTCGCCGCGGTCGTGCTCGTCGCGGTCCCCCTGGGGGTGTCCAGCACGCGAGTGATCCGGCAGGAGACGCTGAAGGCCGACGTCGCCCCCGTCGCGGAGCAGTGGGCGCAGGAGCAGGGCTGGGTGATCACCGACATCGGATTCCGCGAGTCCGTGCTGTGGATCGAGGCGCTCGGGCCGCCGCCCGAGGCGGATCCGGCGACCCTGCGCGACGCCCTGAACGAGGCCGGGCTGCGCGACGTCGACGTGGAGGTCACCCTCGTGATCGGCGGAACGCGGCGCCTGCCCGGCGGGTAGGGGCGGCGCTCAGCACACGACCGGCCGCGCCCCGGCCGGGTCCAGCGCGGCCAGCACCAGCTGCTCGGCGACCGGATCGTAGGGGATCGAGACGTGGTCGGCGGTGTTCGCGGGGCACACGTCCTGCAGCAGGATGTTCTGCGCGCCGGGCCCGGTGAGGAACGACGCCGTGTAGGGGATGATCACCTGGTCGTATCTGGTGGCGACGACCGTGTAGGAGACGCCCTCGACGGTGTCGCTGCCGGCGTTGAGCTCGGCGAGCACGGCATCCTGCGCGACCGACGGCGGCCCGAGCGAAGGGTAGTTCGCCGGCGCCAGCCCGACGATGCGGCTGGTCTTGTCCGCCCCGCCGAGGAACCGCACGTACCACCGGGGGACGGCGCCGCCCTTGGAGTGACCGACGATGCTCACTCGCTCGGCGCCGGTTTCGGCCAGGACGGTGTCGACGAACGCCGCCAGTTCGCCGGCGGCGTCCGGGATCGGCTCGCGCGCCTTGAACGGCTCGCCCGGCGGTGCGCCGTAGTCGAGTGCGAACACGCAGTACCCCTCGGCCTTCAGCGCCGGTGCCAATCCGGCCCAGTTGGCGTAGGAGTTCTCGAGGAAGCCGTGGACGAGCACCACCGGTTCGGGGTGCGCCGGTGTGGGCACGCAGTCGACATCGTTCGTCCCGGCCGGGACGACGCCGGGATGCGCCAGCGAGTAGGCGAGCGCGGCGCCGAAGGTGCCCTGCGGCGGGCCGGTCGTTGCCTCTGCGGCACGCTGTTCGGCGCCCGCCGTGGGTGCGGCGGTCGCGATGCTGCACGCCGCGATCAGCCCTACGAGGGCGAGCCTGCCGACCATGTCGCCCATCCTCGCGTCCGGCGGGTGTCCGGGGGCGCGAAATGCGCGAAAGGGCGTCATCCCGCGGGCGTGGGCCGGATCTTCTGCTGCGTGACGCGCCACAGTCGCCGCGGCAGGCCGCCTTCCTCGAAGGCTTCCACCTGCGGTTCGGTGAATCCCTGCGCCAGACGCTCGACGAGTGCCCGATCGAAGAAGTGGACGACGAACCCGCCGTGCTCGGTCAGGTTGTCGCCACGGTCCGTCCCGGTGGCGAAGTGGGCGTCGCCGGTGTGCCGCACGGTGTAGACGTGCCAGCCGCCCGGGCGCAGCACCCGATGCACTTCGGTGCCGAGCGCGTCGATCTCCTCGGTGGTGAGGGCCATGTTGAAGAGCATGTGGCTGTAGACGGCGTCGACGGACGCGTCGGCGACGGGCAGGGGTTCACGCACGTCGTGCACGCGGGTCGTGAGCCGGTCGGCCACGCCGGCCTCGGCCGCGCCGCGCCGGAGTTCGCCGAGGCCCTCGGGCGCGTAGTCGAGCGCGGTCACCGACAACCCGGCCCGGAGGAAGGCCAGCGTGTCCCGGCCCTGGCCGGCGCCGAGTTCGAGGACCTCACGCACCTGCTCGCGGTCGAACAGCTCGAGGGCGCGCCGGGCTGGCTCGCTCGGTGCGGGCCCGTACATCGTCGGGTTGTCGCGATAGGTGCGCTGCCAGTGTCCGCGCTGGGCGTCCAGGGCGCCGCGGTCGACATGTTCCATGCCGTGCCTTCCTCGTGACTTCCGGCCGTGGACGGCCGGCCCTGTGCGGTCGGGCGCGCCGGCGTCGATGCCGATCGACACATGGTGCCTCGGCTGCCTCCGAGGGCGGGCCCGAATCGTGGACCCGGCAGACGGTCCCGCTCGCGTCCCGCTCCGTAGCGAGCACCCGGCGACGCTCGATCGAATGGTCTGCGGGCCGTTGAGGTGGGGTCGATGTGCAGCGTAAAGTGAGTACGATCGTTGTCAGATGGAGGGTGTATGCGGACGATCCGTACCGTCGGTGATCTTGTCTCGCCTCTGGGGGGATCGATCAACGCGGCGAATGTCATCATGCAACTGGCCGTGCCCGGAGTGGGGCAGGGAGTGATCGAGAGCGCGGTGCACTCCGGCCGGGCGGATCTGCATCCCGTCAAGCGCGCCCGCACCACCACGACGTACCTCGCGGTGGCGGTATTCGGCAACGAGGACGATCGCGCCTACGTGCGGGAAGCGGTACGGCGAATCCACGCCCGGGTCGTGTCCGGGCCGGATTCGGTGACCCCCTACAGCGCCAACTCTCCCAAGCTGCAGTTGTGGGTGGCGGTGTGCCTGCTGAAGTACTTCGTCGACCAGTACGAATACCTGCACGGTCCGTTGACCGACGCCGAGTACGAGCGGGTGCTTCGCGACGGGGCCACGTTGGGCACCACCTTGAACGTGCGGCCCGGGGCGTGGCCGGTCACGCGCGAGGAGTACGACAGCGTGTGGCGTGCGGGCCTGGACGAGGTGTCGATGACGGACGAAGTCCGTACCTATCTCGCCGCCCTGGCGGACCTCCGTTTCCTCGAGGTCCGGCTGGGCCGGGCCGGCTACGCGATACACCGAGCGCTCGGCCGCCCGTTCCGGCTCGTCACACGAGGAGCGTTACCGCCGGAATTCCGCGCGGTCATGGAATTCGAGTGGTCGTCGGACGACCAGCGCGCCTTCGCCCGGTACCTGCGCCTGCTGCGCGCCGTGCACCGGCTGACGCCGGGACTGTGGAGCATTCCGTGGAAGGCGTATCTGGTCGACCTGCGCCTGCGGCGCCGCTTGGGCCTGCCCGTCTTCTGACATGCCGCCGCGCCGGTGTCCGGGTGGCCGGAATATCGCCCGCACCGCACCGGTTCGTATAGTTGAGTAATCAACTATTGACGGAGGCTCATCGTGCAGTTCGGCATCTTCACCATCGGCGACGTGACCCGCGACCCCACCACGGGCCGCGTACCCACCGAGCACGAACGCATCGTCGCGATGACGGAGATCGCGCTGAAGGCCGAGGAGGTCGGGCTCGACGTCTTCGCGAGCGGCGAGCACCACAATCCGCCCTTCGTCCCGTCGTCGCCCACCACCATGCTCGGCTGGATCGCCGCCAGGACCGAGAAACTGATCCTTTCCACGGCCACGACGCTGATCACGACGAACGATCCGCTGAAGATCGCCGAGGACTTCGCGATGCTGCAGCACCTCTCGGGCGGCCGCGTCGACCTCATGATGGGCCGCGGCAACACCGGCCCGGTCTACCCGTGGTTCGGCAAGGACATCCGCCAGGGCATCCCGCTCGCGATCGAGAACTACCACCTGCTGCGCCGCCTGTGGCGGGAGAAGGCCCTCGATTGGGAAGGCAAGTTCCGCACCCCGCTGCGCGGCTACACCTCGACCCCCTGGCCGCTCGACGACACCCCGCCGTTCGTGTGGCACGGCTCGATCCGCTCGCCGGAGATCGCCGAGCAGGCCGCGTTCTACGGCGACGGCTTCTTCCACAACAACATCTTCTGGAACCGGGAACACATCCAGCAGATGATCAGCCTCTACCGCACCCGGTTCGAGCAGTACGGCCACGGCGCCGCCGACCAGGCGATCGTCGGCCTCGGCGGCCAGGTGTTCATGGCGGAGACCGAGGAGAAGGCCAAGCGCGTCTTCCGGCCGTACTTCGACAACGCCCCCGTCTACGGTCACGGACCGTCGCTCGAGGACTTCTCCGCGACGACCCCGCTGACCGTCGGCACCCCCGAGCAGGTGATCGAGCGCACCCTGGGCTTCGCCGACTACGCGGGCGACTACCAGCGGCAGCTGTTCCTCATGGACCACGCCGGTCTGCCCCTCGACGTGGTGCTCGAGCAGATCGAGATCCTCGGCCGCGAGGTCGTGCCCGTGCTGCGCACCGAGTTCGAACGACGCCGCCCGGCGCACGTGCCGTCGGAGCCCCCGACGCACGCCTCGCTCGTCGCCGCGGGTCCGGATTCCCCGCACCGCCTCGTGGTTCCCGCAAAGGTGGATCTGTCCGCCGCCGAGGAGGCCGACGCCCGATGAGCCGCCGCATCGTCGTCGTCACCGCCGGGCTCTCGCAACCGTCGTCGACGCGTCTGCTGGCGGACCGGATCGCCGCCGCCGTCACCGCGGCGGTCGGCGCGCGGGGTGAGTCCGCGGATGTCGAGGTGATCGAACTCCGCGATCTCGCAACCGATCTCGCGATCACGGTCGCCACCGGCGGCCTGCCGGCCCCGGCCGTCGCGCGGGCGCGTGAGCAGGTGTCGCACGCCGACGGTCTGATCGCCGTCACTCCGGTGTTCACCGCGAGTTACAGCGGCCTGTTCAAGATGTTCTTCGACGTGCTCGACACCGACGCGCTGAACGGCATGCCCGCGATCGTCGCCGCGACCGCGGGCTCGGCCCGGCACTCGATGGTGCTCGACTTCGCGATGCGTCCACTGCTGACGTTCCTGCGCGCGGTGGTCGTCCCCACGGGCGTGTTCGCCGCGACCGAGGACTTCGGCGACGGGGAGGCCGGCGCCGCCCTCGGCAGCCGGATCCGGCGGGCGGCCGAGGAACTCGCAGCGCTCGTCGTCGGTGAACGGACCGGTGTGGACGGCTTCACGCCCGCGTCCTCCCCGGCGCGGCCGCGCTCGTCGGGGAACTCGCTGCGCGCCCCCGGCACGCCGTTCCAGGATCTGCTGCGCGCCCACATGGGTTGAGAACTCGTCATACCGCGGTGTGGCGCGGAGCGGACCGGGCGGGCCGTGCCGCATCCGAAACCTGATCACCCGGCCGGCAACCGCGCGCGCAACTCGTCCGCGCCCGGCCCGGACACCAGGGGCAGCGCCACGCGGCGGCCGGTGAGCAGCAACAGGATCGCGGAGATCGGCCCCCGGATCTCCGGCCCCTCCCCGGCCGACCATTCGACGTCCGTGGCGGTGAGCCGGTAGCCGCGCAGCGGAAGGGAGCGGAAGACCCGGGCCTTGCCCCTGCCGCCGAAGGACCACACGCGGGTGGCCGCCGCGGCCGCCGCGGTCACCGGCATCTCGAGGTCGCGGTGCAGCGGGATCGCGATGTCCTGGCCGTGCACGAGGATGTCGCTCAGGGGCTCGAGGCTGGTCAGCCCCACGTTGCGGCGGCGGGAACCGATCGTCGCGCGCAGGTCCGCGATCAACCGGTCGGTCGGCAGGGTCGCCCGTCGGCGGGCGGCGGCGCAGATCATCGAGTTCAGCGGGCCGGGATGACGCAGAACCATCCGGACGCAGTCCCCGACGGTCAGCTGCTGCAGGGTCAGGTGGGCCGCGACGTCGCGTACCGTCCAGCCGTCGCACAGCGACGGCTGTGCCCATTCGTCGTCGGACAGCTGCCCGAGCAGGTCGGCCGTGCGTCGTCGCTCGCTGTCGATCGCGGCCCACACCTCGTCGTCGTTCATCGCCGGAGCCTTCCGTCTCAGCGGAACACCGGTGCCCGGGTCCTGGTGCGTTCGAGCTCGAAGACGTCCGCGAAGCCGGACAGCACTCGCGCCCTCGAAGACGCGCACGGCGTCGTGGCCGCGGGGAATCGAGTCCCCGGCGATCGGTTCGCCGGTCATATCGCACCTCCCGGACGGGCACAATCAGTACGATGTTGGTACCAATATAGTTCGATGATCGGACTATCGGCAAGGGAGGATGATGGCCGAGGACCTCAGTGCCGCCGTGCTGATGTTCATCGCCCAGCGCTCGGCGGAGAACCGCATTCTCGCGGCGCTGCGGCGCGCCGGCTACGACGACATCACGCTCGCCCAGGCGCGGGTGGCCGCCCGGATCGGACCCGGTGGGACCCGGCTGACAGTTCTCGCCGAACAGGCCCAGGTGGCCAAGCAGACAGCCAGCTTCCTCGTCGACCAGCTCGAGCGGGCCGGCTACGTCGAACGCACGGTCGACCCCACCGACGCCCGCGCGCGACTCGTGCGGATCGCTCCGCGCGGCGCCGAGGCCGGCCACGTCGCCCGGGCCGAGGAGGCGCGGATCGAGGCCGAGTGGACCGAGCATCTCGGCGCGCGCCGGATGAAGCAGCTGCGCGAGGCGCTCACCCTGCTCCGTGAGATCACCGATCCGTATCGGCCGTCGGGGGAGTAGTCGCCCGGTCACGTCCCACCGGACGTGGGGCGGTCATCCGTCGGTGTCACGCGCGCCGTACATCGGGAACGATGTTGGGGTTCCGATGAAAGACGTTGTGCGGATCGTACTTCGCCTTGATCTCGGCCAGTCGGGCATATTTGGTGGGGCCGTAGGCGGCGCGCACCCGGTCCTGTTCGAACTCGGCCATGGAGTTGACGTACGCGCCGATGCCGACCGAATACGGGCGCAGGGCCTCCCAGACGGACCGCACCCACGCCCGCTCCGGTGGCAGCAGACCGGGATCGGGGCAGACGCCGACGATGAAGACGGCGAAGCGTGGCGTCCGTCCGCCGCCGAAAGCGGTGTCGTCCTCCCTCGTTTCGCAGTACGCCTCGTCCAGCCGGTAGAACAACAGGAGCGACAGGGGCGAGTTCTTCTGCGGCACGACATCGACGACTGTCGCGATCAGATCGTCGGAGAGATCTTCGACGTAGCAACCCTTGTCGTAGCAGTAGAAGCCCCACGCGTTGCCCTCGTCGAGCAGCTGCTGCACGTCGACGTAGGGCATCGGCGTGACGAACTCGAACAGCGGTGGCAGAGCGCGCCGAATCCGCGCCAGCGCGTCCTCGTGCGTCTGCGGTGCTCCGAAACCGGTGACGAGGAAGGCATAGCCGGGCTGGAGGTGGTATTGCTCGGGCACGAACGGGGCGGGTGGGGCGTTCACGCCGGCGATCACGATGTTCAGCTCGCGGGGCAGCGTATCGATGACCTCCCGGGCGAGCCGCAACACCTCGGTGCCTTGATCCAGGCCCCAGAACAGGAGCCCGAACTGCACGACGGGGCCGGCCTCGTGCAGGCGGAACTCGAACTCCGTCACCACCCCGAAGTTGCCGCCGCCGCCCCGGATCGCCCAGAACAGGTCCGGATTCTCGTCCTCGGCGGCACGCAGGATCCGGCCGTCGGCAGTGACGACCTCGGCCGACTCGAGGTTGTCGATGCTCAATCCGGCCTGCCGGGTGAGCCAGCCCATTCCTCCGCCCAGCGTCAGTCCCGCGACGCCCGTGTGACTGATCAGACCGGCCGGGACGGCGAGCCCGTGGGCCTGCGTGGCGGCATCGAGGTCACGCAACAGGGCGCCCCCGCCGACCCGTACTCGCCTGCTCTCCGGGTCGACGACGACGTGATCCATCGATCCGAGGTCGATCACCAGGCCGTCGTCGACGACCGAGGCGCCCGCGGTGCTGTGCGCACCCGCGCGCACGGCCATCTCCATTCCGTGCTCGGTCGCGTAGGCGATCGCCGCCTTCACGTCGGCGGTGCTCCGGCATTGTGCGATCGCGGCCGGGCGGCGGTCGATGTCGGCGTTCCACACCGTGCGCGCTTCGTCGTAGTCCGCGTCGCCGGGTCCGAGAACCGGGCCCTCCATCGCGGCCCGCAGCATGCCGAGGTCGCCGGTCGTACGAGTCATGTGTCCTCCAGACGTTGCCGGGAGCAGGCGGGATCGTCTCCGGCGAGGCGTTCGGCGCGTTCCCGGATGCCGAGCAGCATCCTGCGCATCATCGGGAAATCGGCCAGTTCCATCAGCGCGACGGTGAGCGGAAGCGACGGCGTGGGCCGGTAGGAGGCCTTCAACCGGCTCACGAGCCGGGTCCGTCGCCCGTCGTCGATGGGATCGAGGCGCCACGACCACGTCGAATCCGGCTTCGCCCAGACGAGGCAGCGCCCCGGATCGAAGGAGTGCACCCGGAAGGACGTCGCCGCCGTGGCCCGACTCGCCATCGGCGCCGCCACGTCGCCGACCTCGATGCACTGCAGGCGCGGATCGATCGTCGTCGCGCTGGGCCGCCCCAGATTGTCGAGACGGTCGTAGGAGTAGAAGCCGGCCCGGTTGTAGCCGACCTGGACGATCCACGGCCACACGCACTCGGCCGGCGCCTCGATCGTGAGGGCACGGGTCGCAGTGAACGTCGCCGAGGAGAGGATGTCGTCTCCGGGCATCGCACCGGCGTGCTCGGCGGTCGTCGCTCCCCACCGCAGGTGCCACCGGCGGTAGAAGGCGAATGCGCTCACCGCTGTCGCGACGCCTGCGATCGTGAGGATCGCCATGAGGAAACTGTTCCACACCGGAGCCGGGGAGAGAAGGTCCCGGAGGCCCCGCTCATCCGCTTCCCCCGTGAGCCCGGAGGGCGAGGGCGGCCTGTACCACCGCGGCATGGGTGAGCGCCTGCGGGTAATTGCCGAGGTAGGCGCCGGTGCCCGGGTCCACCTCTTCCGGGAGCAGGCCGAGGGGGCCGGCGCGCCGCAGCAGCGTTTCGAACAGTTCCCCGGCTTCGGTCCGCCGGCCGGTGAAGGCCAGCGCCTGGACCAGCCAGAAGGAGCACGGCAGGAACGCGCCCTCGACGCCGGGCAGCCCGTCCTGTCCGGGGGGATATCGGTAGAGCAGAGGGCCTCCGGCCGACAGCTCGCTGCGGATCGCGTCGATCGTGCCGCGCACCCGGTGCGAGTCCGGATCCTCCATGCCCAGGACGGGGAGCACGAGCAGGGCGGCATCGATGTCACGCGACCCGTAGGTGCGGGTGTACCGATTTCCGATCCGGTCGAAGCCGCGGGCGAGCACCTCGTCGGCGAGGTCGTCTCGCGCCGCGAGCCAGCGCCGGCGACGACGGCTGGACAGGCGGTGGGTCTCGGCGATGCGCAGGGCCCGGTCGAGGGCGAGCCAGGCCATCATCTTGGAGTGCACGTGGTGGTCGGCGTCGCCCCGGATCTCCCAGATGCCGGCGTCCGGGTCACGCCACCGTGCACAGACGTGATCGGCGAATCCCCTTACCATGCGCCAGGTTTCCGAATTCAGCGGCCGACCGGAGCGGACGAACGTCCATGCGGCGTCGACGACCCAGCCGTAGCCGTCGAGCTGATGCTGATCGGCCGCGTCGTTGCCGAGCCGCACGGGTACGCTGCCCGCGAAGCCCGGCCATCCCGGCAGGGTGCGTTCGGCGGGGGCGTGCCGGCCGTCGAGGGTGAACAGGACCGGCAGGCGGGGCCGCTGCAGGCGGCTGGCGTGCAGGAGCCATCCGAGGAACCCGCGTGCCTCGTCGACCTTGCCCGCGCCCAGGAAGGCTGCGACGCCGATGCTGGCGTCGCGCGGCCAGGCGTAGCGGTAGTCCCAGTTCCGGACCCCGCCGGGCCACTCGGGTAACGACGTCGTCGGGGCGGCGATCGGCGCCCCCGACGGGGAATACGTGAGCAGCCGCAGCGTCAGCAGGCTTCGCACGACGGCCTCACGACAGGGCAGATCGTGAGCGATCTCCGCCGTCCACGCCCGCCAGCGTGCCTCGTCCTCGGTCACGAGCTCCCAGGCCGCGGCGGGAGGGAGGTGGATCAGCGGCTCGCGGTGGGCCACAGTCAGGACGACGGTGACCGGATGCCGCGGGGTCACGAGGATCGAGGTCGGCCGGCCCGGCGGGATCGGGGTGCCGGAGTCGCAGGCCAGGGACAGGGCGAGCGAGCCCCACTCGCACACGAGGTCGGGACCGCGCCGCACCTTCGGGGGGCGGTGGCGTTCACCGAGCCTCGGATCGAATTCGACGACGGCGCGCGCGGTTTCGCCCTCGACGGAGAGGCGACGCACGAGGACGGTCGCCGGGAGCAGCCGTCCGGCCACCTCCGCGATCATCGCCTCGCTCAGGGTGAGCCGGGTGTTGCCGAGGTCCCAGGTGGTTTCCAGCGTTGCGGTGTGCGTGCGGTAGCGGCGCCGGACGACGGTGGCATGCCCCTCGGGCCCGAGCCGGAACCGCCCCGCCGGCGCTCCGCCGACGAGTCGGCCGAAGACGGGATCTCCGTCGAAGCGGGGCACGCAGAGCCAGTCGAGCGATCCGTCGCCGGAGACCAGGGCCGCGGTGCGGGTGTCGCCCAGCAGGCCGTAGTCCCCGATCCGGGTCTGCGTGCCCGCCCTGTCCTCGATGCCACTCTCGTCGAAATCGGTCATCCTGAAAGTCATTTCAGCGCACCTGGAGAAGAAGGCCGAGTGCGGTGCCGTAGACGAGATGGGCGGCGACGGCGACGGCGGGGGTCTGCGCACCGTAGTTCAGGCCGAGCAGGCCGGGTGGTTCGAGGACCGCGGTGCTCCGCGGCCCGGCTCGATGGGAGGCCATGCGCGGATGCACGCCCGGCAGTAGTGGCAGCAGGACCGTCAAGGCGACCGCGACGTGCAGCAGGCCGAGCAGCATGCCGAGCCACCACGTCGCCCGGTGGAGCAGCGCGAAGGTGGCGGCGTAGCCGAGTGCGAAGGCCTGGCCGATCGCGAGGTGGATGAAGAATCCGACCACCCGGGCACGATCCGGGTCGGCGGTGACGACGGTGCCGAGCACGAGCGGCAGATCCAGGCGGCTGTAACCGGCCAGTTGGGCGGCGATCATGACTGCGGTCAGGGCGGTGGTGGCCACCGATCCGAAGAGCGCCCATCCGGCCCAGTCCATGGCGGAGTCACCTTTCGGTGGGGAGGTCGCTGCCGCCGGTCCACGGTCGCCGTCGGACGTCCGTGAACCGGTGGCTCGGTTTCACGATGTACCCGGGGTGGGTCCGCGGCGAGTCACCGGGGCGGTGGCCAGCCGGGCCAGGGCGAGGGCGGCAACCGCCAATCCGAAGTCGCGCAGCGCGATGTCGAGGTAGCCGCCGAGGGTGACCAGGTCGACGATGATGCCGAGCAGCCATGCGGCCACGACGTAGCCGCCGATGGCGGGTCTGATCGCGACGACGATGCCGGCGAGGATCTCGACCACGCCGACCGCGAGCATGGCTTGGTGGGCGGTGCCCGGGACGAGGTCGTCGATCCAGGGTGCGAAGTAGCGCTCCCAGTCGGTGAGCAGGTTCGCGAACTTGTCGAGACCGAAGGCGATCGGGGCCACCGTGAACACGGTCCGGAGAAGGACGAATGCCTGGCGGGCGCCGGCGTTCGTGCCGGCCGGGGTGGAGTGGAGCGTGGTGGGGGAGGTGGGCGTGTGGCTCATCGAAGTCTCCTGACTTCTAAGAGAGAGTAGATTTGATTTTAGAGGTGTGACGTAGATTACGTCAAGAAGTTTCTCTTTTAGAAGGGGGAATCGTGCAGGACGAGTTCGCCGAACAGGCGTCGGGGATCGGTGCGCTGGCAGACCCGGCTCGAAGGTCCCTCTACCGCTACGTCGCCGCACAAGCGGACGCGGTCGGGCGCGAGCAGGCTGCGGCCGCGGTAGGCCTGCCGCTGCACGCAGCGAGGTTCCACCTCGACCGGCTCGTGGAGGAGGGCCTGCTCGAGACGGAGTACCGCAGGCTCTCGGGGCGGACGGGCCCGGGCGCAGGACGGCCGTCGAAGCTCTATCGGCGCTCGTCGCGCGAGCTGTCGATCTCCCTGCCCGAGCGGCGCTACGACCTCGCCGGGGAGGTTCTGGCGGCCGCGATCGAGCGGTCGATGCGCGACTCGGTGCCCATCGCGGAGGCGGTGCGGACCGCTGCCGTCGAGCACGGCCGGCGTATTGCCGCGAATGCGGCCACCCCGGCCGTGCCCGCCGGAACGGTGCCCGGTCCTATGGACGCGGGAGGTACCGACCTCGAACGTATGGCGCGGCTGCTCGCCCGGCACGGCTACGAGCCGCGCCTGTCCGGCGACGGGCAGATGCGGTTGGCGAACTGCCCGTTCGACCGGCTGGCGAACGAGCACCGTGAACTGGTCTGCGGGATGAACCTCGCCCTGCTCGACGGGGTCGTCGCCGGACTCGGGACCGACCGGCTCTGCGCGGAACTCGCCCCGGAACCGGGGTTCTGCTGCGTCCGGATCCGGGGCGTAGAGCGGTGAGTCGTCGCGGTTCCGGGCCTCAGAGCCCGAGCGCCGCGGCGACCTCCCGCAGGGCCGGAACCGGGTCGTCCCGCATCGGCAGGGCCTGGACCGCGACGTGGTCCGCCCCGGCGTCGAGGTGCTCCCGCAGACGCGACGCGATGTATTCCGCGTCGCCGTGCGCGACGAGCGCGTCGACGACCCGGTCGGTGCCGTCGTTGTCGAGTTCCTCGGCGGTGAAGCCGGTGCGTTCCAGATTCGCACGGTAGTTGCGCAGCTTCAGATACGGGTTGGCCACGGCCTTGCGGCCGATGGTGCGGGCCGTGGCGACGTCGGTGGACAGCACGATCTTCTGCTCGGGGGCGAGCACGGCGCCCGGGCCGAGAACGGCGCGCGCCTCGCGGGTGTGCTCGGGGGTGGTGAGGTAGGGGTGGGCTCCGGCGGCCCGGTCCGCGGACAGCTTCAGCACCTTCGGTCCCAGCGCGGCGAGGACCCGCCGCGCCTCGGGCACGCCCTCGCGGTCGAGCACGTCCAGGTACTCGACCAGTGCCGCGTAGGGCTTGCGGTACGTCTCACCGTGCGCCTCGGGGTGGCCGACGCCGACACCGAGCAGGAAGCGGCCGGGATGGCGTTCCTCGAGCCGGTGGTAGGAGGCCGCGATCTCGTCGGCGGGGGCGGTCCAGATGTTGACGATGCCGGTGGCCACGACGATGTTCTCGGTGGCGTCGAGGAGGCGTTCGGCCACCTCGAGGTCGGCGGGCGGTGAACCGCCGATCCAGATGGTGCCGTAGCCGAGCTTCTCGATCTCGGCTCCGGTCTCCGGTGGGAGGCCGGTCGCGTGCCGCCAGACGCCGAAGCGGCCGAGCGGGGGAGTCTGCGTCGTGTTCTCTGCCTTCGTCGAATCCGTCACGCCGGGTCCAACCTCCGTCGCCGCCGGTTTCATTCCGGGCGGTCGATCGGTGGCGGTCGGCCCGGACCGCGGCCCTGGATGATCGTCCAAACCCCTCCGCCGGACCGCGGCCGACTTTGTAGCTGCGGGCACCCCGGGAGCCGCCCCGCCTGCGCGAGGGTGGAGACACCGGAACGAAGGAGGCTCCCGTGCCGTACACCGTCGCCGAGTTCGACGCCCTGCCGGAACACGAGGCCGTCGCGCTGCTGACGACCTGCTGCGCCGGCGCGACCTGGGCCGCCCGGGTGGCCGCCGGACGCCCGTACGGCGACCGTCCGGCCCTGCTCGACGCCGTGTCCGTCGCGATCGCGGGTCTCGACGACCACGGCCGGGCCGAGGCCCTGGCCGGGCATCCGCGCATCGGGGAACGTTCGGAGAGCGCGTCGTCGCAGCGGGAGCAGTCGGCCGTCGCCACCGCCGACGCCCGGATCCTTGCCGCCCTCGCCGTCGGCAACCGTGCCTACGAGGACAGGTTCGGGCACGTGTACCTCGTGCGCGCGGCCGGGCGGTCCGCCGCCGAGCTGCTCGACATCCTCCACCGCCGCCTCGGCAACGATCCCGCCACCGAGGCCGCGGAGGTGCGCTCCGCCCTGGCCGACATCACCCGGCTCCGGCTCGAACGTCTCGTGCTCGACGAGGCCGACGTCGCGTCCCGTGGGGGCGGGTGATGAGCACCCTCAGTACGCACGTGCTCGACGCCACCACCGGGACTCCGGCAGCCGGAGTGCACGTCGCCCTGGCCGGCGCGGACGGCAGCGTCCTCGGGACGGGACGCACCGACGACGACGGCCGGATCCGCGCACTGACCGACGAGCCCCTGCCGCCCGGCACCTACACCCTCACCTTCGGCACGGGCGACTGGTTCGCCGAGCGCGACATCGTCCCCTTCTATCCGGAGGTCGTCGTCACCTTCCGGATCTCTGTGGCCGGCAATCACTTCCACGTGCCGCTGTTGCTGTCCCCGTTCGCCTACTCCACCTACCGCGGGAGCTGACCCCATGACCGAACTGACCGGCAAGATCGTTCTCGGACCGCACCAGTACGGCAAGGCCGAGAACCGCGTGGTGCGGATCCACCGCGACACCCCGCGGCACGAGATCCGCGACATGAACGTCTCGTCCTGCCTGCGCGGCGACTTCGGCGCCGCGCACCTCGAGGGCGACCAGGGCACCGTCCTGCCCACCGACACCCAGAAGCAGACGATCTACGCCTACGCCAAGGGCGTCGAGTTCGTCGAGACCTACGCCCTCGCCCTCGCGCGGCACTTCGTCGACGACGTCGAACCCGTCCACTCGGCTCGCATCGAGATCGAGGAATACGCCTGGGAGCGCGTCGCCGTCGACGGTGTGGGGCACGACCACACCTGGACCCGGAAGGGCTCCGAGGTACGCACCGCCGCGGTGACCGTCCAGGGTTCCGGCCGGGCGCGCCGGGAATGGGTGATCGGCGGGCTGAAGGACCTCGTCGTACTCAAGTCCACCGGTTCCGAGTTCGCCGGGTTCCTCACCGATCCGTACACGGTCCTCGAGCCGACTCGCGACCGGGTGATGGCGACGAGCCTCGTCGCGAAGTGGCGGTTCACCACGACCGACGTCGACTGGGACGTCACCTACGCCGGGATCAAGGCGACCATGCTCGAGCGGTTCGCGAACCTTCAGTCGAAAGCATTGCAGCAGACTCTTTTCGAGATGGGACGCGCCGTGCTCGAGAAGTACCCGTTCGTCGCCGAGATCCGGCTGTCGGCCCCCAACAAGCATCACTTCGTCTACGACCTCGAGCGGTTCGGCGTGGCCAACGACAACGAGGTCTTCCACGCCGACGACCGGCCCTACGGTCTCATCCAGGCGACGGTGCAGCGCGAGGACGCCCCCGACGCCGGGATCGCCTGGGACGCCTACACCGGCGCCGTCTGACGGGCCGCTCTCATGCCAGGGCGCGCACGGCGAGGTACACGTCGAGCCGGTCGCCGATGCGTCCGAGGTCGCGGCCGGTGAGTGCCTCGACGCGGCCGATCCGGTAGCGGACCGTGTTCAGGTGCACGTGCAGTCGGTCCGCCGTGCGGCGCCAGGAGCCGTCGCAGTCGAGGAACGCCTCGAGGGTGGCGAGCAGCCCGGCGTCGGTGCGCCGGTCGTGCTCGAGCACGGGCCCGAGGATGCGCCCGGCGAACGCGCGGCGCAACTGGTCGGGAACGGCGGTGAACAACCCGAGCGCGGAATCGAGCTCGGCCGCCCGCACGCACACCGCCCCCGCGTCGCCGCGCGCCGCGGCGACGGCGGCGGCCGCGGAGCGCACCGCGCCGTCAACGGATTCGCCTGTGCCGCAGGCGCTGACACCGACGAGTAGGCGAGTCCGGGCCAGCGCGGGAGCGAGGCGCCCCAGGCGCCGTCGCAGCGCGGCAACCACCTCGGACTCGTCGCCGTCGACCAGCGCGACGACGCGCCCGGCGACGTCGACGGTGGTGACGGCGCCGGACAACGCGTCCTGCACGGCGGCCCGCATCGCGGCGCGCTGCTCCGGGGTGCCGGCCGGGGCACGGTCGACCACCACGGCGACCGGTGATCTGCCGCAGTCGATGTCGCCCCCGGGGGGCGTCCGGTCCGCGGCCTCCCACCCGAGCCGGCGGCGTTCCTCCCGCCGCACCCGGTCGAGGGCCGCCACCGCGGCGAGTTCGCCGAAGGCGTCGAGGCACTCCGCGTCCGGGGTGCCGGCGTGCCGGACCACGAGGTACCACGAGCCGATCCGGTCGGCGAGCCCCGAACCGACGGGCAGCACCGTGTATCCCCCCGCCACCTCGGCGGGCAGGCGATCGGCGGTCAGCGCGGTCCTGGTGAGGGCGTCGACATCCTCGTCGGGCAGGGGATCGGCGCCGGCGACGGGCATCCCGGTGGCGGTGAGCAGCCACGCCGGCACCCCGAACTCCCGGGCGGTCCGGTCCGTGAGTTCGTCGAGGCTGCACCCGTCGGCGACCGCGGTGAGCAGCCGTCGCTGCCGGGCCAGGCCGGTCTGCAACCGGTCCATCCGCGCCCCGGCCATCCGGCCGGTCATGTACTCGATGACCCGGCTGAACGGCACCTCCTCGGGCACCGAGAGCAGCGGTATCCCGTGCCGGACGCAGGCCTCGACCACGTCGGACGGCACCTGCCCGTGCAGCGCCTCCCCGGCGGCGAGGGCGGAGACCCCGGCGCGGGCGAGCAGCGTGACGAACAGGTCCGCGTCCGCCGCGGTGCGCCGCCAGACGAGGCCGGTGAACACCAACGATCCCGCGCTCACGTAGCGGGTGGGATCGGGCATGTCGGTCGTGCACGCCCGCAGCACCGGGCGGGTGAGCGCATCGGAGTCGCCGTGCAGCAGGCGGATTCCGAGCTCCGGTGCGTCGAGGACATCCTGTAGCAGCACGGCGTTCACCTCCGGGTGACGGGTTTGGACGATCGCACAATACGAAGCCGATATTTCGGTTCCGTTTCGTGTGTGCCGACCGGGATGTTGCGGTTTCCGGGGCGTTGACTGGGAGCGTCGACGAGCGTGAGGAGCAACGCCGATGCAGCCGAACACCACCCGGCCGATCGTGATCCAGGGCGCGCACGTGGTGACGATGGACGCCGGACGGGCCGAGTACCGGCGCGGGCACGTCGTCGTCGAGGGCAACCGGATCGTCGCCGTGGGCGCCGGCGAGCCGCGCGGCTACGCCGACGCCACCCTCGTGGACGGCACCGGCTGTGTGCTGACGCCCGGCCTGGTGAACACCCACCACCACCTGTACCAGTGGATCACCCGAGGCCTCGCCGTCGACCACACCCTCTTCGAGTGGCTGACGACGCTGTACCCCGTCTGGGGCGGGATCGACGCCGACGCCGTGCACGTCGCGGCGAAGGGCGCCCTCGCCCACCTCGTCCGCACCGGCTGCACCACCAGCACCGACCACCACTACGTGGTCCCGCGCGACGGCGGCGACGTCTTCGGTGCGGAGATCGCCGCGGCCGCGGACGTCGGCGTCCGGTTCCACCCGTGCCGCGGATCCATGGACCTCGGCGCGAGCGCGGGCGGCCTGCCGCCGGACCACGTCGTCGAGGACCTCGACACCATCCTCGTCGAGAGCCAACGGGCCGTGGAGAGGTGGCACGATCCGTCGTTCGGGTCCATGCTGCGGATCGCGCTCGCACCGTGCTCGCCGTTCTCGGTGAGCACGGAGTTGCTGAAGCAGTCCGCGGTGCTCGCCCGCGATCTGGGGGTGCGGCTGCACACCCACCTCGCGGAGACCCTCGACGAGCAGGACTTCTGCATGGAGCGGTTCGGCTGCAATCCGGTGCAGTACATGGAGTCGCTCGACTGGACAGGCCCCGACGTCTGGTACGCGCACGCCGTGCACCTGGACGACCGCGACATCGGGGTGCTCGCCGCCTCGGGCACGGGCGCGGCGCACTGCCCGACGTCCAACGCCCGCCTCGGTGCCGGCATCGCCCGCGCCGCCGACCTGTACGCGGCGGGGGTGCCGCTCGGTCTCGGGGTCGACGGGGCGGCGAGCAACGAGTCGTGCTGCATGCTCGAGGAGGCCCACCACGCCGCGCTGTTCGCCCGGGCCCGCAGCGGGCCGCGCGCGATGACGGTCCGGCAGAGCCTGGAACTGGCGACCGTCGGCGGGGCGCGGGTCCTCGGCCGGGAGAACGAGATCGGCTCCCTGGAGGTCGGCAAGCTTGCCGACCTCGCGCTGTGGCGGATCGACACGCTCGCCCATGCGGGCATCACCGATCCCGTCGCGGCGCTCGTGCTCGGCTCCCAGCCGCCGCTCGAGCTGCTGCTGATCGACGGTCGCGAGGTGGTGCGCCGCGACGAGGTGCGCACCGTCGACGAGACGTCGGTGGCCGCGGAGGTTGCCGCCGCGCACGACGCCCTGGTGGCGAAGGCGGGGTGAGCGCATGGACCTGCACACCGTGACCGCATACGACATAGCCCGCGCCCGAGAGGATCTCGTCGCCGACGCTGCTACGGCGTTCGTCGGCGGCGGGACGTGGCTGTTCTCCGAGCCGCAGCCGTACCTGCGCCGGCTGCTGGACCTGTCCGGGCTGCGCTGGCCCGCTCTGACCGTCACCGACGCGGGTCTCGAGATCGCGGCCACCTGCACCGTGGAACGCCTCGCAGCGCTGTCGGGCACCGAAACATGGCCGAGCGCAGCGCTGTTCCATCAGTGCGCGGCGGCACTGCTCGCCTCGTGGAAGATCTGGAAGCGCGCCACCGTCGGCGGCAATGTCTGCCTCGCGTTCCCGGCGGGGGCGATGATCTCGCTGTCCACGGCGCTCGACGCCACCGCCCTGATCTGGGCGCCGGACGGCGCGGAGCGACGGATTCCCGTGCAGCAGTTCGTTACCGGAAACGGAACGAATCTGCTCGGGCCGGGCGAGGTGCTGCGCAGCGTGCACGTCCCCGCGGCGGCGCTGGCGTCGCGCACCGCGTTCCGCAAGATCGCGCTCGCCCCACTCGGCCGCTCCGGCGCGGTGGTGATCGGCCGCGTCGGCCCCGACGGCGCCTTCACGCTGTCGGTGACCGCCGCGACCGTGCGGCCCTACGTGTTCCGATTCCCCGAGCCACCCACGCCCGGCGAACTCGCCGACGCGCTGCGTACCGGTGTGCCGGCCGACGCGTACTTCACCGACGCGCACGGCGCCGCCGACTGGCGCCGCGCCGTCACCGCCGTCCTGGCCGACGAGATCCGGGAGGAACTGTCGTGAGGTTCACCGTCAACGGCCGCGAACTCGACGCCGACCCCCGGCCGGGACAGTGCCTGCGCACGCTGCTGCGCGAGCACGCCCACTTCGAGGTCAAGAAGGGCTGCGACGCCGGCGACTGCGGCGCCTGCTCGGTCCTCGTCGACGGAGAGGCGGTGCACTCGTGCGTCTTTCCCGCCGTGCGTGCCGAGGGCCACGCCGTGACCACCGTCGCCGGCCTCGGTACCGGTGACGATCTGCATCCGCTGCAGCAGCGGTTCGTCGACGCCGCCGGGTTCCAGTGCGGATTCTGCACGGCCGGAATGATCGTCACCGCCGCCACCCTGACCGACGACGATCTGACGGACCTGCCGAACCGGCTCAAGGGGAACCTGTGCCGGTGCACCGGCTACCGGTCCGTCGACGACGCACTGCGCGGCGTCACCAACGTGGAGGCGCCCGCGCCCGGGCCCTCCTGCGGGCGGTCCCTGCGTGCCCCGGCCGCCGCGCGGGTGGTGACCGGCGCCGAGCCCTACACCTTCGACACCACCGTCGCCGGTGCGCTGCACGTCGCCGTGCTCGGCAGCCCGCACGCCCACGCACGGATCGTCTCGATCGACACCACCGCCGCCGAGGCACTGCCCGGCGTGCACGCGGTGCTCTGTCACCGCGACGCCCCGGCCGTCGCGTACTCCACGGCCCGCCACGAACACCGGGACGACGACCCCGACGACACCGTGCTGTTCGACCGGATCCTGCGCCACCACGGGCAGCGGGTCGCGGCCGTCGTCGCCGAGACCCCGGCGCTCGCACAGGAGGGATGTCGCCTGCTCGCCGTCGAATACGAGGTGCTGCCGTACGTCCTGGACCCGGACGAGGCGCGCCGGCCCGGCGCTCCGCTGCTGCACGCGGACAAGGGACCCGAGAACCGCATCGCCGATCCGTCGCGCAACCTCGTCGCCGAACTGCACGGCGAGGTCGGTGACGTCGACGCCGGTGTTGCCGCGGCCGCCGCCGTCGTGCGCGGCCGGTGGCAGACGCAGCGCGTGCAGCACACCCACCTCGAGACCCACGGCGCCATTGGGTGGATCGACGGCAGCGGTGATCTCGCGACCGGGGGCCGCCTGGTGATCCGCAGTTCCACGCAGGTGCCGTTCCTCGTCCGCGACGAGTTGTGCCACATCTTCGGTCTCGACCGCGATCGGGTACGGGTGTTCGCCGCGCGCGTCGGCGGCGGCTTCGGCGCCAAACAGGAGATGCTCGCCGAGGACGTCGTCGCGGCGGCCGTCCTGCGCACCGGACGCCCGGTGCAGTGGGAGTTCACCCGCACCGATCAGCTCACCGTCGCGCCGTGCCGGCATCCGATGCGCGTGGACGTCACGGTCGCGGCCGGTGCCGACGGCGTCCTCACCGCCCTGGCGATCGATGTGCTCTCCGACGCGGGCGCCTACGGAAACCATTCGGCGGGAGTGATGTTCCACGGATGCGGCGAATCCGTCGAGGTGTACCGGTGCCCGAACAAGCGGGTCGACGCCCAGGCCGTGTACACCAACAACCGTCCCTCCGGCGCGTTCCGCGGTTACGGGCTGGGGCAGATCATCTTCGCAATCGAGTCAGCGATGGACGAGCTCGCCGTCGAACTCGGCATGGACCCGTACGAGTTGCGGCGGCGCAACGTCGTCGTGCCCGGCGACGACCTGGTGGGCGCGCACCCGGAGGGCGGCGATCTGATCTTCGGCAGCTACGGGCTGGACCAGTGCCTGGACCTGGTGCAGGACGCGATGCGCCGAGGCGGTGCCGGGGAACCGGCCGGGCCGCAGTGGCGCGTCGGTGAGGGCATGGCCCTGGCGATGATCGCGTCGAACCCACCGGGCGGGCACGTCGCCGACACGTCCGTCGAACTGCTGCGCGACGGCACCTATCTCGCGCGGGTCGGCACCGCCGAGTTCGGCAACGGCACCACCACCGTGCACACCCAGATCGCCGCCACCGAGCTGGCCACCCACCCCGACCGCATCCGGATCCGCCAGTCCGACACCGACGTCACCACCCACGACACCGGTGCGTACGGATCGTCGGGGACGGTCGTCGCCGCCAAGGCCCTGCTCGCCGCCGCGCGGGAACTGCGCCGGCGGATGGTCAAACTCGCCGGACAGATCACCGGCACCGACCCCGACGACGCGGTGCCCGAGGCGGACGGGGTGCGTGCGGGCGGCCGCCTCGTCAGCCCTGGCGAACTGCTCGACGCGGCCGGCGGCACGCTGCGGGCCGAGGGCAGCCACGGCGGCCTGCCCCGCTCGTTGTCGTTCAACGTGCAGGCCTTCCGCGTCGCCGTCGACGTGCGCACCGGCGAGCTGCGGATCCTGCAGTCGGTGCAGGCCGCCGACGCCGGCGTCGTGGTCAACCCCGAGCAGTGCCGCGGCCAGGTGGAGGGCGGCGCCGCCCAGGCGATCGGGGTCGCGCTGTACGAGGAACTCGTCACCGACGCCACCGGCCGCGTCGTCACCGATGCGCTGCGGAACTACCACATTCCGCAGTACGCCGACCTGCCCCGCACCGAGGTGTATTTCGCCGACACCTACGACGCGCTCGGCCCGATGGGCGCGAAGTCGATGAGCGAGGCGCCCTTCAACCCGGTGGCGCCCGCGCTGGCGAACGCGGTGCGCCGCGCGATCGGGGTCCGGCCGCACGAGCTGCCGCTCTCCCGCGACCGGATCTGGCGGCTGCTGCAGTGATCGGGGCCGGTTCCGTCGGCCCGCCCGTGCCGAGCGAATGTATCGCTCACTCGATCAGGCCGACGGAACGATACATTCGCTCGAGGAGGGGAGGGGCGAACAGGCGGTCTCAGGGGTGGCGGCGCCGCAGCAGCAGGTAGACGATCAGGGCCACCAGCGCCGACACGGCCACTGCCGGGCCGACGCGCTTGAGCACGGACCCGCGGGCGTACTGCATCAGGTCCAGCGGCGCGGCCTCGGTGGGCTGTGGTGCCGCCGTCACCGGCACGGCCGGGATGTCTCTTTT
>NZ_JAALEG010000120.1 GCF_011058165.1 Rhodococcus aetherivorans
CGTTGATGCTGCTCGACGGGGCGAGCCTGTGGTTCCGCGCGTTCCACGCGCTGCCCGAGTCGCTCACCGCCCCGGACGGCCGCCCGGTCAACGCGGTGCGCGGGTTCACCGACATGGTGGCGTCGCTGATCACCAAGCATCGGCCGGCGCGGCTGGTGGTGTGCCTGGATCTGGACTGGCGGCCGGCGTTCCGGGTGGCGGCGGTGCCGAGTTACAAAGCGCACCGGGTGGCCGCCGGCTCGGACGGCACCGTCGAGGAGGTGCCGGCGGCGTTGCCGGCGCAGGTGCCGATGATCACCGACGTGCTGGCCGCCGCCGGCCTCGCCACCGCCGGCGCGGCCGGGTTCGAGGCCGACGACGTGATCGGTACTCTCGCCGCCGGCGAGTCCCGGGATCCGGTGCTGGTGGTCAGCGGGGACCGGGACCTGCTGCAGGTGGTGCGCGACGGCTCGGTGCCGGTGCGGGTGCTGTACGTCGGGCGGGGCCTGGCCAAGGCCGAGCTGTTCGGGCCGCCCGAGGTGGCGGCGCGGTACGGGCTGCCACCCGAGCGGGCCGGCGCGGCCTACGCCGAGCTGGCGGCGCTGCGCGGGGACCCGTCGGACGGGTTACCGGGGGTGAAGGGCGTCGGGGAGAAGACCGCGTCGACCCTGCTGCTGCAGTACGGGTCGCTGACGGCGCTGCGCGCGGCAGCGGTGGACCCGGAGTCGGGGCTGGCGAAGGGGGTGCGCGGCAAGCTGATCGACGCCGGCGCGTATCTCGACGCGGCGGTGCCGGTGGTGCGGGTCGCCACCGACGCCCCCGTCCGGGTGTCGCGGCCGGACACGGTGCCGTCCACCCCGGTCGATCCGCAGGCGCTGGAGCGGCTGGCGCAGGAGCTGGGGATCGGGCGGTCCGTCGCCCGGTTGACCGCGGCGTTGGCCGCGGGGTGAGGGCGACGGACCGGCGCGCTCAGTTGGGGCGGCTGACCTCGTAGGTGCCCTCGTCGTCGGTGAAGGTCACCGTCACCGACCGGAACTGGCCGTCCACCGTGAGGGTGCACTCGAAGCTGTTGCCCGCCTTGACTTCTTCACCGTCCGGGCACTGCACGTCGGAGACGTCGGTGGCGCCGTAGGACTCGGTGAGGACCTTCTCGACGCCGGCCTGCGCGGCCTCGGGGTCGAGGGTGTCGTTGCCGCCGAGGAGCAGCACGGCGCCGATGATCGCGCCGATCACCACGAGCCCGGCGACGGCCAGGCCGACGATCAGCCCGGTCTTCGACTTCTGCTGCGGCGCACCGGCATTCCATTGGCTCGCGCCGGTCGACCCCCACTGCTGGCCGGGTTGCTGCCCCCACTGGGGCTGACCCTGCTGGGGTTGTCCCCACTGCTGGCCCTGGCCGGGCTGCTGCCCCCACTGCGGCTGACCCTGCTGCGGCTGGCCGGGGGTCTGCTGACCCTGCTGGCCCCACTGCTGCCCCTGGGCGGGCTGCCCCCACTGGGGCTGACCCTGCTGGGGTTGTCCCCACTGCTGGCCCTGGCCGGGCTGCTGGCCCCACTGCTGGCCGGGGGTTTGGCCTTGGCCGGGTTGCTGCCCCCACTGCGGCTGACCCTGCTGCGGCTGGCCGGGGGTCTGCTGGCCCTGCTGGCCCCACTGCTGGCCGGCGGGCTGCCCCTGCTGCGGCGTGCCGAACGCCTGCGTCGGAGCCGGCCCCTGCTCGGCTCCGGAGGACGGCGGGGGGGACGGCGCCCACTGCTTGGTCGAATCGTCGGAATCCTGCGGGTCGTGCGGACCGCTCATTGTCGCCTCCACCTGCCTTCGCTGTGTCCAATTACCGTAGCCGTAGCGCCCCACCCACCACGAGAAAGCCGTGTGGCAGCGCGCGTATCAAACCACACGCGGTGTCGTCACGCCGCATCGACCGCGACGACACCGCGCCGGATCGCGCCGATCGCCCGGGCGGCGGTCTTCGCGATCTGAGGGTCGACCGCGCCGGTGCGGATCTGGTCGAGCAGATCGATCACCTGCCGGCACCAGCGCACGAAGTCGCCCGCCGACAGGTCGCGTCCGGCGGCCCCGGCGGCGATCAGGGCCTCCGTCAACGACTGGGTGCTCACCCACGTGTAGATGGCATCGACGAACCCGGGATCCGGTTCGCGGGTGGGGGGCAGCTTGAAGCGAACCTCGTCGGCGCGCAGCTGCCCGCACAGGCGGACGGTGTCGGCGAGCGCGCGGCGCAGCGGCCCGGTGGGCCCGTACTCGGTGGCGCCCTCCTCGACGCGCGCCTCGTACACCACCGCCGAGACCACCGCGGCGAGCTCGGCGGGCGAGAGTCCCGCCCACACGCCGTGGCGCAGGCATTCGGCGACGAGCAGGTCGCTCTCGCTGTAGATGCGGGCGAGCCGCTCCCCCGCCTCGGTGGTCGACGGGTCGTCGCCGGCGGTGAGGTAGCCCCGCTCGGTCAGCAACGCGACGATCCGCTCGAAGGTGCGAGCGAGGGAGTTGGTGGTGGCCGCGGACTGGCGGCGCATCTGTGCGACCTCCCGGCCGAGCCGGTTGTAGCGTTCCCCGAGCCGGGCGAGGCGCTCGAGGTCGGGATGCTGGTGGGCCGGGTGCCGGCGCAGGCGCCGCCGCAGGTCGTCGATCTCGCGGGTGTCGCCGTTCTTGGCGTGCTTGGGGCGGCGCGGCGCGGAAATCCCGGTGCTGCGCAGCGCCGACGCGAGGTCACGGCGGGCCCGGGCGGTGCGGGCGTCGGCGTGCCGGGGCAGCCGGAGCTTGCCGAGCGCGGTGGCCGGTGCCGGGAAGTCCGCGGCCGAGACCCGCCCGGACCAGGCGTCCGCGGTGACCACCAGGGGCCGGGGGTCGGTGACGTCGGTGTCGGTTTCGAGGACGACGGCCAGTCCGGTGCGCCGGCCGCCGGGGATGGCGACGATGTCGCCGCGGCGCAGCGCGAGCAGCGACGCGACCGCGGCCTGCCGGCGGTCCTGCCGGGCCTGGCGTTCGCGTCGCCGTTCGAGCTGGGTGAGTTCCTCACGCAGCTGCAGGTAGTCGATGATGTCGCCGTCCTCGCCGCCGAGCTGATCGCGGAGCTTGGCGAGGGCCTTCTCGTTGCGTTCGATGCCGCGGGTCAGGCCGACGACCGACTTGTCCGCCTGGAACTGGGCGAAGGACCGTTCGAGCAGCGCCCGGGAGTGCTCGGCGCCGACCGCGTCGATCAGGTTGACCGCCATGTTGTACGACGGGCGGAACGAGCTGCGCAGCGGGAAGGTGCGGGTGGAGGCGAGCCCGGCGACGTCGGCGGGCTCGAGGCCCGGCTGCCACAGCACCACCGCGTGGCCCTCGACGTCGATGCCGCGGCGCCCGGCCCGCCCGGTGAGCTGGGTGTACTCGCCGGGGGTGAGCTCGGCATGGGTTTCGCCGTTGTACTTGACCAGCTTCTCGAGCACCACGGTGCGGGCCGGCATGTTGATGCCCAGGGCGAGGGTTTCGGTGGCGAACACCGCCCGCACCAGGCCGCGGACGAACAGGTCCTCGACGGTGTGCCGGAAGGCCGGGAGCATGCCGGCGTGGTGGGCGGCGATGCCGCGTTCGAGGGCGGCGCGCCACTCCCGGAAGCCGAGCACCTCGAGGTCGGCGCGCGGCAGGTCGCCGGTGTGTTCGTCGACGATGGCCCGGATCTGCGCGGTCTCGGCGTCGGAGGCCAGGTGCAGACCGGCGCGCAGGCACTGGCCGACGGCGGCGTCGCAGCCGGCACGGCTGAACACGAAGGTGATCGCCGGCAACAGCCCCTCCCGGTCGAGGCGGGCGACGACCTCCGGACGCGGCAGCGGCCGGAACCCGATGCGCCCGCGGGGACCGCCCCACCGGCCGGTCGAGTCGAGGGCGGCGCGGCGGCGCACCTGCTCGACGAGTTCGCGGTTGACCACGACGCCGCGGCGGCCGGTGCCGTCCGCGGCGTCCGGGTGCGCGGTGGATTCGAACAGGTCGAAGATGCGGGGGCCGACCATGACGTGCTGGTGCAGCGGGATGGGCCGCACCTCGTCGACGACGACGGTGGTGTCGCCGCGCACGGTCTCCATCCAGTCGCCGAACTCCTCGGCGTTGGAGACGGTGGCGGACAGGCTGACCAGGCGCACGTCCTCGGGCAGGTGCAGGATGACCTCCTCCCACACCGCGCCGCGGAACCGGTCGGCGAGGAAGTGCACCTCGTCCATCACCACGTGGGTCAGCCCGATCAGGGTGGTCGAGGAGGCGTAGAGCATGTTGCGCAGCACCTCGGTGGTCATCACCACCACCGGGGCATCCGGGTTGACGGACTGATCGCCGGTGAGCAGGCCGACCGAGGCCTTGCCGTAGCGGGCGACGAGATCGGCGTACTTCTGGTTGCTCAACGCCTTGATCGGGGTGGTGTAGAAGCACTTGCTGCCGGCGCGCAGCGCCAGGTGCACGGCGAACTCACCGACGACGGTCTTGCCGGCGCCGGTGGGGGCGCACACGAGCACGCCGTGCCCGCCCTCGAGGGCGCGGCAGGCCTGCACCTGGAACGGATCGAGCGGGAAGGACAGCTCGGCGGCGAATTCGGCGAGCCGGGGCGGCAGCGCGGTCGCGGTGGATCCGGTGTCGGTGGAGTCGGTCACAGGCGGCGGCTAGAGGGTGTCGGAGTAGTCGGGCGGCGCGGGCCGGGCGGTGGGGCCGGGCGGCACCGTCGAGGTGGGCGCGGGCACCGGGGTGGGTGCCGTGATCGGGGAGCTCTCGTCGTCGTCGAGGTCGCCCCAGCCCTGTTCCCGGTCGCGGCGGGCGCGGCGCCTGTCGTTGAGGCGGGCGAGCTGGATGGCGAGTTCGAGCAGCAGGGTCAGGGCCGCGGCCAGCGCCAGCATCGAGAACGGGTCCTGGCCGGGCGTGGCGATGGCGGCGAAGACGAACATCGCCATGATCAGCCCCCGCCGCCACGACTTGAGCTTGGCGTAGCTGAGCACCCCGACGGCGTTGAGCGCGACGATGACGAGGGGAATCTCGAAGGACACCCCGAAGATCACGAGCAGGTTGATGATGAACCCGAAGTACTCCGAGCCCGACAGCGCGGTGACCTGCACGTCGTTACCGACGGTGAGCAGGAACGACAACGCGTGCGAGACCACCAGGTAGGCCAGGACCGCGCCGGCGACGAACAGCACCGCGCCGGAGACGACGAAGCCGATCGCGTAACGGCGTTCCTTGGCATACAGGCCGGGGGTGATGAACGCCCACAGCTCGTACAGCCAGATCGGGCAGGCCAGCACGATGCCCGCGGTCAGCGCCACCTTCAGCCGCAGCATGAACTGTTCGAACGGTCCCGTGGCGAGCAGCCGGCAGCTGTCGTCGGCGCTGATGTCGGCGCGCGCGGACGCCGGCAGATCACAGTAGGGGCCGCGCAGGATCTCGCCGAGGCTCGGGAGCCCGAACAGGCCGGCGCTGTACCAGACGAACCCGACGATCGTGGTGAGCACCACGGCGGCGAGGGCGATGAGCAGGCGGGTGCGCAGTTCGTAGAGGTGCTCGACCAGCGACATGGTGCCGTCGGGATTGGTCTTGCGCCGGCTTCGACGCGGATCGAACGGGATGCGCACGGTGCGGTTCTCAGCTCCTGTCACGGCCGCCGGGATCAGCGGAGGACCGGGACATCCGCACGGATGCCCCGGTCAGGGAAATACGGTCAGGCCGAACGTGATTCGGGCTGCGGCGTCTGCGGCTGCGGCTCCACGGGGGCCGGGGCCGGCTGGGCCGGCGGCAACGGGCTCGGAGCCTGCTGCTGCGCGGGGCGCGCGTCGTCGTTCTGCATCTCCTTGACCTCGCTCTTGAAGATGCGCAGCGACCGGCCGAGACCGCGGGCCGCGTCGGGCAGCTTCTTCGAACCGAACAGGATGATCACGACGATCGCGACGATGGCCCAGTGCCAGGGGCTCATTGCACCCATTATCAACCTCCACTGATCTGCTGGCGTCGATGCTACCGGACCGACCCTGCACCGGCGCGCCGCACAGGGGCGTTCACGACGAGTTCGGAGCAGGTTCACAGCCCGTTCCCGGCGGGGGCGTCGTACGCGGCCAGGGCGGCCTGCGCCCGGTCCCGCACCGCCGCGACCAGCTCCGGCGGACCCAGCACACTGACCCCCGCGCCGAGGCCGACGGTCAACCGCGCCATCCAGTCCAGCGACGCGTAGTGCATCACCGCGTCGATGACCCCGTCGTCGTGCACCCGCACGTCGATCAGCGGGTAGTAGTCGAGCAGCCACCCGTAGCCGGGGTCGATCCGCAACCGGGCCGCCGGCAGCGTCGGGTCGCCGGCGAACAGGTCGAGGTGGTCGTCCTCGCGCAGCGCCCGTTCGGGCGGGTCCGCCGGTTCGTCGAGTTCGGTGGCGGCGTCGATGCGGTCGAACCGGAACAGCCGCACCCCTTCGGCGGCCCGGCACCAGGCCTGCAGGTAGGTGTGTTCGCCGACCAGCACGATCCGGATCGGATCGACGTCGCGTTCGGACACCGCATCGCGGGAGGCCGAGTAGTAGGTCAGGTGCAGCACCCGGCGGTGCTGCACCGCCGAGCGCACGGTCGCCGCGACCGGATCCTCGGCGACGGGCTGCGCGGGGGCGGGCGTGCGGTCGGCGGCGGCCGCGGTGCCGGCGGCGGCCTCGATCTTCGCGATCGCCCCGAGCGCCGCGGTGGGGTCGACCACGCCGGGCATCTCCACCAGCGACCGCAACGCCACCAGCAGCGCCGTGGCCTCGGTGGACGTCAGCCGCAACGGCCGGTCGATCCCGGCGGTGAAGGTGACGACGATGCTGTCCTCGGAGAACGAGAGGTCGATCAGGTCGCCGGGACCGTAGCCGGGCAGCCCGCACACCCACAGCTGGTTCAGGTCGTCCATGATCTGTTTCGGGGTGACCCCGAGATCGCGGGCGGCCTCGGCGGCGCTGATCCCCGGATGGGCCGTGAAGTACGGCACCAGGTTCAGCAGCCGGGTCAACCGCCCGGACAGTCGTGTGCTCATCGGCTCTCCCCCCGGTCGGCACCGCCGCCGCTGTTCGAGACGGCACCGCCGCCGCTGTTCGAGACGGCACCGCCGCCGCTGTTCGAGACGGCACCGCCGCCGCTGTTCGAGACGGCACCGACGGTGGCCGTCGTGGAGGTGGCCAGCACCCGGGTGAGGATGCGGCGCACCTCCGCGCGCAGTTCCGGCGGGTCGAGCACCAGCGCGTCGGCGCCCTGCCCGGCGATCACCCGCCCGATCCACTCCCACGACCGCACCGGAACGTCGAGGACGGTGCCGGGACGGTCGCCGACCGCGCGGCGCTCGTGCTCGGTGCCGAGCCGGCGCAGTTCGAACGCGCGCCCGTCCGCGACCCATACGCGGGCGTGCCCGGTCACGTCGCCGGAGGTGGTGGCGGTCAGGGCGTGTGCCCGCAGGTCCACCCCGTCGGGGATCCGCACGACCCCGGCGGGGCCGAACGCGGTGACGTCGTCGTCGATGCGGGAGAGCCGGAAGGTGCGCGGCGCCCCCCGGTCCCGGTCGAACCCCACCAGGTACCAGCGGCCGTGCACGGTGACCACGCCCCACGGTTCGACGGTGCGCTCGGTCCACGGGTCGGTCGGGGAACTGCGGTGCCGGAAGCGCACCGCGCGGCGCGTGTCGACGGCGGCGAGCACCTGCCCCAGCACCGGCTCGGAGCCGCGGCTGCGGGTCGGCATCGCGGTGATCGCGCCCGCCGGGTCGGCATCGACCTGCACCCCCGCGGCGCGCAGCTTGAGCAGCGCGCCCTGCGCCGCGGAGGTGAGCTCCGGCGACTCCCACAGTGCCGCCGCCACCGCGACGGCGGCCGCCTCGGCGCTGGTCAGCTCGATCTCGGGCAGTTCGTAGGCGTCGCGGTTGATGCGGTAGCCCTCGACGGTGGAGAACCGCGACGGCATGCCGGTCTCGAGCGGGATGCCCAGGTCGCGCAGCTCGTTCTTGTCGCGTTCGAACATGCGGCTGAACGCTTCGTCGCTGCCCGATTCGTCGTATCCGGCGACGGAGGCGCGGATCTTCTCGGCGGTGAGGAACTGGCGGGTGGACAGCAGGCAGATGACCAGGTTCACCAGCCGCTCGACTTTGGAATTCGCCACGCGGTGCAGCCTAATCCCCCGCCCGCCGGCCGACCCGGTTACCGGACGCGGACGACCCGCGGCACGCTACATCGAGGCGATGAGCCGTTCGACGCGCTCGTCGACGGAGCGGAACGGGTCCTTGCACAGCACCGTGCGCTGCGCCTGGTCGTTGAGCTTGAGGTGCACCCAGTCGACGGTGAAGTCCCGGCCGGCGTCCTGCGCGGCGGCGATGAAGTCGCCGCGCAGCTTCGCCCGGGTGGTCTGCGGCGGGGTGTGCACGGCCGCGTCGACGGACTCGTCGTCGGTCAGCCGCGCCGCCAGCCCCTTGCGCTGGAGCAGATCGAACACCCCGCGCCCGCGCTTGATGTCGTGGTACGCCAGATCCAGCTGGGCGATCTTCGGGTCGGACAGCTCCAGGTCGTAGCGGTCCTGATAGCGCTGGAACAACTTGCGTTTGATCACCCAGTCGATCTCGGTGTCCACCTTCGCGAAGTCCTGCGACTCGACCGCGTCGAGCACCCGGCCCCACAGATCCACCACCTGCTCGACGTGCGGATCGGGTTCGCGGGTGCGCAGGTACTCCACCGCCCGGCCGTGGTACTCGCGCTGGATGTCGAGGGCGCTGGCCTGCCGGCCCCCGGCCAGGCGCACCGGCCGCCGCCCGGTCAGGTCGTGGCTGACCTCCCGGATGGCCCGGATCGGGTTGTCGAGGGCGAAGTCGCGGAACGCCACGCCGGCCTCGATCATCTCGAGCACCAGCGACGCGGAGCCGACCTTGAGCATCGTGGTGGGCTCGGACATGTTCGAGTCGCCGACGATCACGTGCAGCCGCCGGTACTTCTCGGCGTCGGCGTGCGGCTCGTCGCGGGTGTTGATGATCGGCCGGGACCGGGTGGTCGCCGACGACACGCCCTCCCAGATGTGCTCGGCGCGCTGCGACAGGCAGTAGGTCGCGGCCTTGGGGGTCTGCAGCACCTTCCCGGCGCCGCAGATCAGCTGCCGCGTCACCAGGAACGGCAGCAGCACGTCCGAGATGCGGGAGAACTCCCCGGCCCGCACCACGAGGTAGTTCTCGTGGCAGCCGTAGGAGTTGCCGGCCGAGTCGGTGTTGTTCTTGAACAGGTAGATGTCGCCGCCGATGCCTTCCTCGGCGAGGCGCTGTTCGGCGTCGATCAGCAATTCCTCGAGCACCCGCTCCCCGGCGTGGTCGTGCTCGACGAGCTGGAGAAGGTCGTCACATTCGGCGGTCGCGTACTCCGGGTGCGAACCCACGTCCAGGTACAGGCGCGCCCCGTTGCGGAGGAACACGTTCGAGCTGCGGCCCCAGGACACCACCCGACGGAACAGATACCGGGCGACCTCGTCGGGGCTCAGCCGCCGGTGCCCGTGGAAGGTGCACGTGACGCCGAACTCCGTCTCGATGCCCATGATTCGTCGCTGCACACTTCGACAGTACCGCGCGGAACCACCGAGCATGAGCCGCAACGAGATTACGGTTGTACCCGTGATCTTCGCTCCCGCCCCGCTGACGCGCCTGGACCGGTCCCTGTTCGCCGGCAGCGCCGCCCTGCGTCCCTCCCCCGCCGACCCCGTGCTGCGGGGCCTGAGCCGCGCCGCCGACCACGGTCGACTGTGGATGGGCTGCGCGGCGGCGTGCGCCGCGATCGGCGGCCGGCCCCGCCGCGGCGCCGTCCGCGGCATGCTGGCGCTGGCCGGGGCCAGTGCCCTGGCCAACGGGGTGCTCAAGCCGCTGCTGCCGCGCCGCCGGCCCCCGGCCCGGCAGGACGGCCCGCTGCGCCGCTCGCTGCCGACGCCGCGCTCGTCGTCGTTCCCGTCCGGGCATTCGGCGTCGGCGGCGGCGTTCACCACCGGGATGGCCCTCGAATCCCCGGTGACGGGGGCGTTGCTCGCGCCGGTGGCCGCGGCGGTCGCCTACTCCCGGGTACACACCGGGGTGCACTGGCCGGCCGACGTGGTCACCGGCGTCGCCGTCGGTGCGGCGGTGGCCCTGGCCACGCGCCGCTGGTGGGCGGTGCGCCCCGACGAGCCCGCCCGGCTGGGCCCGCCCGGCCCGGCCCCGGCCCTGCCGCAGGGCCGGGACCTGCTGGTGCTGGTCAACCCCGGCGCCGGCCGCGACGACGACGCGGGCGTGATCGCGGCGGCGCTGCCCCAGGCACGGGTGGTCACCCTCGACCCGGACGAGGAGTTCACCGCCCAGCTGGACCGGTTCGTCGCCGAGCACACCCCCGCAGCGCTCGGCGTCCACGGCGGGGACGGCACCGTGCGAGCCGCGGCGAGCGCGGCCGTCGCGCACGGGCTGCCGCTGGCGGTGTTCCCGGGCGGCACCCTGAACCACTTCGCCCGCGACGCCGGGCTGCTCGACCTGGAGCAGACCGTGCACGCGGTCGAGCGGGGGCAGGCGCTGCGGGTCGACCTCGGCCGGGTGTGGGTGGACGGCACCGGCCCGGACGGTGCCGACCGGGGTGGACACGTGTTCGTCAACACCGCCAGCGTGGGCGGCTATCCGGACTCGGTGCGGCTGCGTGAGCGGTGGGAGCCGAGGATCGGCAAGTGGCCGGCCGCGGCGGCGGCGCTGGCCGCGGTCCTCGCGACCGCGAGCCCGCTGCGGGTGTCGCTGGACGGGGTGCCCACCGCGGTGTGGTTGCTGTTCGTCGGCAGCGGCCGGTACGCGCCGGACGACCGGGTGCCGATGTCACGGCCCCGCATCGACACCGGCACCCTGGACGTGCGGTATCTGCGGGCCGACCTGCACTGGTCGCGGACCCGGCTGCTCGCGGCCGCGGTCACCGGCAGCCTCGCCGGATCCCCGATCCACGTGCGGCGCGAAGCGCCGGCGCTGTCGGTGCGGGTGCGCAGCGGCCGGGTCGCCCTGGCCACCGACGGTGAGGTGCTCGCCGAGGGCGCGCTGTTCGAGTTCCGCAGCGTCCCCGGCGAGCTCACCCTCTACCGGCCCCTCGATCAGGAACCCTGAACGGGCCCCGACCCGTCCGGCCCGGTGGTGCCGGTGTCGTCGCCGGACCGCTCGCCGGTGCCGGGCAGCAACTGGTCGAGCGCGGCGCCGGTGATGCGGCGGAACGCGCGACGCGGGCGCGGCTTCTCGAGCACCGCCACCTCGAGCTCGGCGCGGCCGAGCACCCGGGTGCCGATCTCGGCCCCGGCGGCGGGCACCTGCTGCAGCGCCTGCACCGCGACCTGCACCGCCTCGGCGAGGGACAGACCCGGCCGGTACGACTCGCGCAGGGCGGTGGCGATGGGTTCGGTGTGCCCGCCCATCACCACGAACTGCGGTTCGTCGACGATCGAGCCGTCGTAGGTGATGCGATACAGCTGCGCGGTGTCGGCGGAGTCGGCGCGGCCGACCTCGGCGACGCAGATCTCCACCTCGTACGGCTTGGGCTGCTCGGTGAAGATGGTGCCCAGGGTCTGCGCGTACGCGTTGGCCAGCGACCGCACGGTCACGTCGCGCCGGTCGTAGGAGTAGCCGCGCATGTCGGCGTGCACGATCCCGGCGCGCCGCAGGTTCTCGAACTCGTTGTACTTGCCGACCGCGGCGAACCCGATGCGGTCGTAGAGCTCGCTGACCTTGTGCAGCGCCTTCGACGGGTTCTCGGCAACGAACACCACCCCGTCGGCGTAGATCAGCACGACCACGCTGCGGCCCCGCGCGATGCCCTTGCGCGCCAGTTCCGAGCGATCGCGCATGATCTGCTCGGCGGACGCATAGTACGGCAGCGTCACTGCGCACCTCCCTGCCCGTGCTCGGCGACGGTGCGGTCCGCGACCACGGTGCGGGCCAGCGCCGACAAGGTCTGCTCCGGCACCTCGGTGGCGCCGTCGGCGGTGATGACCACCGCGGTGGGATAGATGCCGCGGGTGGTGTCCGGGCCGCCGGTGGCGGTGTCGTCGTCGGCCGCGTCGTAGAGCGCCTCGACGACGGTGCGCAGCGCGGCCGCCTCGTCGGCGTCGGCGCGGTAGAGCTTCTTCAGCGACGACTTGGCGAACAGCGATCCCGAGCCCACCGCGTGGTAGCCGGCGCGCTCCTCGTAGCGGCCCCCGACCACGTCGTAGGACACGATCCGGCCGGCGCGCTGCGGTTCCGGGGCCTCGAGGTCGTAGCCGACCAGCAGCGGCACCACCGCCAGGCCCTGCATCGCGGCCCCGAGGTTGCCGCGCACCATCGACGACAGCCGGTTGGCCTTGCCGTCGAAGGTCAGCGGCACACCCTCGATCTTCTCGTAGTGTTCGAGCTCGACCGCGAACAGGCGCACGAGTTCGATGGCCAGGCCGGCGGTGCCGGCGATACCGGCCGCGGAGTAGCTGTCGGTGACGAACACCTTCTCCACGTCGCGGCTGGCGACCATGTTGCCCATGGTGGCGCGCCGGTCACCGGCGATGAGCACGCCG
This sequence comes from Rhodococcus aetherivorans, assembly GCF_011058165.1. Lineage (GTDB taxonomy): Bacteria > Actinomycetota > Actinomycetes > Mycobacteriales > Mycobacteriaceae > Rhodococcus > Rhodococcus aetherivorans. Next base: position 12,519 of record NZ_JAALEG010000120.1, read on the forward strand.
CCGGCGAACGTCACGGCGACGATCGTGGTGCCGTGCGGGGCGATGTCCGCGTCGGCGCCCCGCAGCCCGGGACGGTTCTCCGGCAGCAGTTCCGGCGCATGCATGCGCAGGTGGTCGGAGAACGAGGACAGCGGGGAACCGAACGGCATGCGCGGCGGGTGGACGGGGAACGGGATCGGCGAACGCTCCGCTGTCACTGGCCGCCCTTCTGCACGTACGCACGCACGAAGTCCTCGGCGTTCTCCTCGAGCACGTCGTCGATCTCGTCGAGCAGGTCGTCGGTCTCGGCCGCGAGCTTCTCGCGTCGTTCCTGACCGGCACCGCCGTCGCCGACGACCTCGTCGTCGTCGCCTCCGCCACCGCGTGTGGTCCGCTCCTGAGCCATAGCGGTCGACCTCCTCGTTCGTTCGTGGGGCCCGCTCCGGCCTCGGCCGGTGCGAGCTCCGACTGCTCGGACCTCCACCCTACCGAGCAGATGCGACACTCCGCGCGACTACGCGCGTGTCGCGCCCGCCCGGACGGGTCAGCTGGTCAGTTCGTCGACCAGTTGGGCCGCCGAATCCACCGAGTCGAGCAGCTTGCCGACGTGCGCGCGGCTGCCCCGCAGCGGCTCGAGGGTGGGGATGCGCACCAGGGATTCGCCGCCGAGGTCGAAGATCACCGAGTCCCAGCTGGCGGCGGCGATGTCGGCGCCGAACCGGCGCAGGCACTCGCCGCGGAAGAACGCGCGGGTGTCCGACGGCGGGGTGTGCACCGCGTCGAGCACATCCTGCTCGGCGACCAGGCGCTCCATCGAGCCGCGGGCGACGAGCCGGTTGTACAGGCCCTTGTCCAGCCGCACGTCGGAGTACTGCAGGTCCACCAGGTGCAGCCGCGGCGCCGACCACGCCAGGCCCTCCCGGTTCCGGAAGCCCTCGAGCAGGCGCAGCTTGGCCGGCCAGTCCAGCAGGTGCGCGCACTCCATGGGGTCGCGTTCGAGCAGGTCGAGGATCATCGCCCACTTGTCGAGGATGTCGCGCACCCGCTTGTCGTCGGTGCCGTCGTGGAACTTCGCGACGCGCTCGTGGTAGATCCGCTGCAACGCCAGGCCGGTCAGCTCACGGCCGTCGGTCAGGGCGACGGTCTTGCGCAGCGTGGGGTCGTGGCTGATGTGGTGCACGGCGGTGACCGGCCGGGCCAGCTGCAGGTCCGACAGGTCCACCCCGGCCTCGATCAGGTCCAGCACCAGCGCAGTGGTGCCGACCTTGAGGTAGGTCGACATCTCGGCGAGGTTGGCGTCGCCGATGATCACGTGCAGGCGTCGGTACTTGTCGGCGTCGGCGTGCGGCTCGTCGCGGGTGTTGATGATGCCGCGTTTGAGGGTGGTCTCGAGCCCGACCTCGACCTCGATGTAGTCGGCGCGCTGGGACAGCTGGAATCCGGCCTCGTCGCCGGACTGGCCGATGCCGACCCGGCCGGAACCGGTGATCACCTGCCGGGAGACGAAGAACGGGGTCAGCCCGGCCACCACCGCCGAGAACGGGGTGTCGCGGGCCATGAGGTAGTTCTCGTGGGTGCCGTACGAGGCACCCTTGCCGTCGACGTTGTTCTTGTACAGCTGCAGGCGCGGCGCGCCGGGCACGCTCGAGGCGTGCCGGGCGGCGGCCTCCATCACCCGTTCGCCGGCCTTGTCCCAGATCACCGCGTCGAGGGGGTCGGTGACCTCCGGCGCCGAGTATTCGGGGTGGGCGTGATCGACGTACAGCCGGGCGCCGTTGGTGAGGATCATGTTGGCGGCGCCGACCTCGTCGGCGTCGATGACGGGGGCCGGACCGTTGAAGCGGCCCAGGTCGAATCCGCGGGCGTCGCGCAGCGGGGATTCGACCTCGTAGTCCCAGCGGGTGCGCTTGGCGCGCGGCACCCCCTCGGCGGCCGCGTACGCCAGGACCGCCTGGGTGGACGTGAGGATCGGGTTCGCTGTGGGCTCGTTGGGTGAGGAGATCCCGTACTCGACCTCGATGCCGATGATCCGCTGCATGACGTCGAGATTAGGTGATCGGTGCCGGTCCGGCCGGGCCGGGC